>JAFIGU010000046.1 GCA_017849555.1 Sphingomonas sp. | reverse complement strand
GTCGACGGCCCCACCCGCCCGATCGCCGGGGGGGGCCACCCCCGGGGATCACCCCATCCTCCAATCAGATCGGGCAACCTTCAACATACAAGGGGTCGGGGTTGGGTTGACCTGCGAGGAAGCGGATCGGTGCCTCTCATACCCACCCACCCCCAGCCCCTCCCTTCACGAGGGAGGGGAGTAAGACGGGGAGGGGAGCACAATCACATAAAATCCGCCGTCTCGATCATCCGCAGGAAATTGCCGAGCGTCGGCGCCGTATCGTCGCGGCGCCAGACGATCCCGGTTTCGAGCAGCGGCGCCTCGTCTTCGAGCGGCAGGTAGCGCACCCCCGATCGCGCGAGATGGCGCAGCGAGGCGGGGACCAGCGCGATCCCCATCCCGGCCGAGACGAGGCTGATGATCGTCTGCATCTGGATCGCATATTGCGCGACGCGCGGGTTGCTGCCGTGCGCGGTATAATAGCCGGTCACGAGATCGTGGAACGAGGGCGCCACCCGCCGGGGAAAGACGATCAGCGGCGAGGCGATCACCGCCGCGGCGGGCAGATGCTCGCCCGCCGCTACGATCCGCCCCTGCGCGAGCCAGCTTTCGGGCACCGCCGCGACCAACGGCTCGGACACCAATTGGCGATAGGCGAGCGGATCGGGCAGCGGCGCGGCGCGATCGGGGATGACGATGCCGATCTGCCCCTTGCCCTCCAGCAAAGCGGCGACCTGCACGTCGCTGGTCGCCTCGGTCAGCACGAGATCGACCTCGGGATAGGCGCGCCTGAACCGCTGCACCAGCGCGGGCAGGATGCTGTAATCGGCGGTGCTGACGAACGACAATTCGAGCCGCCCGGCGTCCCCGCTCAGGATGCCGCGCGCGATATCGCCCAGCGCATTCACCCCCGCGAGCGCGGCGCGGACATGCGGCAGCCATTGCTCGCCGAACGCGGTCAGCGCGACGCTGCGCCGGGTGCGCGCGAACAGCGGCGCGCCGAGATCCTGCTCCAGCGCGCGGATCGATTGGCTGAGCGGCGGCTGCGTCATCCCCAGCCGCGCCGCCGCTTTCCCGAAATGCAGCGTCTCGGCGAGGGCGACGAAATGGCGGAGCTGGCGCACATCCATTTCTTATATCTACAATGACCTAATGGGCGTTCAATAATATATTTTACTCACGGATACGCGCGCGATAAAGTTGCGCGGATTCCACCAAGCCGGAAAGATCGTTACATGCCGCATTACCGTTCCCGTACCAGCACGCACGGCCGCAACATGGCCGGCGCCCGCAGCCTGTGGCGCGCGACGGGGATGAAGGACGGCGATTTCGGCAAGCCGATCATCGCGATCGCCAACAGCTTCACGCAATTCGTGCCGGGGCATGTCCATTTGAAGGATCTCGGCCAGCTCGTCGCGCGCGAGATCGAATCCGCCGGCGGTGTCGCCAAGGAGTTCAACACGATCGCGGTCGATGACGGGATCGCGATGGGGCATGGCGGGATGCTCTATTCCTTGCCCTCGCGCGAGCTGATCGCCGATGCGGTGGAATATATGGCCAATGCGCATTGCGCCGACGCGCTGGTGTGCATCTCCAATTGCGACAAGATCACCCCCGGCATGCTGATGGCGGCGATGCGGCTCAACATCCCGGCGATCTTCGTCTCGGGCGGGCCGATGGAGGCCGGCAAGGCCGAGGTGAAGGGCAAGCAGCAGTCGTTCGATCTGATCGACGCGATGGTCGTCGCCGCCGACGATCGCTACACCGACGAGGAAGTCGCGACGATCGAACGCTCGGCCTGCCCGACCTGCGGGTCGTGCTCGGGGATGTTCACCGCCAATTCGATGAATTGCCTCACCGAAGCGCTCGGGCTTGCGCTGCCGGGCAACGGCTCGATCGTCGCGACCCATGCCGATCGCGAGCAATTGTTTCGCCAGGCGGGGCGGCTGATCGTCGACCTCGCGCGGCGCTGGTATGAGGAGGAAGATGCGCGCGCGCTGCCGCGCGGCATCGCGACGCGCGCCGCGTTCGAGAATGCGATGAGCCTCGATATCGCGATGGGCGGCTCGACCAACACCGTGCTCCATCTGCTCGCGGCGGCGCAGGAGGGCGAGGTGGATTTCACGATGGCCGATATCGACCGGCTGTCGCGCCGCGTGCCGTGCCTGTGCAAGGTCGCGCCGGCGGTCGCCGACGTCCATCTGGAGGACGTGCATCGCGCCGGCGGGATCATGGCGATCATGGGCGAGCTCGATCGCGCCGGGCTGCTCGATACCAGCCTGCCGACGGTCCATTCGCCGTCGCTGGCGCAGGCGCTGCATCATTGGGACATCACCCGCACCGACGACGAGAAGGTGCTGACGCTCTATCGCGCGGCGCCGGGCAATGTGCCGACGCAGGTCGCGTTCAGCCAGTCGGCGCGGTTCGACGAGCTCGATGCCGATCGCGCGACCGGGGCGATCCGCTCGGCCGAACATGCCTTCAGCAAGGATGGCGGGCTCGCGGTGCTGTTCGGCAATCTCGCGCCCGAGGGATGTATCGTGAAGACCGCGGGGGTCGATCCGTCGATGCTGACCTTCGAGGGCACGGCGATCGTGTTCGAAAGCCAGGATGCCGCGGTGGCGGGGATCCTCGGCGGCAAGGTGACCGAGGGCGATGTGGTGATCGTCCGCTACGAAGGGCCGAAAGGCGGGCCGGGGATGCAGGAGATGCTCTATCCGACCAGCTATCTGAAATCGAAGGGGCTGGCCAAGTCCTGCGCGCTGATCACCGACGGGCGTTTCTCGGGGGGCAGCTCGGGGCTGTCGATCGGGCACGTCTCGCCCGAGGCCGCCGAGGGCGGGCTGATCGGGCTGGTGGAAACTGGCGATACGATTCGCATCGATATCCCGACCCGCGCGATCGATCTCGTCGTCGCGGAGGAGGTGCTCGCGGCGCGGCGCGCGGCGATGGACGCCAAGGGGCGCGACGCGTGGAAGCCGATCGGGCGCGAGCGGGTCGTTTCGCCCGCGTTGCAGGCCTATGCCGCGCTGACCACCAATGCCGCGCGCGGCGCGGTGCGCGATGTGACGCAGCTTAGCCGGCGGTAGGACCTAAACCGGCCGCTCGGCGCGCCAGATCCGGCCGATCGCGCGGAACCATTGGAGCAACGGGCTCGACGGCCGCGCGTGGATCACCACCACGCCGGTCCGGCGCTGCGCCAGCCGGTTCGCCGCGTCGGCATCGGTCGGGGTCGTGAGGTGGAGGCGATAGATCGCCTTGAGCGGCTTCAACGCGCCATCGTCGCGCTGGTTGACCGGGATCGGCCCGCCGTTGGTCGAGGCAAGCGCGGGGAATTCCATCTGCTCGGCCGCCGCGGATGCGATCTCGTCGAGCCGCGCCGGGCGTGATGCGCTGGCGGCGTCGTCCGGGACGAAACGCGCGGTCGCGCCGGGCTCGAGCCGCCATAAATCGGCTTCGTCGACATAGGCCTGGACGTCGTACCTGCGTGGCGAGACCAGCCGCGCGATCGGCTCGTCGCCGCTCAGCCAGCGCCCGGCGGTCATCTGCTCGGAAATATCGGTGATCATCCCGTCGGCGGGCGCAACCAATGTCAATTTCTCGCGTCGCGCAACGAGCCCCGCGAGGTTGAGTCGCTGCCCCGCGAGGTCGGAGCGCAGCACGCGGAAGTTGGCGCGATCCTCGGCATCGGCGGTCGCACGACCGGATCGCGCTTCGAGCTCGGCGATCTGCACCCGGGTGCGCGCGATGTCGCGATCGATATCGGGCGAAACGAGCCGCGCGATCGGCGTGCCCGCCTTCACCTGTTGCCCGTTGGCGGTGATCGCGATGCCCTTTTGCGCATTGGCATCGGTATCGCTGATGCCGCCGGTATAGGTCGAGACGGGCACCCCGACCGCGCTGCCGTTGGCCGGCGCGGGCGCATCCTCCGCCGCGGTATAGGTCAGCGCGGGGGCTGTATCGAGCGTCGGCGCGGCGAGCAGCCCGTCCCACTCGGGCGCGGCGAGGGTCGCCGCCTCGATCGTCCCCGCGCGCGCCTCCAGATCCCAGTCGCCGCCGCGTTGCGCGCTGCCGGTGTCGTCGGTCGAGGCGGCGACATCGGCGCCGGTCGCATCGGCGAGCAGCGCCAGCGCGGCGCCGTCGTCGCCGAAATCGCACCCGTAGATGAGCAGATCCCCGCTCTCGGTGAGCGCCGCGCCCCAGATGGCGAGCTCGTCGGCATATTCGCCCGCGATCGTCGCGCGGTTTAGCACCGCCGTGCCGAGCCGGACATTGCTGTCGTCGCCGTGCGAGATGATGTGGATCGCGGAAACGCCGCGCCGCGCGGCGAGGATATTGGCGATCTGCTCGACGCCATCGCTATCGCGATCGAGCACGACGATCTCATAATCGCCGTCGATGCCGGCGATCAGGTCCTGATAATTCTTCACCGCGCCGTCGACGAAGACGATCGCGCGCGGCGGCGGGGCGGTGTCGGCGAGCGCGGTATCGCGGGTTTCGTCCTGCGTTGGACGCTCCTCGCTCGGCTGATCGGCGGCGGCCCAGCCGGCGTCGGGGGCGGGCGCCGCCGCCGAGGTCGGTACAAGGCCTTCGGCGCCGGCTGCGGCGGTCGCCACCGCCGCGCCGTCGAACATCATCCGCGGCTCGAGCGCGAGAAAATGCCGCCCGGCCGTCCCGCCGAGCGATTGTCCCGTGCGTTTTGCCTTACTCGCCACCGATCTACTCCTGACATTCGCGCTGTCCGCCGGATAAAATATTCTATTTCAATCTTATAGTTACCCTGCTGCAGGCCGGACGATGATTTGACGCCACCGGCGAAGGTTTGGAGGGATGACCGTCCTTCGCGATCGACAAGGCGGCAACCGGCATCGAGCCCTGCTAAGTAATTGAATCGACTACGAACGGAACCTCAATAAACTGGGTACATTATATACCGAAGAAACATTACGCGTTCGATAAAGTTGCTGCTTGAACTCGGTAAACATGAGTAAAGCTATATATCGAATATATACCAATGTCCCGAGTGATCGCGCCTTCGGCGGTGCTTATTTGGAAATATAGTCCATCTTAACCGCATGTCGCCCCGGCGAAAGCGGCAAATCATTTTATAATGGGGCAATTCATGCGTTGAATCAGCGTTAAGCAGACGCTGTAACGGTGTTCGGCCTCTTGCGTCGGCATTGCGAGGCCGGGCCGCAAGCGGATTCGGCGCGCGGGATCGGTCGCTTACAGCAGGTAGCTGGAGCGGGGTCGCCGGATCGACAATGCGTGGAGGGAAAGGCTGGTGGGTCCGCCGGGATTCGAACCCGGGACCTCTCGATTAAAAGTCGCTTGCTCTACCGACTGAGCTACGGACCCTCACCAGCGTTTCTGCCGGTTAGGGAGCGCGCGCCGCCGGGTCAACCGTGCATGAAGCTGTCGTGCGCTGAGACCGGTCACCGGATCGCGCCAATCGGCGGCCAAAGCGACCAGCGGCGTGAGTACGAAATCGCGCTCGCGCAGCGCGCGGTGGGGCACGGTCAGCCCCGGCGAGCGCCAGATCCCGCCCGACCAGGCGATGATGTCGAGATCGATCACCCGCGCGCCCCAGCGCCGCCCGCGCCGCCGGCCGAAATCATGTTCGATCGCCTTGAGCCGCGCGAGCAGGGCAGGGGGATCGGCCTCGTCCTCGATTCTCGCCACCGCATTGGCATAAGCGCGATTCGACGGCCCGAGCGGCGCGGTCGTCATGATCGGCGAGGCGCGCGTCGCGCCGATCGCGGCGAGCGCGGCGCGTATCTCCGCGCGCGGGCCGCCGTGCCGGCCGGGGCGATTCGAGCCGAGCGCGATGAGGTAGCTTTGCGTCATCCCGCGCGAGCCTCTAGCGATTTATGATGATTTTCGCATCCTCACCCCTGCCCGAAAGCGAGCCGCCGCGCGATTGCCCTTTGTGTCCGCGGCTCGTCGCGCTGCGCGCGGATATGCGCCGCGATCACCCCGATTGGTGGAACGCCCCGGTGCCGGCGTTCGGCGACCCCGCGGCGTGGCTGGCGATCATCGGCCTCGCCCCCGGCATCAACGGCGCGAATCGCACCGGGCGCCCGTTCACCGGCGACGCGGCGGGGGCGCTGCTTTACCAGACGCTTGCCAAATTCGGGCTGAGCGAGGGGACGTTCGACGGGCGACCCGACGACGGACTGGCGCTGAAGGGGGCGGTCGTGGTCAACGCCGTCCGCTGCCTCCCGCCGGGGAACAAGCCGACCCCGGAGGAGGCGCACACCTGCCGCCGCTATCTCGCCGCGCCGGTGGCGGCATTGCCCGCGGCGCGGGTGTTCGTCGCGCTGGGGCAGGTGGCGCATCAGTCGACGGTGAAGGTGCTGGGCGGCAAATTGCCCAAGGCACGCTTCGCGCATCTTGCCGAGCATCGCATGCCCGACGGCCGGATCGTGATCGATAGCTATCATTGCTCGCGCTACAACCAGAATACCGGGCGGTTGACCGCCGAGATGTTCGAGGCGGTGTTCGCGCGCGCCGTGGCGTTGCGCGGGGCGGCTGTGTAGCGCTCTTCGCCCAGCCGCTGAGCTATCCGAAAAAAATTTCGCCCCACCCGTGCGGGTCGGTGCGCGCCGTGTCGTCATGTCAGTGCGGCGGGCAAGGGGGAAGTCCGCCGCAACCCATGCCGCACGGGAGGGCGAGGCGTGTTTCAGGATTTTCTGCGTCACGACGAACTGGGGCTGAAGATCGGCGAGGCGGCGGCGCGGCGCGACTGGTCGGTGCTTTTGCCCTTCTTCAACGAACGCGATTGCATCGGCGATACCGTAGCGAGCCTCGCACGGCAGGACGAGCGGCCGCTGGTGATCCTGATCGACAATGCCAGCACCGACGACAGCGCCGATGTGGCGGTCGCGGCGTGCCGCGACCACGATCTGCCCTATGTGCTGGTGCATGAGCGCCGGCCGGGGAAGGTCGCCGCGCCCGCCGCCGGGCTGGCCTGCGTCACCACCCCGTTCGTCGCGACCTGCGACGCCGACACCTGGTATCCCGCGCATTATCTCGCCACCGCGCAGACCTTGCTGGAGCGCACCGGGGTGGCGGCGGCAGGCGCGTATTTCGTCGCGCGCGCCGCCGGCACCGCACGGCGCGTGGCGTCGGCGCTCCACGTCAATATCGCCGCGCGCCTGCTGCCGGCACAATGCCACGCCGGCGGCGCGGGGCAGGTGTTCCGCACCGCCGCGTTGCGCGGGGCGGGCGGGTTCGATCCGCAGCGCTGGAATCTGGTGCTCGAGGATCACGAGATCATTCACCGCGTGCTGAAACACGGGGCGATGGATTATAGCACCAGCCTGTGGTGCTCGCCCTCGCCGCGCAAGCGCGACCGCGCCTCGGTGCGTTGGACGCTGGCGGAGCGGCTTTGCTATATCGTCACCGCCGCGACGCAGACGGGCGACTGGTTCTTCTACAATCACCTCGCGGCGCGGCTCGCGAAGCGGCAATTGTCGAGCGACCGGCTGCGCGAGCGGCGCTACCAGCGCGCCACTGCGCCCGCGGCGGTCTTTGCACCGGCGGTCGTGGCATGACCAAGGCCCGGCTGATCCTCTGCGCCGACGATTTCGCGCTTTCCCGCCCGATCAGCGAGACGATCGTCGCGCTCGCGCATGAGGGGCGGCTCAATGCGATCAGCTGCATGTCGGTCTGTCCCGGCTGGACCGCCGATGCGCGGCTGCTCGACGATCTGCCCGCGGGAATCGAGATCGGGCTGCATCTCACGCTGACCGGCGAGGCGCCGCTCACCGACATGCCCGAATATGTCCCCGACGGCGGCGTGATGCCGGAGATCGATCCGCTGACCGTCGCGGCGATGAAAGGCAATCTGCCGCTGGAGGAGATCGAGGGCGAGATCGCGGCGCAATTCCGCGCCTTCCGTCGCGCGACCGGCCGCATGCCCGATTTCGTCGACGCGCATCAGCATGCGCATGTGCTGCCCGGCATCCGCCGGCTGTTCCTCGATGCGGTGGCGATGCATGCGCCGGCGGCGTGGATCCGCGATTGCGGTGACCGGATGAGCGCGATCGCCGCGCGCCCCTATCGCGGCAAGGCGATCGGCAGCGCCTATCATGCGCGCGGGCTGCGCCGGGCGGCGGCGCAGCGCGGGCTGGCGTGCAACAGCAGCTTCGCCGGCCATTATGATTTCAACAGCGACTATGAGCGCGTCTTCCCCCGCTTCCTGCGCCGGCCGGGCGCGGTGCATCTGATCATGTGCCACCCCGGCGCCGGCGAGCTGCCGGGCGATACGATCGCGGCGGCGCGGCTGCGCGAGGCCTCGGCCTTGCACCGGATGCAGATCGCGGACATTGCTCGCGCTTATGGGCTGGAATTCGGCGGATGATCGTTCGTGCGCGTCGACACCGCGGAAACGCAGGTAATGGCGGCGCCGGGGCTCGTCGCCGCCTATCGCGAGCAGCGCGCGCAGCTGTTGCGGCTGCTGGCGGCGCGGCTCGGCAGCGCGGCGGACGCGGAGGATGCGCTGCAGGACCTGTGGCTGCGCGTCGCGGCCAATCCGCAGCCCGAGCTGGCCAACCCGGCCGCTTATCTGATGCGCATGGCGAACAATCTGGCGACCGACCGGCGGATCGCGGCGCAGCGCCGCGCGGTGCTGGAAACCGATTGGGCGGCGTCGGGCGACGTGGCGACCGACCGGCCTTCGCCGGAACGCGAATTGCTGGCGCGCGACGCGCTGCGCCACGCCGATCGGGTGATCGCCGCGATGCCGGAACGGATGCGCCTCGCCTATCGGCTGTTTCGCATCGATCAGGTGCCGCAACGCGAGATCGCGACGCGGCTCGACATATCGGTCAGTGCGGTGGAGAAATTGCTCCAGCGTGCCTATCGCCGGCTGCATGCGCTGGCGGATGGAGGGGACGATGACTGACATCGCCACGCACATCGACGAGGCGGTCCTCGACGCCGCGATCGCCTGGCACCTGCGGCAGGAGACGATGGGCGCGGCCGACTGGGCAGCGTTCACCGCCTGGCTGGAGGCCGATGCGACGCACGCCCGCGCTTATGACGCGGTGAGCCTGGCGGATGCCACGCGTCATCCGGCGGCGGTGCCGGCAATCGCGGCGAACGACGATGAGGCGCCGGTGCGCTGGTGGCGGCGCGGTCGTGGCGTCGCGCTCGCGGCGGGGGCGCTGGCGGCGGCGATCGCGGGGGCGGTCGGGCTGCGCGAGGCGGGGCTTCGGTCACCTGCGCCGGTGACGATCGCGGCGACCACGCCGCGAGCGGTGACGCTCGGCGACGGAACGCGTATCGCGCTGGCGGCAGGCGCGCGGGTCGAGGCCGGTGCGCGCAGCGCGACGCTCGAAAGCGGCCGTGCGACCTTCCGCGTCACGCATGATGCCGATCATCCCTTCACCGTCCGTGCCGGCGCGTGGGAGATTCAGGACGTCGGCACCGTCTTCGCCGTGACGCATGACTCGCGCGGCGTCGATGTCAGCGTCACCGAGGGCGCGGTGCTGTTCGATCCGCGTGACAGCCGGATCGCGCTGGCCGCGGGCGATGCGTTGAGCGTATTGCCGGGCAATCGCGTGATCCGTTCGCGCGTCGCGCCGGATCAGACGCGGGTTCTGACCTTCACCGGCCAGCCGATCCTGATCGCCGCAGAGACGATCGCGCTGGTTGCCGGGCGCGACGTGCGCGTCGACCAGCGGATCGCGATGACTCCTTTCACCGGCGTGATCCGATTGACGGGCGACACGCCGCGGGACATGGCGCATTTGGCAAGGCTGACGGGAATGCGCGTGTCGAATGAGGGGGTTGGTTGGATCATCGCGCCATCGACCGATCCTGCGCGCTAGCATAGCAGCGGCGGCGCTCTTTGCCGCCGTGCCATCTGCCGGTGCACAGACCCGCGGCGAGATCACGTTGCAAGCGGCGTTGCTCCAGCTTGCCACGCGCAGCGGCGAGGAAATCGTCAGCCTCGAACCGGGTCTGCGCGCGATCCGGGTCCGCCTGCCGCCGCCTGGGCTGCCGCTCGAAACGGCGTTGCGCCGGATGTTGCGCGGCACCGGCTATCGCGCCGAGCGCATCGCGCCGCACGGCTATCGCATCGTGCGCGCTGCGACGAGCCGGCCGGCGTCCGTGGCTCCGCCGCCGCCGTCGCCGGAAGACGCCGCCGATGTGATCGTCACCGCGAGCAAGCAGCATGTGCCGTTGCTGCGCTTTCCCGCCTCGATCACCTCGATCGTGCCGCATGCCGATGCCACCACCGGCGCGACGTCGAGCGTTGCCGATGCGGCGCGCTCGACCCCGGTGCTGCAGGCGACCGCGCTGGGAGTGGGGCGCGACAAGATCTTCATCCGCGGCATCGCCGACAGCAGCTTCGACGGCGCGACCCAGTCGACGACGAGCTATTATCTCGACGACATCCAGATGAACTACGCGACCCCGGAGCCGGGGCTGGCACTGGTCGACATCCGCGGGGTCGAGGTGATGGAGGGGCCGCAGGGCACGCTCTACGGCGCCGGCGCGATCGGCGGGATCGTGCGAATCATCCCCAATCCCGCGCAGCCCGGCGTCTTCCACGCCGGGATCACCGCCAGCGCCAGCGCGACGGCGGACGGCGGGCCGGGCGGGGACGTGTCTGGCTTCGTCAACTTGCCGCTGGCGGGCGACACCGCGGCGGTGCGGCTGGTCGGCTATCGCGCACATGAGGGCGGCTATATCGACGACCGGATGCTCCACCGACACGCGATCAACGACCTCGATCGCGTCGGCGGGCGCGGGGCGGTGCGGGTCGAGGCGGGCGACGGATGGCAGATCGACGCCAGCGTGCTGGGGCAGCGCAATTCCGCCAGCGACGCGCAATATATCGATTCGGGCGGCGATCGCCTGGTGCGCTCGGCGCGGATCGCACAGCCTTATTGGAACAGCATCGTGCTCGGGCGGGTGCATATCCGCAAGCGTTGGGCGAGCGGGCTCGAACTCGTCTCGGTGAGCGGGGTGAGCCAATATGATGCCGACGACTGGTTCGATGCGACCCCCGCGGGATCGCGCGGGACGGTGGCGTATAATACCGTGCGGTCGAACCTGTTGTGGACGCAGGAAGTGCGGCTCAGCCGGTCGCGTGCCGACGGCCAATCCTGGGTGGTCGGCGCGGCGATATTGCGCAATCGCGATTCGCTGAACCGGCAACTCGGCCCGGCGAGCGACCCGATCGAGATCATCGGCGTCACCAACGTCTCGCAGAATCTGTCGCTGTTCAGCGAGTTTACCGAGCCGCTCACGCATCGGCTGTCGATGACGATCGGATTGCGCGCGACGCAGGCGCGGGTCGACGGCTATCCCTCGCTCAAGCCCCGCGCGGGCGATCTGGTGCGCGGGCGGATGACGCGACGCGTCGATCCGACGCTGGCCTTGTCGTGGCAGCTCGCGCCGCGGCTATCGGTCTATGCGCGCTACCAATCGGGGTTCCGCACCGGCGGGCTCGCGGTGGCGCGCGGCATCGGGCGCGTCGCCGAGTTCAAATCGGATTCGATCGGAATGGGCGAGGTGGGGGTGCGGCATTTGCGCGACGGCGCCACCGGGGTCGATTTCGGCGCGGCGCTGTCCTATGCGCGGTGGCACGATATCCAGGCCGATCTGATCGACCGTCGCGGCCAGCCCTATACCGCCAATATCGGCAATGCGAACATCCTGACCGCGGAGGTCAGCGCGAACTGGGTGCCGGTGGCGCCGCTGCGGTTCGATCTATCGGCGCTCTATACCGTCAACAACGTCGATGGGCCGCTCGCCTCGACCTCGCCGACCGACAACCGGCGATTGCCCAATACGCCGCCGTTCAGCGCGCATGCCGGGGCCAATTACGGCTGGAGCGCGTTCGGCGGGGCGATGCGGCTGGCCGGCGCGATCGACTATATCGGCCGCTCGGTGCTCGGCACCGGCCATTATCTCGATATCGAGCAGGGGCGCTATGCGGTCGTCTCGGCGCGGGCCGAATGGACCCGGCGCGACCTGACCCTGTGGCTGGCGGCGGACAATATCACCGACAGCCGCGGCAATCGCTTCGCGTTCGGCAATCCCTTCACGCTGGCCAACCGCGACCAGCGCACCCCGCTGCGCCCCGCGACCGTCACGCTGGGGATCAAGGTGGAGCGGTAGGGGAGGCGCCGCGCGGGGGCGCCCCCGCGCGGGCCGGATATCAGTAAACGCGCTTCTTCGGCTTGATGTAATCGACGTCGTCGGTGAGCGTGTAATCGTGCACCGGGCGGTAATCGATCGTGGTCGCGCCGCCCTTGCCGCCCCAGCCGTCGAAGGTGGCGATGGTGTGCTTCATCCAATTGGCGTCGTCGCGCTCGGGGAAATCCTCGTGCATATGCGCGCCGCGGCTTTCCTTGCGGTTGTCCGCGCCCTTCATCGTCACGACCGCCTGGCCGATCAGATTGTCGAGCTCGAGCGTCTCGACCAGATCGGTGTTCCAGATCAGCGAGCGATCGGTGATGCCGATATCGGCCCTCCCCTTGTTGATCGCGTCGATCTTCTGGACGCCTTCCGACAGCAGCGCCGAATCGCGGAACACCGCGCAATGCCGCTGCATCGTGCGCTGCATCTCGCTGCGGATCTGCGCGGTCGGCGACCCGCCCTTGGCGTTGCGGAAGTGATCGAGCCGCGCCAGCGACTGCTCTTCCGAGCCCTTGGGCAGCGGATTGTGCGGGGTGTTGGGCTTCAGCGTGTCCTTGAGCCGCAGCCCGGTGGCGCGGCCGAACACCACGAGGTCGATCAGCGAGTTGGAGCCGAGCCGGTTGGCGCCGTGGACCGAGACGCACGCCGCCTCGCCGACCGCGAACAAGCCGGGGACGACCGCGTCGGGATCGCCGTCGCGCAGCTGGACGACCTCGCCGTGATAATTGGTCGGGATGCCGCCCATATTATAGTGGACGGTCGGGGTGACCGGGAGCGGCTGGCGGGTGAGATCGACGCCGGCGAAGATCTTGCCCGTCTCGGTGATCCCGGGCAGCCGCTCGTGCAGCACCTTGGGATCGATATGGTCGAGGTGCAGGTAGATATATTCCCCGTCCGGCCCGACGCCGCGGCCCTCGCGCATTTCCATCGCCATCGAGCGCGCCACCACGTCGCGGCTCGCGAGATCCTTGGCGCTGGGCGCATAGCGCTCCATGAAGCGCTCGCCCTCGCTGTTGGTGAGATAGCCGCCTTCGCCGCGCGCACCCTCGGTGATCAGCACCCCCGCGCCATAGATGCCGGTCGGGTGGAACTGGACGAATTCCATATCCTGCAGCGCGAGCCCGGCGCGCAGCGCCATGCCGTTGCCGTCACCGGTGCAGGTGTGCGCCGAGGTCGCCGACTGATAGACGCGCCCGCCGCCGCCGGTGGCCAGGACCGCGGCATGCGCGCGGAAACGGTGGATCGCGCCGGTTTCCATGCACAAGGCGACCACGCCGCGGCACGCGCCGTTTTCCATGATCAGATCGAGCGCGAAATATTCGACGTAAAAGTCCGCGTCATACTTCAGGCTCTGCTGATAGAGCGCGTGGAGCATCGCGTGGCCGGTACGGTCGGCGGCGGCGCAGGTACGCTGCACCGGGGGGCCTTCGCCCATATTCTGCATATGGCCGCCGAACGGGCGCGGGTAGATCGTGCCATTGTCGTTGCGGCTGAACGGCACGCCGGCGTGCTCCAGCTCATAGACCGCGGCGGGCGCCTCGCGCACCATATATTCGATCGCGTCCTGGTCGCCGAGCCAGTCGGAGCCCTTGACGGTATCGAACATGTGCCACGACCAATGGTCGGGCGAATTGTTGCCGAGGCTGGCGGCGATCCCGCCCTGCGCCGCGACGGTGTGGCTGCGCGTCGGGAACACCTTGGTGATGCACGCCGTCTTGAGCCCGCTCTCGGCGATGCCCATCGTCGCGCGGAGGCCCGAGCCGCCGGCGCCGACGACGACCGCGTCATAGCTGTGATCGATGATCTGATAAGCGGCAGGCATCAGGCGGCAGCTCCGAAAGCGATCTTGAGGATCGAGAAGATCGCGGTCCCCGCGGTGACCGCGACGAACAGGTTGAGAAGGACGATCAGCACGACGCGATTCTCGGCATGGGCATAATCCTCGATCACCACCTGCAGCCCGAGGCGGAAGTGATAGAAGACCGAGGCGACCAGCAGGATCATCGGCACCGCGACCCACGCCGAGGCGAGCCACGCGTGGATGCTGCCGAAATCATGGCTCGGCATGCGCGCGATCGAGATCATCAGCCACGCCATCAGCAGCAGGTTGCTGCCCGCGGTCAGCTTCTGGTGCCACCAGTGCAGCGGGCCGTGATGCGCGCTGCCAAGCCCGCGGACGCGGCCGAGTTCGGTTCCCGTACCCATTAGATGACCCCCGTGAGAACGAGCCAGAAGGCGATCGTCAGCAGCGTCGAGGCGACGAAGGTGAGGATCGCGAGCAGCCGGTTGGCCTTGAGCTCGAACGCCGCGCCGGTATCGAGCACGAGGTGGCGGATGCCGCTCATCATATGCTGGAACAGCGATAAGGTGAGGCCGACGCCGACCACCCAGCCGATCGCGTTGAGCCGGCCGTCCGTATAAGTGAAGACGTCGACGAACACGGCATAGGCCTGTTTGCCGGCGGCGAGCGCGGCGAGCCACCAGACGAACAGGGCGGCGCCGACGGTCGCCATGCCGTCGCCGGTGACGCGGTGGAGAATCGAGGCCAGCATGGCCGGGCTCCAGCGATAATGAATCTGGAGCGGGCCGCTGAAGAGATGCGGGCTGCGCGGACGCGCGGGTTTCGAGGCCAAGGGCAAGTTCCTGCGATGAGCCGACGGTTCGGCGCGGTCTATGAGACGCGAAGCGCGGCGATGCAAGCGTGCGCAGGTCGATTGCTACGCGTTCGCTCTATCTAACCCTCGTTTAACCAATGGTTGTTAACGCATCGGCCGACGCGAAGGATGGAGCGCCCACTTGCATACCGATTTGCCTGCCCCCGGATCGATCGCCGCCACGATCGATATCGCCAGCCGCCTCAGGGTGTTCGACGTCGACGGCACGCTGATCGCCGCCAGCGCCGAGGTGTGGGAGGTGATCGAGCCCGAGATTCGCGAGGTTTCGGCGGCTTATTGGGATCAGTGGCAGCGCTGCTTCGCCAATGAGACCGCGTGGCGGACGCTCGACAACCGCATCGAGGTCGGCGTCACCTTCCTGCGCAACCGTTTTCTCGATACCAGCGGGTGGGAGTGGATCGAGGCGATCGAACGCTCGGTGGCGAGTGCCTTCGCAGGCGATGTTTCCAAGACCGCCTTGCTGTCGATGATCAGCGCCAGCGATCGCGCGGCGCTCGATGTGCTGATGCGCCGGCTGTCGCGTGACGATCCGCGACTCGCGCGGATGATCGATACGCTGATGCGGCTCTCGGCGATGGAGTGCGAGGTGACCGTCGCCATTTATTCCGCCTATCTCGAACATGCCGCGAAGGTCGCGCGCGACCGGCTGGCGAGTGAATTCCACGACGGCATCGCCGCGACGGTGGAAAATGCCACTTCCGAATGGGGATCGCTGCGCCAGCTCGCCTCGGGCGCCTCCTCCTCGACTCGCGGCGTACTCGGCAAGGCGAGCGAAGTCGCCGCCGCCGCCGAGCAATCCGCGGTCGCGATGCGCGAGGCGGCGCTGACCGCCGCCGGGCTGATCCACGCGATCGAGCAGGCGCGCGGCGAGGTCGAGGTCGCCGCCGATGTCGCCAACCGCGCCAGCGCGCAGGCCGGCGAGGCGGTGGGGGTGTCGCAATTGCTGTCCGATCACGCCCAGTCGATCGAATCGATCCTCGGGCTGATTCGCGACATTGCCGGGCAGACCAATTTGCTCGCGCTCAATGCGACGATCGAGGCGGCGCGCGCGGGGGATGCCGGGCGCGGCTTCGCGGTGGTCGCGCAGGAAGTGAAGAGCCTCGCGCGGCAGACCGCGCGCGCCACCGACGATATCGCCGCCAAGATCGCCGCGATCCAGTCCGCGACGCGCAGCACGGTGGAAACCAACGCCAGCATCCGCGCGACAGTGGCCGAGGTCGAGGATTCGGCGACACGCATCCGCCACGCGATGGAAGCGCAGGCGCAGACCGTCACCGCGATCACCGCCGCGGTCGACGAAACCGCGCTGGCGGCGGATTCGATGTCAGGCACGATCGCCGCGATCCGCGAGGATACCGAGGCGGTGGCGGTGGAGATCGATGCGTTCGGCACCGGCTTCGCCTCGCTTTCCGCGCGGCTGGCGCTGCTCAAGACCAGCGCGGGCGATTTCGCGCGCAAGGTGGCGGTGTGATCGCGGGCATGGCCTGACGCACGCGTCGCCGCTATGGCGCGGCGATGACGAGCACGCCAACCGAGCCGATTCCGGTCCCCGACAGCTGGAAGGTCACCTTGCCCTGCACCCGCGCCGAGGCCGAGGCGATCGACGCCGCGGGCGATCTGGCGATCGATGCGGTGCTGATGACCACCGAAGAGGTGGAAGACGATGTCGAGCGCTGGCGGCTCGACGCCTATCTCGAAAAAGAGCCCGATCAAGCGATGCTCGCCGCGTTGCGCGCCTTGGTGCCGAGCGCCGCGGGGGTCGCGCCGGTGATCGAGGCGCTCAGCGCCGAAGACTGGGTGGCGATGAGCCAGGCCGGGCTCGAGCCGATTCGCGAGGGGCGGTTCGTCGTCCACACCTCGGCGCATCCCGCGACGGCGGGCGAGGGCGAGCGCGCCTTCCTGATCGACGCCGGGCAGGCGTTCGGCACCGGGCATCATCACACCACCGCGGGCTGCCTGGCGATGATCGACGGGCTGGCGGGGCGGCGGTTCGCCAATGTCATCGATCTCGGCACCGGGACGGGGCTGCTCGCCTTCGCGGCGCGGCATTTGTGGCCCGAAGCGCGGGTGATGGCGACCGATATCGATCCGATCGCGATCGAGGTGACCGCGGAGAATATGGCGACCAACCACGTCGCCGCGATCGAGCTGGTGGTGGCAGACGGTGCGCGCGCGCCCGCGATCGCCGCACAGGCGCCCTATGATCTGGTGATCGCCAATATCCTCGCCGGGCCGCTCGTCGCGATGGCGCCCGAGGTGGCGGCGATCGCCGCGCCGCATGCGACGATCGTGCTGGCGGGGCTGCTGACCAATCAGGCCGAGACGGTGATCGAGGCGTATCGCGCGCAGGGCTGCACGCTCGCCGCGCGTGATGTGCGGGGGGATTGGACGATCCTGCGCCTCACCGCGCCGGAGACGCCGCGTCCGGCGGCGACCGACGGCGATCGCGAGGGGTGGGCGACCGACGGGCGGTAACTATCCACCCGTTCGCCCTGAGCTTGTCGAAGGGCTGTCTTTCTTCCTTGGAAGGAAAGTGCAGGGCTTCGACAAGCTCAGCCCGAACGGGTCGGGCTCGCCTCAGCCCGCCTTGGCGAGCGCATATTGCTGCGTGCCGCGCGTGAACACGATATCCTCCGGCAGCAATGTCGCGATCGGAATGTCGTCCTGCTGCTTGAGTTCGGCGTAGAGCGGCGCGAAATCGGTCTCGACCGTCACGCGCAGCAATTCGTCGAAGCTCGGGATGACGAAATAATTCTGCTGGAAATCGTCGATCCGATAGTCGGTGCGCATCACCCGCGCGAGATCGAAGCCGATGCGGTTGGGCGAGGCATCGTCGAGCGCGAAGCGGCTCTCGGCATAGCTCGAGACGATCCCCGCGCCATAGATGCGCATCCCCTCGGGCTCGGCGATCAGCCCGAACTCGACCGTATACCAGTAGAGCCGCCCGAGATATTTGAGCGCGTCGAGCCCCAGCGCGCGCTGCCCGCCCTTGCCGTAAGCCACCAGATAATCGGCGAATACCGGGTCCGCGAGCATCGGCACATGTCCGAACACGTCATGGAACACATCGGGTTCCTGGAGGTAATCGAGCTGATCGGGCCGGCGGATGAAATTGCCCGCGACGAAGCGGCGGTTGGCCATATGGTCGAAGAACACATCGTCGGGCACCAGCCCGGGCACCGCGACCACCTGCCACCCGGTCAGCTTCATCAGCCGATCGGACAGTTCCTCGAAATCGGGGATGCCGGGGCGCGACAGCTTGAGCACGTCGAGCCCGCGCAGATAGGCGTCGGAGGCGCGGCCGGGGAGCATCTTCGCCTGCCGGGCGAACAGCCGGTCCCAGGTCGCATGTTCCTCGGGCGTATAATGCGCCCAATTCTGCGGCACGGTCCAATCGGCGGCGGCGCCCGGCGGCGGGGTCAGAAGGTTCGCATCGGCCATGGCGGGACTATAGCAAGACGGCGGAGATAGTAACAGATGTAATCATCTCCGCCGTATCAGGCGGGCTATTCCGCGAGGCTGTGGGTCAGCGAGATCTCGGCCTTGATCAGCTTCGATACCGGGCAGCCGGCCTTGGCCTCGTTGGCGATCCGCGCGAAATCCTCGCCCGAAATCCCCGGCACATGGGCGCGCAGATCGAGCGCGGAACGGGTGATCGAAAAGCCGTCGCCGTCGCGATCGAGCGTCACCTTCGCCTCGGTTTCCAGCGTGCCCTTGTTATAGCCGGCGCGGGCCAGCGCGAAGCTCAGCGCCATCGTGAAGCAACTGGCGTGCGCGGCGGCGATCAGCTCCTCGGGGTTGGTGCCGGGGGCGTCCTCGAAGCGCGTGGCGAAGCCATAGGGGCTGTCCGCCAGCACCCCTGACTGGGTGGAGACGAACCCCTTGCCGTCCTTGCCAAAGCCTTCGTAACGCGCCGATCCGCTGTGGGTGGGCATCGATCTTTTCCTTTCGAGTAGGAGGTGATGACCATCGCACAACGGGCGCGGCCCCGAAAGGAGCCGCGGCCGATGAAATTAGGATTCGGACGTGATCAGCGGCATCGGCGCTTGCCGGAACGCTCGATCTCGCGCCCGGCCAGCGCGCCGACCGCGGCGCCGCCCAGCGTGCCGAGCGTCCGGTCGCCACGGGTGTCGATCGTGCGGCCGAGCAGCGCGCCCGCCGCACCGCCGACGATCAGCCCGGTCGTCCCGTCGGGGCGGCGGCAGTGCATGCGCCCGTCGCGCCCGCGCCATTCGCGATAGTCGTAATGCTTCTTCTTCGCCTCGGCCTGCGGCGTCGTGATGATCAGCGTCGGCACGATCATCGCCGCGGCGCCCAGCGCCAGCATCAGGGTGCGCATGATTCAAACTCCCGGTGGTTCAATGTCATATAATGATAACGTCTGGATCATAAGCCACGGCCGATGAACCGCCGGCAACCGGCTGTTCATGATCCGCGGCTTTCCACGATATCCACGCTATCCACAGGCATCGGGGCGCACTTAATTGTTGGTGCGACTCGCGATTGGTGACAGCATCAAGGGGTAGCCGGAAAGGGCGGATCGGAAGAAATTCCGCGATGTCTCAGAAGGTTACCCGATAGGTGGCGATGCTGGTGGCTCACGCAAACCGCAACGCGATCGATCGGTCGGGGTAGCCGGCGACAAAGTTATCCACAGCCTCGGCGTGCGAGCGGCGAGGGGGTGGGGCGCAGGTCCGGCGGCAGCCCGAAGGCATCCGGCGCATTCCCCTGACGGGATGTGCCGGATGCCGGCCGCCGAAGCCGCGGCGGCGCAAGATCGGTCAC
Organism: Sphingomonas sp.; assembly: GCA_017849555.1. Taxonomy (GTDB): domain Bacteria; phylum Pseudomonadota; class Alphaproteobacteria; order Sphingomonadales; family Sphingomonadaceae; genus Sphingomonas; species Sphingomonas lycopersici. The sequence goes on along the minus strand of JAFIGU010000046.1, from coordinate 35,770 downwards.
TTCCCCTCGGGCAAAACCGATCCCGCCGGAGCGAAAAGATGCGGCCGGAAGCCCGGCGATCGCTTCGGCGGACGGCAGGGTTCGGTCATTGCGAGCAGCATTCGAGCCGTTGCGGCAGGATGCGGGGAGTAGGGACCGGAAAGCGGCGCGGCCGACACCGTTAACGGTGCGGGGCGCGACGCGGGAGCGCGAAGGGATCGGATGCGGGCCATCCTGGCCGGCTTCTTTTTCCCACAGCTTCCATCATGCGGCGCGCGTTGCCTTCCCAGGCGCGTGCGGCGCGAGCCGCCGAAACCGGCGCAGCGCGTTCCTGCCGGGATGCGCGCAGCGTGCGGCGCGGCGACAGGGGGATCGGCAGCAATGCCGGTCCCCCGAATGCGTTTTGAGGAGCGGGCTGGCGCGGTTGGCGGCGGTGGCAGGGATTGGGTGGGAAGCGGTCATCCCGCTAGTTTGGCTAAAAGGTGGAAAGCAGACAGGATCGGCAGTAGTCCATGCTGATGGCGCTTTACTCCAAAGTCGAAGAGGTTTCGGCGTTGCCCCGGAACTTAAACAGCGGCGCGAATGGCTGGGGCTTCAGAGCGTGGAGTGACCTGCTCGATGACGAGGCTCCGCACCGGAAACTCATTGAGCGCTTCGCGGCCGCTTACCCGGAGGCCGGCTTCGCGCTGCCCCCGTATTATCGGGACGAAGATTATGTGGAAGCGGACGCCGCCTGGAATGGGGCGACAGTCTCGGTCTATTACGAGACTATCCTTAGCTACCTTTGGATTTGGTCGCCAAGTCGTGACGCGGTAACCTCATTCAGGGCCGCCCTTATCCCGCAAATTTCCTAGCGAACGTCCACTTTCGGAGTTCACGGATTCGGGTTTGAATGGCAGGCATTGGGGCGGAAGGAGCCAAACGACACCACCACCACCACCTGCGCGCTATCCTACAGACCCAACAACAGTTCGCTTTCTCCACAAACCGCTCTACCTGTGGCGCATGCCGCCCGCCGCGCTCCTCCCCACCTTTGCGCCCTGGTTCGATCTCGCCGGGCTCGCGGTGTTCGCCGCCTCCGGTGCGCTGGCGGCGGCGCGGCGCGGGCAGACGATGGTGACGCTCGCCTTCTTCGCGCTGATCACCGGGGTCGGCGGCGGCACGATGCGCGATCTCCTGATCGGCGCGCCGGTGTTCTGGGTGCAGGACAGCCGCGCCGCCGGGGTATGTCTGTCGGTCGCCTTCGTCATCTGGGTGACGCCTGAGCGCTGGTGGCGCGGGGAGGCGCTCGACTGGTTCGACGCGGTCGGGCTGGCGGCCTATGCGGTCTACGGCACGGCGAAGGCACTGCGCTTCGGCGTGCCCCCGCTGCCCGCCGCGCTGATGGGCGTTGTGTCGGCATGCGTCGGCGGGGTGATCCGCGATGTGCTGGCGGGCGAGCCGTCGATCATCATCCGGCCGGAAATCTATGTCACCGCCGCCGCGCTCGCTTCGGCGCTTTATGTGGCGCTGACCTTGCTCGGGGTGCCGACGGTCGAGGCGGCAACGCTGGCCGCGCTGGCGGGTTTCGCGTTGCGTGCGGCGGCAATCCGCTGGCGGCTCGCGCTCCCCGCCTATCGCCGCCGGCGCTGAGCCTCTCTCAGTCCCGCACCACCCCGATATCGGCGAAGCGCTTGGGCTCGACCGGGGGGACGACGCTGTCGTTCAACTCGCACTGCCAGAAGCCGACGTCGATCCACCGGCCCTGTTTATAGCCGATCTCGCGATAGACCCCGGCGCGGCGGAAGCCGACCGCTTCGTGCAGCGAGATCGATCCGTCGTTGGGTAGCGAGATGACGCCGATCGCCTGGGTGAAACCCTGTGCGCGCAGCGTATCGATCAGCGCTTCGTAGAGCAGCCGCCCGACGCCGTTGCCGCGCACCGCGCCGGCGACATAGATCGAGCTTTCGACGACATAGCGATAGGCCGGGCGATCGCGGAAGCGTCCGGCATAGGCATAAGCCACCACCGGCGCGTCCCCGCCTTCGCCGGAGGTCGCGACCAGCCACGGGTAGAGCCCGTCGGAGGCGCTCATCCGCGCCCGCATCGCGCGCGCGTCGGGCGCGTCGGTCTCGAACGAGACGGTGCCGGAAAGGACATAGGGCGCGTAGATGGCGGCGATGGCGGCGGCGTCTTCGGGGCGGGCGGGCCGGATGGCGATCAACGGTTGTTTCCCTTGCTGCTTCCGCCCCGAGCTATCGGGCCGGGCGGCAGGGGGCAACCTCTTACAGCGTGACCGCGTAGCTGTGCGCGTCGAAGCTCTGCCCGGTGCGCCCGCGATAATAAGCGCGCCGCTCGCCGACCTTGGCGAAGCCGTGCGCGGTATAAAGCGCGACCGCTTCGTTGCCCGCGCGTACCTCGAGATGGAGTTGGGTCACGTTGCGCGCGCGCGCGTCGGCGATCACACCGCGCAGCAGCGCCGCGCCGATCCCCCGCCGGCGAAACGCGGGGCGGACCGCGATCAACAGCAGTTCGGCTTCGTCGAGGATCGCGCGCGAGAGCGCGAAGGCGGCGACCTCGCCGTCGACCCGCGCCAGCGTCAGCCACACCCCCGGCATCCCCATGATCCCGATGCACTGGCTGCGGGTCCACGCCTCGCCGAAGCGCGGATCGAACGCCTCGGTCATCACCGTCTCGACCGCGGCGATATCGGCGGCGCTGCCGGCGACGAGATCAATCATGCGCAGCGAGGTGCTCATGCCGGCAGCTTGGCGTCGGGCGCGCGGCCGTAGAGCGGGCGCGCGGGGAGGGTGGCGAGCGCATCGGGCAGCAGGATCGCGGCCTTCGCATCGGGGAGCGCGTCGTGGAGCGTCAGCGTCGCGTCGAGCGCGGCGAGCCAGCGCACTCCGCTGCCTACCGCGGCGCGCGCGCCGAGCGCGGCGAGCGCCTCGGCAGGGGGCAGCGAGACGAGCGGGCCATCGGGGGCGAGGGGGGCGATGAACGGCTGCATGAACAGCTCACCGTGCCCCCCTTCCAGTACCACCGCAAGCGGCGCGGCGATGCCCCCCGCGATTGCGGCGGCGGCGATGAGCGAGGTTGAGCGATAGCCGTCGACCCGCGCGCCCCAGCCGAGCGCCAGCCCGCGCGCAGCGGCGATGCCGACGCGGATGCCGGTGAAGCTCCCTGGCCCGACGTCGACCAGGATATGCGGCGCGCGGCCGCCGTCGACCAGTTCGGCGATCATCGGCACCAACCGCTCGGCGTGCCCGCGTCCGACCACGGCGTGGCGCGAATCGATCACGCGGCCGCCCTCGATCAGCGCGACCGAGCAGGCAGCGGTCGCGGTGTCGATGACGAGCGTGCGGGGGCGATCAGGCGAGACGATTGAACTTCTCGAACGCCGGGCGGGGCGAGCGCGCGAAGATCGTCGCCGGATCGCCGTGGCCGAGCGTCGAGATGAAATTGGCGCGCACGGTCGGCTGGTCGGCGAAGAACGCCGCCTCGACCTGCTTGGCGTCGAACCCCGACATCGGCCCGGTATCGAGCCCGAGCGCACGCGCGGCGAGGATGAAATAGCCGCCCTGCAGCGACGAATTGCGGAACGCGCTTTCGTTGCGCAGCGCCTCATTGCCGACGAACCACGAGCGCGCATCGGCATGCGGGAACAATTCGGGGAGATGCTCGTGGAAATCGGTGTCCATGCCGATCACGACGCTGACCGGGGCGGCGAGGATCTTGGGGCGGTTGCCCTCCGACGCGGCGGCGGCGAGCTTGGCCTTGGCCTCGTCGCTGACGCACCACACCAGCCGCGCGGGCATCTGGTTGGCCGAGGTCGGCCCCATCTTCATCAGATCCCAGATCGCACGGAGCTCGGCTTCGCTGACCGGCTGGTCGGTGTAGCCATTATAGGTGCGGGCGGTGCGGAACAGCTGGTCGAGCGCAGCGTCGTCGAGGGGCTTGGTCGTCATGCCGCGGGGCTATAGCGTCGCGTCGATGCGCGCGTCGATAGGCTGTTACGGCGACGCAAGGTTTCCGTTCGTGATAAAGAGGCACATGCACGATCACACGCCCCCGGCGATCGATATCCCGTTCCGCCGCATCCACGCCGATGGCGAACCGCCGGACGCGATCGCGCGCGCGGTCGCGGTCGAGCGGCCGGTGGCGATCGAGTTCAACGGCATCGGCTATGCGGTGATGATGGCCACCCCGGCCGATCTCGACGATTTCGTCACCGGCTTCGCCTTTGCCGAGCGGCTGGTGACGCGCGCCGACCAGGTGATCGAGATCGATCGCCACACGCGTGACGACGGCGATCTGCTGCGCGTGACGCTGGCCGCCGACTGCGCCGAGCGGGTGGTGGAGCGGGCGCGGCATCGCGTGTCGGAATCCTCGTGCGGCCTGTGCGGGATCGAGAATCTGGCGCAGGCGATCCGTCCGTTGCCGCCGGTGAAGGCGACGCCGCGCGCGACGGACGGGGCGGTCTTCGCCGCGCTGGCGACATTGCGGGCACATCAGCCGCTCAACCGCGCGACCGGGGCGGTTCACGCCGCCGCGCGGGTCGCCGCCGACGGCAGGTTGGTGGCGGTGCGCGAGGATGTCGGGCGGCACAATGCGTTCGACAAATTGATCGGCGCGATGCTGCGTGCCGGGGCGGACTGGGACGGCGGGTTCGCGCTGCTCAGCTCGCGCTGCTCCTATGAACTGGTCGAGAAGGCGGCGCTGGCGCAATGCCCGCAGCTCGTGACGATCTCCGCGCCGACTAGCCTCGCGATCGCGCGGGCGCGGGATTGCGGGCTCAAGCTCACCGTGCTCGCGCGGCCGGATGCGATGCTCGAGGTGGAGGCGTGAAACTGCTCGGCGTGGTGCTCGCCGGGGGCGAGTCGCGCCGATTCGGCAGCGACAAGGCACGCGCGTTGCTCGGCGGCGTCGCGCTGGCGGATCACGCGCGGGCGACGCTGGCGCCGTTCGTCGCCGAGGTCGCGTTGTCGGGGGCGGAGGGGATCGCCGATTGCCCGGCGCCGGGGCTGGGGCCGCTCGGCGGGATATGCGGGGCGCTGCGCTATGCCGAGGCGCGGGGGTTCGCGGCGGTGCTGACGATCGGGTGCGATACGCCGTTCGTCCCGGCGGAGGTGCTGGCGAGGCTGGCTGCAGCGCCGGGCGCGGCGTTCGTCGCGGATACGCCGATCATCGGGTGCTGGCCGGCGGGGCTTGGCGATGCGCTGGCGGCGCGATTGCGGGCGGACCCGGACCGCTCGATGCGCGCGTGGTGTGCGGCGATCGGGGCGGTGCGGGTCGACGCGCCGGAGATCGCCAATATCAACCGGCCCGAGGATCTGGCGGCCTTGGCGCGCGCCTGACTATCACCGTCATCCCCGCGCAGGCGGGGATCCATTCTGGCTGGCCTATCGGCTTAGAACGCAACCTCAGCGCGAATGGATTCCCGCCTTCGCGGGAATGACGAAGAATAAAGTACGGCGGTCAACCTTCAGGATAGGGCGAAGGGCCGCCTTCGGCGATGAAGCGATCGATTCGCGCTTCGAGCACCGGCAGCGGGACCGAGCCGAGCGACAGCACGGTATCGTGGAAATGCCGGATGTCGAATTTCGGCCCGAGCGCCTTTTCGGCCTTGGCGCGCACCTTCTGGATCGTCAGCTCGCCGAGATAATAGCTCAACGCCTGCCCCGGCCAGCCGATATAGCGATCGACCTCGGAGACGATCTCGCGCTCGGGCAGCGCCGTATTGTCGCGCAGGAATTGCTGCGCCTGTTCGCGCGTCCAGCCCTTGGTGTGGATCCCGGTATCGACCACCAGCCGCGCCGCGCGCCACATCTGGTAGGAGAGCATCCCGAACCGCTCATAAGGCGTGCGATAGAAGCCCATCTCGTCGCCCAGCCGCTCGCAATAGAGCGCCCAGCCTTCGCCGAACGCCGAGATATAGCTGTTGCGGCGGAACGGCTTGAGTGCCTTGTTCTCCGCCGCGAGCGGCATCTGGAACGCATGGCCCGGCGCGCTTTCGTGGAGCGTCAGCGCGGGAAGCTGCGGCAGCGAGCGCGATTGCGGGTCATAGGTGTTGACCAGATAGACCCCCGGCCCGCCGCGCCCCGAGGTGTAATAAGGCGCGATCTGTGGCGGCACCTCGATGATCGCGAAGCGCTGGCGCGGCAGCCGGCCGAACCATTTCGCGGCCATGCCGTCGAAGCGCTTGGCATGCCACGCCGCTTCCTTGAGCAACTGATCCCCGGTGGTCGGGTGGAATTGCGGATCGGTGCGGATGAAAGTGAGGAAGGCAGGGAGATCGCCCTTGAATCCGGCGTCGGCCTTGGCCTTTTCCATCTCGGCGCGAATCTTGGCGACCTCCGCGAGCCCGAGCTGGTGGATCGCATCGGGGGTCAGGTCGGTCGTCGTGTAAACGCGGATGCGGCTTTGGTAATAAGCCGCGCCGTTGGGATATTTGTCCGCGCCGAGTTGCTTGGTCAGCCCCGGAAAATAGCTTTGCTGGAGAAACGCCAGCAGTCGCTGGTGTGCCGGGATCACCTGATCGGCGATCACCTTGCGCGCGGCGGCGCGCAATGCCTCCTGCGTCGCCGCGGGCATCGTGGCGGGCAATTTGGTGAAGGGCTCGTAATAAGAGACTTTGGTCGGATCGGTCGCGCCGGCGATTTCCGCCACGCCTTTCTCGCGCCCCTGCATCACCACCGCGGGCGGGGTGAAGCCGCGCGCAAGCCCGGCCTTCATATTGTCGGTCTCCTGCGCGAAGAAGCCCGGGATATCGCCGAGCCATGACAGATAGTTGCGGTAATCACGCTCGCCATTGGCGAAATTGCCCCGCGCGACGCCCTGGAGATCGGACCAGAAAGCGCTATCGCCGTTGACCGGCTTTTCGAACTCGCGGAACGTCTCGTCGTCAACCTGGCTGGCGATCTGCGCGCGATAGACCTGCCAGTCGGTCAGCGTATCGGGCGAGAGCGTCTTGGGATCGATCGCATCGAGCTTCGTCAGCACGTCGCGCCAATAAGCGAGCCGGCGGGCGTGCGCCGCGGCCGAATCATCCGCGATATGCGCCTCGACCGTGCCGGGGGCGTGATCGGCAATCCCCTCCTTCTCGCGCCACGCCCATTCGTCCTGCCAGATCCGGTCGAAGCGCGTGTCGGCGGTCGGGGGGGTGGGCGAGGGCGCTGGGGCCGCGGCGATCAGCAGCATAGCTGCCGGAGCAAGGATGGAACGCATGTCAGCGATCGTGGCCGAAGCGCGGCGTTGCTTCAACCCGGGGCTTCAGCCCGGCGTCATCGCAAGCCGGGATTCCTCGACGCGGCGGCGATGTTCGCGCCATACGATGTAGAGGCCGGAGGCGATGATCAGCGGCGCGCCGATCCAGGTCGCCGGAGTGGGCAGGTGATCGAACAGCAACCCGCCGAGCAGGGTCGCCCATAGCAAGGCAGTGTAATCCATCGGCACCACCACGCTGACTTGCCCCAGATGGAGCGAGCGCGTCATCGCGATCTGCGCCGCGCCGCCGAGCAGCCCGATCGCGAGCAGCGTCCCCCAGCCGCGCGCATCATGCGCCTGAGCGAAGAACGGATAGATCGCGCCGAGCGGCACCAGCGACAGCGCCGAAAACCAGAAGACCGTCGTCAGCCCGCTTTCGGTCTTGCCGATCGTGCGCAACAGGATCGAGACGATCGCGCTGAGCAAGGCCGCGCCGAGGCCGGTCGCGACGCCGAGCGGCGGGATATGCCCGCTCCCCGGCTGGGTGACGATCATCACCCCGACGAATCCTGCGAAGACCGCCGCCCAGCGCCGCCAGCCGGTCGGCTCGTGGAGGATGAACGCGCCGAGGATCGTTGCGAAGATCGGCATCGAAAACCCCAATGTCGTCGCCTCGGCGAGCTGGAGCAGCATCACCGTGGCGAAATTGAGCGTCATCGAGGCGAGGCCGAGCGTGCAGCGCAAAATATGCGCGCCGAGCCGTTGCGTGGCGAGCGAGCCGAACCCCGGCCCGACGCCGACGATCGCCAGCACCAGCAGTGTCGCGATGAACTGGCGCCAGAACATGATCTCGGCGAGCGTCGCGCCTTGCGCCTCGGCGAGCTTGATCAGCGCGCTCATGCCCGCGAACAGCGCCGCGGAGGTCAGCCGCAGCCCGATCGCGCGCGCGACATGCTGGTGATCCCCGCTCCCCATGCGATCGCCAGTGCCGCACCGGCTGTGAGAACACAACGGACGAGGTTCTAGAAATTCATGCCGTCATGCCGGGCTTGACCCGGCATCCAGAGCCACAAACACCTTCCCGAGACTCTGGATGCCGGGTCGAGCCGGGCATGACGGTTGGGAACCGTCGGTCTGAATCTGCCTGCGGCCGGGGCGAACAAGTCCGCAGGTGACGAACGCGGCAACGCACGGTAAGCGCGCGCGTTATGATCAAGCACGCCCTTTCCGTCACGCGCGACGGCGATTTCGCGCAATGGTATCAGACCGTCGTCGCCGAGGCCGACATGGCCGAGGAATCGGGCGTGCGCGGCTGCATGGTGATCCGCCCGTGGGGCTATGGCATCTGGGAACGCATCCAGCGGCTGCTCGATGATCGGATCAAGGCGACCGGCCACGAAAATTGCTATTTCCCCTTGTTCATCCCGCTTTCCTATTTCGAAAAGGAAGCCGAGCATGTCGACGGCTTCGCCAAGGAGATGGCGGTCGTCACGCATCACCGGCTGGTGGCGGACGGCAAGGGCGGGCTCGTCCCCGATCCCGAGGCCAAGCTGGAGGAGCCGCTCGTCGTCCGCCCGACGAGCGAGACGGTGATCGGCACCGCCTTCGCGCGCTGGGTGCAATCGTGGCGCGACCTGCCGGTGCTGATCAACCAATGGGCCAATGTCGTCCGCTGGGAAATGCGCACCCGCATGTTCCTGCGCACCGCCGAATTCCTGTGGCAGGAAGGGCATACCGCCCACGCCAGCGCCGATGAGGCGCGCGAGGAGACGCAGCGTATGCTGGAGGTCTATCGCAGCTTCGCCGAGGACGATCTCGCCTTGCCGGTGGTAGCGGGCGAGAAGCCGGAGAACGAGCGTTTCCCCGGTGCGGTCGCGACCTATTCGATCGAGGCGATGATGCAGGACGGCAAGGCGCTGCAGGCCGGCACCTCGCACTTCCTCGGCACCAATTTCGCGCATGCGCAGGGCATTCGCTTCCAGAATGCCGAGGGCGAGCTCGAATTCGCCAATACGACGAGCTGGGGCGTGTCGACCCGCATGATCGGCGGCATCATCATGGTCCACGGCGACGACGACGGCTTGCGCGTGCCGCCGAAGATCGCACCGTGGCAGATCGTAATCGTCCCGATGCTGCGCGATCAGCCGGAGGATGAGGCGATCGTCGATTATTGCCGCGGGCTGCAGGGCGAGCTGGCGAAGCTTTCCGCTTTGGGCGAGCCGGTACGCGCGCTGCTCGATCTCAAACAGGCCAAGGCGGCCAACAAGCGCTGGGGCTGGGTGAAGAAGGGCGCGCCGATCGTAATCGAGGTCGGCGGGCGCGATGTCGCCGGCGGCAATGTCTCGGTGCTGCGCCGCGACCGGCTGTATCGCGAGGACGGCAAGCTCGACAGCCGCGTCATCGCGCGCGACGATTTCGTCGGCGCGGCGGCGGCGCTGCTGGAGGAGATCCAGTCCGGGCTCCACGCCGAAGCGCGCGCGCGGCTCGAGGCCAATATCACCCGCGTCGACGATTGGGCCGGGGTGGAGGCGATGTTCGTCGAGAGCGCGGCCAAGCCGGGCTGGGCCGATGTCGCCTGGTCGCGGCCGACCGGCGCGGCGCTCGATCAGGTGGTCGAGCGGTTGAAGGCGCTCAAGCTCACGATCCGCAACGCCCCGGTGGTTCTGGGCGAGACGGCGGGCGCGGGGATCTACACCGGGGCGCCGGCGGTCGAGCGCGTGCTGATCGGGAGGGCTTATTGATGGCGGCGATCTGGACCCAGCCGGTCGATCTCGCGCAGCTCACCGCGCTCGGCACCAACGCGCTGCCGGGGCTGATCGGGATCGAATTTACCGATTATGGCGATGACTGGATGCGCGCGCGGATGCCGGTCGACGCGCGCACCCACCAGCCGTTCGGACGGCTCCACGGCGGCGCTTCGGTGGCGCTGGCGGAGACGGTCGCCTCGGTCGCCGGCTTCATGGCGGTGCCCGAGGGCAAGGTGACGGTGGGGCTGGAGATCAACGCCAACCATATGCGCCCGGCGATGTCGGGGCATGTCCACGCCACCGCCACAGCCGAGATGCTCGGCCGCACGACGCAGGTGTGGACGATCCGCATCGAGGACGATGCCGGCAAGCTCGTCTGCCTTTCCCGCATGACCGCGGCGGTGATCGACCGCCAGTAAAGGACCCGATTCATGACCACGACGATCCGCGCCGCCGACCTGATCGACAGCGTCGCCGATGCGCTGCAGTTCATCAGTTACTATCACCCGATGGATTATATCCGCGCCTTGGGCGTGGCGTATGAGGCGGAGCAATCCCCGGCGGCGAAGGACGCGATCGCGCAGATCCTGACCAATTCGCGGATGTGCGCGGAGGGGCATCGCCCGATCTGTCAGGACACGGGAATCGTCAACGTCTTCGTCAAATGGGGCATGGACTGCCGGCTCGACGACACGACGCGCAGCATGCAGGACGTGGTCGACGAGGGCGTGCGCCGCGCCTATCTCCACCCGGAGAACAAGCTGCGCGGCTCGGTGCTCGCCGACCCCGCCTTCACCCGCCGCAACACCCGCGACAACACGCCCTGCGTGCTCCATGTCGAGCTGGTGCCGGGCGACAAGGTCCATGTCGATGTCGCGGCCAAGGGCGGCGGGAGCGAGAACAAGTCCAAGTTCAAGATGATGAACCCCAGCGACTCGATCGTCGACTGGGTGCTGGAGATGCTGCCGCAGATGGGCGCCGGCTGGTGCCCGCCGGGGATGCTCGGGATCGGCATCGGCGGCACCGCGGAACATTGCGTGCTGCTCGCCAAGAAGTCGCTGATGGAACAGATCGACATGGCGACGCTGAAAGAGCGCGGCCCGAAGAACGATATCGAGGCGTTGCGCATCGAGATTTTCGACAAGGTCAATGCGCTCGGCATCGGCGCGCAGGGGCTCGGCGGGCTGGCGACGATCCTCGACGTCAAGATCATGGACGCACCGTGCCACGCCGCGGGCAAGCCGGTGGCGATGATCCCCAATTGCGCCGCCACCCGCCACGCGCATTTCACGCTCGACGGCAGCGGCCCGGCCTATCTCGAGGCGCCCAAGCTCGAGGAGTGGCCCGATGTGAACTGGACGCCCGACAAGGCGGCGAAGCGCGTCGATCTCGACACGCTGACCCCCGAGGTGGTGCAGAGCTGGAAGCAGGGCGACCGGCTGCTCTTGAACGGCAAGATGCTCACCGGGCGCGATGCGGCGCATAAGCGGATCAAGGACATGCTCGACAAAGGCGAGCCGCTGCCGGTCGAGTTCAAGGGCCGGGTGATCTATTATGTCGGCCCGGTCGATCCGGTCGGCGAGGAAGTGGTCGGCCCCGCCGGCCCGACCACCGCGACGCGGATGGACAAATTCACCCGCATGATGCTCGAACAGGGGCTGCTCGCGATGGTCGGCAAGGCCGAGCGCGGCCCGGCTGCGACCGAGGCGATCCGCGATCACAAATCCGCCTATCTGATGGCGGTGGGCGGCGCGGCCTATCTCGTTGCGCGTGCGATCAAGGGGAGCAAGGTCGTCGGGTTCGAAGATCTCGGGATGGAAGCGATCTACGAATTCGAGGTGCAGGACTTCCCCGTCACCGTCGCGGTCGATGCGGAGGGTAATAACGTCCACCAGCTCGCCCCGCTGGTGTGGAAGGACAAGATCGCCAAGGAGCATCTGCTCGTCGGGGCGTAACGTTTTCTCCTTCTTCTCCCCTCCCTTGAACAAGGGATGGGTCGGGGGCGGGTTGGCCTCGCGGATACCGGTCACCCAGCCCCATACCCACCCATCCCCAGCCCCTCCCTTCACGAGGGAAGGGGGGAGGGAACCACTTGCACGCTCTGCCATAAATAATGTTATGCTCCCCGCGGCCACGATCGCGAGGAGAGGCAGGTTGGACTACGAACAGATCCGCTATACGGTGAGCGACGGGATCGCGACGATCACGCTCGACCGTCCCGACAAGCTCAACGCCTTCACCGCGCGAATGATGCATGAACTGATCGACGCGTTCGACCGGATCGATGCCGACGACGATGTCCGCGCGGTGATCGTCACCGGCGCGGGGCGTGCCTTTTGCGCCGGGGCCGATCTGTCGGGGGGCGCCAAGACCTTCGACTATGAAAACCGCGGCGACGAATCCCCGGTCGGGCCGAACGGCGAGCTGCGTTATTCGAACGAAAGCGCGCGTGACGGCGGCGGCCGGCTGACCTTGCGGATCTTCGAATGTTTGAAGCCGGTGATCGCGGCGATCAACGGCCCGGCGGTCGGGGTTGGCTCGACGATGACCTTGCCGATGGACATCCGCCTCGCCAGCGACAGCGCGCGGATGGGGTTCGTCTTCGCGCGGCGCGGAATCGTGCCGGAGGCGGCGTCGAGCTATTTCCTGCCGCGCGTCGTCGGGATCAGCCAGGCGCTCGAATGGTGCTATTCGGGGCGGGTGTTCGACGCGGCCGAGGCGCTGAAGGGCGGGCTGGTCAAGGAAGTCCTTCCCGGCGATCGGCTGATCGCCCGCGCGACCGAATTGGCGCGCGAGATCGCCGATAATACAGCCCCGGTCTCCGTGGCGCTCACGCGGCAGATGCTGTGGCGCGGGCTGGGTTATTCGCACCCGATGGACGCGCACAAGGTCGACAGCCGCGCGATCCTGTCGCGTGGGCGATCGGGCGACGCCAAGGAGGGGGTGACGTCGTTCCTCGAGAAGCGCGCGCCGGTCTATCCCGATCGGGTGTCGCGCGACATGCCCGATTTCGTCCCGTGGTGGGAGGAGCAGCGGTACAGCTGAGCATGCTGCGTCGAAGCGCGATTCCCGCTCCCCGTTCGGGCTGAGCTTGTCGAAGCCCTGCACTTTTCTTCCATGCAAGAAGGACAACCTTCGACAAGCTCAGGGCGAACGGATCATATTGCCTGCTCGATGCTTAAGGGTGGCAATGGCGAAGGATGACGACAAGCGACTCGCCGCCGAGGCGGCGGTGGCGGAGGTGGCCGACGGGATGCTCGTCGGGCTCGGCACCGGCAGCACCGCGGCGTTCGCAATCGCCGCGTTGGGGCGCCGCATCGCGGAGGGGCTGAGGGTGGAGGCGGTCGCGACCAGCGAAGCGACCGCTGCCGCCGCGCGCGCCGTCGGCGTCGTCGTCCGCAATTTCAGCACGATCGCCACGCTCGACCTGACGATCGACGGCGCCGACGAGATCGATTCGCGGCTGTTCGCGATCAAGGGCGCGGGCGGGGCGATGCTGCGCGAGAAAGCGGTCGCTGCCGCCTCGCGCCGGATGGTTGTCATCGCCGATGGATCGAAGCGAGTCGCGGCGATCGGCGCGGCGAAAGTCCCGGTCGAGGTGCTGCCCTTCGCGAGCGCCTCGGTGGTCGCGGCGCTCGAACGGCTCGGCGCGGCGGTGGCGGTGCGCGCGGGTTATGTCACCGACAATGGCAATATCATCGCCGATTGCCACTTTCCCGCGATGCCCGATCCGCGCGCGCTTGCCGCGCGGATCGCCGCGATTCCGGGCGCATTGGGCCACGGCCTGTTTCTCGATGAGGTCGATGCCGCATATATTGCCGCCGACGGTAATGTTACGAGGCTGGAACGCGACGGATCGAGTGGCTAGGGTCCAAACTCACATAGGACAGCGTCGTGACGGAGCGGATTTTGGCGCCGGGCCAGGAGCAAGGAGAGAGCGATGCTTCTGCATCGTGATCGACGCGCGACGCCGCATGGCGCCACAAGACGCCCGCCGCGGAGCGGTCGCCCGGAGAAGTCCGCTGGACGGCGTCGCTTGCTTGCGCGTAGCGACTGCTAAGCGTCTGCGCTGCGCTCCATGGGGCACCCCACAAAGTCCTACTTTGTGGGAACCCCTTTGCCCGCGGACTTCTCCGGGCGATCACGGCGTTGTCCTATGTGAGTTTGGACCCTAAGGGGGCGGGGAATCGGCAACCGCGCGCCCGACCGGTGCGTTCGCCCCTATGACCCCGAACGAGGCTCTTTGATGACCGACACCGCTACCGCCCCCGCCGGCGTTCACGAAGACGGCAGCCCCGAACGGCTGGCGATCGACACGATCCGCACGCTTTCGATGGACGCGGTGCAGCGCGCCAATTCGGGCCACCCGGGCACGCCGATGGCGCTCGCGCCGGTCGGCTGGACCTTGTGGACCAAATTCCTCCGCTACGATCCCGACACCCCCGACTGGCCGAATCGCGACCGGTTCGTGCTGTCGGTCGGTCACGCCTCGATGCTGCTCTATTCGCTGCTCCACCTCGCCGGGGTGAAGGAACTCGACCGCACCGGCAAGCCGACCGGGCGTCCGGCGGTGAGCCTTGAAGATATCGAGGCGTTCCGCCAGCTTGGCTCGAAGACCCCGGGCCATCCCGAATATCGCCACACCACCGGGGTCGAGACGACCACTGGCCCGCTCGGGCAGGGTTGCGGCAATTCGGTCGGCATGGCGATCGCCGAGCGCTGGCTCGCCGCGCGCTACAACAAGCCGGGCTTCACCCTGTTCGATCACGACGTCTATTCGCTGTGCGGCGACGGCGACATGATGGAAGGCGTCGCGTCCGAGGCGGCGAGCCTTGCCGGGCATCTCAAGCTTTCCAACCTGTGCTGGATCTACGATTCGAACCATATCTCGATCGAGGGCGGCACCGATCTCGCGTTCGACGAGGATGTCGGCAAGCGCTTCCTCGGCTATGGCTGGAACGTCATCCATGTCGACGACGCCAATGACGTCGCCGCGCTGACCGCCGCCCTCGACGCGTTCCGCAAGACCGACGACCGGCCGACGCTGATCATCGTCCATTCGGTGATCGGCTGGGGCAGCCCGCGCGCCGGCAGCGAAAAGGCGCATGGCGAGCCGCTCGGCGTCGAGAATATCGCCAAGACCAAGGAAGCCTATGGCTGGCCGGCCAAGGATTTCTACGTGCCGGAGGGCGTGCAGGCGGCGTTCGAGCAGGCGGTCGCCGGGCGTGGCCGCCCGTTGCGTGAGGAATGGCAGGCGACGCTCGCCAAATATGAGGAAGTCGAGCCGGCGCTGGCCACGGAGCTCGATCTGATCCTCGCCGGCAAGCTGCCCGAGGACTGGGATGCCGATATCCCGGTGTTCGAGGCCGACGAAAAGGGCCTCGCGAGCCGCGATGCGGGGGGCAAGGTGCTCAACGCGATCGCCAAGCGCGTGCCGTGGCTGATCGGCGGGTCGGCCGACCTCGCGCCCTCGACCAAGACCGACATCAAGGGCGCGGCGTCGTTCGAGGCGAACAATTACGGCGGCGCGAACTTCCACTTCGGCGTGCGCGAACATGCGATGGGCGCGGTCGTCAACGGCATGACGCTGTCGGGGCTGCGCGCTTATGGCAGCACCTTCTTCGTGTTCCTCGATTATATGCGCCCGCCGGTGCGCCTCTCGGCGCTGATGGAGTTGGGCTGCACCTGGGTCTACACGCACGATTCGATCGGCGTGGGCGAAGACGGGCCGACCCACCAGCCGATCGAGCATCTCGCGATGATGCGTGCGACCCCGGGAATCGACACGATCCGCCCGGCCGATGCGAACGAGGTGGCCGAGGCGTGGCGCGCGATCGTCAGCGACGGCCAGCATCCGACCGCGCTGATCCTGTCGCGTCAGGCGCTGCCGACGCTCGATCGCAGCAAGTACGCCAGCGCCGCAGGCGTGGCGAAGGGCGCCTATGTCCTCGCCGACAGCCCCGATCCGCAGGTGATCCTGATCGCGACCGGCTCCGAAGTGTCGCTGGCGCTCGGCGCTTACGAGCAGCTCAAGAGCGAGGGGATCGCGGCGCGCGTCGTGTCGATGCCGTCGTGGTTCCGCTTCGAGCGGCAGGATGCGGCGTATCGCGAAAGCGTGCTCCCGGCCAAGATCACCGCGCGCGTCGCGGTCGAGATGGCGGGCGGGTTCGGCTGGGATCGCTATGTCGGCGCCAAGGGCCGCACCGTCACCATGTCGGGCTATGGCGCCTCGGCACCGGCGGGTAAGCTGATGGAAGCGTTCGGCTTCACCGTCGGCAACGTCGCGCAGATCGCCAAGGAAGCGCTGCAGGGCTGATTCGGGGTTGCAGCGGCGGGCCGGCCGCCAAATATCGGAATTCTACCGTTCGAATATGGAGTTGAATGCAATGGGACACCTCAACGACCTTGAAAGCCACGGTCAGGCGGTGTGGCTCGACTTCGTCGACCGGAAGTTTCTGAACGAGGGCGGGCTGGTTAAACTGGTCAAGGAGGACGGCGTCACCGGCGTCACCTCCAACCCGTCGATCTTCGAAAAGGCGATGGGCCACGGCACGGCTTATGACGAAAGTCTCGCGGCGTTCGACAAGGCCAAGCCCGATGCGTCGGCGATGGCGCGCTACGAGCATCTCGCGATCGAAGACATCCAGAACGCTGCGGATACGCTGCGCCCGATCTACGACCGGCTCAACGGCAAGGACGGCTATGTCAGCCTCGAAGTCTCGCCCAAGCTGGCCGAGGACACCGACGGCACGATCGCTGAGGCGGCACGGCTGTGGGCGGCGGTCGATCGCCCCAATCTGATGATCAAGATCCCGGGGACGCCGGAGGGCGTGCCCGCGATTGCCGCGTCGATCGCCGCGGGGATCAACGTCAACGTGACTTTGCTGTTCTCGATCGAGGCATATAAGGCCGTCGCGCTGGCGTTCGTCGAGGGACTCGAGGCGCGTGTCGCCAAGGGGCAGCCGATCGATCGCCTCGCCAGCGTCGCGAGCTTCTTCGTCAGCCGCATCGACAGCAAGATCGACGACAAGATCGACGCCGGGGTCGGCGGGGACGAGGCCAAGGCGCTGAAGGGCAAGGTCGCGATCGCCAACGCCAAGGCGGCCTATGCCTGGTATCAGGATTTCATCGCCTCGGATCGCTGGCAGAAGCTCGCCGCGAAGGGCGCGATGCCGCAGCGGCTGCTCTGGGCCTCGACCGGGACCAAGAACCCCGATTATCCCGACACGCTCTATATCGACGCGCTGATCGGCGCGGATACGGTCAACACCGTGCCGCCCAAGACGCTCGACGCCTTCCGCGATCACGGCACCGTCGCCGAGACGCTGACCCAGGATATCGAGGGCGCGCGCAAGGTGCTCGCCGACGCCGAGCGGCTCGGACTCGATCTCGACGGGGTGACGACCTTGCTCGTCGCCGAGGGGGTGCATTCGTTCATCCACTCGTTCGACGATCTGCTGGGGGCGATCGCGGCCAAGCATCCTGCCGCTGCCTGACGATTCCCTTGCGGAACGATATCCGCGCCCGGCGATTGAACGGGGCGGTAGTGGCGGAGGGACCAGCATGAAGATCGGCATCGTCGGCCTTGGCCGGATGGGCGGGAATATCGCACGGCGGCTGATGCGCGGCGGGCATCAATGCGTCGTGTGGGATCGTAACGCCGATGCGGTGAAGGAACTGGCCGGCGAGGGCGCGATCCCCGCCGATTCGCTCGACGCAATGCGCGGGCTGCTCGCCGATCCGGCGATCTGGTGGGTGATGCTCCCCGCGGGCGACCCGACCGAACAGACCGTCGCCGCGATCGGCGAGAAGGCCGCGCCCGGCACGATCGTGATCGACGGCGGCAACACCTTCTGGAAAGACGATATCCGCCGCGCGAAGGCGCTCGCCGCGAAGGGCGTGGATTATGTCGATGTCGGCACTTCCGGCGGGGTGTGGGGGCTCGAACGCGGCTTCTGCATGATGATCGGCGGACCTAAGGCCGCGGTCGACCTGCTCGATCCGATCTTCGACACGCTCGCCCCGGGAACGGGGAGCGTGCCGCGCACCCCCAATCGCGATCCCGCGGACAATGAGGATCCGCGCGCCGAGAAAGGCTATATCCACGCCGGCCCGGTCGGCGCGGGACATTTCGTCAAGATGGTCCACAACGGCATCGAATATGGGCTGATGCAGGCCTATGCCGAGGGCTTCGACGTGCTCGCCGGGCGCAATGCGGCGCAGCTGCCCGAGGGCGAGAGATTCGATTTCAACCTCGCCGATATCGCCGAGGTGTGGCGGCGCGGATCGGTGATCTCGTCTTGGCTGCTCGATCTCACCGCCACCGCTTTGGCCGGCGATCACGATCTGTCGCATTATTCCGGCAATGTCGCGGATTCGGGCGAGGGGCGCTGGACGATCGACGCGGCAATGGAGCAGGCGACCCCGGTGTCGGTGCTCACCACCGCCTTGTTCGCGCGCTATCGCAGCCGGGTCGATCATCTGTTCGGCGACAAATTGCTCTCCGCGATGCGCTACGGCTTCGGCGGGCATATCGAGCGTCCCGAATGACGTTAGTGGTCTGCGACGTCGACGGCACATTGGTCGACAAGCAGAAGCGGCTGAGCGAGGCGACCGTCGCGGCGGTCACCCGGTTGCGCGCGCACGGCTTCGGCTTCACCTTGATCAGCGCGCGGCCGATGTCGGGGATGATGGCGCTCGCCGAGCGGCTCGGGCTCGATGTGCCGATGGGAGCGTTCAACGGCGGGATCGTGTTCCGCCGCGACGGCTCGATCGCCGAGCATCACACGATCCCGCCCGAGGTGGCGCGCGGCGTGTTCGAGGCGGTGGGCGATGCGGCGGTCGATCGCTGGGTGTTCGCCGACGACCGTTGGTATGCCTCGACCGATCAGGGCGTGCATGTCGATCACGAGCGGATCGCCTCGGCGCAGGAGCCGGTCGTGCGTGCCGGGTTCGACGATCTGCTCGACCGGGCTGACAAAATCACCTTCGTCAGCGACGACCGCGAACTGCTCGTCGCGCTGGCCGAGCGGGTGAAGCCCTTCGCCGACCGCGCCACGATCGTCCAGTCGCAGGTCTATTATCTCGACGTCACCGCGCGCACCGCCAACAAGGGCGACGGCATCGCGGCGCTGGCGCATGCGATCGGGGTGCCGCTCACCAAGACGATCGCGATCGGCGATCAGGCCAATGACCTCGCGATGTTCGCGCGCGCCGGGCGATCGATCGCGATGGGCAATGCCACCGATGCGGTGAAGGCCGAGGCGGACGACGTGACGACCGCCAACGACGCCGACGGTGTGGCGCATGCGATCGACAATCTGATCCTTGGGAGAATGATGTGAAGCGTTTGGTGGCGTTCGATCTCGATGGCACGCTGGCGGAGAGCAAGCAGGCGATCCAGCCCGACATGGCCGAGGCGCTGGCCGATCTGCTCACCGTCGCCGATGTTGCGGTGATCTCGGGCGGGGACTGGCCGCAGTTCGACAAACAGGTCGCCTCGCGGCTCCCCGCGCGCGCCGATGTCGCGAAATTGTGGCTGATGCCGACCACCGGGACCAAGCTCTACACCTTCCGCAACGGCGCGTGGGGTGCGGTCTATGCCGAATTGTTCTCCGACGCGGAGAAGCAGCGGATCATCGAAGCGTTCAACGCCAGCCTCGACGCGACCGGCTTCGTTCCCGGGCAGACCTGGGGCGAGCGGATCGAGGATCGCGGCAGCCAGATCACCTTCTCCGCACTCGGGCAGCAAGCGCCGCTCGAAGCCAAGGAGAAATGGGACCCCGATTTCGCCAAGCGCCGGTTGATCCAGGCCGATCTGCGCCAGCGGCTGCCGGGGCTGGCGATCAACATGGGCGGATCGACCTCGATCGACATCACCCGCGAGGGGGTCGACAAGGCCTATGGGTTGAAGCGGTTGCGCGACGAGAGCGGGATCCCGCTCGAGGCGATGATGTTCGTCGGCGACGCGATCTTCCCCGGCGGGAACGACTATCCGGCGAAGGAACTGGGGCTCGATACGGTGCGGGTGCGCGATCCGCAGGATACGCTGGGGGTGATCGCCACGGTGGTGGCCTGCCAGAAGTAGATTTGGGCTCCCGCCTTCGCGGGGACACCAGGGGGAGGGGGCCGGGTTACCGCCCCTCCGCCACGATCGCTTCGGCGCGGTCGTGCAGCCGCTCCACCGCCGCGGCGTGAATCCCCTGCGTCGAGACGATCACCCCGAAGGCGCGCGGATCGGGTTTGTTGAAGGTCAGTTGCGCGCCGAAGGCGTCGCTCGTCGCCGCGCCGGCCTCGGCCGCGATTAGCGCGGCGGCGGCGATGTCCCACTCATTGCCCCAGCGCAAGGTCGCGACCAGATCGGCGCGATCGTCGGCGACCATCGCCATCCTCAACGCGATCGAATTGGGCTTTTCCACCGCGACCAGATCGCGGTCGACCTTGGGCAAGGCGTCGGTCGGTACGCGCGATCCGGGGAAGATCGCGCGATCGCCCGCGCGGATCGCAACGCCGTTGAGCGTCGCGCCCGTCCCCGCGCCGGCACGCCATGCCTCGCCGCGCGCCGGGGCGTCGAGCACCGCGAGCAGCGGCTGGCCGTGTTCGACCAATGCGATCGACACCGCCCAGCCGGGGCGTCCGCGGATATAGTCGCGCGTGCCGTCGATCGGGTCGACCACCCAGACGCGGTCGCGGGTCAGCCGTTCGGCGCTGTCGGCGGTTTCCTCGGACAGCCAGCCGGCATCGGGGAGCAATGCGGTCAGCCGCGCGCGGAGCATCGCGTCGATATCGAGATCGACCTCGCACACCGGGCTCCCCGGCACCTTTTCCCAGCGCGCGAAATCGGTCTGCCAGCGCGCCATCGCGAGCGCCCCGGCTTCGCGGGCGACCCCCGCGACCGCTTCGCTGAGCCGCGCGTCAGCCACCCGCGACCGTCATTCCGTCGATGCGCAAGGTGGGGACATTGGTGCCGTAGCGGAATTCGAGATCGTTCGCCGGGGTCAGCGCAAGGAACATGTCCTTGAGGTTGCCCGCGATCGTGAATTCGGCGACCGGGCGGGTGATCTCGCCATTCTCGATTCTGAAGCCCGCCGCGCCGCGGCTGTAGTCGCCGGTGACGCCGTTGACACCGTGACCGATCATTTCGGTGACATAGACCCCGCTGACGATATCCGCGATCAGCGTCTCGACCGGGACATGCCCCGCGTCGAGATAGAGGTTGCTGGTCGACACCCCCGGCGCGCCGCCGACCCCGCGCGCGGCATGCCCGGTCGGCTCCAGCCCAAGCTGACGCGCGGAGGCCGAATCGAGCAGCCAGGTTTCGAGCACCCCGTCCTCGACCAGCGCGGTGGGCGATACCGGCAGCCCCTCGCCGTCGAACGGGCGCGAGCGCAGCCCGTGCGGGCGGTGCGGATCGTCGCAGATGCGAATCCCCGCGGCGAACACCCGGGTGCCGAGCGCATCGAGCAGGAAACTCGTCTTGCGTGCGATCGACGGGCCGGAGATCGCCCCGGTCAGATGCCCGAGCAACCCGGCGCCGACGCGCGGATCGAGCACCACCGGCATCGCGCCGCTCTCCATCCGGCCGGGATCGAGCCGCGCCACCGCGCGCTGCCCCGCCTCGCGCCCGATCGTCTCTGGCGCATTGAGCCGGTGGCGATGGCGCGCGGAATGGAAGGCGTAATCGCGCTGCATCCCGCCGCCCTCGCCGGCGATCACGCTGGCGGAGAGGCCGAAGCCGGTGGTGGCATAGCCGCCCGCGAAGCCGTGGCTGGTGGCGAGCGCGATCACGCTTCGCGACGCGCTGGCGCCGCCGCCCTCGCTGTTGGTGACGCCGGGGACGGCGCGCGCGGCATCCTCGGTCGCGGCGGCGATCTCGCGCAATTCGGCGGGGGACAGTTCCGCGCGATCCTCAAGGTCGAGCGCCGGCGGCGCGCCGTGGAGCAAGCGCTCCTCCGGGGCGAGCCCGGCCCAAAGATCCTCGGGCGCCTCGCGTGCCATCGCCACCGCGCGTTCGACCAGCGCGTCCATCGCCTGCGACGACAGGTCGGAGGTCGACACGCTCGCCGAACGGTGCCCGACGAAGACGCGCAACCCGAGATCTTCGCTTTCCGACCGCCCGACATCCTCGAGCTTGCCGAGCCGGACCGACACTTCGCTCGAGGCATCGGCGGCGAAGATCGCATCGGCGGCATCGGCGCCGGCGCGGACCGCGCGCGCCACGATATCCTGAGCGCGATCGCGCGCCTGATCGGAAGTAAGCATGGCGGGGGACTTAGGGGCGCTGGGCTTAAAGTCCAGACCGGAACGAGTGGATGCGGCGCTATCGCTTAATCCGTGTCCCGGCGAACGCGGGGACCCAGATGCCAGGGCGCCGGCGTTCGAGCGTCGTGAGCAACCTTGATCCACCCCGGCGAAGGCCGGGGTCCAGCATCAGGCCGCTCGTGACTGGAACCCGGCCCTCGCCGGGGTGGACCAGTAAATTGAAGCCGATTTAACGCGCGGTGCTCTGGCGACCGCGTAGCCGGATCACGGACATCACCACGCCCCATGCCCTTGGCGCGCCGCGAGATGCTCGGCGATGCGGCGCCGGGTGGCGGGGGAGGTGCCTTCGGGGAGTGTATCAGGGGCGAACCAGCCGGCCTCGGCAATCTCGCGCGCGTCGGCGGCGTGGAGCGCGGCGGGATCGGCCACGCGCGCGACGAACACCACGACATGATCGTCCTTCGCCTGGCTGCGGTTGTGATAGACCCCGAGCAGCCCGGCGATCTCGACATCCGCCAGCCCGACCTCTTCGGCGAGTTCGCGGCGGATCGCCTCCTCGGCGCTCTCGTTTTTGTCGACGCCGCCGCCGGGCAGATACCAGCCGGCGATATAATGATGACGGACCAGCGCGATGCGCCCCGCGGGATCGGTCAGCAACGCACGCACCCCGAATGTCCGCGGGCGCGCCATTCGCCACCACAGCCGCATCGCGCGACCGGCTATGCGGTAGCGCAACGCGACCAAGGGCCTCAGGCCTCGATCGAAACGCTCAGGAAGCTCGGCACCGGCCCGTTCCACCCGTCGTCCGGGGTGTCGTCGCGCCGCTCGCGCTGGCGGCGCGGTTCGGGTGCGCGCTCGGCCTTCTGGGCAGGTGCGGTCTTCGCGGCGGGGGCGGACTTGCGCGCGTTGCGCGGTGCGTCCGGTGCCGGCGCGGCTTCATCGGCGCGGGGGCGGCGGCCGCGGCGCGGCTTTTCCTCGCGCGCCGGGCGATCCTCTGCCGCTTCGACCGCCGGGGCGGCGAGGCGGGCGATCTTCTGCCCGGTAAGCTTTTCGATATTATCGATATTCTCTTCGTCGTCCTTGCCGATCAGCGTGTAAGCGACGCCGGTCGCGCCCGCGCGGCCGGTGCGGCCGATGCGGTGGACATAATCGTCGGGATGCCACGGCGCGTCGAAGTTGAAGACGTGGCTGACGCCCTTGATATCGAGCCCGCGCGCCGCGACGTCGGAGGCGACGAGGATGTTGATATCGCCCTGCTTGAACCGGTCGAGCTCGGCCAGCCGCGCCGGCTGCTCCATGTCGCCGTGGATTTCGCCCGAGGCGAAGCCGTGCTTCTTGAGGCTCTTGTTGAGCTCGCGCACCGTCGTCTTGCGGTTGCAGAAGATGATCGCGGTGCGCACCTCTTCACCGCGCAGCAGCGCGCGCAGCGTGTCGCGCTTGTCGAACGCCGAGCCCTTCACCGGCACCAGCCATTGCGTGATGTTGGTGTTGGTCGTCGCCGGGCGCGCGACTTCGATCGTCTTGGGGTTGCTGAGGAAGCGATCCGCCAGTTTCTTGATCGGCGGGGGCATCGTCGCGGAGAACAGCAGGGTCTGGCGAGTGGCGGGCAGCTTGGTGCAGATCGTCTCGATATCGGGAATGAATCCCATGTCGAGCATCCGGTCTGCCTCGTCGATCACGAGCAGGTTGCACCCGGTGAGCAGGATCTTGCCGCGCTCGAACAGGTCCATCAGCCGGCCGGGGGTGGCGATCAGCACATCGACGCCCTTTTCCAGCGCCTTGACCTGATCGCCCATCTGCACGCCGCCGATCAGCAGCGCCATCGAGAGTTTGTGATATTTGCCGTATTTCTCGAAATTCTCCGCTACCTGCGCGGCGAGTTCGCGGGTCGGTTCGAGGATCAGGCTGCGCGGCATCCGCGCGCGGCTGCGGCCGTGGGCGAGGATGTCGATCATCGGCAGCACGAACGAGGCGGTCTTGCCGGTGCCGGTCTGCGCGATGCCGATGATGTCGCGCATCATCAGCACCGAGGGGATGGCCGAGGCCTGGATCGGGGTCGGCTCGTTATAGCCCGTATCGGCTACGGCGCGAAGCAGTTCATCTGACAGGCCGAGATCGGCGAAGCTCATGGCGGTTCCGAGAAAGAGCGGCAAGGCGCGCGCCCTCTCCGCCGGAACGCGATTGCGCGCGAAAAGTCAAGTTTTTGTGGTGTCGGGGCGCTATCGCTGCGCGACCAGGGCGCGGAAACGGACGATATCGCAGCGTGCGCCCGAACGCGAACGCAGCGCGTCGCGGCCGGCGCAGATCATCCCGTCCGAGGTGCGCTTGAGGTAGAAACCGGTGTAGAATTTGAGCGTCGGGCAATCGTCGCCCAGTTTGGCGCGCACCCGTGCGCCGTCCACCATTTCCAGATCGACGTCGCCGCCGTCCATCGCCGCCGCGACGATCGAATCCGACGAAACGCATTTCGGCGCGCGATTCTCGCGCCACCCGGTTGCGGTGGGCGGCGCGCGGTAGAGCGGGCGCGCATTGTCATTCGAATCGGTGCGCGGGATGCGGATCACCATCCGCTCGTGGATGATCACCTGCGCCCATTGCGTCCCCGCCATCGCGAAGGCGTCGGGCTCCCTCGCCGACGCCAGCAAGGGCGTGAGCGCGGTGAGCGTCAGGATGGGCAGGGCGCGATCGAACATAGGCAAACGGGACGAAACGTGGCGGATGGGATTTGAACCGTGGATGAATTGCGTGCGAAGGTGAAGATGATGACCCCCGACCAGATCCGCCTTGTCGATGCGCTCGCCGGCCATTTGCCGGCGCGCGTGATTGTCACCGATCCCGCCGAGATCGCGCCGTGGGAAACCGATTGGCGCGGCCGCTGGCATGGCCATGCCGCCTTGTTGCTCGCGCCGACATCGACCGCCGAGGTAGCCGCGATCGTCGCGGCGGCGGCGGCGCACCGCGTGCCGCTGGTGCCGCAGGGGGGCAATACCTCGATGGTCGGCGGCGCGACCCCGCCGGCGGACGGCGGCGCGGCGATCCTTTCGCTCCGGCGGATGAACGCGATCCGGTCGCTCGACGCCGAGGCCGGACTCGCGGTGGTCGAGGCGGGGGTGATCCTCGCCGAGCTTCACGCCGCCGCCGCGACGGTCGGGATGCGTTTCCCCTTGTCGCTCGGCGCGAAGGGGTCGGCGACGATCGGCGGGCTCGTCTCGACCAATGCCGGGGGGACGCAGGTGCTGCGCTTCGGGACGATGCGCGGGCTGGTCGCAGGGCTGGAGGCGGTGCTGCCCGACGGCCAGATCCACGACGGCCTCGCCGCGCTGAAGAAGGACAATCGCGGCTATGACCTCACGCAATTGCTGATCGGCGGGGAGGGGACCTTGGGGGTGGTTACCGCGGCGACGGTGCGGCTGGTGCCGGCGGTGGCGGCGCGCACGGTGGCGTGGGTCGGACTGGCCGACCCCGCAGCGGCGCTGACGCTGCTTCGTCGCTTCCAGCGCGCGAGCGAGGGCGTCGAGAGTTTCGAGCTGCTCCCCGCGGAATCGCTCGACGCGGTGCTGCGGCATATCCCCGGCACGCGTGCGCCGCTGTCGGGCGCGCATCCATGGCATGCCCTGATCGAGGTAACCGCCGCGCACGATGCGCGCGAGGCGCCCGCCGCGATCGTCGAACATATGCTCGGCGCCGCGCTGGCCGACGGGCTGGTGGCCGACGCGACGATCGCCGCGAGCGAGGCGCAGGCCGATGCCTTCTGGCGCATCCGCGAATCGATTTCTGAAGCGGAGCGCGCGACCGGCCCTGCGGCGCAGCACGATATCTCAGTGCCGATCGAGGCGATGCCGCGCTTCATGATCGAGGCGGCGGCGGCGTGCGAGGCGCGCTTCCCCGGCACGCGCGCCTCGGGCTTCGGGCATCTCGGCGACGGCAACGTCCATTTCCACGTCCGCGCGCCCGCCGGGGCGGATCGCACGCGCTGGCTGGCGCAGGAAGCGCCGGTCGTCACGCAGTTCGTCGACGATCTGGTGGTCGCCGCCGGGGGCTCGATCTCGGCCGAGCACGGGATCGGCCAGATGAAGCTCGGCGAGCTGGAGCGGCTGTCCTCGCCGGCCCGGATGAGCGCGTTGCGCGCGATCAAGGCGGCGCTCGATCCCCACAATATCATGAACCCCGGCAAGCTCGTGGCGCTTGCGCCGCGCGGGCCGGCCGAATAGGGCCTGCGAAGGGGGTGTGAGAGTCTGTTTGGAAAGGGCGGTTTCACCGCATGTGCGGCGCCGTCCGAAAGACCCGAAGGGCTTTTCCAACAGACTCTGATGGCCGCAATCGTATCTGTTGAGACTGGAGAGACTAATGGCCAGCGCGCCGCAGCAGCTTCCGCTTTTCTACAACGGCCTGGAGCCGCTTTCGAGCGAGCTGCACGCCAATTATCGTATTCGCCCGGCCAATGTCGCGCCGTTCCTCCGCGGGCAGCACGCCATCCCGCTGACGGTCGAGGAATTTCCGCTGGCGCAGCGGTTCATGCCGATCGTGTTCAGCGCGGGCGAGGACCCCGTGCCGCTGGCGCTGATGGGGCTCAACGAAGGCGTCAACGTGTTCATCGACGCCGAGGGCAAGCTGACCGAAGAGAATTTCTACGTCCCGGCCTATGTCCGCCGCTATCCGTTCATGCTCGCGCGGCTGCGCCCGGATGCCGACGAATTGTCGCTGTGCTTCGATCCGACCAGCGATACGGTCGGCGCGTTCGACGAGGGCGATGCGCTGTTCGACGGCAGCGAGCCGACCGAGCTGACCCGCAACATCCTGTCGTTCAACGAATCGTTCGAACAGGCCGGGCAGCGCACCGCCGCCTTCGCGCAGGAGCTGCGCGAGCTCGAGCTGCTGATGGAAGGCGAGGTTTCGATCCAGCACGAAGGCTATGAGCAGCCGTTCGTCTATCGCGGCTTCCAGATGGTCAACGAGGAGAAACTGGTCGATCTGCGCGGTGATCAGCTGCGCAAGATGGCCAAGTCCGGGATGCTGCCGCTGATCCACGCGCATCTCTTTTCGCTTGCGCTGATGCGCGATATCTTCGCGCGGCAGGTGCGCCTCGGCCTGGTGCCGCAGCCGACCCTGACGGTGTAAACAACGGGGAGGGGGACGCGATGAACAGGCCGATGGTCGACGCGCGCTATTCCGGCGTCGCGGTCACGCTTCACTGGCTCATCGCGTTACTCGTCCTGTTCAACCTGCTCGTCGGCATCGGGCATGACGCGATCCCCGCGTTGCGCGCGCTGATGCCGGCGCACAAGGCGGCGGGGATCACCGTGCTGGTGCTGACCGCGGCGCGGCTCGGCTGGCGGCTGGGGCATCGCGCCCCGCCGCTGCCCCCCGAGATTCCGGCGTGGGAGCGCAGCGCGGCGCGGACGGTCCACGGCCTGTTCTATGTGTTGCTCGTCGCGCTGCCGCTATCCGGCTGGCTGATGGTATCGGGGCCCGATCATCGCCGTCCGCTGCAATGGTTCGGCGCGTTCGACATCCCTTATCTGCCGGCGTCGGGCGCCACCGCCGATCTGGGCGGTGCCGCGCACGGCCCGCTCGGCTGGCTGATGCTGGTGCTGGTCGCGGTGCATAGCGCCGCGGCGCTGCGCCACCAGTTCATCCTGCGCGACAAGGTGCTCGCGCGGATGATCCCGCCGCTGGCGGGCTGAAACCTCGCCAAGGCCGGCTTCCATCTCTCGCCTCGCATGAACAAGGCGGGGAAGCGGTGGGGCGCGTAAATTTTCCCCAATTCGGATCAAATTCTTCCCCGTAGCGATAAAAAGAGCCGGTTGCGCGGGCAAGGGTCTTGCAACCCGTCGCCTGAGACTTATGTTGGTAGCGTACGGTGTCGTGTCCCCCCTTTCGCGGCGCCGTATGGCACGCCTCTGGCGTGTCTCCTCCCTGAACCTTGGCCACCTCGCGCCACCAAGCGCGAGGTGGTTTTTTTATTGGTTCGTCACTCCGCGGCGAGCGAGTGGGGATTATCGAGCGCCTCGTCGGCCAGCGCGTCGATCGCCGCGCGGACCAGCGCCACCATCGACGCGAAGCCTGGCCCCGGCTGATCGAGCAGCGGGTCGAGGTAAAGCGACCGATCGATCTCGAGCTGGATCGCGTGGATATGGCCCGCGGGCTTGCCGTGCCGATCGAGGATATGCGCGCCGGCATAAGGCGCGTTGCGCGCGTGGCGCAGCCCGGCGGCGGCGATCGCCGCCTCCACCCGCCGCACGACGCGCACCGCGCTCGCCCGGCCGAACCGGTCGCCGGTGATGACCCGGGCGCTGCCGTCGATGATCGGTGGCATCGAATGGAGATCGAGCAACACCGCGCAGCCGAACCGTTTGCGCGCATGCGCCAGCGCCTCGCTCAGCGCGACGTGATAGGGGCGGTGATCGGCGGCGATGCGCGCGGCGATATCCTCGGCTGAAAAGCGCTGGCGCCACAATTCCCCCGCGCGCGCGGTGCGGCGCGGCACCAGCCCAAGCCCGCCGCGCACCTTGGCGGTCGGCTGGCTCTCCCCGGCGCCTTCGTCGATGCGCGGATCGCGCTCGTGCTCGGCGCGGTTGAGATCGATCCACGCCCGGCCGATGCGCTGGATGAACATCGTCTCGCGCCCGCGCGCCGCGCGCGCCACCGCGTCGATATGGCGATCCTCCAGCGTCGTCAGCACCTCCACCGGCACGCGCAGATTGGCGCGCAGCGCCAGCGGGTAATCCCGCCCGCCATGCGGGACGGAGATCACCACCGGGCTTTCGGGCTGGTCCGGGCCGAGGATGTCGAACGAGTTTGGCATCGATGTGCGAGCCTATGGCAGGTGGCGGCTCGTCGCAACGGGCGGGTTGCGGGTGGAAAATGTTAATTGGTTGCCGCATATTGTCGCCCGGCGTTTCGCGAGGCCAGAAGGCAAGGATTAAGCGACCCTACGATGATCAGGATTCTACTGGCCGAAGACGATCAGGTGATGCGCGAATATCTTACGCGCGCGCTGGAGCGATCCGGCTATGCCGTGACGCCGGTCGACCGCGGCACCGCCGCATTGCCGCTGATCGAGACCGAGCGATTCGACCTGCTGCTGACCGATATCGTGATGCCCGAGATGGACGGGATCGAACTGGCGCAGAAAGCGGCAGAGATCGCGCCGGACCTGCGCGTGATGTTCATCACCGGTTTCGCCGCGGTGACGCTGAAGGCCGGCAAGACGATGCCGCAGGCCCGCGTGCTGTCCAAGCCGTTCCACCTGCGCGACCTGGTGATGGAGGTCGACCGCATGTTCGAGACCGATCACGTGAGCGGGCTCAATTAATCGAATCCGGTGCTTGCGCACCGCATAACTGCCCGCTAAAGGCCCCACTCCCCGTGGGCGTGTAGCTCAGTGGTAGAGCACTGTGTTGACATCACTGGAACACGTCCAAAAATCGTTTAAAATCAGCACGATTTCGCGGACTAGTTGGCGCTAACGCTCCAGATTTTATGAATTTGGCGATGCGTTCAGCGCCAAACTAGCACCAGCCGGCGCTTGCCGGATCGTGCTTCGATCCGCAAACCCGAATCAATTCAAAACGTAATAAAATTTTAACGTCTGAATATGTCAGTCGCCGAACATAGCTTCGAGCGGGTCTTCGCCCTTGACCTCTTTAAGCAAGTCGCCGATCTTGTCGCTGTTCTTCTTTCGCAGCGACCCCACGTTCGACCGGACGACGGTCGACAGAATGGTCGCCATGACTTCCTTCTTAAGCGAAAAGATACGCGCGAAATCGCGGCTGTCCGGCGCGGGTAAAGGGGTGGCCATCGCTTCCTTGGCGAACTTGAGGCTCTCACGAAGAAGCTCCTCAAGGTCTTCGGGAGAACCTAGAAGTTCAATCCCTTCGCGAAGCCCTTCGATTGTATCAGAGGCAATTGCTTCTTCAGCCTCTGCCCGATGTCCGGCCGCCAGAACGGGCTGTTCGGCACTTCGAGGCTCTCCAGCGCTCGATACGCGCGCGCTCTTGCTTCCCTTACGGACTGCCCCAGCCCGCTTCCCACCAGCAGGTAATCCCCGGCCGACGTTACGCATGGCAGTGTCACCACCTTTCCGTTTACATCTGTAGGCGCTTCGCCTTGCTGCACCTCGCAGGGGTGGAGGTGGTGGCGGTAGCGGTTCTTATCGTTGAGGTTGTAGATCGGGATGCCGTGGACATCCTTGCGGGTGAACAGGCTGAACGGGAAATCGGGGATCGCCATGACGACGCCGCACGCCACCTCGTCGAGTCGGAACGGGTTCGAGTCGTTTCCGCTGGCGAGATCGTAGAGCCATTCGGCCGGGTCCTCGCCCTCCTTCAGCATCCCCATCTGAATGTTGAAGGTCGGCCAGCCGGGGCGCATGGTGAACTCCAGCGGCCACGGCACGCCTGCCTCGTCGATGATGCAATTGACGTCGACGTAGCCGACATAACCCATCGCTGCGAGTTTCGCCTCGACCGGCTTCAGCACGAGATCGGCGAGCTTCGACTGCCGCACCGCGCGAACGATCGTCCCCATCTCGCCCGTGGCCGGTCCGGTGTCGCCGGCCATGAGCTTCTTGAACTCCCAGTTCTCGTGCCAGCCGGGGAGGAAGCCCGCCGGGCCGTGCCAGCCTCCGACCGCCATCTCGACGCCTTTGACGCGCTCCTGAAGGATGAAGGCGTCTTTGTGGCGCTTGTTCTTCTTCCACCGCTCCAGCATGTACACCATGTCCGCCGGCGATTTCGCCACGTAGGAAAGGCTCTTGTCCTCCTCGTCGCCGCATGGCTTCGAGACGAACGCGCGGCCCTCGCGCTTCACGTAGGCGATTGCCTGATCGTAGTTCGTGAAGGTCTTGAACTCGGGGACCTTCACGCCAGCGGCCTTGAGGATCGATTGCCCCTTCTGCCGGTCGGTTTCCCATGCCGCGCTTTCCAGGCACGCGCCAACGATCAGCACACCCTCGGCGCGCCAACGTTCGAGATCGTGGAGGTAGCGGACGTTGTCGGAGAGCACGACAATATCGGCCCATCGCATCCATTCGCGGTAGTCGCTGACGAGCCGGTTCTTCCCGACGAGGAGCCCCTTGCCGATGCCCTGCGTCATGCGCGTCTGCCGGATGAACCAGCGCACCTCGTGCCCGGCGTCCTGACAGCGCAGCGCGAAGTCGGTCATCAGGCCCATGTTGTCGATGCAGAGAACCCTCACGACAGGCTCCTTGTGGTATTGTTAAACTTAGCGCCGTAGCGTGCGCGGGTTTGAGGCACGGAGAGATGACGATGCGGCTTCGATTGACGACGATCGCGGTGCTGCTGATCTATCCGCAATGCGCGCTGGCGCAGAACGAAGGCGGGTTCATGGGCGGACTGGCTAGAGGCTTGGCCGGCGCGCGCGGACCGACTCCCGAGGAGCGGGAGAGCCGGGCTCACGCCAAGGTCGGCAAGCTTGTCCTCGCGGGCAAATGCGATGAGGCGCTGCGAACGGCTCTGAAAGGCGGCTATTTCGACCTTGCGCGCGAGGTGCCCGCGTGGTGCCATCCGGCTCAAACCGCCGATAAGTGAGCTGCGCCGGGTCACGGCCGCTTCACCTTCTTCTGTTCGTCGCGCTGACGTGACTTGGTTTCCTGGCGGACGCGCTGCGTCGCGAGGTATTTCTGGAAGTCCTCGTACCCCTTGGGGTCATAGAATTTCATGCCGGCAGGGCGCTCGCCGAAGACGATCTGATTGAATCGGTTGATACCCGAGTTCGCCCCGTTCGGATTATCTCCCACACCGATCGGCACGAACGATCCGGCGAGATGGCCGAGCGCGGCGATACCGCGCGGGTCGCGGAGGTTGTTCGGCGCGCCGGCGGGAAGGTCTTTCTCGTCAAGTGCCATCGGGCGGTAGATCGGCTGGTTGCGATAATCGCTGTTCGTGGCGATGTCCGCGAGCGCTTTCGGAAGCGGTGCCATCTTGTTGACCGCTTCCTTAACCGGATCATCGCTGAAGCCGAACACGTCCTTCATCACGCTCGGGAACGTCGCGCGCTCCGGGTGCGTGCCGCTGCGGTCGGTGGTCGTCCCGCCGGTGCGATAGGCGACCCAATCCTGACCCTGAGGCCGCTGCCCGGTGTGCAGGTAATTGGCGACGCCGTTCATCAGGTAATAGGAGCCGACGAGCCCGACGGCCTGAGCGACGCCGTGCGCGGTGCGGCCTTTGCCAGCGGCATCATTGAGCACCTTGAAGTCGCCATACTGCCATGAAGGGGACAGCACGACGAGACGAGCGACATCGGACGCGGCTTGCGACCAGAAGATGTTGTCCCGCTCCAGCTCGCCCATGCGACCTGAGATGTTGTCCATGACGCGCCGCGCGAGTTCGCGCTGCTGCGCTGATGACATGCCGGGCTTCAAGTTCGCCGCCATCTCGCGCTCGAACACCTGACGCTTCATGGCCGGAACGAAATGGTCGAAGATCGCGCTCGACGTCGTGTCCATGATGCGGCCGACGGCGTCGGCGGTGTTGCCAAGACGCTCGCGCATCGGAACGCCCTTGCCGCCGATCCCCTTCGCCATGTCGAGCACGTCACGCTTGAAGGTGCCGCGGCCGAAGCTCGACATCAGGTTCGGTTTCAGCGAGGCGCGATAGCCCGAATCATTCTTCAGCCGGCCGCCGGCGTCGCGCCATAGCTTGTCGACCTCAGTCATCGCCTGATCGCCCGACAGCAACCGCCCGCGCATCGACATCTTGCCGGCGAGCTTGTCGATGACCGGGCGCACCGGGGCGATCGGGGCGTGAGCGATCGACTTTAGCGCCTTGACAGGCTCGCCGCGGAAAGTGTGCGTGATCGCGTTCCCGATATCGGAGGCCACGGCTTTGCCGGCGACGAGCGTCGGGTGGAAACCTGAGAAGGCGAGTGTCAGGTTCGACGTGGCGTTCGTGGCCCGCTGCGCGGTCTTGAACGCATCGGCCGTCCCGGTGAGCCCGGCGCGGCGCAGCTTGCCCTCGACACCCGGACCGACGAACCGATTGTACATGATGGCGGCGCGCCGCGGCGCGGTGAGCACGCGGCGCGGTATCTGGTCGGCCTTAACCAGCTCGCCTTCGGGATCGTATTTACGGATGATCTTGGCATCGTGGGTCGTGCCGGGGCCTTCGAGCGCGATGTGCCCTTCAGGGATTTTCTTTTCGAAGCTCCACTTGGCGAGCCCGCTCTGCCGCATCGCTTTCTGAAGGTCGCGGTGTTGAAGGTACTTCGACATGCTGTCGACGTAGGCCGACATCGCATCGAGTGGATTCTCGTGGATCGGCTTCAGTCCTGCGTTGAGCCCTTCCTGATAGGTCAGGAATTTTCGCCGGTTGAGACTCTTGCCCGACCCGGTCTTGCCCGAGAAGAACGCCTTGGCGGTGCCGTCCTGCTTCCACAGGTGAGCGTAATAATCCTTGATGAAGCTCGGCCCCGTACCGTCGTCGCGCTTCATCACGTTCTCGATCTTCGAGCGGTACTGCTGCGCCACTTCGCGCAGCGCATTGGCCGCCGGACGGTACTGCTCGGGGAGGCGCCGCACGCCGCCGTTCGAGGCGTTCTCGACCGCGTTGATAATCGCACGCTGATCGGCCACCGGAGCGTTGCCGACGACGCGCTGGTGCTGCTGGAGCGCGTTGATCGCGCGATCGCGATCAAGGCTGTGTTGCCCGACGATCATGCGCTGAAGCTCGCCATAGCGGCGTGCGTGCGAGGCTTCCTCGGCCCGACGCGCCATGAAGGCGGCGCGCTCGGCCTGCGACATGCCTGCGAGGCGCGCCGCCGTTGCGCCTTTGACGCTGAGCTTCGCCGTCCCGCCAGCGGCCGGGATGACGGTTAGCGCCGTGCCGGGCAGGTCTTCCTTCAGGGCTTTCTTGAACCCGCTCCACGACGTGAACGGCGCGACCGCTGCGTCGAAGGCATCCCGCTGGCCTTTGACGTTGACGTCCTTCTTATACTGCGCGTTCGGCTCGCCGACGTTGAGCCCGTGGCGCTTCAGATAATCCGCGCCTTCCACCGCTCCGCCAGCGATGATGTTGCCGACACCCTTGACGGTGTCGATCGGGTGGCGGATGGCGCTCGCGATGCCTTTTACGTCGTTCCAGGCGGCGCGCGGCGCACCCTTCACGCCCTCCCACAACGCTTCACCGAAGCTTGGCTCCGCGGCCTGCGCGTTTGAAAGGCCCTTCAGGCCGGCTGCGAGGGGCCGCTGAGCGGGTTTTCGGGGCTGGGCGGCACGAGTGGGCGCAGCCGGTTTCTCCGCGCCTGAAGCGGCTGTGAAAGGATCATAATCGACTCGTTGAGGCGCGCGCTGGCCGAGCACGAAATGCCAGTGCGGCCCGGTGGTGTACTTGTTCGGGTGCGCCTGTTCGTCGATCGCCTCGATGACCGGATAGCCGTTACGCTTAAGATTCGCCTCCACACCAGCGAAGGACTGACCGGGGATCGGCGCCACGTCGATCGCGGCGTTCGATCGATGATGCCAGTCGCCGGCGAAACCGGCGCCACCGGGTCCGCGCTTCTGGCTCGTGATCCGTGCGCCGGGGTAGAGCGCGCGGAAGTCGGCACCGGCGTCCGGTGACGGCGCAGCGGCAGGAGCCTTTGCCTTGCGGGGCGCCGCGGCGAACGGGTCATAATCGACACGCTGCGGGCCACCGGCGAACGGATTATAGTCGACCTTCTGAGGGCGCGGCGCCTGAGGCGCGGAAGCCTGCCCGGCGAAGGGATCGTAATCTACCTTCTGCGGGTCCATGACTTACCCCACTTTGAGCGTGTGCCCGCCCTGCTGGATATACCATCCGGGGTTGCCCTGCGGATCGCGGCCGAGTCGGGCGTTAGGGTATTTGGCTGGCTTAGGCGGCGCGCTATTGCCGCCAGCGCGAGGAGCCGGCGCGGCCTGTGCGGGTGCCGATTGCCCGCCGGCGCCGACATCCCCGAAGACGGTCGACAGCGTGTTGATCGTATCCTCGGTGACTTCCTGCCCCGACGCCCTGATCTTGGCGATCGCCGCGACCATAGCCGGGCCGCGCTTCCCGTTGAGCACCGCCTGCGCCCGCTGCCCCGCGGCGGTATCGCGCATCCCCTGAAGCTGAACGCGGTTCGATCCGCGGAGTTTCTCGACGTCGATCCGGTTCGCGTTGGTCTCGCGAACCCCTTCAAGGCGTGTGTCCTGCCCGCGCTCTGTGGCGGCCACGCGGTCCTCGCCGAGCGCGATGAGGTTTCGGTGGTACTCGTCCATCAGGCGAACCTGATCTTCTTTCGTCTTGGCGTTGCGCAGGTCGATGCCGAGTTTGTCGCTGAGCTGCTGGAGCCGAGCGGACTTGTACTGCATCTCGAACCCGAGCTGCTGCGCCTTGATCTGCCCGGCCATGATGGCCCTGGTCGTTGGTGCGATGCCCTTGATGTTGTCGAGCTGCATCTCGGCCGCGCGCATCAGCGTGCGCGGGTCGATGCCGGGGTTGGCCTGCTTGATCGAATTGACGATCGAGCCCCACGTCTGGTTCGCCTCGGCGATTGGATTGTCGAACTGCACACCGGGTTGCGCAGCGGCCGACATGGTGGGGTCGGGCTGAGGGCGCTGTGGCTGTGGAGCCGGTTGAGGC
>JAFIGU010000045.1 GCA_017849555.1 Sphingomonas sp. | reverse complement strand
GGCGGCGGAGGCGGCGGGGGAGGCGGCGGCGGCGGGGGCGGCGGCGGCGGCGCAGCCGGTTCGCCGAAGTTGTAGGTCAGACCGCCGAGGATCGAGTGCGACCGGAAGCGGCCGTCGTACGACGAACCCGCAATGTCGGTCAGCTTCACGCTGTTCGCGTTGAAGAAACGATACTTCAGCGAGACGTCGACATGGCTGGTCAGCGGTGCGCGGATACCCGCGATCGCCTGCCATGCGAAGACCGTGTCGGAATCGTCCAGCGTCGAGCCGGCGCGGTTCAGATCGATCCGGTTCTTGACCCGCGCGACACCGGCACCGCCGCCGACGAAGCCCTGCAGCCCGTCGTCCGGCCCGAAGTCGAGCAAGCCGTTGAGCATGAAGCTCAGCGCCGAAGAACGGCCGCCGGCATAGCCATAGGTGCCCGGCGCAAGGATCGAGCCGCCCGTGAGCGGGATGCCAGCGGTCGACGCAATGCTGTCGACGGTCGCGGTGCGATAACCGACCTCGGCTTCGAGGCGGAAGCCGCCGAAGTCGTAACCAATCACGCCGTCCGAATCCCAACCATAATCATGGTTGACAGTCGCCGTGCCGGTCAGCGCCGGATTCACGTTGGCGATATTGTAGTTGATGTCCTCGACAATCATCGCGCCGAAATCGGCGCCCACGTACCAAGCCTTGTCGCGGGCAAGCGCCGGCGAGGCAAGTGCGGTGGAGGCAAGTGCCACTACAACGGCAAGCTTCCGCATCATAATCCCCTTTCCACAATGTCACTACGGACAGCGCAAACTCACTATCGGAAGCTTGGTTTCCACGCAAGCGCACAAAAACGTCGATTTGTTGCTATTATGCAACAATCGTTCACGCAATCAGACCGTGCCCGCGCAGCGCGGCCAGCACCTCGCGCAAGGTCGCGCGCGCCGCGCCGTCCACCGTCGTGCCGCCGGCCGGATCGGCAATCGCCGCGCGCCGCGCGCCGATTACCTGCTCGCCCCCGACCAGCAATCGCGTCGCGCGCATCTCGCCGACGCGCCACGCGCCCGCCTCGAACCGCACCGCGACGCGATCCGCAAGGCTCCATGCGACCATTCCCTCCACAGGCGCGACGTAACGCCAGCCACTTGCGGTCCAGCCGGCGAGCATCGCCCCGCGCCCGGCCCATTCGCCGCCGGGCGCCGCGCCGACGATCCAGCATTGCCCCGCCGCGGGCGCGGCCGGCGGCACGTCGACCGACACCGCCTCGATCACCGGCTGGACCGCGATGTCGAGCAGCGCCAGCGCCTCATTGTGATCGACCTCCTTCTGCGCCTGCCCCGGCTGCAGCAGCGGCAGCGCGAGGCGCGGCGATCGCTCGTCGGTCATCGATTCCTCCCAGTGTAAAATGTGATTAGGTTGCGGGTCACAGTCGCGGATCGCGGGGTCGGATTACGATCGTCGCGGCGGGCGACGCGCCGTTGGTGCCGATCTGCGCCACCGTCACGCCGACCGGCCCTGCGGCGCGCTCCGCCGCGGTGACCCGCGCGACGGGGGCATCGACGGCGAGCGTCCGCGCTGCCGCGCCGGTCGGCACGATCGTCACGCGATAGTGCTCGCGCTCCTCGCCCAGCGGGGTGTCCGCGCCGTCGCGCCACCGCCAGCCGCTGCGCCCGCGCCGCCGCCAGCGGATCGTCGCCCCGCCGTCGGCATCATCGTCGAACGCCAGCCCGACCGGCGCCGGCGGCAGGATCGAGGCGCCGGTCAGCACGACGGAGGTTTCCGCAACATCGGACACCGCCTCCGCCGCGACCTGCACCGCCTGCCCCGGCGCCGCGGCGAGCGACAGCGTCAGCGCGGCCTCGGCCTCGATCAGCACGAACCGGTCGCCGGCCGCATGGTCGGCGAGCGCGGTCCCGCGCCGCCCGCGCAGCAGATCGCGCAACCGCCAGCGCCGCGCCGCGAGCTGATCCGCCGCGCCGAACTGGAGCAATTCGTCGCCGACCAGCGCCAGGTTCGCGCCGCGATCGAGCGCCCCCGCATCGGCGCCGCTCAGCGTCATGCCGTCATGCGCCAGATCGACGAGAATCTCGCTGCGCCGGTCGACCAATGTCGCGGGCGCCCACGGCACCCCCGCCGCGACCACCCCGAGCGTCGCCGGCAGCGCGCTGCCGCCGATCGCGGTCCAGCGCGCGCCGCCGTCGAGGCTGGTGCGCAGCGCCGCGCGCCGCCACCCCGGCGCGCTTCCCGCGGCGACGATCGTCAGCCGCGGCTCGCTCAGCAACGCCTCGTCGAGCGCGGGCAATTCGAAGGCATGGAGGATCGTCGTCCCCGCCACCGCATCGGGCGCGCCGAGCACCCGCCCCGACGACGCGGCCACCGGCGCGGTCGCCCAGCGCTCGGCGAGCAGATCGAGCGTCACCGCCATCCGCTCGAGCGTCGCGCCGGTCACCCGCCACAGCCCGTCCTCGCCGGCGATCGCCACCCGGTCGCCGGGCGCCACCGCGATCGCGGCGACGTCGCTCGTCACCCGCCGCCGCACCCGCTCGGCCTCGGCGCGCGCGAGCATCGCGGTGGCGAGCGCCTTCGCCGCCCCCGCACCGATCGCCGCCGGGGCATCGACCGTCTCGCCGCGCCGCCCCGCGCCGGGCCGCGTCGCGCGCTGCCGCCCGGTCTGATAATCACGCGCCGGATCGTAATGCGCGACCGCGATCGATTGCGGTACCGTCTCGATCGGGCGGATCGACCGCGCGCGCCGCGGCGCCCCGGCATCCTCCACCGTCGCCACCGCGCCCACCCCCGGCGCGCGCATCTCGATCGCATCGCCGACCGGCGCGAACCGGCACCCGCCGATCTGCCCGAGCACCGCGACCACCGCGCGCGCATTCTCGCCATAGGCCGAAAAGCCGTCGATCGCCGCGCTGCCCCCCGCATCGCGCACCACGCCGTCGCTGACCGCCTGGGCCACCGCGCCGACCGTCACCGGCGCGGCATCGGCGGTCACCTCGAAGGTCAGCGACGGGATGCGATTGCCGAAATCCTCCAGCGCGAGATCCTCGAACACCGCATAAGCGATGCCGCGATGCGCCGGGGCGAGCGCCGCGCCTTCCGCGCTGGCGATCAGCGGATCGACCGGCTGATCCTCGCCGCCGGTCAGCAGGCGG
This sequence comes from Sphingomonas sp., assembly GCA_017849555.1. Taxonomy (GTDB): domain Bacteria; phylum Pseudomonadota; class Alphaproteobacteria; order Sphingomonadales; family Sphingomonadaceae; genus Sphingomonas; species Sphingomonas lycopersici. The sequence goes on along the minus strand of JAFIGU010000045.1, from coordinate 6,124 downwards.
AAATTGGTCGCGCTCTTCCAGTCGCCCGCCGCGCCGCGCAGCAGATTGCCGTCGGCCCAGATCCGCCCGACCCCGAGGATCGGCCGCGACGACAGCGCCACCGCGAAGGATGCGGTATAGCTGTAGCTGGTGACCTTCGGCCGCCCCTTGCCCCCGCTGGTCGCGCGATGCTCGACCAGATCGGTTGCCCAGATCACCGATCCCGCGACCCGTATCGTCCCGAACAAACGGGGGATCGGCGCGCCATAGCTCGAACCCTGCACCGCCAGCTCGGTCAGCCGCGGCCCTTCGCGCCCCTTGGGCTTGAACAGCAGGTTGCGGTCGATGATCTGCCCGAGCGTCGCGCCGATCGCGCCGCCGATCGGCCCGCCGAAGACATTGCCCACCGCGGTCAGCACCAAGGTCGCCATCTCATTCCCCTTCAAGCCGCCACGCCGCGAGCACCGGCCACGGCGGCGCCCCCGGCCGCTCGACGACGCGGCGCAGCCCCGCATCGGCGTGGACGAACCCCGCCTCGGTCCTGATCGCGAGATGCAGCCCGCCGCCCGCGCGACACAGCAGCAGATCGCCCGCCGCATCGCCGTCGCACGGCTCCAGCCCGGCGAGCATCGCCGGGGCGACCGCGGCCTCCCCCGCGGCAAGCGCGTAACCGGCCGGCACCCGCCCGCGCCACCCGCCCGCCGCGAGCGCCCAGGCCGCGACCCCGACGCAATCGAGCCCCAACGCCGGATCGCGCCCGTGCGCGCGGAACCGCGCCCCGATCGTCGCGCGCGCCGCCGCGACGACGCGCCCGGCGCGCGTCATCCGCCCGGGTAGCGCGTCAGCAGGTCGATCCCCGGCAGATAGGGCTCGCCGCGGAAATTGATCGCATTGCCGAACCGCCCCGCGCAGGTCGCGATCGTCTTGTCGCACCCCTCGGTCACCTCGATCAGCACCCCGGGCTGGATCGCGAACGGCGGCAAGGTGCGCAGCGTCATCATTGCCCCCGCCGAGGCGGTCACCGCGCTCTCGAACCCGCAATTCATCCCCCCCAGCCACCGCACCAGCCCGCCGCCATAAGCATCGGGCGCGGGCTCAACGCGATCGAGCGTCACCGCCTCGGCGTCGCTCGCCACCACCCGCACGAACCGCCGCCGCCCGGCCAGCGCGACGCGGCAGCGCCGGTCGCCCAGCTCGGCGCGGCAATCGGGCGAAGTCGCCTCGGTCGCCGGCCGGTCGAGCGCCGCCGCCGCGCCGCGCAGCTCGGCGGTGAACCCGGCCGCGTCGAGATCGACCGCGCCGATCGTTCCCGCGCCGAGCGGGACCGGCGCGCCGCCCGCCGCCCAGTCGACCGCGACGATGCCGACCCGCGCCCCGTCCCACCGCCCCGCGATCAGATCGCGCTCGGTAATCGCCGCGCTGGTCAGCGCGCCCTTGGCGTCCATCGTCGCCGCTTCGAGCCCGTCGCCGCGCACGATCGCCGAGGGGGTCATCCCCGGCGCGGCGCGATAGGTGAAGCCGTCGACCTCGAGGTCGCGGTCATGATCGGTCAGCCCGATCGCCACCCCGTCGCGGCGCTCGATCCGCCAGCAGATCGCGAGCCCGGTCACCCGGTCCATGCTCAATCCTCCCTGATCTCGATCAGCGGCACCGACGGCGCCGCCCCGGCGAGGAAGGTCGCGCGCGTCACGCTCAGCCGGTCCTCGGCGAAGCGCACCGGTACGTCGAACGCGAAGGAGGCGGTGATCGCCACCCCCGAAGCCGGCGCGGCGTCGAACACGACATGCCCGCCCTGCTCCAGCGCGAATCCCGCGGTCGCGACGCCGCCGAGCCGGACCGCGACGCTCCCCGCCACCGGGCGGGTGATCCGGCGCACCGTCGCGCCATAATGTTTGACCAGCGCGAAGCGCCGCGTCGCGCCGTCGCCGGTGCCGATCGCCACGTCCGCCGCATCGGCGTCGAACGGATCGCGCAACCGGAAGCCGCGCGCCGGCCCCATCCGCGCGCGGAAGAAATCGAGCAGCACGCGGATGTCCTGCTCGCTGCGCACCCCCGGCCCGGCGTCATAGCGCGTCCGCGCCCCCGCCCACGCCACGTTGCGCGTCTCACGCCCGCCCGCGCTGGCGACGATCGTGGTGGAGAATTCGGGCGCCACCTCCGCCTCGCGGCCGAGCGCGAGCGGGAACAGCACGTCGTCGAACGCGATCACCGGCTCCTCCTCATCCCAATGCACCAAACCGTCGCGCATCACCCGCGGCAGCGACCAGCAATAGGCGCGCGCCCCCCCCCGCCGCCGCGCGGCATCGGCCGCGGCGGCGATCTGCCGCCAGTGCGGCGTCGCATCCGCCGCATCGCGCACGAACCCCGCGAAATAATCCTGCCGCCCCGGCGGGTAGCCGAGCCGCGCCGCCGCCGCCGTCGCGCCGGCGCGCGACGAGGCGGTGTCGCCCGCGGTCACCCAGTCCTAATCCTCGAGCTGGAGCATATCGAACGCTGGGGAGGCCCAGCCGATCGGCAGATTGACGCGTTTCGCCTCGGGCGCCGCCGCGTCGAGCACCGTCGGGAGATAGGCGAGCAGATAGGTCCGGCAGTCCGCCGCCACCGCGCGCGCCGCCGCGACGAGCGCGGCGGTCGATGCTGCCAGCGCCGCGCCCGCCGCATCGAGCGTCGCGATCTCGGCGAGGCTCTTGGCGCCCGCGATCGTCGCGATCGGCACCGGCGCGAAGGCGGCCACCGCGCTGGCGTCATAAAGGCACGGCCGCCCGTCGGGCATCACCCACCACCACGGCTCGCCGACCTGGAAATGCGCCGCCAGCCCCGCCTCGACGCCGATCGCGACGAACGCCCGCGCCACCGCCTGCAGGTAATTCATCGCGCCGGCGTGGGTCGGCGAAAGCAGGGTCGAAGGCGGCGACCAGCCGGTCAGCGCGGGCGCGCCATCCGCCGCGCGCTGCTTCCAGTCGCCCCAGCAATGCCGGTCGAACAATTCGTAGCTCAGCGACCAGATGATATCATAGCCGAGCTCCCGCGCCCGCGCCGCGAAATCGCGATGCCACGCCGCGCAGGCGGCATTGAGCGCCCCGCCGGCAAGGCTGACGTAAAGCCCGCCCGAATTGGCCTCGAGCCGGAAATAATGGCTCATCCCGACATAATGGACGATCGCCCCGCGATAGCCGAGCTGGAGCGCGTTGCGCAGCAGCCGCGCGGGGGTGAGATTGTAGCTGTCGTCATAGCCCCCGGCGATGCCGATGCCATGTTCGGGGACGATTACATCGCCGATCGCGATCACCGCGCCCGCGCCTTCGCAGCGGATCGCGCTCATCTCCGCCCAGCCCTCGGCCGGCGCAGCGAGCAATGCGTCCGCCCCGCTGTAATCGCGCGGGACGAGCGAGACGAACATCCGGTCGACATCCCCCGCCCACACCGTGTCCGCCTCCGCCGGCAGCATGAACCCGCCGACGACGCTGGCGAAGTCGATCGAGATCAGCGCATCCTCGGGCATGCCCTCGGCATAATTCCACAACCGCACGTACCAGGTCCGCGGATCGCCGTTCCGGTCGCGCCCCTCGATCGTCAGCACCGGGCCGTTGACCGCATCGAGCGCGCGCACCCCGCCCGAGCGCCAGCGGAACGAGAGCCGGCAATCGCGGAAATCGCGCGCGGTCTCATATCGGAGCAGCGGATGATCCCAGCGATCCTCGGCTTCCCAGATCAGCCCGGCGAGATCGTCGGCGCGATAGAAGACGCAATCGACGCGCAGCGCATCGGGCGCGATCGTCGTCACCGCCGCCATCATCGGCCGCGGGAAGTTGACCGTCCAGAAACGCGCGTCGAAGCGCTGGATCACCCCCGCCGCCTGATGCCGCCGTTCGCGGCTCAGCCAATAGCCCATATCCCGTTCGCCTTGATTGTCCGCGCCAGCGAAAAGAAATCCGTTCGCCCTGAGCCTGTCGAAGGGCGGCCCCAACTCACGGGGACAGGACGCCCTTCGACAAGCTCAGGGCGAACGGTGGAGAGGGGCCCCGTTCCAACATCGCGGGGCCCCTACCCCCCCGCCTCGTCGAGCGCGGCCTTCACCGCGCGCGCCACCTGGCGGCTCGATCGCGCCAGCGCCGCCGGGGCGGTGTCGGCGGCGGCGTTGACCGTGATCGCCACCCGCACCTCGCGCGCGCCCGCCGCGCCCGCCGGCGCGATCGCGCCGCTCGCGGTGGGGATGAACAATTCCGGCCCGCGCTCGCCGACCCAATAAGGCCGCGCGGGCGATACCGGCCCGCCGGTCGCGCGCCCCGGCGCCCCGCCGAGCAAAGCGAGCAGCCCGCCGAGCAACCCGCCGCCACCGCCACCGCCGGAGCCGCCGCTGCCGAGGATCTGCTGAAGCCCGCCGCGGATCGCCGAGGCGGCGATCTCGGCCATCACCGACAGCGCGACCTTCTTGAGATCCTCGAAGCCCAGTTTCCCGCTCTGCACCGCGCGCAACAGGGTGCGCTCGATCGCCCGCCCCGCGCGATCCGCGCCGGCCGCCAGCGGGCCTTCGAGCTCGCCGCGCATCGCCGCCACGTCGCGCGCGAACGCCGTCGTGTCGGCGCGGACGTCGATCACCAGCCGCTCGATTTCCTCATCCATCGGGGAACCTTTCCCTCAAACGCGCGATCGTCGCCGCATCGGGCGGCACCGCATCGCCCTCGTCGCCGAGACAGGCGCGCACCAGCCCCGCGAGCTCCGCCGGGGTCGCGCGCCAGAAGGCATCGGGCGGCCAGCCGAACATCACCCCCGCCAGCCCCGCAAGCCGCGCGGCGCGATCGGCGAACGACGGGGCGCTCCCTCCCTCTTCTCCCCTCCCTTGATCAAGGGAGGCGCTGGGGGTGGGTTGGCCCGCGAGGGAGCGCATCGGTGCCCGCCATACCGACCCACCCCCGACCCCTCCCTTCCAGGGAGGGGAGAAGGAGGGCGGAAGCGACGTGCTCACCGCCCCGCCAATATCTGCCCGAGCAGCACGCGCAGCGCCGGGGTCGTCGCCGCGAGCCCGCCCGCCGCGACCGCCTCGCCGAGCCGGTCGCGGGTCAGCCCCTCGGGCGGCGCGTCGAGGCAATGCCAGAACAAGGCGACCATCTCGCCCAGCGTCAGTCCGCCCGACGCGGCACGTTCGACCAGCGCGAACAGCGGCCCCAATTCCTGCTCGGCGGCGACCAGCGCGGCAAAGCTCGGCCGCAGCACGAGCATCTCGCCCGCGACGCGGATCGCCGCCTCGCCGCGCGCCGGATTGGCCGGCGCGGTCATGCCGCCGCCACCGCGCCGGAGCTTTCGAGGCCCAGCGAATAGGATCGCTCGCCGTTGAAATCCCCGGCATAATCGAGCCGAACGACGAGGAACCGGCCGGTCATCGTCTCGCCGCCCTCGAAGGTCAGCCGGTAATCGTCGAGCGTTCCCGCCAGCGCATTGGCCTTGACCCGCGCCTCAGCCGCCGATCCGGTAAACACCCCCGCCGCCGAGACGCTGACGCTGCGCACCCCCGCGCCCGACAGCAATTCGCGCCACCCGCCCGAGCCCTTGTGGGTGATCGCCACCGCATCGCCGTTGACGCTCAATTGCGTCGTGCGCATCCCCGCCACGGTCTGCCAGCCGCTCTCCCCGCCGATCTTGAGCAGGAACGCGCTCCCTTTCTCCACCGCCATCATTCGCCCTCCCGATAGAGCCGCACGACGAACTCGCTCGTCGCCACCCAGCGATCGCCCGGCGCACGCGCGACGCGGCTGCGCACGAAGCGCAGGGTCGCCACCCGCCACCCGTCGCCCGGCGCCGCCGGCACCGCCTCGACCGCATCCTCGATCCGCGCCGCGAGCGCGCGCAGCCGCACCGGCCGCTCGCCGCCGTCATAGGCCGCGACGACGATGCGCCCCTCGCGCCCGCGCCAGTCCTTGGTGCTCCAGTCGACCAGCTCGGGCTGCTCGACCACGACATGCGGCAGCGCGGCGCGCACCGGCGGCGCGTCGAACACCGCCGCCGCATCGCCCAGCGCCACGCGCAGCGCCGCGACCACCGCTGCCTGCGCCACCTCGCGCGCGCTCACCGCAACAGCCCCGCCGGCCAGCGCAACGCGGCGAGCACCCCGCGCCCGGCGATCGTCACCCGTGCGCCGTCGCGCGTC
>JAFIGU010000044.1 GCA_017849555.1 Sphingomonas sp. | reverse complement strand
GGGAGCATCTGTGATGTTGATCAAGCGGGTCGAGGTATCCATGGCCGGTTTTGAGCGACGAGAGAGTTAGCGAGGACGAGGAGTTTTCGCATGACGGCGGTGATGGCGACTTTGGGTGGTTTTCCGTTGGCGATGAGGCTTGCGTGGAAGCGTTTGAGGTCGGGGTTGAAGCGGCATGCGCTGAGGGCGGCCATGTAGAGAGCTTTGCGGATGTGGGGGCGTCCGCCGCGGATGTGTCGCTGGCCGTTTTTGGGTCCGCTATCGGTGGCGAAGGGGGCGAGGCCGGCAAGGGCGGCGACCTGCTTGGCATCGACGCGTCCCAGTTCGTTGAGGCCGGCGCATAATGTTGCGGCGTTGACGGGGCCGATGCCGGGGATCGAGCGGAGGATGGCGTGCCTTGCCGCCATGTGCGGATCCTGCGCGACGAGATGGCTGATCCGCGCCTCGATTCTGCGGACATGGGTGTCGAGTGCGCGGATGCGGCGCGCCAGCTCGATGCGCAGGAAGGGCGTCGCGGTGTTATCGCGCCGGTTGGCGAGGGCGACGCGTTCATCGATGGCGGCGCTACGGGCGCGGACGAGTTCGTCGAGCGCCTCGACGATGCGGCTGACCGGCGGCGTTCGCGCGGGATCGAGCCGTGCGCCCATCAGCGCGAGCGTGCGGGCATCGATGGCATCGGTTTTGGCGAATATGCCGCTCGCTTCGGCAAATAGCCGTGCGCGCAGCGGATTGACCACAGCGACGCGGATGGCGGCGGCATCGAGATGGCGATGCACGGCGCGATGATATTTGGAGGTCGCCTCGATCACCACCAGTGCGACGGCGAGCTTGTCCAACCGTCGTCGCAACCGGCGCCGGCCGCCAGCATCGTTGGCGACGGCGAAGCGCTCGCCGCACGGGTGAAGATAGACGTCGAGACGTGCTTTACAGACGTCGATGCCGACATACACTGCCGCCATCGCGTCGACGTGAGCCTTGCCTTGCATGCGGGACTAGCTCCCCTTCATCTGTTCAGGCCGAACGCGAAGGACGAGTGGACCAGGCTCCCTTACGGTGCGCTATTCACCAAGGGGTCGACGGCCCCACCCGCCCGATCGCCGGGGGTGGCCACCCCCGGCGATCACCCCATCCTCCAATCAGATCGGGCAACCTTCAACATACAAGGGGAGTGGCGGCGCGAATGACGAAGGAAGGTTCGACCATCCCCGCGCTTTCCTGTAACCCGGCGCGATATGTCGAGCCGTTTCGATAACCTGCCGCACCGCCGCGCGATCATCGACCGGCGTGCCTTGTCCGATCGCGTTGCCGCGCTCGACATCGCCGATCCAGGGACCTTGCGCCGTGCGGTGACCGCCGAGCTCAAGCTCGCGCTCGACGCGGGCCGGGCGGAGATCGCGCAGCGGCTCGCCGAGCGTCCGACGCGCGGGCTGGAGGCGGCGAACGGCCAGGCGTTCCTGATCGACCAATTGATCCGCGTGCTGTTCGACGCGGTGACCCAGCGGCTCTATCCGCTGAGCAACCCCACCGCGGCCGAGCGGCTCGCGATACTCGCGGTCGGCGGCTACGGGCGCGGCGAGATGGCGCCGCATTCGGATGTCGACATCGCCTTCCTCACCCCGTGGAAGCAGACCCCCTGGGCCGAGCAGGTGATCGAATCGATGCTCTATGCCTTGTGGGATCTCGGGCTGAAGGTCGGGCATTCGAGCCGCTCGCTCGACGAAATGGTGCGCCAGGCGAAGAGCGACGTGACGATCCGCACTGCCTTGCTCGAGGCGCGCTACGTATGGGGCGACGAGGCGCTCGCCGACGAAGCGGCGCTGCGCTTCAAGGCCGAGGTGCAGCGCGGCACCGAGCGCCAGTTCATCGCCGACAAGCTTGCCGAGCGCGACCAGCGCCACATCAAGATGGGCGATTCGCGCTATGTCGTCGAGCCCAACGTCAAAGAGGGCAAGGGGGGGATGCGCGATCTCCATGCCTTGTTCTGGATCGGCAAATATATCTACGACGTCGATCGCGCCGCCGAGCTGGTAGGCAAGGGGCTGCTCACCGCGGCCGAATATCGCCAGTTCCACCGCGCCGACAATTTCCTGTGGGCGGTGCGCTGCCACCTGCATCTCATCACCGGGCGCGCCGAGGACCGGCTGACCTTCGACGTCCAGCGCGAGATCGCCGAGCGGATGCGCTTTTCCGAACGGCCGGGGCGCTCGGGGGTCGAGCGCTTCATGCAATATTATTTCCTGCAGGCGAAGACGGTGGGGACGCTGACCGGGGTGTTCATCGCGCATCTCGACGAGCAATTCGCCGCGCGCGGGCGCCGCTTCGGGTTGCCGACGATCCGCCGGCGACCGCGCAAGCTGGGCGGCTTCGTGCTCGATCGCGGGCGGCTGGCGCTGCCGCGCGACGATTTCTTCGCCGAGGATCCGGTGCGGCTGATCGAGATTTTCCAGCTCGCCGATCTGCACCGGCTGGAAATCCACCCGCTGGCGATGCGCGCGGCGAACCGCGACGCCAAATTGGTCGACGACATCCGTGACGACCCGCGCGCCAACGCCTTGTTCCTCGACGTGCTGGCGAGCCCGCGCGACCCCGAACTGGTGCTGCGCTGGATGAACGAGGCGGGGGTGTTCGGCCGTTTCGTCCCCGATTTCGGGCGCGTCGTGGCGCAGATGCAGTTCGACATGTACCACCATTATACCGTCGACGAGCATACGATCCGCGCGATCGGCTTGCTGAGCCAGATCGAGCATGGCGAATTTTCCGACGAGCATCCGCTCTCGACCGCGATCTTCCGCCAGATCGTGTCGCGTCGCGCGCTTTATGCTGCGGTATTGCTGCACGATATCGCCAAGGGGCGCGGGGGCGATCATTCGGTGCTCGGCGCGCAGGTGGCCGAGCGGCTGTGCCCGCGCTTCGGGCTGACCCCGGCGGAGACCGAGACGGTGGCGTGGCTGGTGCGTTACCACCTGCTGATGTCGGCGACCGCGTTCAAGCGCGACCTTTCGGATTTCAAGACGATCCTCGATTTCACCGCCGTCGTGCAGTCGCCCGAGCGGCTCCGCATGCTGCTCGCGCTCACCGTGGTCGATATCCGCGCGGTCGGGCCGGGGACCTGGAACGGGTGGAAGCGGCAATTGCTCACCGATCTCTACGAGGCGGCGGAGGAAGTGCTGCGGCTCGGCCACAAGCAGCGCGGGCGCAGCGAGCGGCTCGAGCAGAAACAGGCCAATCTCGCACGGAGCCTGGGGTGGGACGAAAAGGCGCTGCGCGCTTATGCCCGGCGGCTGCCCGAGCCTTATTGGATCGCGGAGCCCGAGGATGTGCTGGCGTATAATGCGCGCTTCATCACCGCGGCGGGCGATGCGCAGCTCGCGATCGACGCGCAAATCTATCCGGGGCGCGATGCGACATTGGTGACGGTCTATGCCGCCGATCACCCGGGGATCTTCTATCGCATCGCGGGGGCGATCCACCTCGCCGGGGGCAATATCATCGACGCGCGGATCCACACCACGCGCGACGGGATGGCGCTCGACAATTTCCTCGTCCAGGATCCGCTCGGGCGGCCGTTCGAGGAGGCGGGGCAGCTCAACCGGCTACGCACCGCGATCGAGGATGCTTTGGCCAATCGCGGCAAATTGATCGACCGGCTGAAGGCCAAGGCGCCGCCGCGCGTCCGCGCCGACGCCTTCCGCATCGTGCCCAATGTGCTGGTCGACAATCACGCTTCCAACCGCTTCACCGTGGTGGAGATCAATGCGCGCGATCGGCCGGCGCTGCTCAACCAGCTTGCGCATGCGTTGTTCCAGTCGAAGGTGACGATCCATTCGGCGCATGTCGCGACTTATGGCGAGCGCGCGGTGGATACTTTCTACCTGACCGATCTGACCGGGGACAAGATCACCGCCGGCGCGCGGGTCAAGGCGCTGGAGAAACGGCTGCTCGATGCGGCGGCGGGGGTGACGGCGGAACTGGCGGCCTAGCGGCCCTCCATCGTTCCCGCGAAGGCGGGAATCCATTGTCGCTGGCCTCTCGATAGAATCGGAACCGCGGCGCTAATGGATTCCCGCCTTCGCGGGAATGACGTGGGCGTGGTGAATGGGATTCGGCAATTCTTGGGGATTGCCGAACCGGGCCTTACTTCGGCGCCAGCACCATCAGCATCTGGCGGCCTTCCATGCGCGGATAGGCTTCGACCTTGGCGATTTCTGCAACCGCTTCGGCGACGCGCTGGAGCACCGCCATGCCGAGCTGGCCGTGGCTCAGCTCGCGCCCGCGGAAGCGCATCGTCACCTTGACCTTATCGCCCTCCTCGATGAACTCGACGACCTTCTTCATCTTGGTGTCGTAATCGTGGTCGTCGATGTTCGGACGCATTTTGATCTCCTTGATCTCCTGCGTCTTCTGAGACTTGCGGGCGGCGTTCGCCTTTTTCTGCGCCTCGTATTTATATTTGCCGACATCGAGGAACTTGGCCACGGGCGGATCGGCGTTGGGCGACACCTCGACCAGGTCGAGGCCGACCTCGCGGGCCTGTTCGATCGCCTCGCGCGTGTACATCACGCCGAGATTCTCGCCCTCATGGTCGATCACACGGACCTTGGGGCTTTGAATCCACTCGTTGAAACGGGGGCCATTCATCGGCGGCGCCTGCATCGGGCGGCGCATCATGGGCGGACGGATAGGTACTTCTCCTGCTGATTCATCGCGCGCGATATAAGGCTTCCCGGGCCAAACCGAAAGATGCGAAACGGCCGCCGCGATATTTGTCGCGACGGCCGTGTCCTCGGCGCAATGGCGGTCAGAACGCGCCGCGCAAGGTGACGCCGTACATGCGCGGTTCGCCGGGGAATCCGACGAACAATTGGTTGGCTGAGCCCGCGAAGCCGCTCGACGCCGGTGCGGCGACCGAGCGCCACGTCCCGCTGCCTTGCAGCGGCATGTCGGCGCCGATCTGGAAATAGCGCTGGTTGAAGATGTTCTGCGCCCAGAACTCCACGCCCCATTTCTTGTCGGGGCCGTAGAGGCCGATGCGGCCGTTCACCACGACGAAGGCGTCCTGCACCTTTTCGAGATCGAGATCGGAGCCGGTGTTGGTGTCGCTCTGCAGCCGCGCGTCGAGGTAGAAGAGCGCGGAAAGCTTGTCGCTGACCTGCGGAGACCAGCTCACCCCGGTGGTGACGGTGTAGCGCGGCGCGTTCGACACGCTGTTGCCGGGGAGCTGGAACAGCACCGGCGACAGCGGGCGCCCGCCGGTGCCGACCAGATTGTCGCGATATTTGGCGTCGGTATAGGTCAGCGCCATATTGACCGAGACCTGCCGGATCGGGCGCAGGAACGCCTCGATCTCGAACCCCTTGGAGATCACGCCGGGGCGCAGCCGATCGGGCGAACAGCCGCCGGTCAGCGCCGAGGCATCGCGATCCGCGCCCTGCAGACTATCGCGGCACGACTGGATGTTGGTGACCTCGAAGTTCACGCCATTATAGGTGTTGAGCTGATAGTCGCTATATTCCTGGTAGAAGCCGGCGAGGTTGATATCGACCCCGGGCCCTTTCCATTTGAGGCCGATTTCATAAGCGTTGACCTTCTCGCTGGCGAAGGCGAGATCGGCGGCCTCGGGGCGGCCGTTGCCCGGCATATTGGCCGGCAGCGCCAGCCGCGCCGCGCAGGCGGCATCGAACGCGGTGTTGCAGGTGCGATCGAGCGCTGAATAATCGAGGTTGAACCCGCCCGCCTTATAGCCCTTCGATGCCGAGGCGTAGATCATCAGCGCGTCGACCGGCTTGAACGACAAGACCGCGGTGCCAGTCCATTCGCCGTCGCTGAAGCGCGTGCCGGGCGACCCCGCCGCGATGCTCGGCGCGGTGCCGTTGATCACGCAGGGCAAGGCGGCGAGCGACTGGAACGGCGAATTGACGATCAGCGGGCAGAGCGTGTCGTTCTGCATCGCCACGCCTTGCAGCTTCTTGCGCTCCCAGGTGTAGCGCGCGCCGATCGTCAGCATCAGTTTGTCGGGCACCACATCGAAGGTATTGTGGGTGAAGATCGCATAGTTCGAGCTGTTCTGGCGGAAATCGGAGCCGTTGCTGCCGGTGCCGTTGATCGCGATATTGGGCTGGCCGAGCACCGCAGCGAGGCTGCCGAAGCCGGGGCGCGCCGGATTGGCGATCAGCGCCTGCAAGGTCGAGCGGGCGGTGCCGGGCGGCAGCGCGGCGATCGTCCGCTGCACCACGGGCACGTTGACGCAATATTGGTTGCTCGGCAGCAGCGCGCTCGGCAGCGCCTGCGCCATCAGCAGGCAATTGGCGTAGCGCTCGTAATCCTTGCCATATTTGATGTCGTCGGAGACATCGAGCCGCTCGCTCGAATAATAGCCACCGACCAGCCAGTTGAGCCGGCCGTCGAACGCCTCGCCCTGCAGCCGCAATTCCTGGCTGAACAGCCGGAAGCGGCGATCGAGATTCTGCCGGTTGAGGATATCGAGCGCGTTGAAATCGCCGTCCTGCCCCTGCTTGTTCTTGTAATCGCGATAGGCGGTGATCGAGGTCAGGTTGACGCTGCCGAGCTTGTAGTTGATCTCGCCCGAAAGCCCCCAATCCTCGCTTTTCGAGGTATAGGGCACCCCGGGCGAATTGGGCACGCCGTAGACGAAACGCTCGCCGCCGGGGATCGCCGGGTAACTCGCGCCGAGCGCCTGGAGCAAGGGCAGCAAGCTATTGGGCGAGACCGCGACCGATCCGTTGGGCTGCCGCGTCAGATTGCGCGTCGGGCCGAGCAGCACGCCGCCGCAGCAATTCTCGTTGCGCTTCGAATAATCGCCGATCAGCCGGATCTTGAGATCGGTCGACGGCTCGAACAGGAACTGGCCGCGCGCGAGCCAGCGATCGCGGTCGTTGATATCGGGTTCGCCGGGGGTGAGCGCCTTGAGATAGCCATCGCGCTTCTGCCATACCCCGTCGAGCCGGACCGCGGCGTTGCTCGACAGCGGCGCGTTGAGCGCGCCGTCGACCCGCCAATAATCGTAATTGCCGTAGCTCACCGCGCCCTTGGCGTGGAAACCGTCGAGCTCCGGCCCCTTGGTGACGATATTGATCAGCCCCGCGGTGGAGTTTCGCCCGAACAGCGTGCCCTGCGGCCCGCGCAGCACCTCGATCCGTTCGATATCGCCGAGTTCGGACAGCCCGACCCCGGTGCGGCTGCGATAGACGCCGTCGATGAACAGCCCGACCGAGCTTTCGAGCCCCGGATTCTCGCCCACCGTGCCGATCCCGCGGATGCGCGCGGTGAAATTGACCTCGCTCGTCGCGCCCGAGACGAGCAGCGACGGGGCGACCTGGTTGAGCGCGCGCACATCGGTCGCGCCGGTATTCTGGAGCGTCTCGCCCGACACCGCGGAGATCGCGATCGGCACGTTGGACAGCGCCTCGGCGCGGCGCGTCGCGGTGACGATGATGTCGCCGGGATTGTCGCTCGCGCGCGGCGCGGCCGCCGGATTGGGCTGTTGCTGGGCGAGGGCGGGGGTCGAGGCCAAGAGCGCCGCGCACGGCAAAAGACGCGGCAGAACAGCACTGCGCATAATCCATCTCCCGGTTTGCGGCTCTGAACAAATTATATGGCCGCTTCGGACAGGTTATGCGGTGATCGGGGTGCGTGTCACCACCCGATCATCTCCGACACATTTTATTACAGTGGCTGCGTCGTTTTGGTCACAGAATGACAATGCGACTGCCCTACGCATTCCGAGCAAGACCTGCCCCGTTCGCGCTGAGCTTGTCGAAGGGCGGCCCCAATTCTGGGGCGGCGGGACGCCCTTCGACAGGCTCAGCGCGAACGGGGCTAGGCGATCCTGATTTGGTCCGCGGTGCTTCAGCCCAGGTCGGGCGGCAGCACCTCGTCGCGCAGCCGCTCGATCGCCGCGGCGAGCGTCAGCACCTCCTGTTTCGCGCCTTCGCCGAGCGGGCGCAGCGCAACGGTGCCTTCGTCCGCCTCGCGCTTGCCGACGACGAGCAGGTTGGGAACCTTGGCCAGGCTGTGCTCGCGCACCTTATAATTGATCTTCTCGTTGCGCAGATCGGTCTCGACGCGCAGCCCGGCCTTGCGCAGCTCGGCGGCGACCTGCTCGGCATAATCGTCGGCATCGGACACGATCGTCGCGACCACCGCTTGCACCGGGGCGAGCCAGGCCGGCAATTTGCCCGCGAAATGCTCGACGAGGATGCCGATGAACCGCTCGTACGAGCCGAAGATTGCGCGGTGGAGCATCACCGGGCGGTGGCGCTGGCCGTCCTCCGCGATATAGCTCGCGTCGAGCCGTTCGGGGAGCACGCGGTCCGACTGGATCGTGCCGACCTGCCACGTCCGCCCGATCGCGTCGGTCAGGTGCCATTCGAGCTTGGGCGCATAGAAAGCGCCCTCGCCGGGCAATTCCTCCCAGCCATATTCGGCGGTGTTGAGCCCCGCGGCGGCGACCGCGTCGCGCAGCTCGTTCTCGGCCTGATCCCACATCTCGTCGGTGCCGAACCTCTTGTCGGGGCGCAGCGCGAGCTTGATCGAATAAGTGAAACCGAAATCCTTGTAGATGCGATCGGCGAGGTTGCAGAACGCCTGCACCTCGTCGACGATCTGGTCCTCGCGGCAGAAGATGTGCGCGTCGTCCTGCGTGAACTGGCGCACGCGCATCAGCCCGTGGAGCGCGCCGTGCGGCTCGTTGCGGTGGCAGCAGCCGTTCTCGTACAGGCGCAGCGGCAGATCGCGGTAGGATTTGATCCCCTGCTTGAAGATCAGGATGTGCGCCGGGCAGTTCATCGGCTTGAGCGCCATCCACTCGGCCTTGTCCGAGACGATCGGGCCTTCATCCTCGGTATTGGGCACTTCGTCGGGGATGACGAACATATTCTCGCGATATTTGCCCCAATGGCCCGATTGCTCCCACTGGCGCGCGTCCATCACCTGCGGCGTCTTGACCTCGCGATAGCCCGCGCCGTCGATCGCGCGGCGCATATAGGCTTCCAGCTCGCGCCAGATGATATAGCCCTTGGGGTGCCAGAAGACGCTGCCGTGCGCCTCGGCCTGGAGGTGGAACAGATCCATCTCCTGCCCCAATTTGCGGTGATCGCGCTTGGCCGCCTCCTCCAGCCGGAAGAGATGCTGGTCGAGCTGCTTCTTGTTGAGCCAGCCGGTGCCGTAGATGCGCGAGAGCATCGCGTTCTTCTGGTCGCCGCGCCAATAAGCGCCCGAGACGCGCGTCAGCTTGAACGCGTCCGGCGCGAGCTTGCCCGTCGAGGGGAGGTGCGGGCCGCGGCACATGTCGAGCCAGTCGTCGCCCGACCAATAGACCGTCAGCTCCTCGGCGTCGGGGAGCTCGGCGGCCCATTCGGCCTTGAACGTCTCGCCCTGCTGCTTCCAGCGGCTGATCAGCTGTTCGCGCGACCACACCTCGCGGCGCAGCGGCTTGTCCGCGGCGATGATCGCGCGCATCCGCGCCTCGATCGCGGGCAGGTCCTCTTCGGTGAACGGGCGGTCCTTGGGGGCGAAATCGTAATAGAAGCCGTCGTCGGTCGCCGGGCCGAAGGTGATCTGCGTCCCCGGAAACAGTTCCTGCACCGCTTCGGCCAGCACATGCGCATAATCGTGCCGCGCAAGCTCGAGCGCGTCGGCCTCGTCGCGCGCGGTGACCAGCGCGAGCTTGGCGTCATGCTCGATCGGGCGGTTGAGGTCGCGCAATTCGCCGTCGACCCGCGCGGCGAGCGCCGCCTTGGCGAGCCCCGGCCCGATCGCCGCGGCGACATCCGCCGGCGTGGTGCCGAGCGGCATCGCGCGGACCGAGCCGTCGGGCAGCGAGATCGAAATCATGTCGTTCATGTGAGGTCCTGTCGGTTCTGGCGGGCTTATGCACATCGTGGCGCCCGGGGGAAAGCGGCAGGAAGGAGAGGGCGGGCGCCTTGCTCTCCCCGTTCCCCGGGGAGGCGCCCGATCGCGGTCAGCCGACGCGCGTCAGGGCCCCCGGGAAGCCGGGGGTGGTAGTGGTCGGCCGGGATCGCATGAGGCGGCGCATGCGCGCGATATAGCGAAGCCGCGCGCAAACGACAACGGGCCCGACGTCTCCCGGTTAAGGGGGAAGTCGGGCCCGCGCCCTCGGTAAGCTACTGGAGGGAACTCGATACGCTACGCGAGTTAACCGGGCTGCCGCTCAACTTCAGCGGCAGTAACGGGGATTGTCCGAGCGCTCGATCGCGCGGCCGGCGAGCGCGCCGCCGACGCCGCCGATCAACGTGCCGGCGAGGCGATCGCCGCTATTGTCGATCGTGCGGCCGAGCAACCCGCCGGCGATCGCGCCGAGCACCGTGCCGGTGCCGCCGTTCGAGCAGCGACGGTTGCGGTAATAATGGCGGTTGTCGTCGTAACGACGCGCATTGTAGCCGCGATCGTAATAACCGCGATCGTAACCGCGATCGTAATAGCCGTTGTTGTAGCCGCGATCGTAATAACGCTGCGCATTGGCGGCGGTGGGGGTCATGGCGGCCGCACCGATCGAAAGCGCGACAGCGGCCAGCGACAGTTTCTTGAACATCTTACGTCTCCCGATCGAAGCCTCGCCAGTGGAGGGTCCGCTTCGTTGAAACCGTATCTGCGCGATTCGCGGCGAACCGATCCTGAATGCGTCGGTTATCGACCGTTCAGGGTCCGCGCGGCTATCGGGGGCGGGATGCGCCCCTTGTTGTTCCCGATCCTTGCCGTGCTCGCGGTGGTCCCCGGCTGGAGCGGGATCGATCCGGTGACGCGGCTCGCCCCCGGCGCGGTGGTGCGCGTGGTGCGCTACGTGCCCGAGGGCGGCTGGCCGGCGCGTATCGGGCGGCTGGAGCCGGTCGGCGCGGTCACGCTGTCGAGCGCGGCGCCGGGGTTCGGCGGGTTTTCGGCGCTGGCGATCGAGCGCGGCCGGGCGACCTTGCTGGGCGATTCGGGCAATTGGCTGCGGCTGCGCATCACGCGCGGCGCGGCCGCGGTGGAGACCGGCGCGCTCGGCGACGGGCCGGGCAGCGGGTGGAGCAAGGAGGATCGCGACAGCGAATCGCTCGCGATCGAACCGGCGAGCGGGCGGGCGTGGGTCGGCTTCGAGCGCGCCAATGCGATCTGGCGCTACGATGCCGCTTTCCGCCACGGCGAAGCGCACCGCGCGCCGCATGAGATGGCGAAATGGTGGGACAATAGCGGCGCCGAATCGCTCGCGCGGCTGCCCGACGGGCGATTCGTGGTGATCGCCGAGCGCTGGCGCGGGGCGCTGCGCCCGGCGTTGCTGTTCGCCGGCGATCCGGCCTCGCGCGCGACGCCGGTGGCGCGCTTCTTCTATCGGCCGCCGGCGGGATATGATCCCAGCGACGCGGCGGCCTTGCCCTCGGGCGATCTCTTGGTGCTCAACCGGCGGCATCTCGGCTGGCTGCGCTTTTCGGCGAAGCTGGTGCTGGTGCCGCGCGCGGCGATTCGCGCGGGTGGGGTCGCGTCAGGGCGCGAGATTGCGACGCTCGCGGCGCCGGTGGTCAGCGAGAATTGCGAAGGGCTTGCCGTGTCGCGCGAAAATGGCGCGACGATGCTGTGGATCACCACCGACAATGATCAGATGGCGTTCCGGCGAAGCTATCTGATGAAGTTCCGGCTGCGTTTAGCCACCCGCTCGGGCTGAGCTTGTCGAATCCCGAACGGTGGGAAGGAAAACGCCACACGGCCCGCCCTCCGCTGGGGAGGACGGGCCGCGTGTAACGACGAGCGGTTCGTCGTGAAGCGTCAGGCCGCGACGGCGGCGCGCTTCTTGACGATGTCGCGCTTCAGGCGGCGGGCGCGCAGCGACAGCTTCTCGTCGCTGGTCTTGACCAGCCAATTGTCGAGACCGCCGTTATGCTCCACCGAGCGCAGGCCGTGGGTCGAGACGCGCAGGCGCACGCTCTTCTCCAGCGTGTCGGAGATCAGCGTCACGTTCTGCAGGTTGGGCAGGAACGTCCGCTTGGTCTTGTTGTTCGCGTGGGAAACGTTGTGCCCCACCTGCCGGCCCTTGCCGGTCAGCTCGCAGATGCGCGACATGATCTTGATCCTGAATTCGGTTGCCCGGAAAGTGGGCGCCCCTACCGCGACCCGGCGATTTCGTCAACCCGATGGCGGGCAATATCGCATGATCGCTGGCCGAGCGCGGCGCGGCGCATTAGGCGGGGGGCGATGTTTCCGCTCCCGCCCCCGATGCGCGCCGCGCTCGATGCCGCCGCTGCGGCCGCTGCCGCGGGCGAAGTCCCGGTCGGCGCGGTGGTGATTCGCGACGGTGCGGTGATCGCCACCGCCGCCAATGCGCCGCGCCGGCTGCACGATCCCACCGCGCATGCCGAGATGCTGGCGATTCGCGCCGCGGCGGCGATGTTGGGGCGCGAGCGGCTCGAGGATTGCGACCTGTGGGTCACGCTGGAGCCGTGCGCGATGTGCGCCGGGGCGATCGCGCACGCGCGAATCGCGCGGCTCTATTATGGCGCAGCCGACCCCAAGGGCGGCGCGGTCGAGCACGGTCCGCGATTCTTCGCGCAGCCGACCTGCCACCACCGGCCGGAAGTGTTCGCCGGGATCGGCGATCGCGAGGCGGGGGAGCTGCTGCGCGATTTCTTCGCGGCGCGGCGCTAAAGCGGCCGACATCCCGTTTTATGTCGTCATGCCGGACTTGATCCGGCATCCACAGCCACAAGCGATTTCCCCTGCGATTCTGGATGCCGGGTCAAGCCCGGCATGACGTTAGGACGGATCAGCCCGGCCGCCGCTTGAGCAGCGCCGAGCGCTCGCACTGGCACACCACCTGATCGCGCTGGTTGATCAACTGGTGGGTGAAGGTGACGATCCCCGCATCGGGGCGCGATTTGCTCTCGCGCAGGCCGGCGACCTCGCTGGTCGCGCGCATCGTATCGCCGATGAATACGGGCTTGGGCATGACGAGCTTGTCGTAGCCGAGGTTGGCGACGAGCGTGCCGAGCGTCGTATCCCCCACCGACAGCCCGACCATCAGCGCGAAGGTGAAGGTGCCGTTGACGAGGATCTGCCCGAACTCGCTCGCCTTCGCCGCCTCGAGATCGAGGTGCAGCGGCTGCGGATTGTGCGTCATCGTCGAGAACAGCAGATTGTCGGTCTCGGTGACGGTGCGGCGAATCTCATGCTCGATCCGGTCGCCGATCTGCCATTGGTCGAAATAGCGGCCTGCCATGATTATTCTCCCGCCCGCTCGACCCGCGCGAGCAAGGCGCCCTCGCTGACCTGCCCGCCGGCATAAGCGTTCAATTCCGCGACCGTCCCGTCGAACGGCGCGACGAGCGAATGCTCCATCTTCATCGCCTCCAGCGTGAGGAGCTTCTGCCCCTTCGTCACGCTGTCGCCCGCGGCGACCTCGACCGCGATCACCCGCCCCGGCATCGGGGAAAGGATCGCGCCGTCGGCGGCGGTGCCCGCGGCGGCGCCCGACACCCGCGCCGGGGCGGCGAGGAACGACAGGCCGTCGTCATTGACCGCCACGCCGTCGTCGACCGGCTCGGCGACGACCGGCGCGCTGCGCCAGTCGGCGGGCAGATCGACGACATGCGCGCGCCCGTCAACATTGACCGCGGTGCGCAGATTGGTCGCGGCATTGAGGCGGAAGCCGATCGCGCCGCGCCACGGCTCGCGCTGCGGCGCGCCGAGCAGATCGCCGTCCTCGGGCGAGACCAATGTCGGCTCGCCGTAATATTCCTGCACCAGCAACGCGGCCGCCGCTTGCTTGAGCATATCGTCGGTCGGCTCGGCCGGGGGGAGCAAGGCATCGCCCTTGGCGGCGATGAACCCGGTGTCGATCCGCCCGGCGCGGAAATCCTTGTCGTCGAGCGCGCGCCACAGGAACGGCGCGTTGGTCTTGACCGGGAAGATGTCGGTCGCGGCACAGGCCCGCGCCAACGCCTCGCACGCTTCCTCGCGGGTTTCCTCGTGGACGACGATCTTGGCGATCATCGGATCGTAGAAGCCGGTGATCTCCGCGCCCTCATAGACCCCGGTTTCGAGCCGCACACCCTCATGCTCGCGGAAGATCTCCAGCCGCCCGGTCGAGGGCAAAAACCCCTTCGCCGGGTCCTCGGCATAGAGCCGCGCTTCCATCGCCCAGCCGTTGATCGACAGCTCATCCTGCTGCTTGGGCAGAGGCTCGCCGCTCGCGACGCGGAGCTGCCATTCGACCAGATCGACCCCGGTGATCTCCTCGGTCACCGGATGCTCGACCTGCAGCCGGGTGTTCATCTCCATGAACCAGATGCCGTCGGCGCGGAGCCCGGTCGAGGCGTCGGCGATGAACTCGATCGTCCCCGCGCCGACATAATCGACCGCGCGCGCCGCCTTGACCGCCGCGTCGCAGATCGCCGCGCGTGTCGCCGGGTCCATCCCCGGCGCGGGGGCTTCCTCGATCACTTTCTGGTGGCGGCGCTGGATCGAGCAATCGCGCTCGAACAGATGGACGACATTGCCGTGGCTGTCGCCGAACACCTGCACCTCGATATGCCGCGGCGAGAGGATATATTTCTCCAGCAGCACGCGATCGTCGCCGAACGACGATGCCGCCTCGCGCTGGCATGACAGCAGGGCGTCGGCGAAGTCGGCCGCCGCATCGACCCTGCGCACCCCCTTGCCGCCGCCGCCGGCGACCGCCTTGATCAGCACCGGATAGCCGATCGCATCGGCCTCGGCCTTGAGCCGATCGGGGTTCTGGTCGTCGCCGAGATAGCCGGGGGTGGTGGGGACGCCGGCTTGCTGCATCAGCCGCTTGGCGGCGTCCTTCAGCCCCATCGCGCGGATGCTGGCGGGTTTCGGCCCGACCCACACCAGCCCGGCGGCGATCACCGCCTCGGCGAAATCGGCGTTTTCGGAGAGGAAGCCATAGCCGGGGTGGATCGCCTCCGCCCCGGTCGCCTTGGCCGCTGCGATGATGTGTTCGCCGACGAGATAGCTTTCGCGCGCCGGCGAGGGGCCGATATGCACCGCCTCGTCGGCCATGCGGACGTGGAGCGCGCGGGCGTCGGCGTCGGAATAGACCGCGACGGTGCGGATGCCCATCGTGCGCGCGGTGCGGATGACGCGGCAGGCGATCTCGCCGCGATTGGCGATGAGGAGCGACGTGATCATGCCGCGCACCCCGTCGTGCGCTGGCTCCAGGTGACGTTGAGCACCTTCCATGTCCCTCCTTCGCGCACCAGATCGAAATGATCATAGCCGCAGTGATGAATCTGCCCGTTGACCGTGACGGTATAGGGCGCCCAGACCATCGCGACGTTGCCGTCGATCTCGATCGCCGGGGTGCCGAGCCGTTCCTCGACCTTGTCGCCCGAGGGCTTGAGCCGTGCGGCGAAATCGGCCCAGCGGAACGAGCGCACGCCGGGTTGCGCACCCTCGCTCGCGACGGTGGCGCTGCCTTCGGGGCGGGTTACGCCGAGCACCGCATTGCCGTCGCCCGTGCCGATCGCGCCGAGCAACGCCTGGATCGGCGCCATCACCGCTGCATCGTCGTTGGCGGGCGGCGGCAGCGCGGTGCCCTTGACGATCGGGGCGACGGGGGTGACCTGCAGCAGCAGGGCGAACAAGGGGGTGATCATCACCTCTCCCATCACATGCGGAATATGCCGAAGCGCGGCGCTTCGGGGATCGGGGCGTTGAGCGTCGCGGCGAGCGCGAGGCCGAGCACGTCGCGGGTCTGCGCGGGATCGATGATCCCGTCGTCCCATAGCCGCGCGGTGGCGTGCCACGGATTGCCCTCGTCCTCGTAACGCTGGCGGATCGGCGCCTTGAATGCCTCGGCCTGTTCGGGCGTCCAGCTATCCGCATCGCGGTGGACGGTGGCGAGCACGCTCGCCGCCTGCTCGCCGCCCATCACGCTGATCCGGCTGTTGGGCCAGGTGAACAGGAAGCGCGGGCTATAAGCGCGGCCGCACATCCCGTAATTGCCCGCGCCGAAGCTGCCGCCGATCAGCACGGTGATCTTGGGCACGGTGGCGGTGGCGACCGCGGTGACCAGCTTGGCGCCGTGCTTGGCGATCCCCTCCGCCTCATACTTTCCGCCGACCATGAAGCCGGAGATGTTCTGGAGGAACAGCAAAGGGATGCGCCGCTGGCATGCCAGCTCGATGAAATGCGCGCCCTTCACCGCGGATTCGCTGAACAGCACGCCGTTGTTGGCGAGGATCGCGACCGGCAGCCCCCAGATATGCGCGAAGCCGCACACCAGGCTGGTGCCGTAGAGCGCCTTGAACTCGTGGAATTCGCTGCCGTCGACCAGCCGCGCAATCACCTCATGCACGTCATAAGGCGCGCGGACGTCCTGCGGGATGACGCCGTACAATTCCTCGGCTGCGAATCTGGGTGCGCGCGGGGTCTGGCGGTTGACCGTCGCGGGCGTCTCGGGCTGGAGCGTCGCGACGATATCACGGACGATCGTCAGCGCATGTTCGTCATTCTCGGCGACATGATCGACCACCCCCGATTTGCGGCCGTGGGTCTCCGCGCCGCCCAGCTCCCCGGCGGAGATTTCCTCGCCCGTCGCCGCCTTCACCAAAGGCGGGCCGGCGAGGAAGATCGTGCCCTGATTGCGCACGATCACCGTCTCGTCGGACATCGCCGGGACATAGGCGCCGCCCGCGGTGCAGCTCCCCATCACGCAGGCGATCTGCGGGATGCCCTTGGCCGACATATTGGCCTGGTTGAAGAAGATCCGCCCGAAATGCTCGCGATCGGGGAATACCTCGGCCTGATGCGGCAGGTTCGCCCCGCCCGAATCGACGAGATAGATGCACGGCAGCCGGTTCTGCTCGGCGATCTCCTGCGCGCGCAGGTGCTTCTTGACCGTGAGGGGATAATAGGTCCCGCCCTTCACCGTCGCGTCGTTGCACACGATCATGCACTGGCGCCCCGAGACGCGGCCGATCCCGGCGATCATCCCCGCGCCCGGCACCTCGCCGTCATAGAGATCGCAGGCGGCGAGCTGGCCGATCTCGAGGAACGGCGAGCCCGGATCGAGCAGCCGCTCGACGCGATCGCGCGGCAGCAATTTGCCGCGCGCGGTGTGGCGCTCGCGGCTACGCGCGTTGCCGCCGAGCGCCGCCTTGGCGACATCCGCGCGCAGCCGCTCGACCAAGGCGCGATTATGCGCGTCATTGGCGCGGAAGTCGGCGCCGTCCGGCGACAGCTTGGTGTCGAGGACGGGGGCGCTCACGCCGCGCCCACCAGTTCGCGACCGACCAGCATGCGGCGGATCTCGTTGGTCCCGGCGCCGATATCGAGCAATTTGGCGTCGCGCCAATAGCGTTCGACCGGCCAGTCCTTGGTGTAGCCCGCGCCGCCCAAAGCCTGGATCGCCTCGCCCGCCACTTTCACCGCGCTTTCCGAGGCGAGCAGGATCGCGCCCGCCGCGTCGAACCGCGTGGTGCGCCCGGCATCGCACGCCTTGGCGACGGTATAGACGTAAGCGCGCGCCGAATTGAGCGCGACATACATGTCCGCCACCTTGGCCTGCATCAGCTGGAACGCGCCGATCGGCTTGCCGAACTGCTTGCGCTCGCGGACATAGGGCAGGACGACATCGAGGCACGCCTGCATGATGCCGAGCTGGATCCCCGACAGCACGACGCGCTCGTAATCGAGCCCGCTCATCAGCACGCCGACCCCGCCATTCTCCGGCCCCATGACATTCTCGTCGGGGACGAAACAATCGTCGAACACGAGTTCGGCGGTCGGCGAGCCGCGCATCCCGACCTTCTCGATCTTCTGCCCGATCGAGAAACCGGGGAAATCCTTCTCGATCAGGAAGGCGGTGATCCCGCGCGACCCGGCGTCGGGGGAGGATTTGGCATAGACGACGAGGGTGTCGGCATAGGGCGCGTTGGTGATCCAGAATTTGGTGCCGTTGAGCCGCCAGCCGCCGTCGACGCGGGTCGCCTTGAGCTTCATCGACACCACGTCGGATCCGGCCGACGCCTCCGACATCGCGAGGCTGCCGACATGTTCGCCCGAGACGAGCTTGGGGAGATATTTCGCCTTCTGCTCCTCATTGCCCCAGCGGCGGATCTGGTTGACGCACAGATTGGAATGCGCGCCATAGCTCAAGCCGACCGAGGCCGAGGCGCGGCTGACTTCCTCGCAGGCGAGGACATGTTCGAGATAGCCGAGGCCGAGCCCGCCAAATTCCTCCTCGACGGTGATGCCGTGGAGCCCGAGCGCGCCCATTTCGGGCCACAGATGGCGGGGGAAGGAATCGTCGGCGTCGATCGATGCCGCGATCGGCGCGATCCGGTCGCTGGCGAAACGCCGCGTCGTCTCTCGGATCATGTCGGCGGTCTCGCCGAGTGAATGCAGGTCTTCCACCGTTTTCCTCTCGTTCCGTGCGGCGCCGGCCATTCCTCCCCCGGAGGGGGAGGGGGACCGTTGCACAGCAACGGTGGAGGGGTAGGGCGCCGCAAGCGGTGTCGCTTATGGCTTCTACCCCTCCACCAGCCTGCGGCTGGTCCCCCCCCCCTTCCAGGGGGGGAAAGGCCGCATTCCCATACCGACTCCTGTTTACCCGTCCCGTGTGCGCGAGGAAAATTGAAAGGTGGCGCGGCACATTATAGATGGCATCTATGATAGACCGCTATCTGCTGCGCTATTTCCTCGCGGTGATCGATCAGGGCAATTTCTCGCGCGCCGCCGCGTCGTGCAATGTCTCGCAGCCGACGCTCTCGGCGGGGATCGCCAAGCTGGAGGCGTCGCTCGGGCGGCAATTGTTCACCCGCAGCAACCGCCGCGTCGCGCTGACCGAGGCGGGCGCGCGGCTAGTGGCGCGTGCGCGGCGGATCGAGGCGGAATTCCTCCAGGCCGAGCGCGAGGCGGGGGCGGCGCGCGCGGCAGGGCGGCTGCGCCTCGGGATTCTCTCCAGCACCCCGACGCGCTGGACCGCCGATTTCGTCGCGGCCTTGCCGCGCGATGCGGGCGAGGTCGAGCTGGTCGAGGGGCGCGAGCGCGAATTGATCGACCGGCTGACCCGCGGGCGGATCGACGCCGCGCTGACGATCGTGCGCGGCAACCCGCGCTTCGCGGCGCGGCTGCTGTTCGAGGAGCCGTATCTGCTCGCGCTTTCCGCGGCTCATCCGCTGAGCGCGCGCGAATTGCTCGCGGCGGAGGAACTGGTCGACGAGCCGATGATCGTCCGCCGCCAGTGCGAATTGCTCGGCGAGACGAGCCGGCATTTCACCGCACGCGGGGTGCGGCCGTTCTTTCCGGCACGCACCACCAGCGACGACCGCGCGCGCGCGCTGGTGGCGGCTGGGCTCGGGATCACCGTCGCGCCGGCGTCGTTCGGCGGCGAAGGGGTGGTGATGCGCCCGCTCGCGGAGTTCGATCACCGGCGCGAGATCGGCTTGCTCGCGAGCGACGCGGCGTTGCTGGCGCATCCGCTGCTCGAACGCCTCGCAGATGGGGTTGTCGCTCCCGCTCCCTGATTTACGTCATTCCCGCGAAGGCAGGAATCCATTCTCGCAGGTCAGCGAAAGAGTCGCTCCGCCAGCCAGAATGGATCCCCGCCTGCGCGGGGATGACGGGGGGGGGCGACGGCTTATCCGATATCGCTTTGCGCGATCGGTACGATCTTGATCTCGACGCGGCGGTTCTGCGCGCGGCCTTCCTCGGTTTCGTTGGAGGCGATCGGCTGGGTCATGCCGAAGCCGCGCGTCGCGACGCGCGCCGCCTGCACCCCGCGCGATTCGAGATAGAGCGCCACCGCCGCGGCGCGCCGCTCCGACAAGGTCTGGTTATACGCGGCGCTGCCGGTCGAATCGGTATGGCCGTAGACGTCGATATAGGTGCGGTTGTTCTGCGCGTCGGACAGCACCCCCGCAACCTTGTCGAGCGTCTGCTGGAAGCGCGGCTCGACCGTCGCGCTATTATGCGCGAAATTCACCCCCGACGGGATGTTGAGCAGCAGATCGTCGCCCTGGCGGACGACCTGTACGTCGGTGCCCGCGGTGCGCTGGCGCAACTCGCGCTCCTGCTTGTCCATATAGGCGCCGATCGCCGCGCCGGCGATCCCACCGAGCCCGGCGCCGACGATCTTCTCGGTGCGATCGTGCCGCCCGCCGACCAGATCGCCGAGCAGATAGCCGCCGAGCGCGCCGCCGATCCCGCCGATCGCGGTCTTGGAAATGCGTTGCTGCCCGGTCTCCGGGTCGGTGGTGCAGGCGGCGGTCGTCGCGACGAGCACGACGAGCGCGGCGCCGGCGGCGATCCTGGAACGAACGAACATAACGATCCCCTTGTTCGATATGAGCGGAGACAACCGCGATTGCCGGTGCTTGTTCCGTAGCCGTGATGAACAGATGCTGATGATCACCGGTTGTCGTCACAGCATTTTACCGCCAAAGGTGGTCCCGAGACCATGCAACCGCCGTTCCCCTGGATCGACGTCCTGATCATCCTCGCGCTGGTGGCGCTGCACGGCGTGTTCGCGATGAGCGAGCTGGCGATCGTCTCCGCGCGCAAGGCGCGGCTCGAGGCGATGGCGCGTACCGGCCGCCCCGGCGCGCGCGCCGCGATCGCGCTCGCCGCCGATCCGGGCAAGTTCCTCTCCACCGTCCAGATCGGCATCACGCTGATCGGCATCGTCGCCGGCGCCTATTCGGGCGCGAGCCTCGGCCACCCCACCGCGGCGCGGCTCGAGGCGCTGGGGCTGGGGCATAACGCGGCGGAAAACCTCGGCTTCGCCTTGGTCATCGGCCTCACCACCTTCGCCTCGCTGATCGTCGGCGAGCTGGTGCCGAAACAGATTGCGTTGCGCTCGCCCGAGCCGATCGCGGTGGTGATGGCGGTGCCGATGACGTGGCTGGCGCGGCTCACCAAGCCGGTCGTGTGGCTGCTCGATTCGACCAGCCGGCTCGTCTTCCGCCTGCTCGGGCTGAGCCGCGACAGCGAGGATCAGGTCACCGCCGAGGAGCTCCACCTGATCGTCGCCGAAGCCTCCAAATCGGGCGTGATCGAGGAGCATGAGCGCTCGATCATCTCCGGGGTGGTGCGGCTCGCCGATCGCCCGGTGCGCGAGGTGATGACCCCGCGCACCGAGGTCGACTGGCTCGATGCCGGGCTCGACGATGCTGCGATCCGCGCGCGGCTGCTGGAGACGACGCACAGCCGGCTGCCGGTCGCCGAAGGGTCGATCGACGCGGTGATCGGGGTGGTGCAAGCGCGCGACATCGCCGCGGCATTGTTCCGCGGCGAAGTGCTCGATCTGGCCCGGCTGGTGCGCAAGGCGCCGGTGGTGGTCGACCAGATCGACGCGATGGACGCGCTCGACGCATTGCGCCGCGCCGAAGTGCCGATGGCGCTGATCCATGATGAATACGGCCATTTCGAAGGGATCGTCACGCCGGCTGATCTGCTCGCGGCGATCGCGGGCGAATTCGCCTCGGACGCCGATCTGGAGGACGGTCCCTCGATCGTCGAGCGCGACGACGGCTCGCTGCTCGTGGCGGGCACTGCGGCGGCGGACGTGCTGGCGGAGCGGCTCGGGATCGATCTGCCGGAGGATCGCGATTACGCCACCGTCGCCGGGCTCGCGCTCGCGGTGCTGCGCCGGCTGCCCGCGGAAGGCGAGAGCTTCGTCGAACAGGGCTGGCGGTTCGAAGTGGTCGATCTCGACGGGCGACGGATCGACAAATTGCTCGTCAGCCGCACGGCGGACTAGCGGCTCAACCTCCGTTCGCCCTGAGCTTGTCGAAGGGCTGCACTTCTTTTCCGCGGAAGAAAAGGACAGGGCTTCGACAAGCTCAGCCCGAACGGAGAGGGGACGTGTGCCCTATCCCGCGTTGCGCGCCATGATCGCCGCGAACCCGGCTTCCATCTCGTCGATCGTGCGGCGCGCGATCGGATGTTCCAGCGCGCGCTCGAAATAATGCGCGACCCGCGGGTGCGCCTTCACCCTCTCCCATGTCCCCGCCATCGGATCGATGATCCGCGCCAGGGCAAGTATCGGCACCAGGGCGCAATCCGCCGGGGTCGGGGTTGTCGCCGGGGCGTCCGGGATCAATTTCTCGATCGCGTCGAGCCCCTTTTCGATCGTCGCGCGCGCGGCGGCGACGACATCGGGGGCGTCGCCCATGCGGAAGACGAGATGGACCATCAGCGGACGCAGCCCGACCCCGACCTCGCCGATCGCCAGCGAGACGAGTTCGCGCGTGCGGGCGCGGGCCAGCGGGTCGGTGGGAAGCAGCGCGGGGCCGTCGAGCGTGTCGTCGAAATAGCCGACGATCGCGGCCGATTCGCACAAATGCCCGCCGTCATCGAGCGCGAGCACCGGGACGCGCCCCATCGGGCTGATCGCCTGGAATTCGGGGGATTGCATCTGCCCGCCGAGCGGGGGCTTGACCGCAATCTCATGCCCCTTGGCGCGCGCCGCCATCAGCACGCGCTGGACGAAGGGAGACGCGGTCGACCCGTAGATATGCATGGCATTCCTCTCCTTCGTTATTGTGCGGCGCCGGCCCGCTCCCCGCCCGGTCTCCCATCTGGATATGCTCGTGGGAGGCCGGGTGGGGAGCGCACCGGTGCCGTACATGCGGTGAAACCGCGTTTTGCTAACGGCGCTCAGACGATGCCGAGCGCCTGCCGGTAGGTTTCGAGCAGCGCGTCCGCCTCGTCGCGGTGATGCTTTTCCATCTTACGCAAACGGATGATCGCGCGCATCGTCTTGGCGTCGAAGCCGGTCGACTTGGCTTCGGCATAGACGTCGCGGATATCGTCCGCGAACGCCTTCTTCTCCTCCTCCAGCCGCTCGATACGCTCGATGAACAGGCGCAGTTGCTCGGCGGAAACATTGTCGGTCATGAATCACTCCAAAATCTGTCCGCGCGGATTAGGGAGCGGGCGTCTGCGCGACAACCCCGTGATGCATGACGAATGCGACATGTTCGAGCCGCGTCACATCCTCCAGCGGGGAAGCGTCGACCGCGATGATGTCGGCGCGCTTGCCGGGGACGATCGCGCCCAGGTCGTCGCGCCCCAGCGCGTCGGCGGCGGAGACGGTCGCGGCGCGGATCGCGGCGGCGGGGGTCATCCCGGCCTTGACCAAAAGCGCGAATTCCTTGGCATTGTCGCCGTGCTTGGAGACCCCGGTGTCGGTGCCGAACGCGACCTTCACCCCGGCGGCGATCGCCTTCTTGTGGCTCGCCATCGCCGCGGCGGCGGCGGCCTCGGCCTTGGGGATCGTATTGGCGGGGAGCGCGCCGCTGCGCGCCTGCTGCACCGCGGTGACCGGGGCGATCATCGTCGGGACGAGATAGGCGCCCTTGGCCTTGAACAGCTTGATCGCCTCGTCGTCGAGGAACGAGCCGTGCTCGATCGTGTCGACCCCGGCCTCGAGCGCGGCCTTGGTCCCCTCGGCGGCGTGGCTGTGCGCGGCGACCTTGCGCCCGAAGCCGTGCGCGGTGTCGATGATCGCGCGCATCTCCTCCGGGGTCATCGCGCGGCCGAGCCCGCCGGCGACGTTCGACAGCACGCCCCCGGTCGCGGCGAATTTGATCACCTGCGCACCGAGCCCGACCTGCGCGCGCACCGCGCGGCGGCAATCGTCCGGCCCGTCGCAGGTGTTGATCTGGTGCTGGTGGACCGCATCGGCCCATTCCTCGGCCAGCCCGTTCATCCCGTCGCCATGCCCGCCGGTGATCGAGATCATATTGCCGGCGTTGACGATCGACGGCCCCTCGACATCGCCGCGCTCGATCGCGTCGCGCAGCGCGCGGACGCCGCGCGGGCTGCCGCCGAGATCGCGCACCGTGGTGAAGCCGGCGCCGAGCGTCTTGCGCGCGTTGACCACCGCCATCATCATGTCGTCGGCGTCGTCCTGGTTGAGCCGCGCGAGCCGCGCGCGCATCGGATCGCCGCCGATCCCCCAGAGGTGGACGTGGAGATCGATCAGCCCCGGCAAGACGAATTTGTCGCGCAGCTCGATCAGATTGGCATTGGCCGCGGGCACCGCGAAGCCGTCGCGCACCTCGGCGATCACCCCGTCGCGGATGATGATCGTGCTGTTGCCGCGCGGCGCCTCGCCCGGCCGGTCGAGCAGCGCGCCGGCGTGGATATAGGTGATCTTCGTCGGTGCGGTGGTCTGCGCGACGGCGGGCGCCGCGGTGGTGACCGCGAGCGCGATCAGCAACTTCCTCAACATTCCCCTCAAACTCCCGTTCGGCAGGGGATGCATCGGCGCATCCCTTCGTTGCCGAAGCAATGAGTTAGAGGAAAGCTGGCCGATTGGGCAAGCGCGTTGGCGGCTTCGTCACCCCCCGGTGGGTGCGGCGCTTAGCCGCGCGCATTCTTCGCGACGCTTTCCTCCATCCGGCGGAGCTGCTCCGGAGTTGCCTCCTGCTGGTGATGCGCCTTCCACTCGGCATAAGGCATGCCGTAGATCGCGGTCCGTGCCGCCTCGCGCTCGAGCGCGCCGGCCTCGCCGATCCAGTCGGACAGGCAGTTGCGGCAGAAGCCCGCCAGCCCCATCAGATCGACGTTCTGCGCGTCGTCGCGATGCCGCAGGTGGCGGACCAGTCGGCGAAAGGCCGCCGCAGCGGTGGCGTCGTCGATCGCATCGATCGGGTCCATATTCTTGCTCCACGGTTGATCGGTCATGATTAGGCTTTAGGGTCGCATCCGAAATCCCACGCAAGCGGGATTTTCGGTGCGGCACCGGCCCGCTCCCCCAACATTAATCCAACCGCCCGATCGGGACGAGGAGCCAGATGACGAAAGCGATCAACCCGCGTAGCCGCAAGGTTCGGATACTTGCGACCCTCGGGCCGGCGAGCAACACGCCAGAGATGATCGCTGCGCTGTTCGAGGCGGGGGCGGATGCCTTTCGCATCAACATGAGCCACGGCGATCAGGAATCGAAGATCCCGGTGATCGCGGCGATTCGCGGGCTGGAGAAGCGCTTCGGCCGTCCCACCACGATCCTTGCCGATCTGCAGGGCCCCAAGCTGCGCGTCGGGCGCTTTGCCGGCGGGCGGGTGATGCTCGAAACCGGGGCGACCTTCGTCCTCGATCGCGACACCGCCCCCGGCGACGCGACCCGCGTCGAACTGCCGCACCGCGAGATTTTCGCGGCGATCGAGCCGGGCGCGCGATTGCTGCTCGACGACGGCAAATTGGTGCTGCGCGTCGTGGAGCATGATGCCGATCGCATCGTCACCACCGTCGAGGTCGGCGGCGCGCTCAGCGACAGCAAGGGGCTCAACGTCCCAGACGTGGTGGTGCCGATGGCGGCGCTGACCGTGAAGGATCGCAGCGATCTCGCCTTCGCCTGCGAGCAGGGGGTGGACTGGATCGCTCTGTCGTTCGTCCAGCGGCCCGAGGATCTCGCCGAGGCGCGGCGGCTGATCGGCGGCAAGGCGGCGCTGCTCGCCAAGATCGAGAAGCCCGCGGCGATCGAGCGGCTCGAGGAGATCGTCGAGATGTGCGACGGGGTGATGGTCGCGCGCGGCGATCTCGGGGTCGAGCTGCCGCCGCAATCGGTGCCGCCGTTGCAGAAGCGCATCGTCGAGGTGTCGCGCCGGATGGGCCGCCCGGTGGTGGTGGCGACGCAGATGCTCGAATCGATGATCAAATCGCCGTCGCCGACCCGCGCCGAAGTGTCCGACGTTGCCACCGCGATCTACGACGGGGCGGATGCGATCATGCTCTCGGCGGAAAGCGCCGCAGGGGATTGGCCGATCGAATCGGTCGCGATGATGAATGCGATCGGCGAGGCGGTGGAGCGCGATCCGATGCACGGCGAACGCGTCCATTTCACCGAGACGCGCCCCGATCCCACCACCGCCGATGCCTTGGCCGAGGCGGCCAAGAGCATCGCGCGCACCGTATCGGCCAAGGCGGTGATCTGTTTCACCACCTCGGGCTCGACCGCGCGGCGCATCGCGCGTGAGCGTACGCCGGTGCCGCTGCTCGTCCTCACCCCGAAGATGGAGACCGCGCGACGGCTCGGCCTCCTGTGGGGCGCGCATGCGGTGCATACCCGCGACGTCGAATCGTTCGAGGAGATGGTCGCCAAGTCGAAGCGCATGGCGCTGCGCCACCGCATCGCCGCCGCGGGGGACAGCGTGGTGGTGATGGCCGGCGTCCCGTTCCGCACGCCCGGGTCGACCAACGTGCTCCATGTCGTGCGGCTGATCGGCGACGAATTGAAGGGGCATGACGGGTAAGGGCCCGGTTGAAAATGCGGTTTCGCCGCATTGCGCGGTACGGCCCGCTCCTACTCCTCCCCTGAAAGGGGAGGGGGACCAGCCGAAGGCTGGTGGAGGGAGCCCCAGGCGATGACGCCCGCGGCTTCCACCCCTCCACCGTTGCTGCGCAACGGTCCCCCTCCCCCTCCGGGGGAGGAATGGCAGTCACCCCCCGAACGCCTTGGTCAGCCCGACGAACACCCCGCGCCGCGGGCCATATTGCGGCGCGCCGACGCCCACACCGGTGCCGTCGCGGATCTCATATTTATGGTCGGCGAGGTTGATCACATCGACCCGCACGTCGAGGTTCGGCCCCGCGAAATGGTGGCTCGCGGTCAGGTTGATCTGCGCATAGCCGGGGAGATGCCCGCCATTGGGGATCGACGTCCCGTCGGCCAGCACGGGGGTGGTGCGCAGCCCCGAGCCATAGATCATCGACCCGCCCAGTGCGCTTCCCGCGAGGATGCCGTGCTTGAACGAATAGGTCAGCCCGGCTGACCCGGTATAGGTCTGGTCGTGATCGAGGAAGATATAGTGATTGTTGATATAGGCGAGTTCGTCGGGCGCGAAGCTGAACTGGCTTGAGACGATCTGCCGCCCCTTGGCGCGCGCCACCGCGAAATTGGCGTAGAGGTTCCACGGCCCGCGCATATAGGTCGCATTCGCCTCGACCCCGCCGATCCGACCCTTGGCATAATTGAACGGCGTGAGGATGATCGGCGCGCCGAACTGCCCCTCATCGAGCAGATTTTCCGAGATGCGGTAATAAGCGTCGACGCCATAGGTGAAATAGGCGCTCGGCTTGGCCTGGAAGCCGACGTCGAAATAATGCTGCCGCTCGGAGAAGGGGGTGGTGTCGTCCTGGACGACCGGCGCGGCGCTGGTGCCGGCGAATTTGGCGATGCTGGTCGAGGAGACCAATTCGAACGGCGGCGGGACGAAATAGCGCGCATAGCCGATATGCGCGGTCAGTGTGTCGTTGGGCTGCCACACCAGATTGGCGCGCGGGCTGAGCTGCTGCTCGGTGCGGAACGCCGCATAGCGATCGTAGCGCGCGCCGAGGTTGAGCGTCAGCGTCGGCCCGAGCTTCCATTCGTCCTGCAGATAGGCGCTGAACGTGGTGGCGTTGCTCGCGCCATCGTCGACGATCGAGATCGGCTCGCCGGCCTGTTCGCCGGTATCATCGACCGGGAAGACATGGGTGGTCGTGTCGCTGGTGCTGTGATCGTGGATCAGCAGCACGCCGCCGCGCAAGGTGTGCGAGGCACCGAGGTGATAGACCGCGTCGACCTGCCCGCCGATCGCCAGATCCTGCTTGAACGCCGCCTGCGCCTGGCCGTTGAACAGCAATTCGCCGAGCACGTCGGGGCGGTAGCGCAGCGAGGAATAACGCGCGAACAGCGATGCCTGGATCGTCAGCGGCTCGTCGTCGTGGAGCCAGCTCAGCTGGCCGAAGGCGGTCCGCTCGAGCTGGCGCTCGTCGAGCTTTTCGCTGGGATAGGCCGATTGCCCGCCCACCGTCCACGTCCCGTCGGGCTGGAGCCCCGCGGGGTTGGGGATCTGGAACCATTGGTTCGAATAGCCCCCGACAAACGACACGCGATTGTGATCGTTCAGGATATGATCGACATAGGCGAAGGCCTGATATTGATCGGTATTGTCGTGGATCGGGGTGGATCGCCCGTCGACGCTCTCGATCCCCAGCGCATCGTGGCGATAATCGCCCGAGACGAAGTAATTGGTCTGCCCGCTCGACCCGCCATAGGTGAAGCTCGGCTCGATCGTGTCGTGGCTGCCGCCGTAGATCGACATCGTGCCGCCGTTGGAGAACATCCCGCTCTTGGTCGTGATGTCGATGATCCCCGCGCTGCGCAGGCCATATTGCGCCGGCAGCGCGCCGGTCAGCAGATCGACCTTGCTGACCAGCCGCGGCGACAGCGTCTGGCCGAACACCGCCAGCCCCTCGGGCAGCACGGTGCCGTTGATGCGATATTGCAGCCCGTTGTGATCGTCGCGGACGTGGAACTGGCCGAAGCCGTCCTGCACCACCCCGGGCAGTTGCAACAGGATCTGGTTGAACTGCTGGTTGTCGCCGCCGGGCAGCGCCTTGATCGCGGCGGTGTCGATGCCATAGCTGGTCGCGCCGAGGCTTGGCTGGATATGCGCGCGCGCTTCGTCGAGCCGCTTCGCGGTGACGACGACGTCCTTGGGCGCCGCGGGGCCGGCGTCGGTCGCGTCGGCCGGCGGGGGATTGTCCGCGGCATAAGCGGACGAGGCGGTGGAAAGCGCGAGGAAAGCGATACCGGAAAGCAATCTGGGCCGCATGACGACTCCATGATATAAGATAACATTTCCCGGTAAGAGGTGGCGCTAAGCCTTCTTCGGCCCGATTGCAAGTGCTTCTGCGCTAAATGGCGAAGCCCAGCGCGCGGAGATCGGCGCGCAATCGCTCGGCGCCGGTGAACAGCAACGCATGCATCCCAACAGCCGCCGCGCCGTCGACATTGGCCTGGCGGTCGTCGACGAACACCGCATCCTGCGCGGCCAGCCCGAATCGGTCGAGCGCGAGGTGGTAGATCGCCGCATCGGGCTTCATCAGCCGCTCCTCGCCGGAAACGACGATATCGCGGAAGCGATCGAACATCGCGGCTTCCTGCGCGCGGAACGGCGGGAAGAATTCGTGGCTGAAATTGGTGATCGCGAACAGCGGCACGCCCGCCGAATGGAGATCGCCGACCAATTCGGGCATCCCCGGCATCGGCCCCGGGATCTGCTCCGAGAAGCGCGGTCCCCAGGTCGCGATCAGCGCGGCATGATCGGGGAAACGCGCGGTCAGCTCCGCCGAGGTATCGGCGAAGGCGCGGCCCATATCGTGCTGGAAATGCCATTCGCGCGTGCAGATGTCGCGCAGGAACACGTCAAGCGCCTCATCATCGGGGATGAGGCGCCGATACAGGACCCGCGGGTCCCAATCGTACAGGACGTGGCCGACGTCGAAGATGACGCTGCTGGGATGCGGCATCGTCTCGCGTCGACCGGCAATCAGGGCTGGATCAGCCCTGACGCGCCTTGAAGCGGCGATTCGTCTTGTTGATGACGTAGGTACGGCCGCGGCGGCGGATCACGCGGTTATCGCGATGCCGGTCCTTGAGCGACTTCAGGCTATTGCGGATCTTCATGGTGGATTCGCTTCTTGAAAATAGGTTCTCGTGAAAGCGTGGCCGCCTAGTGCCGAGGGCCTTGCAAGTCAAGCCGGAGCGCGCGAGACGAGGCCGATAACAGGGCTTTTGGCCGATACGAAGGATTCGGGCATGCGTAAGATGGTCGTCGCGATGGTGGTGGGGCTCGGTGCCGCCGGGCTGGCGGGGTGCGCGACCGCGCCGACCAGCTTCCCGGTGCAGGTATCGCGCTATCATTATGATGCGATGGCGACGCGCGGCACGATCACCGTCGAGCCGCTCCCCGGCGGCACCGTCGCGAGCATCGAATATAAGACCTATGCCGCGGCGGTGGAGGCCGAATTGCTCCGCCAGGGCTTCACCAGCCCGCCGCCCGGGACGCGCGGTGAGTATCTCGCCACCGTCGCCTTTACCCGCGCCGAGCGTCCGCTGCCGCCCAAGCGTTCGCCGTTCACGATCGGAATCGGCGGCGGATCGTTCAGCGGCGGGCGCGGCGGCGGGGTCGGGCTCGGCGGCGGGGTGAGCTTCCCGGTCGGCGGCGGGGGCGAGCGCGTCGGGATCGTCACCGAGCTGTCGGTGCGCATCCGCCACGGCGCCGACGCGGTGTGGGAAGGGCAGGCGCAGTCGCTGACCGACACCAGCGCCCCCAATGCCGACGTCCAGGCGATCTCGGCGCGGCTCGCACATGCGCTGTTCACGGGGTTCCCCGGCGAGAGCGGGCGGACTATCGAGGTGAAATGACCCTCAGCATCAATTCCGCCTTCGACGGCGGCAATATCCGCGTCATCGGGCAGGACGGCGATCGTATCGATCTGGAGATCGTCAACGATCACCTGTCCGATTTCTATCAATGGTTCTATTTCCGCGTCGCGGGGCTGGCCGGACGGCAGGTGACCTTCCGCATCGTCAATGCCGCGGGCTCGGCCTACCCGTTCGGCTGGCCGGGCTATCAGGCGCGCGTCTCGACCGATCGCCGCCAATGGCGGATGATCCCGACGCGTTACGCGCATGGCGTGCTCGAATTCGACTGGACCGGCGACGCGCAGGTCGCCTGGTTCGCCTATTTCGCGCCCTATACGATGGAGTTGCACGCCGATCTGATCGCGCGTATCGCGGCCAGGCCGGGGGTCGTCCATCGCGAACTCGGCCTCAGCCTCGACGGCCAGCCGATCGATTATTTCCGCGTCGGCAGCGGCGCCAGGCAGGTGTGGCTCTATGCCCGCCAGCATCCCGGCGAATCGATGGCCGAATGGTGGATGGACGGCGCGCTCGATTGGCTGACCAGCGATGCCGCGCGCGATCTGCTCGCCAAGGCGACCGTCCATGTCGTCCCCAACATGAACCCGGACGGCACCCGCCGCGGGCATCTGCGCACCAATGCCGCGGGGGTGAACCTCAACCGCGAATGGCATGCCCCGACCGCCGAGCGCAGCCCCGAGGTATTGTGCGTCCTCAAGGCGATGGACGAAACCGGGGTCGATTTCGCGATCGACGTCCACGGCGATGAGGCGATCGCCGCCAATTTCATCGCCGGGTTCGAGGGCATCCCGTCATGGACCGACGCGCACGGCGAGAAATTCTACGAATTCGGCCGCCGGCTCGCCGCCGCCACTCCCGATTTCCAGACCGAGAAGGGCTATGAGAAATCGGCGCCCGGCAAGGCCAATCTGTCGATGTCGACCAACCAGCTCGCCGAGCGCTTCGGCGCGGTATCGGTGACGCTGGAAATGCCGTTCAAGGATCATGCGGTGAATGCCGACCCGGTGTTCGGCTGGAGCCCGGAACGGTCGCGCGGCCTTGCCGTCTCGTGCCTCGAGACGCTGGCCGGCATGATCGACGGGATCTGACGCGATGGAGCTGCGCGAGGGCGGGCTGGGCGATGCGCGGGTCCGCGCGCTGATCGAACTGCACCTCGCCGAAGCGCGCGGCTCGACCCCGGCGGACAATGCGCATGCGCTGGGCGCGGCGGCGCTCGATCGCCCCGACATCAGCTTCTGGGCGATGTGGGAGGGGGAGGCATTGCTCGGTATCGGCG
Source organism: Sphingomonas sp. (assembly GCA_017849555.1). Taxonomy (GTDB): domain Bacteria; phylum Pseudomonadota; class Alphaproteobacteria; order Sphingomonadales; family Sphingomonadaceae; genus Sphingomonas; species Sphingomonas lycopersici. Next base: position 90,655 of record JAFIGU010000044.1, on the reverse strand, counting down.
CGTTGCGCGCGCTCGATGCGGGGCACGGCGACCTCAAATCGATGCGCACCGCGCCGGCGCATCTGCGCCGCGGGGTGGGGCGGGCGATGCTCGCGCACCTCATCGCGCTGGCGCGGTCGCGCGGCTATACGCGGGTCAGCCTCGAAACGGGGACGGCGCCGATGTTCGACGCCGCGAACCGGATGTACGAGGCGGCGGGGTTCGTCGATTGCGCGGCTTACGGGGGTTATCCCGCGAGCCCGCACAATCGGTTCATGACGCTGGTTTTGTAGCGATCATAGTTCGTAGGTCGGCGTGGCATCATCGTCGGGCATCGGAGGGTAGACGATTGGCTTGTCGCCAAAATATTGGCGGACGATAAGCTCGCGTCGATCGAAATCATACAAATCTTCCTCGCTCATTTCATCAGGATAGTTGAATTTTGCGGTAAATTTGCCGTTTTCGATAAGGTACTCGATCTCGGCCCAGCGCAGATCGGAATCCTGAGCCTCCCAAAGATCGTACAACACGCTGCCGAGGCTGTTCAGGTCAGGTGATCGATAGAGAATCTGATCGCCAAGGTTCTTATAAATCGACGGAGCGACGTACTCGCGATCGAGTTGCGCGTACAATAGGGTGGCGTGGAGAGGATATTCGGTATCCTCAGCAAGGAGGCTTCCGATCTCAGCGAGAAGGCGCTCGGTTTCATTGTTTTGCATCGCTTTTCTTTCCGCTTTCGTTCGGGATCTGGATGCTGTGCTCCCGGTCATTGATTGTGAACCACGCGTTGATCAGGGATGGGCGCTGTGATTCTCCCTCATAAACCGGGACGATCCTAAACCAGACCCTTTTCCCTTCGGCCTTCGCACGTGCCCATTGATCTTCCATCGCGCGATAACGGCCGCGGTTCACTTTCGCGTCCTGCGCAAAGTGATTGAACGCGTCGGTCGGGCCGTTGAAGCGTGCGCCGACATAATGCCCACCATCATCGGTCGGCCGCCGGTCGGCGCCACCGGCACGGGCTTGCGCCGAGCGTGAGCGGCTCGGTTTCTTCGCCATGTCGACCTCGCCTGAAACCTCTCGCACCTTCGCATTGGGGTCGAGTTGGTAAGCATATCCATTGCGCACGATCGTAACGCGGTTGACGGGCTTGGTGATAACCGCTCTCGGCGTGCCCGCTCGCGCCCGGGTCGCGCGCCCATCTTGTTTCCGCTTTTCCGGAAGTCCCCAATCCCCGCTAGCGCCGCCACCGCCGAAGCCGCCGCCCCGCCGCCGGTAAATCCGCCACCGTCCCAGCGCTGTGCGAAAAAATTTCCAGTCCCGGCAAAGGTGAAGCGTCCGGTCCGTGGGTCGTGCCACGGATTGAACTTGACCTCCCTGCCGTCTGCGCCGCGCGCAACCGGCCACCTCCCGGTCCGCATCCACACCACAAAGGCGCGCCGGCGCTCGCTCTCGATATTGTCGATCATCTATGCCCCCGCTGCTTCGAGCGGCGAGAACATTTGAAGAACATTCTCCAACAAGTCAATTGTTCTGGTCGTGTCCAACGCGCCTTTTTCCGCGGCTTTCGCTCTGCTAGCAGGCAAAGATGAGCAATTCCCGCGGCATCCCGCTTTCGCTTTTCGCCTTCTCGATCTTCTACGGCGGCATGGTCTGCATCGCGGGCGTGCTCGGCAACAAGCAGGTCGCGCTCGGGCCGCTCGCAGTGGAGGCGGGGATCTTCGCCTTCCTGCTGCTCGTCGTCACCTCCAGCGCGGTGGCCGAACTGCACGGGCGCGACGTCGCCAACCGGCTGGTGCGGATCGGTTTCGTGCCGCTGATCGTTTCGCTGCTGCTCACCCTCGTCGTGCTCGCGGTGCCGGCCTCGCCGGAAATGGAGCCGGCGCGGCTCTCCGCGTTCGAGACGATGATGACCGGCACCCCGCGCATCTGGCTCGGCGGGATCGTCGCCTACGGCACCTCGCAGACGCTCAACGTCACGATCTTCGCCTGGCTCAAGAAGGGCGAGGGCGGGCGCCTCTTGTGGCTCCGCGCGGGAATCGCCAGCGTGCTGAGCCAGGTGGTCGATACCTTGCTGTTCGTCACGATCGCTTTCTGGGGGGTGTTCCCGATCGGCGCGCTGCTCGTCGGGCAGATGCTCGCCAAGGTCACGCTGTCGGTGATCCTCGTGCCGTGGCTGATCTATCTGTTCGTCGCGCTGGGGCGCAGGCTGGACGGCGCGCCCGTTGCCTGATGCGCGGAGTCAATCGCGCGTTGCCCTGATCGGCTTTGAACCCTAAGCGCGCGCGCATGACCGATCACACGCCCACGCCCGATCTGCTCGCCAAGGCCGAAACCCTGGTCGAGGCGCTGCCCTATCTCCAGCGCTATGCCGGCAAGACCTTCGTCGTGAAATATGGCGGGCACGCGATGGGCGATCCCGAGGCGCAGCGCGATTTCGCCGAGGATGTCGTGCTGCTCAAGGCGGTCGGGATCAACCCGGTGGTGGTCCACGGCGGCGGGCCGCAGATCGGATCGATGCTCAAGCGGCTCGGGGTCGAATCGCGCTTCGTCGACGGGCTGCGCGTCACCGATGCGGAAACCGCGCAGGTCGCCGAAATGGTGCTCGCCGGATCGATCAACAAGGAAATCGTCAGCTGGATCAGCCACGCCGGCGGCCGCGCGGTCGGCATTTCGGGCAAGGACGCCGGGCTGGTCCGCGCGGAAAAGGTCGGCCGCACCCAGCCCGATCCGCTGCAGGGGATCGAGCGCAACGTCGATCTGGGCTTCGTCGGCGAGCCGGTGGCGGTCGACCGGCGGCTGATCGATTCGCTGGTCAGGGACGGGATCATCCCGGTGATCGCGCCGATCGCCGCGGGCGCCGACGGGCATACCTATAACATCAACGCCGATACGATGGCCGGCGCGATCGCCGCCGCGCTCGGCGCCTCGCGCTTCTTCCTGCTCACCGATGTCGCGGGGGTGCTCGACAAGCAGGGCGAGCTGATGACCGATCTCACCCCGACGGATATCGCCGGGCTGCGCGCCGACGGGACGATCTCGGGCGGGATGATCCCCAAGCTCGAAACCTGCGTCGCCGCGGTCGAGGCCGGGGTCGATGCCGCGGTGGTGCTCGACGGGCGGGTGCCGCACGGCATGTTGCTCGAAATCTTCACGCGGCGCGGCGCGGGGACGTTGATTCGTCGCAAGTGACTCGAAACGCGTCCTGTTTTGGGGTGCGATTGTCGTTAACGTCCAATTAGGAATCGTAAAAAGAAGGTAAACGCTGCCCCGCCGAGTCGGAATCAGGTCCCAGCTCGTAGCTTTGCGCAATGGGAGCAGACGATGAGAATAATTGCTTTAACGGGGGCCGCCGTGTTGGCGGTCATGGCGCCGGCGGCCTATGCGGCGCCGACGATTCACTTTGACGGCGGTTCGGGCACCACGGCGGCGGGCACGACCGTTTTCCAGAATTTCGACAGCTATGCGCCGGGCACGCTGCTCGGCACCAAGACCTATGCCTTCGATGCCAACAGCAGCCTCGGGGTCCGCCCGGCTTTTGGCAGCACGGGCAATTTCGCGTCGGTCGTCGGGGGCGGCACCTATACGGTGAATTTCGCCGCGACCAACATCCTCTCCTTCGTGCTCGGGTCGCTCGACAGCTTCAACAAGCTGACGCTGCTGTTCGCCGATAACAGCTCGGTCACCTATCTCGGCAACCAGATCATCGGCGGCCTGCCGTATATCAGCGGCGATCAGCACAGCCCGCTGAGCAACGGCGTGGTGACCTACAACGCCAATGGCGGCCCGCTGATCGTCGGCGCGACCTTCAGCACGCGGAGCAATTCGTTCGAGATCGACAATCTCGCGCGCGGCGGCGTGCCCGAACCGGCCACCTGGGCGCTGATGATCCTCGGCTTCGGCGCGGTTGGCGGGGCGGTTCGCTACCGTCGGCGCGCGACTGTCCGCGCCTGATCGGGGCGCGATTGTAAGAACGGGGGAGCCGCCGGCGGTCGCGCCGGCGGCTCCTTTGTTTTGTCCGACGGCGTCGCCAGTCGGGCGCGGGTAAGAGAAAGCAAGCGCGATTATACGCCGCAATCATCTCTAACGTCCGAAAATGGGTCAGGAATTTTTACAAGAGTTGATTGGCCTCCGCCGCTGCATATCACCTAGTGAAGACCCGATTAGGCTTTCGTGATTGCGCAAGGAGTCGGGTGATGAGGACGATTGCAATGCTCGGGGCCGCTGCGCTGGCCGCCATGTCGGTGGCGGCGGATGCGGCGCCGACGATCAGCTTTGCCGGCGGCACGGGCACGGCCGCGCCGGGAACGACGGTTTTCCAGGATTTTGAGGGTTATGCGTCGGGTTCGTGGGCGGATACCAATACCCAGTTCGTCAACCCGACCGGCACCAATAATGCGCGTCCCGCTTTCGGCAGCACCGGGAATTTCGCGGCGATACGCGCCAACGGCAGTTATACGGTGAATTTCGGCCCGACGAATCTGTTCTCTTTCGTGCTGGGATCGCTGGATAGTTATAACTCGCTGAACCTGCTCCTGGCCGACGGCAGCAGCGTCAGCTATGCCGGGGGCGAGATCATCGGCGGGCTGTCCTATGCGAGCGGCAACCGCACCAGCGCCACGAGCAACGGCGTGGTGACCTATAATGCCAATGGCGGGCCGCAGATCGTCGGGGCGACCTTCATGTCGGGAAAGAGCTCGTTCGAAATCGACAATCTCGCCGCCGCAGTGCCCGAACCGTCGACCTGGGCGATGATGATCTTCGGCTTCGGCGCGATCGCCGGCGCGATGCGCCACCGCCGCCGCGCGGCGCGCGCGTGGGCCTGATCGCGGCGCATTGGCCTTGCAACAGAGCCGTCGGCGGTGGCGCCGGCGGCTCCTTTCCTTTGCGCGCAAGCCGCCCCATATCGGCTGCCCATCGACAGTTGTTGCGCCGGGCGGTAGGCGTCGGGGTGCAACGCAACAAGTAAAGAGGGCCGCGTGCTGACGCTCACCATCATCCAGATCCTGCAAGTGTTGCTCGATGTCACCTGGTGGGTGATCGTGATCCAGTTCGTCCTGTCGCTGCTGATCGCGTTCAACGTGATCAACATGCAGTCGAACTTCGTCCGCACCCTGGCTTATGGCTTCGACCGGCTGACCGAGCCGCTCTACCGCCCGATCCGGCGCATCCTGCCCAATCTCGGCGGGCTCGATCTGTCGCCGGCGCTGGTGCTGCTGGCGATCGCGATCCTGCGCATCATCCTCAACAATATCGCCGCCAGCATCGTGTTGGGCGGCGCCTGAGCCGCCGATCGGGAATGACGGGGGAGGGCGTGGCGGCGCGCGCCAAGCGGCTGTGAGCGCCTGGCGCGAGACCGATAGCGGCATCGCGCTCGCGATCCGCGTCACCCCGCGCGGCGGGCGCGACGCGTTGACCGCCGGGACGGACGAGTATTTCGCGGCGCGCATCGCCGCCGCGCCGGTCGACGGCGCGGCCAATGCGGCGCTGATCGCGTTGGTCGCCAAGACCTTCGGCGTGGCGAAGCGCGACGTGACGGTGACCGGCGGCGAAACCGCGCGGCTCAAGCGGCTGGCGATCACGGGGGACACGCGGGCGCTGGCCGAACGCGCCCGCGCGCTTTATGGCGAGGCGCTATGACGGCAACTATGATCGACGGAAAAGCATTCGCCGCCGGGCTGCGCGCCCGCGTGGCGGAAGGCGCGGCACGGATATTCGCGGAGGCCGGGCGCAGGCCCGGGCTGGCGGTGGTGCTGGTCGGCGACGATCCGGCATCGTCGGTCTATGTCCGCTCGAAGGGCAAGGCGACCGTTGCGGCGGGGATGGAGAGCTTCGAGCATCGCCTGCCCGCCAGCACCGGCGAGGCCGAGCTGCTCGCTTTGGTCGCGCAGCTCAACGCCGATCCGGCGGTCGACGGTATCCTCGTTCAACTGCCCTTGCCCAAGCATATCGACGAACGCGCGGTGATCACCAGCATCGACCCCGAAAAGGACGTCGACGGTTTCCACCCGGTCAACGCCGGGCGGCTGGCGACCGGGCTTGAAGGCTTCGTGCCCTGCACCCCGTACGGCTGCCTGATGCTGCTCAAGGATCAGCTCGGCGATCTCGCCGGGCGCGACGCGGTGGTGATCGGCCGCTCGAACATCGTCGGCAAGCCGATGGCGCAATTGCTGATCCGCGAAAGCTGCACCGTCACGGTGGCGCATTCGCGCACCCATGATCTGCCCGATGTCGTACGCCGCGCCGATATCGTCGTCGCGGCGGTGGGGCGCCCCGCGATGGTCAAGCCCGATTGGGTCAAGCCCGGCGCGACGCTGATCGACGTCGGGATCAACCGCACCGATACGGGGCTGGTCGGCGATATCGACCCGGCCTGCGCCGAGGTCGCCGGCGCGATGACCCCGGTGCCGGGCGGGGTCGGGCCGATGACGATCGCCTGCCTGTTGCGCAACACCCTGGTGTCGGCGAGCCGCCGGCTCGGCGTGGCTTACGCCATCTGATGACCGAGCTGTTCCTCTCGGCGTTCGTCACCTTCTTCGTGGTGATCGATCCGCCGGGATGCGCGCCGATCTTCGCCGGGCTCACCGCGGGGGCGACGCCCGAGCATCGCCGCGCGATGGCGGTCCGCGCGGTCGGCGTCGCGGCGCTGATCCTCACGGTGTTCGCGCTGTTCGGCGAGAAACTGCTCCACGGGCTCGGGATCGAGCTGGCGAGCTTCCGCATCGCGGGCGGGGTAATGCTGTTCCTCATCGCGCTGGAGATGGTGTTCGAAAAGCGCACCCAGCGCCGCGAGGACCGCGCCGCGAAGGTCACCCCGGCCGAGGCGGAGGACGTGTCGATCTTCCCGATGGCGATGCCGATGATCGCCGGCCCGGGCTCGATCGCCTCGGTGATGCTGCTGATGGCGCGGAGCGACGGCCTCGAGCGCAGCCTGATCGTGCTCGCGGCGATGTGGCTCAATCTGCTGATCGCGCTGATCGCCCTGCTCGCCGCGGGGAGCCTGATGCGGGTGCTCGGGCCGAAGATCGAGGCGGTGGTGACGCGGCTGCTCGGGGTGCTGCTCGCCGCATTGGCGGTGCAGTTCGTGATCGACGGGCTGCAGGCGCAGTTTCACTGAGGGTGGCGTTAGCGCGATTCCCTCTCCCCGTTCGGGCTGAGCCTGTCGAAGCCCTGCCCTTCTCTTCCAAGGAAGAAGGGCAGCCCTTCGACAAGCTCAGGGCGAACGGGTGGGAGAGAACCTCCGCGCCCCTATTCGATCCGGAACGCGCGCAGCGGTAGGTCCGCCGGCAGCGGCACCGATACCAGCCACGGGAAGCGTTCGCCGTTGGCCAGCCGCGCGTAGAAGCCGCCCGGCGCGCGCGCGCGATAGATCGTCGATTCGGCCATGTTCGGACACAGCAGCAGCAAGGTCGCGCCGTGCCGCTTCATGATCGCGTGCGCCTGCTCGGGCGAGCCGGTGAAGGCGTGCTGGACATCGAGGATCGCGTCGCCGTTGCGATGATAGGGGCCGGCGATCGCCGAATGATGCGTCAGCGTGATCAGCCGCGGGCCGAGATCGACGAAGGTGAATACGGTCTGCGCCGGCAGGCGGTTGAGCGGCGCCATTGCGGGCATCGTCACGCAGCGCCCGTTCGCCTTGTTGACGCGGTTGATATAGGGCGTGGGCTTGTCGATCGACGTCCATTGCAGCGCCAGCCCGGCGAACAGCCCCGAGATCAGCACGAAGCCGAGCGCCGGGCCGAGCACCCGCACGAAGATCGACCGGTGGGTGAGCATCGGCGGCAGCAGCAGCCAGGCGAGCGCGGAAACGCCGGGCACCGCGAGCAATTGCGCCGCCGGCCCCGCGCGGATCTGCCACAACAGCATCGCGACCGCGAAGGCAGCGAACAGCAGCACGCTCGCCCAATTGACCAGCGCCGGGGTGCGGCGCGCGCGCCACGTCGCCAGCCCCGCGCCGATCAGCCCCATCACCGGCAGCGCGGCGACCGGAAAACCGGTGCGGAAAGCGTGTTTGTAGATCGGCTTGGCCTCGCGGATATTGCCCAGCCAGTTGCGATACAATTCGTCCGACACCTGCTCGGGCCGGCCGAGGCATTGCGGGAAGACCAAAGCGAAGCCGGCGGCGATCGCCCCGCCCGCGACGAGCGCGAGCACCAGACGCAGCTCGCGCCGCTGCGGCGAGACCAACGCCAGCACGAGCAGCATCGCGCCCGCGGCGACCATCACCGAGAGCCACACCGGGGTCAGCGCGTCGCACCGCGCGACGCGATTGGCGTAAGAGGCGAAGGCGGCATAGCCCGCCGCGGACCCGCCCGCGAGCGTCAGCGCATAAGTCGCGAGCCGGTCGCGCGCCTCCGGCTGCCACACCCAGCGCAGCGTGATGATCGCCCCGGCCATCACCGCATAGGGCAGCATTTCGAGCCCGATCGTCAGCGATACCGCGCTGGCCACGCCGACGATCGCGCCGCCGCGCGCGCCCTTGGGGTCGCACAGCCCGGCGACCGTCAGGCTCAGCATCGCGAGCTGCCAGCCGTGATGATCGATCCGTTCGGGCATGAACATCAGCAGCGCGACGGTCGAGCACAGCGTGAACACGATCGCCAGCGGCCACGCCAGCGGCGCGACCAGCCGCCGCACCGTCGCCGCCAGCCCGACCAGCGCGAGCGACAGCGGCAGCAGCGGCGCGATGCCGCACGCCAGCCGCTCCGCCTCGGCATTGCCGACGAACGGCCGCAACAGCAGGATCAGCCCGGCAATCGGCAGGTCGACAAGCCGCGTCCAGTGGATGTTGAAGCCCACCGGCGGATCGAGCCGGTAGTTGCGCAGATCGTACCAGCCCTGCCCGGCGAGCAATGCGCGGACCTGCATCAGCCGCATATTGTCGTCGGTGTCGCCCAGCGACAGCCAGTGGATCGCCGACCAGCGCTGCGCGACGAACCAGATCGTGATGACCAGCCAGGCGAGCAGCGTCAGCCGCAGCCAATGCCGGTCGAGCTGGGCGAGAGACGACGGGACGTCGCGCTTTATCAAGGGGACTTTCCTCAATCGGCCGACGCCACTAGACGGCGGGGCCGGTAATTGCCGGTTCGCCGCTGTATCGCGGCCGGCGCAAAGGGCAAGGCGTGGAAGCGGTTCTGAAGCATATCCGATCACCCGAGACGCGCGAGATTTTCTGGCAGCTGGTCCGCTTCGGCTTCTTCGGCGGGCTGTCGACGCTGATCTACGCCGCGGTCTATTGGCCGATCGCCACTTATGGGCAGAAGGAATGGCCGCTCGCCAACAGCGCGACCTGGCCGGTGGCGGCCAATCTGCTCGGCTATGTCGCGGCGGTGCTGTCGGGCTATGTCATGCACAGCCGGTGGAGCTTCCGCGGCCACGGCACGCGCGGCAATCTCGCGCGGACCGGCGGGCGTTTCTTCGCCACCTCGCTGGTGAGCCTCGGCATGAACACCTTCTTCGTGTGGCTGCTGACCGGGCCGATGCACGGCCCGACGTGGTGGCCGCTGGTGCCGGCGGTGTTCTTCACCCCGCTCATCACCTTCGTCATCAATCGTTTGTGGGTGTTCGCCTGATGGACCGCCGCGTTTATGACCGCATGGCGGAGCATGACAGCACGCATTGGTGGTATCGCGCGCGCCGCGACATCCTCGCCGATTTCATCACCCGCGAAGGGCATTTGCCCAGGGACGCGAAGATCCTCGAGATCGGCTGCGGCACCGGGCACAATCTGCCGATGCTCGCCAGCTTCGGCGCGGTCGACGCGATCGAGATCGATCCCGCGGCGCGCGCCATCGCCAGCCAGCGACTCGGCAAGCCGGTTGGCGCCACGCCGCTGCCCGCGCTCGCCGACGTTCCCAGGGCGCATTACGATCTGATCGCGGTGCTCGACGTGGTCGAGCATATCGAGGATGACGTGGCGGCATTGCGCGCGATGCGCGAGCGGCTCGCGCCGGGCGGGCGAATCCTGATCACCGTGCCCGCACACCAATGGATGTGGAGCGCGCACGACGTGGTGAACCACCACCACCGCCGCTATTCCAAGACGACGCTGGCACAGGCGATCGCCGCCGCCGGGCTGCGCCCGCGCAAGCTCGGCTATTTCAATTCGCTGCTGTTTCCGCTCGCCGCCGGTGCGCGCGTCGCCGGGCGGCTCACCGGGCGCGACGACAGCGACGACAGCCCGCCGCCGGCGCCGGTCAACCGCTTGTTCGAGACGATCTTCCGCATCGAACGCCACCTCGTCGGCCGCGTCCCGATGCCGCCGGGGGTGTCGATCCTGTGCTTCGCCGAGCCCGCCTAACCTCGTTCGGGCTGAGCCTGTCGAAGCCCTGCCCTTTTCTGCCGACGAAGAAAGTGCAGCCCTTCGCCAAGCTCAGGGCGAACGGGTCACGGGTCACCCCGGTCGTGAGACCGGGGTAACAGTGCAGGCACCCGCTCAGATCGCGTCGAGCGCCTGCGCGAAATCGGCGATCAGATCGTCGGCATCCTCCACCCCGATCGAGATGCGCACCAGATTGTCGGTGATCCCCAGCGCCTGTTTGCGCGCGTCGGGCACCGACAAATGGGTCATCCCCGCCGGGTGGCTGGCGAGCGTCTCGGTGCCGCCGAGGCTTACCGCGAGCTTGGCGATGCGCAGCGCGTCGAGGAAGCGGAACGCCTCCGCCTCGCCGCCCTTGAGGTAGAGCGAGAAGGTCGATCCCGCGCCGGTGCAATGCCGGCGATAGATATCCGCCTGCCGTTCGTCCTTGCCGCCTTCGAGGAAGCCGAGATAGCCGACGCGCTCGACCTTGGGGTGTTCGGCGAGGAAGGCGCAGACCTTGGCGGCATTCTCGCCCGCGCGGCTCATCCTGAGTTCGAGCGTCTCGAGCGAGCGCAGCAGCATCCACGCGGTATTGGGGTCGCAGATCGTCCCGATCGTGTTGCGCATCAGCCGGATCGTATCGATGTGATCCTTGCGCCCGAGCACCCCGCCGGCGACCAGATCGCTATGCCCGCCGGCATATTTGGTCAGCGAATAGACCACGATATCCGCGCCTTGCTTGAGCGGCTTGTGCCACAAAGGCCCGAGGAAGGTATTGTCGATCGCGATCGGCGGCTTGGCGGCGTGATTGGCGAAGATCGCATCGCGGCTCGCCGCCACCGCCTCGACATCGACCAGCGCATTGGTCGGGTTGGCGGGGCTTTCGAGATAGATCAGCGCGACATTGCCCGATGCCGCCTTGCCCAGCACGGTGTCGATCTCGGCGCGGGTCGCCCCGGCCGGGAAATCGAGCCAATGTACCCCGAACCGGCCGAGGATGCGCGCGATCAGCGTTTCGGTCGCGGCATAGAGCGGCCCCGAATGGACGATCGTGTCGCCCGGCTTGACCATCGACAGGAACAAAGTGGCGATCGCCGACATGCCCGAGGAGAAGGCCAGCGCGTCCTCGGCTTCCTCCCACACCGCGAGGCGATCCTCCAATATCTCCTGATTGGGGCCGTTGAAGCGCGAATAGACCAGCCCCTCGGCGCCCCCGGGGCGCTTGCCGGTGACGCCCTCGAAATGGCGCTTGCCCGCCGCGGCGCTGGGGAAGACGAAGGTCGAGGTGAGGAAGATCGGCGGCTTCAGCGCGCCTTCGGACAGCGCCGGATCATAGCCGTGCCCCATCATCAGCGTCGCGGGCTTGAGCTTGCGACCCCCGATCCGGTCGACCTCGGGGCGCGGCGCGACGCGTGGGTCCGTGCGCCCGTCCACCGCGTCGTGGCCGGGGTCGTTGCTTTTGGTCATCATGATCTCCGAGCGCATGGCGGCGCGCCGGGATCATCCGGCGCGCGACCTGTTACATGCGGATATCGTGCCGGAATTTCAGCTGCCGCGATAGGGGACGAAACTGCCCATCACGCAACTGCCGCTATCGATCCGCGTCGTCATGTCGCGCGTCCGCGCGATGTCGCCGCGGCACAGCCGGCTGCTATATTGCCGGGTGATCAACGCATCGCCGCGCGCCACCGCCTCGCATCCGCCGCCGGTGTCGTTGACATAGGCGAGCTTGGGGCTGACGCGATAGATGAGCCGCGGCCCGATCGCCTTGAGCGAGGCGTTGTTGAACCGCGTATCGAGGCAGTCGACCGGCTTGCCCGGGGTCAAGCCGCTGACTTCCTTCTGGAACGCGGCCTCGTTGCTCGCCGCGCGATCGGCCTGCGACGGCGACGACGCGATAGCGACCGCACCGGCGCCCAGCGCCGCGGCGGCCAGCGGAATAAGGACCATACGCATCACCAACACTCCTTCATGCCCCGCGGCGACAATATAGGACGGTCAGCCGCGAAATTCATCCTTCGCGCGCCGCCGCGCGGCGAGCGTTTCGGCGTCGGGCGCGCGCAGGAACGGGTTGGTGTCGCGTTCGAGCGCGATCGTCGTCGGGACGGTCGCCTCGCCCGCCGCACGCGCGGCGTCGACCTCGGCCATCCGCGCAACGATCGCGTCATTGCCGGGCTCGGCGACCAGCGCGAAGCGGCCGTTGGCCTGGGTATATTCGTGCCCGCAATAGACCCGCGTCTCGGGCGGCATCGCGGCGAAGCGGCGCATGTTGGTCAGCATCTGCGCCGCATCGCCCTCGAACAATCGGCCGCAACCCATCGCGAACAAGGTGTCGCCGGTGAACACCGCATCGTCGTCGGCGAAATGGAAGGCGATATGCCCCGCTGTATGCCCCGGCACCGCGAGCACCGTCGCGCGATGCGCGCCGAGCGTCACCACATCGCCCTCGCCGACGCCGCGGTCGAGCTTGCCGATCTTGGCGCGCTCCGCCTCGGGGCCGATCACCGTGGCGCCGGTCGCCGCGACGATCGCGTCATTGCCGCCGACATGATCGGGGTGCCAATGGGTGTTCCACACCTGCGCGATCGTCCAGCCGCGCGCGGCGGCGGCATCGAGCACCGGCTGCGCCTCGCCGGGGTCGACGACCATCGTCTCGCCGCTGTCGGCATCGTGCACCAGCCAGCTGTAATTGTCGTTGAGCACGGGGACGCGGATCACGTCGAAGTTGGTCATGCGAGGCTCCTTCGGGCGGCGAGCGCGGCGCCGCCGAGCATCTCGGTCAGCGCGGCGGCGTGGCGCTGGTGGGACAGCGGGGCGGCCTGCCCCGCCCACAGCGGCGAATAATCGCCGCGCCCCGCGCTCTCGGCATGTTTGCGCAAGGGTGCGAGCGCGGCGCTGGCGGTCGGGAAGGGCGGGGCGCCGGGGTTGACCGCGCCCAGGGTCTCGATCAGCCGGTTGCGGATGCCGCGCGCGAGCCCGCCGGAGAACAGATTGGTGAACACGCTGTCCTCCGCCCCCGGCCCGCCCAATGCGGCGCGGTGGACGGCGCTGGCGAGGCTCTCCTCGGTCGGCAGATAGGCGCTTCCCACCTGCACCCCGGTCGCCCCGAGCATGATCGCGGCGGCGGCGCCGCGCGCATCGGCGATCCCGCCCGCCGCGATCACCGGCACGTCGACCGCATCGGCGATCTGCGGCACCAGCGCGAAGGTGCCGACCGGGCGATGGCCGTGGAGGAAATGCCCGGCATGTCCGCCGGCCTCGAACCCCTGCGCGATGATCGCGGCGCATCCGGCCGTCGCCAGATGCCGCGCCTCCGCCACATTGGTCGCGCTGGCGATGACGCGCGCGCCGGTCGCGCGGACGCGGGCGAGCAGATCGGGGCTGGGGAGGCCGAAGTGGAAGCTGACGATCTCGGGGCGGGTTTCCTCGACGACATGCGCCGCCTCGGCATCGAACGGCCGGCGCGCAGGGGGCGCGTCGCCCGACGGCTCGATCCCCTCGGCGGCATAGAGCGGCGCGAGCAATGCGCGCCACGCGCTGTCGTCGGCGTCCTGCGGCGGGTGGTGGCAGAAGAAATTGAGGTTGAGCGGGCCGGAGACCGAGGCGCGCACCGTCGCCACCTCGCTCAGCAACCGCTCGGGGGCGAACATCGCCCCGGCGAGCGACCCCACCCCGCCGCCGCGGATCGCCGCGATCGCGAGCGCCGCGTCGCCGAACCCGGCCATCGGCGCCTGGATCACCGGATAGCGCGCGCCGAGCGCGGCGAAGAAGTCGGGCTTACTCAAGGCCATTACCAGCCGGTTTCACCATTCCTCCCCCGGAGGGGGAGGGGGATCGTTGCGAAGCAACGGTGGAGGGGTAGAAGCCGCGGGCGGCATCGCCTGCGGCTGATACCCCCCGCGCGGTGTTGCGTAGGGCCGATACCCCTCGAGCGGCATCGCCTGCGGCGTCCACCCCTCCACCAGCCTGCGGCTGGTCCCCCTCCCCTTTCAGGGGAGGAATAGCGAGCGGCCCGCTGCCGGCCGATATGCCGCCAAGGGAAATTGCCGGACCGACTCTCACCACGTCCCGCTATTGGGCATCGACGCCCACGGCTCCTGCGGCGGCAGCACGCCGTCCTGCAACAGCTCGACCGAGATGCCGTCGGGCGATTTGACGAACGCCATATGCCCGTCGCGCGGGGGGCGGTGGATGATATGCCCGGCGTCCTGAAGCCGCTGGCACGTCGCGTAGATATCGTCGACGCGATAGGCGAGATGGCCGAAGTTGCGCCCGCCGGTATAAATTTCCGGTTCCTTGCCCTCGGTCGGCCAATTGTAGGTCAGCTCGACTTCGGCCCGCGCGCGTTCGCCCTTGGCGGCGACATCCTCGGGCGCGGAGAGGGAGACCCGGGGGAGGCGCCCCGCCTCACTCTCCATTCGCCGCACTTCCTTCAGCCCGAGCAATTCGAAGAAGGCGATCGTCTTGTCCGGGTCGGCGACGCGGATCATCGTGTGGAGATATTTCATCATTTCGCTCCCGTGGGGGTATCGAATTGCGCCAATGCCTGTCCGGCGGCAATCCCCGCCGGCGCGCTCGGCGCGAGCCGTTGCGCATTGGTCCAGGCGGTCCTCGCGCCGGCCGCATCGCCCGCCAGCGCGGCGATATTGCCCGCTTCGAGCTGGACCTGCGCGTCGTCCGAGGCGCGCTTCAACGCCTCGGCGATATCGCTTTTGGCACGTGGCAGATCGTTCATCCGCCGCGCCAGCGTCGCGGAGAGCAGCCAGGCGAGCGGATCGTCCGCCGCGTCGTGGGTCGCCGCGTCGAGATCGGCGCGCGCGCCCGTCATGTCCCCCGTCGCGACCAATGCGCGCGCGCGATCGAGATGCACCTCGCCGAGCGGCAGCCCGGTCAGCGCCCCCGCCGCCAGCGCGGCATCGAGCGCGGCGCGCGCCTTGATCGGATCATTGGCGGCGAGCCGCGCATTGCCCGCCTCCGCCCAATAGGTCGCCGCCTGCGCGTCCTTCTCGGTCTCGGCGAGATGCGCCGCCGCCTCGAACGCGGCCGCCGCGTCGGCGTAGCGCGACTGCGCGGTCAGCGCGAGCCCGAGGCATTGTTTGGCCTTCGATCCGCCCCCGGCGAGCGACCAGCGCTCGGCGATCCGCTCGGCTTCCGCCGGGTCGCCGCGGGTCAGCGTCACGCAATGCGCGGCGGGATCCTCGGCGGCGAGCAGCAGGGCGATCAGCGGGATCATCGCAACACATCCTCCACCGCGCGGACGATCAGCGCGATGTCCGAGTCGCGCGACAGGCGGTGGTCGCCGTCCTTGATCAGCCAGGTCTGCACATCGGCTGAACGGATCAGCTCGGCGAGCCGCCCGGCGCGGTGCCACGGCACGTCGGGATCGCGCTGCCCCTGGACGAAGCGCACCGGGCAATCGATCGCGATCTCGCCGAACATCAGCCGGTTGGCCTCGCCCGATTGCCAGAAGCGGCTGGTGTAGACGGTCGGTTGCGGGCCGTAGGGGTTGGCGCGCTCGATCCGCCCTTCCTGCAAGAGCCGCATCTTCTCCTCGGTGGAAAAGCCCCAGTCGGTGAAATCGGGCGCGGGGGCGATGCCGACGCAGGCGACGACGCGGTCGGGCCGCTGGATCGCCGCCGACAGCATGATCCACCCGCCCATCGACGAGCCGACCAGCACCACCGGCCCTTCGGCGACCTGATCGATCATCGCCAGCGCATCGTCGCGCCAGTCGGCGAAGCTCTGTTCCTCGAACCTGCCCTCGCTCGCGCCGCATCCGCCGTAATCGAAGCGGAGATAGCCGCGGCCTTGCGCCTTGGCCCATTGTTCGAGCGCGATCGCCTTGGTGCCCTCCATGTCGGAGGCATAGCCGGGGAGGAAGACGATCGTCGGGCCGGTGCCCGCGGTGTGATGGAAGGCGAGACGGGGACGCATGTCGGGGGATTTAGGCGTCGAAGCCGTACAGGACAACGGCGCGACATGCGGTTCCGCGCCGCCGCAACCCTTCCGTCATTCCCGCGAAGGCGGGAAACCATTCCGTCATTCCCGCGAAGGCGGGAAACCATTGCCGCCGCCGTAGCGGCTCCTTCGATGACCTCCGTGAATGGATCCCCGCCTTCGCGGGGATGACGGAGAAGAGGCTGTACCGAGCGCGTATTCAGCGCGCGCCCAGCATCTCGACCATCCGCTGCGCGAGCAAGGGCAAGGTATCGTCACGCGCCCCCATCACGACGATGCGGTCGCCCGGCGCGGCTTCCGCCACCAGCGCGGCGGCGGCGGCATCGCGATCGGGGATGTGCCGCGCGTCGCCGCCCGCGATCGCGATATCGCCGACGATATCGGCGCTGGTCACCTCGCGCGTCACCGTCCCGCCCTGATAGACCGGATCGGGCATCACCAGCCGGTCGCCCGGCGCCAGCTTGGCGGCGAACATCGCGATCAGCTCGCGCCGCATCACCTTGAGCGGGCCATAGCCGTGCGGCTGGAACAGCAACAGCAGGCGCCCGGGAAAGGCGTGGAGCGTATCGAGCGTGGCGGCGATCTTGTCGGGATTGTGCCCGAAATCGTCGATCACCGCGACGCCGCCGGCGCTGCCGACCAGATCGAACCGGCGCTTCAACCCGGTGAAACGCTCGATCCCCGCGATCGCCTGGTCGAGCGGGATGCCCGCCGCGAGCGCCGCCCCGATCGCCGCGAGCGCGTTCGCCACATTATGCCGCCCCGGCACCGCGAGGCGGACGCGCGTGCCGCCGAGCGAGAAGCTTGCCGCGAACGGCTCCTCGACCACGTCGGTCGCCTGCAGATCGGCGGCGCGGTCGATCGCGAAGCGCGTCACGCGGTCGCGCGGCAAGGCGAGCGCGAGCGCCGCGGCATCGGGATTGTCGATATTGACGATCGCATGCGCCGCCTTGCCGATGAACGCGGCGAACAAGCGGTTCAATTCCTCGAGCGACTTGTGATCGAGGCTCACATTATTGAGCACCGCGATCCGCGGGGCATAAAGCGCGATCGACCCGTCGCTTTCGTCGACCTCGCTGACGTAAGCGTCGCCCCGGCCGACGAGCGCGCTGGCGAAGGGGCGGTCGGCGCTGGCGAAATCCTTCATCACCGCGCCGTTCATCACCGTCGGGTCGCCGCCCGCCGCATGGAGGATCGCGGCGATCATCCCGGTCACGGTCGACTTGCCCGATGTGCCCGCGACCCCGATCGGCAGCGCGCTGGCGTTGAACAGCCGCGCGTTGAGCTCGGCGCGGGTGAGGCGCGGGCAGCCGAGCCGCGTCGCGGTGACGAGATCGGCGACCGTCTCCTCGACCGCCGCCGACGCGACGACGATCTGGTCGGGCGCGGTGATCCCCGATCCGTCCTGCGGGTGGAGCGTGACCCCCAATGCCCTGAGCGCGTCGAACTTGGCCGGCACGCGCCCCTGATCGAGTGAGCGATCCGATCCCGCGACGCTGGCGCCGCGCCCGGCAAGGATCATCGCCAGCGGCATCATCCCCGATCCGCCGATCCCGACGAGGAAGTAACGTTGGTTGGCGGTCATCTGTAATCCATCCCGTCACCCCGGGCTTGTGCCGGGGCCCATAGTGCCTCAGGCCTTGTCGCAAGAACCTCTCGTCCAGCCTCTGCCTCCCGGTGGACCCCGGGACAAGCCCGGGGTGACGAGCGAGCAAGGTTGCCGTTACATATTGCGGCGGGCTATCGCGGTTTCGGGACAGGCTCAACCCGGGGGAAATGACGTTGCGTATCGGGATCGTCGCGCCGGCCAAGACGCTCGACCGGCTGGCGGCCGAGCGCACCGCGGCGTTCGCGGCGATCGCTTATCCGGCGGTCGATCTCGTCTTTCACCCGCAATGTTTCGAAAGCGACGGCGGGCATTTCGCCGGCCCGGACGCGCGCCGCGCGGCGGCGTTCCTCGAATTCGCCAATGATGCGGGGTTCGACGCGATCTGGTTCGCGCGCGGCGGCTATGGCTCGAATCGCATCCTCGGCCATGCGATGCCGCAGCTCTCCGCGGCGGCGAAGGCCAAGGCCTATGTCGGCTATTCGGACATGGGGTTCATGCTGGCGGCGCTTTATGCCCGGCGGATCGGGCGCCCGGCGCACGGGCCGATGCCGGTCGACGTGATGCGTGACGGCGGCGACCGCACGATCGCGCGCACCTTGGGGTGGCTGACGGGCGACCGGCAGGGGCTGGAGCCGGGGCTCGGCGGGCGCCCCGCGGCGGCGTTCAACCTCGCGATCCTCCACAGCCTGATCGGGACGCCGTGGCTCCCCGACCTCGCCGATCACGTGCTGCTGATCGAGGAAGTGTCCGAGCCGCTCTACAATGTCGATCGCATGCTGTTCACGCTCGCCAACGCGACCCAGCTGCGCGGGATCGCCGGGATCCGGCTCGGCGCGGTGACCGATGTGCAGGCCAACGATCCGCCGTGGAACGAGCCGCTCGAAACGATGATGACGCGCTGGTGCCGTGATATGGGGGTGCCGTTCCTCGGGCGCGCGGAGATCGGTCACACCCAGAGCAACCGCGTCGTGCCATTCGGGGTCGGGTGAAGGAGAGGCCTTATCACCCCTTTCACCACCCCGGCGAAGGCCGGGGTCCAGTTACGACCGGTCCGATGCTGGACCCCGGCCTTCGCCGGGGTGGATCGTGACCTGTTCGTGTTTAAAACGGCCTAAAAACAAGCGTTTGCGTCGAAATCCCGATCGCCCCGCAAAAGCGCCACTCGTGTGAACTTCGTGAACTTTGCCTATCCCTCGCGCGCCAGCGCCTTCAGCCGGTAGAGCGTATCGAGCGCCTCGCGCGGGGTGAGCGCGTCGACGTCGAGCGCCTCCACCTCGCGCCGCACCGCATCGCCCCGTTCCTCCTCGGCCGGCAGCGTCGCGGCGAACAGCGGCAAGTCGTCGAGCCCCGCGGCGAGCCCGCCGGTCTTCTGCCGCCCGGCCTCCAGCTTCGCCAGCACCGCCTTGGCGCGCGCCACCGTCGCCGGCGGCATCCCGGCGAGCCGCGCCACCGCGAGGCCGTAGCTGCGATCGGCCGGTCCGTCGGCGACTTCGTGGAGCAGCACCAGTTCGCCCTTCCACTCGCGCGCGCGGACATTGTGCAGGGTCAGCGCGTCGCAGCGTTCGGCGAGCCGGGTCAGCTCGTGGTAATGCGTCGCGAACAGGCAGCGACAGCGATTGTCCTCGTGGATTGCCTCGACCACCGCCCAGGCGATCGCGAGCCCGTCATAGGTCGAGGTGCCGCGCCCGACCTCGTCGAGGATGACGAACGAGCGCTGGGTCGCCTGCGCGAGGATCGCCGCGGTCTCGACCATCTCGACCATGAAGGTCGATCGCCCGCGCGCGAGATTGTCCGACGCGCCGACGCGGCTGAACAGCCGGTCGACCAGCCCCAATGTCGCCTTGTTCGCCGGGACGTAGCAGCCCGCCTGCGCGAGCACCGCGATCAGCGCATTCTGGCGCAGGAAGGTCGATTTGCCGCCCATGTTCGGCCCGGTGACGAGCCACAGCCGCGAATTTTCGGAGAGCGTGCAATCATTGGCGACGAAGCGCTCGCCGGCCCTGGCGACCGCCGCCTCGACCACCGGGTGCCGCCCGCCGGCCACCTCGAACCGCGCATCGTCGGTAAGGTGCGGACGCGCCCAGCCGCCTTCCGCCGCGCGCTCGGCATTGCCCGCCGCGACGTCGAGCCGCGCGAGCGCATCGGCGGTGGCGGCGATCTCCTCGCGGCGGGCGAGCGCCGCGCCGGTCAGCTCCTCGAGATGCGCGGCTTCGGCGGCGAGCGCATGCGCCCCGGCCTGCGTCACCCGCGCAGCGACCTCGTGCAGCTCGGGGGCGTTGAAGCGGACCACCCCGGCGAGCGTCTGGCGGTGGGTGAAGCCGGATTCGGGCCGCATCAGCGCGTCGGCGGCCTTGGCGGGCACCTCGATATGATAGCCGAGCACGCCGTTGTGGCGGATCTTGAGCGCGGCGATCCCCGTCTCGGCGCGATATTTCGCCTCCAGCGCGGCGATCGCGCGGCGGCCCCCGGCGCCCGCATCGCGCAGATCGTCGAGCGCGGCGTCGTAGCCCGCGGCGATATAGCCGCCGTCGGCGGCATCGATCGGCGGGGCGGGGACGAGCGCGCGCTTGAGCAGATCGATCAGCGCGCCGTGCCCGCGCAATTGCGGGGCGAGCTCGGCGAGCAGGCGCGGCGGCGCTTCGACCGCGCCGAGCGTCTCGCCGAGCAGCCAGGCGCCGTCGAGCCCGTCACGAAGCTGGCCGAGGTCGCGCGGGGAACCACGCCCCGCCGCCAGCCGCCCGAGCGCACGCCCGATATCGGGCAAAGCCCGCAACGCCGCGCGCAGCCGTTCGCGCAGTGCGCCGTCGTCGTGGAACAATTGCACCAGATCGAGCCGCGCATCCACGCCCGCGCGGTCCATCAGCGGCGCGCCGATATCGGCGGCGAGCAGCCGCGCGCCCGCGCCGGTGACGGTGCGGTCGACCGCATCGAGCAGGCTGCCCTTGCGCGCGCCGCCGGTCGTCTGGGTCAGTTCGAGGCTGTCGCGGGTCGCGGCGTCGATCGCCATTGCGGCGTTCGCGCTCGACAGCCGCGGCGGGCGCAGGAAGGGCAAGGCGCCCTTGGCGGTATGATCGAGATAGGCGACGAGGCCCCCGGCGGCGGCGAGCATCGCGCGACCGAACTGGCCGAAGCCGTCGAGCGTCGCGACCCCGAACAATCGCTTCAGCCGCGCCTCGCCCGCTGCGCTCTCGAAATCGCCGCGCGGGCGCCACACCGTTGCCGGTGCGTCGCTGCCCTCGGCGGCGATCACCTCGGCCGCGGCGAGCCGCGCCAGCTCGGCGCCCAGCCCCTGTGCGGTGCAGGCGATCACCTCGAACCGCCCGGTCGAGATGTCCGCCGCGGCGAGCGCGATCTCGCCCGCCGCTTCGCCCACGGCGACGCACCAATTGGCGGTGCGCGCGTCGAGCAACGCCTCCTCGGTCAGCGTGCCCGCGGTGACGACGCGGATGATCGCGCGGTTGACCAGCGCCTTCGATCCGCGCGCCTTGCGCGCCGCCTCGGGCGATTCGGTCTGGTCGGCGATCGCGACGCGGTGGCCGGCCTTGATCAGCCGCTGGAGATAGCCGGTCGCGGCATGCGCCGGGACGCCGCACATCGGGATCGGCGCCCCGCCATGCTCGCCGCGTGCGGTGAGCGCGATATCGAGCACCGCGCTTGCCGTCTTGGCGTCGTCAAAGAACAGTTCGAAGAAATCGCCCATGCGGTAGAAGAGCAGGCAATCGCCGGCCTCTTCCTTGAGCGCGAGATATTGCGCCATCATCGGCGTGGGAGCGGCAACAGCGGTCATCGGGACGGGCGATACCGTCCCGCGCGGCCGGGGAACAGGGGAGATGAGCATGAGCGAACAACGACGCTGCCGCTGGGCGGAGAAAGACCCGCTCGAACGCGACTATCATGACGCCGAATGGGGCGTGCCGCAGCACAATCCGCGGATGTTGTGGGAAATGCTGATGCTGGAGGGGTTTCAGGCTGGCCTCTCGTGGCGCACGATCCTCGCCAAGCGCGAGGGATTCCGCGCTGCCTTCGCCGGTTTCGATCCCGCCAGGGTCGCCGCGTTCGACGAGGATGATGTGGCGCGCCTGCTCGGCGATGCCGGGATCGTGCGGTCGCGCGCCAAGATCGAGGCGACGATCGCCGGCGCGCGCCTCTATCAGCAGATGGGGGCGCAGGCGTTCCACGATTTCTGCTGGGGGTTCACCGACGGGAAACCGATCACCGGCGACGGGGTGAACGTCCCCGCGAGCACGCCGTTGTCGGAGCGCATCTCGAAGGAATTGAAAGCGCGCGGGTTCAAGTTCGTCGGGCCGACGATCGTCTATGCCTGGATGCAGGCGGTGGGGATCGTCAACGATCATGCCGCGGCCTGTTTTCGGCGGGGAATGGTTGCATCGTGACGGCCGCTGCCTAAAGAAATTCCCCTACGTCTCTCCAGCAAGGCTCCAGCATGTCCGAAACCACCAACGTCCAATTTTCCGAACGCGAGGCCCTGCTGTTTCATTCCGAGGGGCGGCCGGGGAAGATCGAGATCGTCGCG
The DNA here is from genome assembly GCA_017849555.1 of Sphingomonas sp. GTDB lineage: Bacteria > Pseudomonadota > Alphaproteobacteria > Sphingomonadales > Sphingomonadaceae > Sphingomonas > Sphingomonas lycopersici. The sequence continues at coordinate 68,275 of JAFIGU010000044.1, read as the reverse complement.
TCCAAGCCGATGGCGACGCAGCGCGATCTGGCGTTGGCCTATTCGCCGGGCGTGGCGGTGCCGGTGCAGGCGATCGCGGACGATCCGGCGACCGCTTATGATTATACCGCCAAGGGCAATCTCGTCGCGGTGATCTCGAACGGCACCGCGATCCTCGGCATGGGCAATCTCGGCGCGCTGGCGTCGAAGCCGGTGATGGAGGGCAAGGCAGTGCTGTTCAAGCGCTTCGCCGACGTCGATTCGATCGATCTGGAGGTCAAGACGGAGGACGTCGACGCATTCATCAATTGCGTCGCGCTGCTGGAGCCGTCGTTCGGCGGGATCAACCTGGAGGATATCAAGGCACCGGAGTGCTTCATCATCGAGCAGACGCTGCGCGAGCGGATGAACATCCCGGTGGTCCACGACGCGCAGCACCGCCCCGCGATCAGCACCCCCGCGCGCCTGATCAACCCCTGCCTGCTCACCGGGCGCAAGCTCGATGAGGTGAAGGTGGTGGTCAACGGCGCGGGCGCGGCGGCGATCGCCTGCACCGAGCTGATCAAGGCGATGGGGGTGCGCTCGGACAATGTGCTGATCTGCGACCGCAAGGGCGTGATCTATCAGGGCCGCGAGGGGATCAACCAATGGCAGTCGGCACATGCCGTGGTGACCGAGCGGCGCTCGCTCACCGAGGCGTTGGTCGGCGCGGACGTGTTCCTCGGTCTCTCCGCCGCGGGCGCGCTCAAGCCCGAGATGGTCAAGGACATGGCCAAGGCGCCGATCATCTTCGCGATGGCCAATCCCGATCCCGAAATCCGCCCGGAGGATGCCAAGGCGGCGCGCCCCGACGCGATCGTCGCGACAGGCCGTTCGGATTATCCCAACCAGGTTAACAACGTGCTCGGCTTCCCGTTCATCTTCCGCGGCGCGCTCGACGTGCGCGCCTCGGCGATCAACGAGGAGATGAAGATCGCCGCAGCGCAGGCGATCGCCGAGCTGGCGCGCGAGCGCGTGCCCGAGGAAGTGGCGATGGCCTATGGCGTGCGCCACGTCTTCGGCCCCGATTATATCATCCCGGCGCCGTTCGATCCGCGGCTGATGGAGGTGGTGCCCGCCGCGGTCGCCAAGGCGGCGATGGATTCGGGGGTCGCGACCAAGCCGATCCTCGATATGGAGGGCTATCGTCAGCAATTGCGCGGGCGGCTCAACCCGACCAATTCGCTGCTCACGCTCGCTTATGAGGGCGCGCGCGCGCACCCCAAGCGCGTGCTGTTCGCCGAGGGCGAGGAAGAAGTGGTGCTGCGCGCCGCGATCCAGTTCAAGGAAGGGGGCTATGGCGTCCCGGTGCTGGTCGGGCGCGACGACGTGCCCGAGCGGCTGCGCGCGCTGGGGGTGAGCAACCCCGAGGAATATGAGCTGCACAACAGCCGCCACTCGCCGCTGGTGCCGCAGATGGTCGACTTCCTCTACGCGCGGCTCCAGCGCCGCGGCTATCTGCGCCGCGATTGCGAGCGGATGATCAACCAGAACCGCAACATCTTCGGCGCGGTGATGCTCCAGCTCGGCCAGGCCGATGCGATGATCACCGGCACGACGCGGACCTGGGCGCAGACGATGCGCGAGGTGAAGCGCGTGATCGATCCCGAGGTCAACCGCACCCCGTTCGGCATCCATATCCTCGTCGGGCAGAGCCATACGGTGTTCATCGCCGACACCACCGTCAACGAACGCCCAAGCCCCGAGGAGCTCGCCGATATCGCCGAGCAGACCGCGCAGGTCGCGCGCCGCATGGGGCATGAGCCGCGCGTCGCCTTCCTCAGTTACTCGACCTTCGGCAACCCGGAAGGGCTGTGGCTGGAGAATATCCGCGCCGCGGTGGGGGTGCTCGACGAGCGTAAGGTCGGGTTCGAATATGAGGGCGAAATGGCCCCCGACGTCGCGCTCAACCCGCGCCAGCTGGCGAACTATCCGTTCGCGCGGCTTTCGGGTCCGGCCAATGTGCTGGTGATGCCGGGGCTGCAATCGGCCAATATTTCGGCCAAGCTGCTCCGCGAACTGGGCGGGGATTCGATGATCGGCCCGATGCTGATCGGGATGGAAAAGCCGGTGCAGATCGCCCCGATGACCTCCACCGCCAGCGAATTGGTGACGCTCGCGGTGCTTGCTGCCGGAGGAATCGCACGCTGACCGCATCGGCCCGCTTTTGCCGCGGGCTGTGCATCATTCCGTACAAACCAAGCTGTTGAGCGCAACCTTTCGCGAGCGAAACCATTTTACTCCATTGGGAACGATGGAGAGCATGCGATGCGAAAGGTTGCGTTTGCCGCATTCGGCGCGGCGGTGCTGTTGACGGGGTGCGTCGACGATGGCGGCGGTCCCGGCTATTACGGCAACGACTATCGCCGCTACGATTACAATCGGCCCGATCCGAACTCGAACGGCTATTATGCCGATCAATATTATCGTGACGACGCGCGGTATCGCGAGCGCCGGCTGAGCAACAATGATCGCGTCTATGTCGGCCGGGACGGGCGCTATTATTGCCGCCGGTCGGACGGCACGACCGGGCTGATCGTCGGCGGCATCGCCGGCGGCGCGCTCGGCGCGGCGATCGCGCCGGGTGGGTCGGGCGTGCTGGGCGCGCTGCTCGGCGGCGCGGGCGGCGCGTTGCTCGGCAAGTCGATCGACAAGAACAACGTGCGTTGCCGCTGATCGGCTGATCGGTTTCCCGGAACGGCGACAGTTTGCGACAATTATGTCGTCGTTCCGGGACATTTGCGGGACAGTCCCGCGGCATCCCTCTCCTTGGCCAGCGTAACGGCCGCGTAAGGAGCAGATGGATGAACAAGAAACTGACGATGATCGCCGCCGGGATCGGGCTCGCGCTTTCGGTGCCGACTGTCGCGGCAGCGGCGCCGTGGGTGCCGGTCGGCCAGCGCGTCGCCAATCTCAACGTGCGGATCGATCAGGGCGTGCGCAACGGCAGCCTCACCGGCCGGAGGCGATGCGGCTGCGCACCCAGCTGCGCGATCTGCAGGGGCTCGAGGCGCGTTATCGCCGCGGCGGGCTGACGATCGCCGAGCGCGCCGATCTCGATCGCCGCTTCGACCGGCTGAGCGCGCAGGTGCGCTTCGAAAAGCATGATCGCCGCGCGCGCTGGTAATCAGCGCAGCGGTTTCCCCGAATCCTTCCAGCGATCGAGGATCTGCGGTTGGCGGGGCAGATTGTCCGGAGTGGCGTCGCGCAACGCGATGCCGCTTTCGGCATGCGCCGGCTGGGTCGGCGTGACCGCGACCGGAACGGGCAGCGGCGCGGGGACCACGGGCGGCGGCGCGGGGAGCGTGGGTTGCGGCTCGCCGCCGCGATAGGCGCGGCCGAAGGCGGCGGCGGTGCCCCAATAGCCCTTCCAGCGATGGAAGAAATGCGCGCCGACCACATCGGTCATCACCAAGGTGCGGTTCCACGCCGGGGTCACCGCATAGGTGTGATAATGCGTCGCCAGCCCGACCGGTGCGAACACCTGCCCGGCGAGGATCGCGGCAGCGTTGCGCGCCGCGCGCGCCCAGCCGTCGCGCGAGGGGATGCGCGCCGCCGCGCCGTCGCAGGCGAAGCTGAACTGGCACCCGCTGCCGCGCGCCGCGCCCTGATAGACCACCCCGCAGACGGTCGGCGGAAAGGCCGGGTGGCGGACGCGGTTCACCACCACCTGCGCCACCGCGCGTTGTCCGGCATCGCTTTCCGCGCCGGCCTCGTAATAGACCGCCGCCGACAGGCATTCGAGCGCGCGGGCGCGGTCGATCGTGCTCGCCAGCCGGGTGGAGAAGGGCGCCGCCGCGGTCACTGTCGCATCGCCGACCGCGCTGGCGCCGCGCGGGACGGGGGGCAGGGCGATCGTGCCGGTGGTGCCGCGCGCGGGCGAGGCGAAGGCGGGGAGCCCGGTCTCGGGTGGCGCGGTGATCGGAACGCGCGGGGCAGGAGGTGCCGGCTCAGGCGGCAGCAGCGACAGCGCGACGCCTGCGGCGGCGGTCAGCGACATCACGATCAGCGCGACGCGCGGCCACGCGCTGTGGCGCGCGGCGCGCAACGCGCGAATCTCGCTGTGGTGCATCGCCGTCATCGCCGTCGCTATAGCGCGCGCGATTTACGATTTCCTTCGTCGCGGGAACGCACCCTACCGCAACGTCGCGCTGTCGAGGTTGAGCGCGGTCGCCGGGATCGTCTCGGTCGCCGGCCGCGCCTTGCGCAGCGCGTCGCCGAATTGCCGCGCGTCGCCGACCACCACTGTCACCGTGGCCGCCGGATCGAACAGCGTCGCCGCCGCCCGCTGCACCGCCGCGGTCGGCGTATCGCGCACCTGCGCGGTGTAGCGCGTCATTTCATCGACCGGCAACCCGTCGAGCAACTGGTTGGCGACCAGCGTCGCCAGCCCGGCGGTGCGTTCGATCTGCCGGCCGAACCCGCCGATCAGCACCGAGCGCCGCGTTTCGAGCTCGCTCGCGGTGATCGGCGCGGTGCCCAGCCGCTGCATCTCGCCCGCGATCAGCCCGACGACCTCGGGGGCGGAGGCGTTCTTGGTCGAGGCCCCGGCGCTGATCCAGCCGGTGTCGCGATCGGCGTGAAGATCGCTGCGCGCGCCATAGGAGAGCCCGCGCTTGATGCGGATCTCCTGATTGAGCCGCGAGGTATAGCCGCCGCCGAGCACGGTATTGGCGATCAGCGCGGGATAGTAGCGCCCGTCGCCGCGCGCGATCGCCCCGCGCGAGACGACCACCCCGGCCTGACCCGCATCGGGCAGGTCGATCGCGATCGTGCGCGGGCGGGCCATGGGGACCGGCGTAGGGAGCGCGGCGGGGGTCGCGCCGTCCGCGCGCCAGTCGCCGAACCAGCGCTCGGCGAGCGCCTTGGCGGCGGCGGGGGTGATGTCGCCGGTCAGGATCAGCGTCGCGCGATCGGGCGACCAGGCCGCGGCATAGGCTCGTTGCACATCGCCGCGGGTGATCGCCTTGAGCGAGGCGGGGGTGCCGTCGACCGCGCCGCCATAAGCCGATGCGCCGAACAGGGCGCGATCGGCGGCGAGCCCGGCGAGTTCCATCGGATCGGTCAGCGTCACCTGTGTCGCGTCGATCGCCTGCGCGCGGGCGCGCTCCAGCTCGGCCGGGGCGAGCGTCGCGTGGCGCGCGGCATCGGCGAGGATGTCGAGCGCGGGCGACAGCGCCGGGGTCGCGACGGTGATGCCGATCGCGCTGCCCTCGCGCCCTGCGCCGGTGTCGAGCGAGGCGCCGAGCGCCTCGGCGGCGCGCGCGATCTCGGTCGCTGAGCGGGTGGCGGTGCCGCGGGTCAGCAAGGTGGCGGCGAGGCTGGCGGTGCCTGCCTTGCCCGTCGCGTCGCGCGCCGCGCCCGCGGTGCCGATCAGCCGCGCGGTGACCAGCGGCACGTCGTGCCGCTCGACCGTCACCACCGTCAGCCCGTTGGCGAGGCGGGTCGCGCTCGGGGTCGGCACATGGCCCGCGACCACCGGCCCGAGCGGGGGCAGCGGGACGCGCTCGGCGTCGGACGCGGCGGTGACGACGGCGATGTCGCGCGGCGCGACGAGCGGCCGGGTCTCGACCGTCGCGGCGACCGCGATCCCGGCTTCGGGCGCGGCGCCTTCGGCGGCGGGAAGATAGCGGATTGCCGCGACGCGATCGTCGGCCAGCCAGGTCCGCGCGACGCGCTGCACATCGGCGACGGTCACCGCGCGGACCGCTTCGAGCTGGCGTTCGGTGGCGCGCGGGTCGCCGTCGATCAGCACCGAGGAGGCAATGACACGCGCGCGGCCCTCGGCGGTTTCCATCGCCTTCAACGCATCGGTGAGGATTTCGGTCTTGGCCTCGGCAAGCTCGGCCGCCGAGACCGGGGCGTCGCGCATCCGCGCGATCTCGCCGCGCAGCGCCTGTTCGACCGCATCGGCGGTCTTGCCCCCGGCGGCGATCGCGATGATGTCGAGCTTGCCCGGCCCGGCGCGCGAATCGAGCGTTGCATCGACCGATTGCGCCAGCCCGGCGCGATAGACGAGGCTCTCGTGCAGCCGCGAGCTTTCGCCGCGCGCGAGGATCGCCTGCATCACCATCAGCGCGGGCATGTCCGCGGTGCGATCGGGCGGCAGCGGATAGCTCAAGGCGATCGCGGGGAGCGGGGTGTTGGGCTCGTGTACCGTCACCGCGACCGGGGCGGTACGCACCGGCTCGGTCGCGGCGACGCGCGGGATCGGCTGATCGGGGCGTTTGATCGGCGCGAAATATTGGTCGACCCAGCGATCGAGCGCGGCGGGATCGAAATTGCCCGCGACGACCAGGATCGCATTGTCGGGGCGGTAATAGGTCGCGTGGAAGGCGCGCACATCGTCGATCGTCGCCGCATCGAGGTTGGCGATGCTGCCGATCACCCCGCGCGCATAAGGATGATGCTGATAGGCAAGCGCGGGGAGGTACAGCGAATCGAGCTTGCCATAAGGCCGCGCGAGCACCGACTGGCGGAACTCCTCCTTCACCACGTCGCGCTCGGAGGCGAAGCCTGCCGGATCGACGATCAGCGAGGCCATGCGATCGGCCTCGGCGAACAGCAGCCGCTGGAGGTGATTGGCGGGGACGACCTCGAAATAATTGGTGTAATCGTCGCCGGTCGAGGCGTTGTTATAGCCGCCGACATCCTCGGTCAGCCGGTCGAACTGCTCGGCGTGGAGGTTGCGCGTCGCCTTGAACATGAGATGTTCGAAGAGGTGCGCGAACCCCGATCGCCCGCGCGGATCGTCACGCCCGCCGACGTCATACCACATCTGCACCGAGACGTTGGGCGTCGCAGTGTCGCGGATCGCGTAGACGCGCAGGCCGTTGGCGAGCGTCCGTTCGGTAAAGGCGATCGGCTTGACCGCCGGGAGCGGCGGCGGCGGTTCGGCCAGCGCGGGCGCAGCGATCGTAGCGAGCAGCAGCGGCAGGATGCGGCGCATAAGGTCCTTTCAGGAAAGCGGCGGGATCACTTCTTGTCGCGATTGGCGAATAGCACCGCGGCGGCGACCGCGGCGGAGCCGATGCCGACACCGAGACCGATCTTGCCGATGTTCCAGTTGCGCTTGCGCGCCTCGCGCTTCGCATGGCTGGCGCCTTCCTCATGCGCCTTGGCTTCGGCGGCGGCGGCGAGGATTTCGTTGGGTTCGTCGGTCACGCTTACTCTCCTTGGTTTCCGTAATAGGCGGCGCGAAACGCATTGGCGAACGCGGGCAGATTGCCCCCGGCGATCGACGCGCGCAGATCCGCCATCAACGTTTCGTAGAACCAGATGTTGTGCTCGGTCATCAGCATCGCGCCGAGAATCTCGCCCGCGCGGACGAGATGGTGGAGATAGGCGCGGCTCCACTGATTGCACACCGGGCACGGGCAGGCGGCGTCGAGCGGCGCCTGATCCTCGGCGAAGCGCGCGTTGCGGATGTTGATCGGGCCGTTGCGGGTAAAGGCCTGGCCGGTGCGCCCCGAGCGGGTCGGCAGCACGCAATCGAACATATCGACCCCGCGCTCGACCGCGCCGACGATATCGTCGGGCTTGCCGACCCCCATCAGATAGCGCGGCTTGTCCGCCGGCAATTGCCCCGGCGCGAAATCGAGGCAGCCGAACATCGCCTCCTGGCCCTCGCCGACCGCGAGCCCGCCGATCGCATAGCCGTGGAAGCCGATATCGGTCAGCGCGTCGGCGGAGGCCTTGCGCAGCCCTTCGTCGAGCGCACCCTGCTGGATGCCGAAGATCGCATTCGCCGCGGCATGCTCGCCGCCCGCATCGAATGCGGCGCGGCTGCGCTTCGCCCAGCGCATCGATCGCTCCATCGCCGCCGCCTGCACCTCGCGGGTCGAGGTGGTCGGGACGAGTTCGTCGAACGCCATGACGATGTTCGAGCCGAGCAGCCGCTGGATCTCGATCGAGCGTTCGGGGGAGAGCAAGTGCCGCGAGCCGTCGAGATGGCTCTTGAACGACACCCCTTCCTCGCTGCGCTTGGTGAGATCGGCGAGGCTCATCACCTGATAGCCGCCCGAATCGGTGAGGATCGGCTTGTCCCACCCCATGAAGCCGTGGAGCCCGCCCAATCGTGCGACCCGCTCGGCGCCGGGGCGGAGCATCAGATGATAGGTGTTGCCGAGGATGATGTCCGCCCCCGAGGCGGCGACATCGGCGGGCTTCATCGCCTTGACGGTGGCGGCGGTGCCGACCGGCATGAACGCGGGGGTGCGGATCGTGCCGCGCCGCATCGCGATCGTGCCGGTGCGCGCCGCGCCACAGCTGGCGGCGATCGAGAAGGTGAAACGGTCGGTGGTCATTGCGTGGGAATAGGTCCGGTCGATCAATGCGGCGCGGGGCCGCCCTTGCGCTTGCCCTGCGGCGCGCGGTTGCTGGGGACGACGGCGCGGATCGTCAGGCATTCGGCGCGGGTCACCACGCCGTCATGATCGCGATCGAGCCGGCGGAAGATCTCGGCCATCTTCACCTGCAATTCGGTCAGCGTGATGCGATTGTCGGCATCGGTGTCGACCTCGAACGGGCTCGGCAGCGCATTGCGATCGCCGAGCCAGCGTTCGGCCCAGTCGGCGAAACCGATATAGCCGAGCGAGCCTTTGCGATCGGTATCGATCGCGGCGAAGCTGCGCTCGACGCAGCTATGGAGCTCCGCAGCAGTGGTGCGCCCGTCATGGTCGAGATCGCAGGCGGCGATCATCATCGCGGCGGGCTCGACCATCATCGTCGCCGGGGGCTGGCCGGGGCCGGGCGGTACGGCGGGCGGCGCGGCCGGCGTGGCGGCGGCCGCCTGGAGCAGCAACAGCGCGGCAATCATGCGGGATTTTCCTGACAAGGGCGGGTGGGGCCGGTCACGATGTCCATCGACACGGCTGCGCCTGAACCGCCGCTGAGCCGAACTGCGCCACGCTTCGTCCGCATCCCTTCGCCCTATGGCGCGCGCGCCGCGCTGGCAACCCGCCCGAGGTGCGAAAAAAAAGGCGGCTGCCGAACGAGGTCCGGCGGGCCGCCTGTCAGGGAGGTCTGCTATCGAGGCTAAACCCGCGAGGGGGCGTGGGGTTCCGTCCGAACCGGAGTATCGGCCGTCGATGTGCTCCCGCGAAGGCGGGACCCAAGGCGGGGATACAGCGAGGGCGTCTCCACTCACGCCAGCGCGCCGCCGCCGTTGAGCAGCAGCCGGACGAGATCGGCTTGCCCGCGCGCGCCGGTCTTGGCGTAGAGGCGTTTCGAATAATTGCGCGCGGTCTCGATCGTCAGCCCGATCTCCGCGGCGGCCTCGGCGATGCTCGTGCCTTCGCACAAGGCGAGCGCGAGCCGCGCCTCGCTGTGCGACAGGCCGTGGAGCGCGGCGACCGCCGCAACGCGCGCCGCGCCCCCCGCGGCGGGCGGGGTGCGGAGCAATGCGATCATCGTCGGCACCTGCGTCGCCCCGCTCGGCGGCGCGACCGGCGGGGCGATCAGCAGCGCTTCGAGCCGGGGCGCGGCGGAAAGCAGGATCGCGCGCGGCGGCGCATCGGGGGTCGCGGCGCGCGCCGCCAGGGCGCGCTCGGCTTCGGCGTCGCCGATGCGCAGCCGCTGGCCGGGCACTGCCGCGATCGCGCGCGCGGCGACCGGGTCACAATCGATCACCCGCGCCTCGCTGTCGCACGCGCTCCAGCCGGTGCCGCCGCGCGCCAGCGCATCCTCGGCGATCGCGAGCCGCAGCCGCTGGCGCTCGGCCTGCGCCAGCCCGGCGAGCGCGACCGCGAGATGCGGCGCGATCGCGGAGAGCAAGGCGCTGTCCGCCGCGGCGAATTCGCGCGTCTCGCTCGACACCGCGAGCACCGCGCTCGCCCCGCCCGGCTCCGCGACGCGCATGATGCGCAGGTCGCCGGGCGGCGCCTCCTCGAGCTCGGCGGCGGCATAGACGCGGTCCGGCCGCAGCCGATCGGGGGCGATCGGGGGCAAGGGCGGCGGCAAGGTCGCCGCGAACGGGCTGATCGCGAGATGCACCGCATCGGCGCGCGCACGCTGGCGCAACCGGGCGAGAAAAATATCCCAATGCGGCTCGTCGCGTACGCCCGCATAGAGCGGCAGGAGCAATTCGGTCTCGTCGATCCGGCTTAATGCCATTTTGCTCCCATATGGGAGGTTTGGCGAAAAGGCGAATCGGTCAGATCGTCACCCATGACGACCGATAAGCAAACCCTCACCCACCTCCAGCGGCTGGAGGCAGAGTCGATCCACATCCTGCGCGAGGTGGTGTCGGAATGCGAAAAGCCGGTGATGCTCTATTCGGTCGGCAAGGACAGCGCGGTGATGCTGCATCTCGCGCGCAAGGCCTTTTATCCCTCGCCGCCGCCCTTCCCGCTGCTCCATGTCGACACGACATGGAAGTTCAAGGCGATGTACGAGCTGCGCGACCGGATGGCGCGCGAGAGCGGGATGGAGTTGCTCGTCTATCACAACCCCGAGGCCGAGGCGCGGGGGATCAACCCGTTCGATCACGGCCCGCTTCACACCGATATGTGGAAGACCGAGGGGCTCAAGCAGGCGCTCGACAAATTTGGCTTCGACGCGGCGTTCGGCGGCGCGCGGCGCGACGAGGAGAAGAGCCGCGCCAAGGAGCGCGTGTTCAGCTTCCGCTCGGCCAACCACCGCTGGGACCCGAAGAACCAGCGCCCCGAATTGTGGAACCTCTACAATGCCCGCAAATCGAAGGGCGAGAGCATCCGCGTCTTCCCGATCTCCAATTGGACCGAGCTCGACATCTGGCAATATATCCAGCTCAACGACATTCCGATCGTCCCGCTCTATTTCGCCGCGCCGCGCCCGACGGTGGAGCGCGACGGCTTGATCCTGATGGTCGATGACGATCGCTTCCCGTTGAAGCCCGGCGAGACCCCGGTCGAGCGCTCGATCCGCTTCCGCACGCTCGGTTGCTACCCGCTGACCGGCGCGGTGGAGAGCGAGGCGACGACGCTCGAGGAGGTGATCCAGGAAATGCTGCTCACCACCACCAGCGAGCGCCAGGGCCGCGCGATCGACAAGGATGCCGGCGACGCCAGCATGGAGAAGAAGAAGCAGGAGGGGTATTTCTGATGACCGCGCCGATTCAGGACAGCGCCTATCAGGTCGATAAGCTGATCGCCGAGGACATCCACGCCTATCTCGATCGGCATCAGCACAAGTCGCTCTTGCGCTTCATCACCTGCGGCAGCGTCGACGACGGCAAGTCGACGCTGATCGGGCGGCTGCTCTACGATTCGAAGATGATCTTCGAGGATCAGCTCGCCGCGCTCGAATCGGATTCGAAGCGGGTGGGTACGCAGGGGCAGGAGATCGACTTCGCCTTGCTGGTCGACGGGCTCGCCGCCGAGCGCGAACAGGGCATCACGATCGACGTCGCCTATCGCTTCTTCGCAACCGAGAAGCGCAAGTTCATCGTCGCCGATACCCCCGGCCACGAACAATATACCCGCAACATGGTGACCGGCGCCTCGACCGCCGATCTCGCGGTGATCCTGATCGACGCGCGCAAGGGCGTCCTGACCCAGACGCGGCGGCACAGCTATCTCGCGCACCTCATCGGCATCCGCCATATCGTGCTGGCGGTGAACAAGATGGATCTGGTCGGTTACGATCAGGCGACCTTCGACGCGATCGTCGCCGATTACCGCGCCTTCGCCAGCGAGATCGGGATCGGCGATTTCGTCGCCATGCCGATCTCCGGCTTCAAGGGCGACAATATCACCGCCCGCAGCGCCAACACGCCCTGGTATCACGGGCCGTCGCTCGTCGCGCATCTCGAGACGGTCGAGCTCGATGCCGAGCGGGATCAGGCCAAGCCATTCCGGCTGCCGGTGCAATGGGTCAACCGCCCCAACCTCGATTTCCGCGGCTTTTCGGGGCTGGTGGCGAGCGGGACGGTCAGCCCCGGCGATCGCGTCCGCGTGCTCCCCTCGGGCAAGGCGACCGAGGTTGCGCGGGTCGTGACGCTCGACGGCGATCTCGATCGGGCGGTCGCCGGCCAGTCGGTGACGCTGACCTTCGCCGACGAGATCGATTGCTCGCGCGGCGACGTGATCGCCGCCGCCGATAGCCCGCCCGAGGTTGCCGACCAGTTCGAGGCGACGATCGTGTGGATGGCGGACGAGGAAATGCTCCCCGGCCGGCCCTATTGGCTCAAGCTCGGCACGCAGACCGTCACCGCCAGCATCCAGCACCCGAAATATCAGGTGAACGTCAATACGATGGAGCATCTGGCGGCGAAGACGCTGGATCTCAACGCGATCGGCGTCGCCAATCTCTCCACCGACCGCCCGATCGTATTCGAGCCCTATGCGGCCAATCGCGGGCTCGGCGGGTTCATCCTGATCGACAAATTGACCAACGCGACGGTCGCCGCAGGGATGCTGCATTTCTCGCTGCGGCGCGCGCAGAACGTCCATTGGCAGGCGCTCGACGTGACGCGCGAGCGGCGCTCGGGGCTCAAGAACCAGCAGCCGATGGTGTTGTGGTTCACCGGGCTGTCGGGCGCGGGCAAATCGACGATCGCCAATCTGGTCGAGAAGAAACTGGTGCGGATGAACCGCCACACCTTCCTGCTCGACGGCGACAATGTCCGCCACGGGCTCAACAAGGATCTCGGCTTCACCGACGCCGATCGCGTCGAGAACATCCGCCGCATCGGCGAGGTGGCGAAATTGATGACCGATGCGGGGCTGATCGTGATCACCGCGTTCATCTCGCCATTCCGCGCCGAGCGGCAGATGGTGCGCGACATGATGGCACCGGGCGAATTCCTCGAGATCTTCATCGACACCCCGCTCGCCGATGCCGAGGCGCGCGACGTGAAGGGGCTCTATGCCAAGGCGCGCAGCGGGCAGCTCAAGAATTTCACCGGGATCGATTCGCCTTATGAACCGCCGCTCGATCCGGATATGCGGATCGACACCACCGGCATGACCCCGGAGGCGGCGGCCGACCTGATCATCGAACGGCTCATCCCATGAGGCTTGCGAAAATTTTACGGCGCGGGGTGCCGACCTTTACAAGTCGTTAAGACGAAGCGTGGCATATTGGAGGCAGGGAGAATTCCATGCCTCAGCCCGCACGACGCCAGGACTATGCGCGAGAGCCGCGCCAGGTTTCGCTGCCCGAACCGCGTTGGATCGCGGGCGACGGCGGCGATTCGCCCGTGCGCGAGCTGCACGGGCGCCTGCTCGAGGCGTTCGGCACCGAAGGGGCGCGCCGCCCGGCGAACGAGAAGCTCTCGCTGACCTTGCGCGTCGCGACGATCGTCGGCGCCTCGATCGCGCTCTGGGCGGTGATCGGCGGCGTGATTTACGCGCTGATTTAACAAAAAAATACGTGGCGAGCCGACCGCGCGGAGCGCGGCGCTCGATCTCTCCGTCATGCGTGGCCGGCGGAGGCGGGACGTATCCCGCGCATTCGGCTCAACGCCTCAGTCGGCGGCCGGTTTATTCTGCTGATCGTAGCGCCAGCACGCCGCCACCAGCGCCCCGAGCATCACGAACACCAGCCCGTGCGAATCCTGCTGGCTCAGCGTCGTCTTCACGATCAGGAAGTTGATCAGCGAGATGATCAGCGGCACCATCATCCCCAATTCCCCTTCGGGGAAGCGGATCGCGCGACGCACGCCGGCCCAGATCGCCGCCGCGATCATCCCGAAGAACAGCACCAGCCCGACGAGGCCGTATTCCAGCCCGACCGTCAGGTAGAAATTGTCGATCGAATCGAGCGCCAGCGTCTCGGGCGCACGGCCCATCCCCCAGCCCCACGGTCGATTGAGAATCTTGGGGATGCCGACGTTGAGCTGCTCCATCCGCATGTCGTTGCTGGATTGCTGCGAGCCGTCGCCCCACACGAGGTGGCGGATCTTGCCGACGAAGAAGGTCGACAGCAAAAAGCCGAATGCCATCACGGGATAACCCACCAGCAGCGCGGTGCCGATCGGGCTTTCGGGGTTGGTCTGGCGGTGGCGCAGGCTCCAGAAGAACAGATAGAGCAGGGCCGCCACGAACATGTTGATCATCCCCATCCGCGAATCGGTCTGGGCGACGACGTAGAACATCAGCGGGAAGGTGGCGGCCGCGATCACGCGGGTGATCGGTCGTTTCGCGACGAGCGCGAAATGCAGCACGAACGGCGCGGCCAGCCCGAGATATTCGGCAAGGCCCAGCGGCGTGGAGAAGGTCGCGACGGTGCGGTATTTGCCGGTCGCGCTCCGTATCGCGCCCGACAGGATGCGCGTCACCGTGTCGTCCTGGATCGAAAGCAGCGGCGGGAGATGGCCGGACCACAGCACCTTCTGCATATGCGCCTCGACCACCGCGAGCGCGCAGACCAGGAGCGTGATCCCCCAGAGCAGCCGGCCGAGCCAAACGAGCCGCCCCGGCTGGCGGAAGGCATAGACCGCGGCAAAGAACGGCGCGAACCAGCTGAACATCGCCACGCTGAACTTGTTCGCCGAATAGCCGACGTCGGTCGACCAGAAGACGGTGAGGAAGGCGAGCGCGCCGAATGCGCCGAGCAGCCACGGCACCACCGGCACCGCGGCGAGCGTCTCGGACAATTCGCGACGGAATTGCGCCGAGATCGACAGGCTGACGAGCAGCACCACGCCGAGCGGGAGCGAAACCAGCCGCAGCAACGTGATCCACGGCAGGCCCGGGAAATCGATCCCGATGTAATTGGGCCAGCACAGCAGCACCGCGACAAATGCGAACAGCAGCTGTGACATCAATTTGGTCGGCGCTCGCCCGACATCGGGGAGCAGCCAGATCACCAGCCCGGCCAGCAGCGCCAGCGGTGCCACCAGGGGTACGAGGAAATAGGTGGTCGTGATGGCAAAGAACATGCCGACGAACCACGAATAGCCGGAAACCAGCAGCAGCAATTTGATGCGATGACGCTGCCAGAAGCCCGGCGAGGTATAGCTCCCCAGGATCGGACGCGCGATCGCTCGTTGCCGTCGTCTGAAGAACCTGCCTCTGATCTTCACCCGTGCTTACTCACATCCCGGCGGGGTGGCGCGGCGCGCCCCTTTTCTGCGCCCTTCGTCACCTTCGATGACGCGACGGTCGTTAAAAGAAAAGGGTTAACAAGACTGGCGCCGATTTGATGCATCGCGCTCATTCCGTCGCCTCGCGGCGCATGCGCAGCCGCCCGCCGACCGTGCGCACCAGCCGGCCCGCGAAATCGAGCACGAACCGCTCGAAGCCAGCGGGTTGCCCCGAGAGACGCCACAAGAGCAGATGCGTTCCGGCATAAGCGCCCCCGCCGAGTACCGACTTGGCGGCCAGCCCGAGAAGGTTACGGCTAAAATTGTGGCCCGGCGCGCCGAGCGCAATATCCAGCGCCAGCACGGCGACGATCATCACCGCCGCCGCGACGAAGCTGCGCCAGGCGTTGACGAACGGCGCGATCAGCGAAACGTGGAAATGCCGCGAAACGAGCTGGAGCGTCAGCAGGACATAGAGGAAGCCCGCGATCGTCAGCCCGATCAGCATTCCGGTAAAGCCGCCCAGCATCAGCCCGCCCCACAGCAGCGCCAGCCGCATAGCGAAGGTCAGCAGGTTGCGGAGGAACAGCGTGCGCGTCATCCCCTCGACCATCAGCAGCGCCTGCGCGGATTCGATCAGCCCGCCGAACGCCATCGGCGGCCCGACGAAGCGCAGCACGACGATCGCGTCGGTCCATTTCGGGCCGGCGATCACCATGATCGCCTCATGCGCGACCAGCACCATGCCGACCCCGATTGGCAGCAGCACCCCGACCATCGCGGTCTGCGCGGTGGCATAAGCGCGCAGCCGGCGCGGGAGATCGTCGCTGATCGTCGACAGCGCGGAGAAGATCGCCCGCTGGAGCGCCCAGGCGAGCTGGCTGGTGAGGATCCCCGAAATCTGGATGCCGAGATTATATTGGCCAAGCCGCGCGACACCGAACCGCCCGGCGACGATCAGAGAATCCAGCTTGAAGCTCAGATAGTTGGTCATCGCGGCGGCGGACATCCAGCCGCCGAAGCCGAGGAATAGCCGATAATCGCGCAATTCGAAGCGCGGGCGGAACGGCCGCATGACATGCGTCATGATCGTCATCGTCAGGCTGGCGACGATCGTGCCGCTGACGAGCGCCCAATAGCTGTGGGTCAGCGCGGCGAGCAGCACCATGATCGCCACCGCGACGATGCGCCCGACGATCGTGACCACCGCCTCGCGCGAGAAATCGATGTCGCGGATGTAATCGACCATGCGCGGGCTGCGCCAGCCGTCGATCAGCGGCTGGAGCGCGAGCACCAGCAACACGTTGCGGACGTGATCGTTGCCGGTCATCACCCCCGCCGGCAGCGCGGCGAGCGCGATCCCCGCAGCGGTGATCACCCCGCGCATTACCCCCAGCGTGAAGGCGGTGGCATAGAGATGCTCGTCGCGCCGCGGCGAGCGGACCAGCGCATTGGTGAGCTGAAAGTCGGTCAGCATCTGTGCGAACTCGACCACGATCATCGCCAGCGAGACGATGCCGAAATCGTTCGGCGTCAGCAGCCGCGCGAGCGCAGCGGTGCTGATGATGCCGATCCCGCGCGACATGAGGTTGACGACCATCAGCAGCGAAGCGCCGCTGGCCGCGCGGCCGCTGACCTGCGGCGCCGGTGACGGCGCCGCCGAATCGGGAAGCGATGCGGTCATTGCCCGGGCTCGATCGCCGGCGCGACCTGGAGGCCGGGTGCGGGGCGCCGGCGGTTCCTGACCAGCTCGAGCACCGGATGCTCGACGAAATGCCATGACAGCATCGCCAGCGGCAGCGTGGCACAGGCGGTGAGCAGCGCGAGCAAGACGGCCGAATGCGTCGGGAACAACGCATGGACCGCCATCATCGCCGGAAAGGCATAAATGTACATGCCGTAGCTATAATCGGGCCAGCGTGCGGAGCCGGAGCCGGTCAGGAAGCCGGCGCACAAGACGCAATAGCCGGTGACGAGACTGACGAGGTGCGGAATCGGGAAACATTGGACGCTAAGCGCCAGCACGACGACCCCGGCGATCGCGACCGACCATGACAGGCGCAGATAGGGCCAGACGACAAGCGCCGCGGTGCCGAGCGCAAACATCGTCCACAGCCGATCGAAAATCGTCAGATTGTAGACGATCCCGGGGCTGAGATGCTGCCCCGCCCAATGCTGGATCGGCGGCAGATGGAAGAGCAGCGCGAAAATCAGCGACGGCAGCAGGAGCAGCGGGACGATCCGCATCGGCCGCGCCAGCGACAGCAGCGCCGCGAGGAACAGAATGACATAGCAGCGCACCTCCCACGGGATCGTCCATAGCGACCCGTTGATGGTCACCGCCTTGCCCGCAGCGGCGACCCCGGTCAGCGTATATTGGCCCTTGGTCAGCGAAAGATTGCCGACGATGAAGCGCGTGGTATCGCCGCGCAGATATTGGTCGAGCGGCAATCCGGCGATGAAATAGCCCGCCACGGTGACGACGAGCACCGAGACAGCCAGCCCGGGCCACAGCCGCGCGAGCCGCGCGCGCGCGAAATCCCACGGGCTGCCGCGCCGCAACAAGCTGTTGTACACGAGGAAGCCGCTGAGAAAGAAAAAGCCGTCGACCGCGAAGTCGGAGGTCGGCTGCCCGAACAGCATCACCGTCGGGTCGTTCATGTCCGATCCCGTGACGAGCCAGACGCAATGCGACCAGATCACCGCGGAGGCGAGCACCAAGCGGACCAGCGTCAGGTTGTTGGCGGTGGGGACAAGACGGGTTGTAGCGTTCACTCGGGTTCCGGATTGCAGGCGCCGGTCAGGCCGCGCGCGACGATACGCGGTCATTCATTGCCATTCGCGCCGCCGGGGTACAAGCGCCGCTCGCCGGCGGCGCGCGGCATATCGTCCCGGTGGCGCGGTCGAGCGCCCGAAACGGCCGATGGACTGCCCCGCGTTGGTACATTTGATTTTGTGCTGCGCTGCAAAGAAGGCTAATTATCGTGCTATTCCATACCGGCAAGGAGGAAGCGCGCGTGGGCAAGGCGGCGGCAATGGTGCAGGGGGTGCTGATGACGGCGCTGCTCGCATCGCCTGTGCCGGCGCGGGCGGCGGTCGTCTACGTCGATCCGGCCACGATGCAGTGGCAATCGGATCAAACGGTGGAGGATCGCGACCAGGTGGCGGCGCGCGGATCGGTATGGGGCGAAATGGAACAGGCGGCGCGCATCGCCGCCGAGCAGGCGGGAATTGCGGTGCGAACCGCTACCGCGCGCACCAACGATGCGGTGTTCGCGCAGGCAATGGCGATCCATCTCAACTTGCCCGAAGGCGCCTCGGTCGAGCGGCTGCTCAATTTCCGGTTGCCCGCGACCGAGATCGGCGGACCCGCGGCGGCTGCGCAGCCGCGCCAGCGGACGCTGATCGACCTTCTCCTGGGATCCGACGTTCCCGAGCCGGGGACCTGGCTTTACCTGATCCTCGGCTTCGGGCTGGTCGGCGGGATGCTGCGGTGGCGTGGCCCCGCATCCCGCGTTCAGGTTACCGGCGGATAGCTTTTCCCCGGTCGGAACGTCGTCTGCCAGGCATTGACGAGCGAATTGATCTGCGTGAGGCTCGGCGGGGTCTTGTTGATGATGTTGCCGCTGGTCTGATATTTGCCCGTCAGCAGGAAGCTGCCGGCCTGATTGGTCGTCAGCGAGGTTGCGGTATCGCTGTCCAGCTTCACCCAATTGTCCGTCACCGTGTCGCCGCCGACGCGTAGCCACAGGCGATTGTTGGTGATCGTCACATTGGTGGCGCCAGCGCCGAGCGCGATGCCGTGCCAGCCGGTGCCGATCAGCAAATTGTTGATGATCGTCAAACCGTTATAGCCGCGCCCCGATTGCCACAAATTCGCTTCGTCGCGGACGAAGATACCCTGCGACCGCCCCGCGCCCGATGACAGCATGAGATTGTCGGTGACGGTCGAATTATAGGCGGCGTGGTCGGTCGCCAGCGTCAGGCCGGCGGTGAAGAACTGCACGCAGTCGGCGTGATCGCCGGTCGCCGGCTTGAACGGCCCGATCCGGTTGCGCAGGATGAACCCGTTGGTCGTTCCGACGAGCCGTACGCCCTCGCGGATATTGGTGAAATCATTGTCGAGCACATTGACGTTCGTCGTGCGGATGAACGTCATGAAATTGGCCATGTCGCGGAAGGTCGATCCGAGCACCGAAACGTTGCTGCCGCCGCGGATGTTGAGCGAATAGCCGGCGAGCGCCCCGGTGGTGCTGTTGACCCAGCCGATGAAGGTGGTGTTGCGGAACGTCAGCCCCTGCGGCGTATAGGCGTCGATATAGGGGCCGGTGGTCCGTTCGCTCGTCCGCGCGTTGAAACGCGTGCTGTCGAAGGTGACATTCTGCCACTGATCGAGCGTGATCGGGCCGAATTCGCCGCCTTTGATCGTGATATCGTGGACGCCGCGAATCCGCGTGAAGATCACATGGCGCGTGCCGAGATAGATCGTCGTGCCGGGTGTGGCGGCGGTGACCAGCGCTTTCCATTCGGCGGCGCTGACGTCTGCGCCGGTGGAAGCGTTGACCATCGTGGTGGTCGTCGTCGTGGTTGTGCCGACTGCCGCGCCGCCACCGGCGAGCATCGCCGGAAAGAGGCAGCAAAAGGCAAGCGTATTTAAACGGGACCTCATGTTCCGTGCTCCTCATCTAACCCGGTGCATCGCCAATCGCATCATCCGTTTGCGGCCCCGTTAATCTGGTGCGGATAATGCGGTTTTTGCCCGGCTGTGTGTCCGATCAGACACGCTGAGGGTGTCACACGATGAATCACCGGCTAAGAATGAGTGATGGGTATCCTGCGCGAAAGGTTCAAGCGGCACACGCCGAGGTCGCTTCATCGGGTGGTGGCTGCGGCGCGCGGATTGCTGAGCAATCCACCGCAAGAGGAACGGACGCTGCACGGTTATAGCGTGTCACGCGATACGGACGATTCGCCGCGGCTCAATCTGGTCATCCCCAGCATCGCCCCGTCCGCCGCGTTCGGCGGGGTGCTGACCGGGCTGGATCTCTATCTGCGCCTCGTCGCCGCCACGGGCGCGCGCGCGCGGATCATCCTCGACGATTTCGATCTGGCGCCCGACCGTTCGGTGGTCGATGCCGCGAGCCGGCGCGTCGGCGTCGATCCCGCGCGGATCGCGATCGTGCCGCGGCGCGACGACCGGCCGGCGGTGAGCGTCGGCGCGCGCGACATCTTCATCGCCTATAATTGGTGGACGGTGCTCAACATCCGGGAGCTCGTCGCCGCGCAGGCCGCAGCGGCGGGCGGGCGCGCCGCGCCCTATCTCTATATCTGCCAGGATTTCGAGCCGGGCTTCTACCCTTTCTCCTCCACCCATCTCGTCGCGTGGCGCGCGCTGAAGGGGGAGGGGCAATGGTGGGCGATCTACAATAGCAGCGAGCTCGCCGCTTATGTCGGCGCGCTCGGCATCGCGCCGGCCGAACAGTTCGTGATCGAGCCGACGCTCTCCGCCGCCTTGCGCCCCTTCCTTCCCGACGGCGCGGCACCGCGCGAACGGCGGATGCTGGTTTATGGCCGGCCCGGCGTGCCGCGCAACTGCTTCCCCGCGGTGATCGCGGGGCTGCGCGCCTGGGCCGGAAGCTACGCGCATGCGGCGCAATGGGACGTCGTCTCGGCCGGCGCGCCGCACCGCCCGCTCGCGCTGGGCAACGGCATCGAGCTGCGCGCGGCGGGCAAGCTTTCGCTCGAGGATTATGCCGCGATGCTGCGCGGCACCGCGGTCGGGCTATCGCTGATGGCCTCGCCGCATCCCAGTTATCCGCCGCTCGAAATGGCGCATTTCGGGGTGCTGACGGTGACGAGCGATTATGCGTTCAAGTCGCTCGGCGCCGCGCATGACAATATCGTCGCGCTCGACGACATCCGTGCCGACAGCATCGCGGCGGCGCTGGCGGATGCGTGCGAGCGGTTCGAGCGCGATCCGACGATCGGCGCGCGCGGACGGTCGCACCGGCCGGACTATCTGGCGGAAAACCCCTATCCGTTCCTCGAGACGCTCGCGGCGCGGCTCAATGAGGCGTGGCGCGCCGGGTGAGACGTATCGGCGGCGCAGCGCCTCAGGCCAGCCGCTGCGCCAGCGTATCGCCGATCATCGTCGAGCGGCGGTTGGCGCGGGTGCCCATGATCATGTCGCGCATGAATTCGCTGAGCGTGTCGAACCCGGGCGCATCGCCGGTGCGGATCATCGAGGCGCGCATCAGCACCCCGTCGGCGATAAAGCCGTTCCACGCGGTGGTGAAGCGCGCCCAGCGCTGGTCGCTATAGGTTTGCGGCAGCATCTCGCCGAGCCGCGTCCAGTAGAGGATGTCCTCGACCCGCGATCCCATCTCCGCGGTCAGCAGCACCGCCGGCACGGTCACGCCATTGGGCAGCGGCAGCTGATAGAGCTTGCTGTAGGTGAGCGCGAAGCCGGTCGCCGGATAGCATTTCTCCGGGCGATGGAGCTGGAGCACGTCGCTCTGCGCGCGGCCGTAAGCGGCGAGCAGCATCACGTCCTGCGCCTCGTTGCCGCTCATCCGGCGATAGGATCGCGCGACGCGCTCGCTGTAGAGCTTCGCCGCCAGGCTGTCCTTGAGGTCGGGCAGGACGATGTCGCCGCCGCCGCCCGCCTTCCAGCCGGCGAATTGCAGCGGGATGACGTTGGTGAGCTTCTCGTTCTCGGGCAGCAACAGCGTCAGCTTGCGCGGGCGCATCCATTCGCCCACGCCGAGCGCGGCGGCGCAGCCGCCGGCGAACAGGAACTCGCGGCGCTCGATCATGCCGTCGCCTCCGATTTGACGTGCCAGCGCGCCAGCACCGCCTGCATCATTCGATCGATCAGGAAGATGCTGGCGACCGCGAAGGCGAACAGCACCATCCCGGTGGTGACGTGCATGAAGCCCTGCGCCACCGCGTCGCCGTAATAATAAGTCAGCAGGATCAGCGCGATCACCCGCAGGATGTTCACGAACACCGCGACCGGGATGATCAGCGCGACCAGCACCAAGGCATAGCGCCACGACGCACGGTGCATCAGATAGATGTAGAACAGGCTGATCGCGGTGAGCCCGGTGATCGAGTTCATCCCCGCGCAGGCATCCTCGACCAGCAGCTGATATTGCGCGATCGTCAAGGACACGCCCGAGCGCTCGATCGGAAAGCCCATCGGCTGGAGGATCGCCACCGAGATATAGGAGACGAACTCGCGCAGCGGCGAGGTGAGGGTATCCAGCACCCAGCCCGGCGGCGGAATGATGAAGGCGAGATAGAATAAGGCGAAGAGGTTGCGCCGCACCTCGCTGATGCCGGCGAGCTGCACCATCCCGATGATGAAGATGAGATACAGCGCTGACACCTCGATAAAGAGGAAATCGAACGCCCGGCCAAAGGCATAGACCGGCAGCGCTGCCGCCAGCGGCAGCCAGGTCCACCACGGCTGGCGGCCGGCGTGGATCAGGTCGATCTTATTGTAGCTGAGCAGCCACAGCCCCGTCGCGAGCACGATCGGGCCGTGCGCGCCGGCCTCGGTCGACCAGGTCTGGCGGCCGAGCGTGATCAGCGACGGGATCGCGACGATCAGCAATCCGACGAGCAGCGGCCAATGCATGCGCAACGCCCGGCGGAGCATCGAGCCGCCGCTCCCGCCGCCCGACGCGGCCGTGCTCTGCGCGTCAGCGTACATTCAAATAGGTTCCGATCACTTGCGCCTTGTCCGACGTCAGTTCGTCGATCAGCGTGCGCACGTCGCGAACATAGCTCTGGTTGCGGCAGGCGACCGCCATCGCATAGCGCGTGACCGCGGCGATGCGGCGCACGTCGGCGTAATTGTTCGCCGGCGGGGTGTCGATCAGCACGATGTCGTAATCGCGGATGCAGCTTTCGATCAGCGACTTGAACGCCGCGCTGCTCAGCAGCTCCGATGCGTCCTCGCGCGGCTCGCCGGCGAACAGCAAGGCGAGATTGGGCAGAACCGCTTCATGCACCGCATCGAAGAAGGCGATGTCGGGATTGGTCAGGCAATCGGACAGCCCGGGGCGCGGGTTGCTCGGGGCGAAATATTCCTCCAGCCCCGGCGCGCGCATGTTGCCGTCGATCAGCAGCGTGCTGGCGCCGGTCTGCGACAGCGCCACCGCCAGATTGGCGGCGACGAAGCTGCACCCCGCGCCCGCCGACGGGCCGGTCATCGCCAGCGATCGCCGCCCCTCGCGCAGATGCTTGGCGACGACATGCGCGCGCAGCACCCGGATCGATTCGGCCTGGCCACCGGTCGGATCGGTGAGCATGACCAGCGACGGGGCGAGCGTGAAATGCGCGTCGGTCAGGTCCGTCACGCCTTCGCCGCCCGGGGCGGTGCGCTCGACTGAAGAAAGCATCGTCATGATTCAGGCGCCATAAGCTGCGGTCGTCGCCGGTTCGTGCCGTTTCCAGCGGAACAGGCGGCGCCGGGTCGGCGGGGCGTTGCTGGCCATGATCCCGACCACCGGCACCCCGGCGAGGTTGAGATCTTCCGGCCCGCGCACGCGGCGGGCGAGCAATTCGACCAGCATCGACAGCAGCAACCCGAACAGGAAGCCGAGCCCGAGCGAGCCCGCGATCACCAGCGGCCATTTCGGGAAGATCGGCGAGGTCGGCTCGGTCGCATTGCCGAGCAAGGTCAGGCCGGTGATCGTCGATTCGCTCTTCTGCTGCTCGTCGGCGGCCTTTTGCACCGTCTTGGCATATTGATCGCGCAACACCGTGACATCGGCGGCGAGCTGCTGCGCCTCGGCGACCTTGCCGCGCTGCGCCAGCACCTTGCGCTGCTGCTCCGAATAGAGCGCGGCGATCGACGGACCCGCCGGGCCGCGCGAGACGCTCGGGGTCGAGGCGCGGGCGACCTGCGCCAGCGCGTCGCGCTGCTTCTTGAGTGCGATCAGATCGGGGTTGTTCGGCCCGAGCACCTTCTCGGTGTTCGAGATCGAGGCATTGATCTGCTCGAGCTGTGCCTGCGCGGGGCTGATCCCCGGATTGGTCACCATCGACCCGAGGTTGATCGCCGGCTGCGCCGCGGCGAGCGCGTTGAGCTTGGCGGTGTCGGCGTCGACATTATTGTCCTGCAGGATGATGCCGTTGGCCTTTTCGAAGTCGCTCTTCTTCTTCTCGGCGGTGTTGAGATCGGCGCGGACGCGATCGGCCTGCTTGCGGAACCACGCCTCGTTCTCGACCGCTTCGTCGCGGCGCAACGCCAGCGTCTCGTTGACATAGGCCGCCCGGACCGCATCGGCGACGCGCGCCGCGGTTTCCGGGTTATCGCTGGTATATTGGATCTCCATGATGTTGGAGAAATCGATCAGCTGCGCCTCGGTATTGTCCGAGATGCGCTGCGCCAGCCAGCGGCGGAAATCGCGCTTGTCGTCCGGCGAGCGGCGCGCATAGGCCGCGGCCATGTCGGGCGACGAGGTCCAGCCCAGATCATCGACCACCTTGCCGGTGATGCGATAATCCTTGATCAGCTCGGTCTGCGTCTGGACATAGGTCTTGGCGAAACCGGCGTTGACCATCTCGCCGGTGACCGGATCAGGCTTGACGATATCGAGGATCAGCCGCGATTTGCCCTGATAACGCGCCGGCAACAGGCTCGCGACCAGCATCGCGCCGAGAAAGCAGGTCAGCGTGGTCAGCACGGTGATCCACCGGCGGGCCCACAGGATACGGAAGAATTGCACGAAGCTCATGGGAACATGCTCCCTCGACGGCGGCTCAGAAGAACCGCTCGCCGATGACGATAGTGTCGCCGTTCTTGACCGGATCGGAAAGGTTCATGCGGCCCATCTCCTTCCCGTCGCGGAACAGCTTGACCTTTTTGTCGGAACCGCGCGGGGTCAGCCCCCCGGCGCGGGCCAGCGCCTGACGCAGCGTCATCCCGCGGTCGATGCGGTAAGAGCCGGGCTGCGCGACCTGGCCGTAGATGTAGAAGGTCGTTGCGGCGGCGACATAGATCTTGTCGCCCGGTTCGACGAAAATGTCCTTGTCCGGCCCGCCGCCGGCGATGTCGCGCATGTCGAAATTGAATTCCTTGCCGTCGGCGCGGCGGATCTGCACGTCGTCCGATCCGGTCGGCCGCAGGCCGCCGACGCGGGCGAGGATTTCCGACAGGCGATAGGCGCGGTCGACCGGGACCAGCCCGGGATTGCCCACCTCGCCCAGCACCGTCACGTAGCGCGCGGTATAGCTGGCGACGATCACGCTCACGACGGGATCGGTATAGTAACCGCCCTGCTGCAACCGGTGGCGCACTTCCTCGCGCAGTTGCAGCACCGTCTTGCCCTCGGCCGGGACCGACTTGATGTACGGCAGCTGGATCGTGCCGTCGACCTGCACCTGGACGCGCGGCTTGAATTCCTCGCGCCCGAGCACCGAGACCTCGATCACGTCGCCGACGCCGAGGACATAGCCGTCGGCGAGGCTGTTCTGCTGCTTGTCCTTGCCCGCGGCATCGGCCGCCGGACGCGCCGGCGCCGCCTGCGGCGCGGCGGGGGCGGTCGACAGCGGTGCTTGCCCGGTCGACATCTGCGTCTGTTGGGCGGTGGCGATGCCTGGCGCGAGCGTGAGCGCAAACGAGGCGATCAGCAGGAGCGCGAGGCGTCGGAGAAGGCAGAGAGTCTGGCGCATGATTGCGTTACTCGGCTCAGAGTGTGAAGGAAGTGCGAAGCCCGATGAAATAGCTGTGATAATCATAAAGCGTGTTGTTGGTTTTGCGATCCTGATAGCCGCCGTACAGCGTGAAGGTCAGGCGGTCCGTCGGCAGGAACGACAGCGACGGGCTGATCGTATGGTTGCGCGAATCGGTCAGCGGCGGCCCGAACAACCCCTGCGATCCGAAATAACGCACCGTCCGGATCGAGCCGGTCAGGCTCGCGCGCAGCCGCCCGCTGAACGCATAATCGGCGGTCGCGTTATAGCCGCGGTTGATCTGATAGGTCGCGTCGTTGCCGAGCGACGGCGAGATGTCGCGCGAGGTGCCCAGCTGCAGATGCATATCGGGGGTCGGCACCGCGCTCAGTTCGGCATGCCAGCCGAAACCGTTGAAATCGCGCGTCGCGACCCCGTTGTCGGGGCGCACCATGACATAAGAGATGCCCGCCGAGCCGGTCAGCACCGCGCCGATCGAGCGCTGATAGTCGAAGGTGATGCGCTTGGTCGAGAAATTGGCGGGGCCGAAGATCGCCGGGCGATCGGGATAGGAGGTATCCGTCTGGGTGAAGCGCAACGTCGCCTCGCCGTAGATCGGATCGCCATAAGCGAGGCCGCCGCCATAGGTATTGGTGCGGTAGTTGGCGATGCGGCGCCGCACTTCGCTGTTGTTGCCCGCGGTATGCTCGAACGTGGCGAGCGGGCGGAAGCCGCTGGCGCTGCCGCATTGCACTTCAGCGCCATAGCTCTGCGTCGTGGCGACGTTGCGCACGCTGCGGCGGTCGGTGACACCCTCGGCCGAGATCGGGATGATGTCGCCCAGATCGCTCTGCATGCGCGAGAAGCCGGGGCGCAGATGCAGGAAGCACGGCCCGCCGACCAGCCCGAGATCGGCGTTGAGGCCAAGCCGCTCGCGGTTCAGCTGCTTGTTGCGGCGGTAGAAATCATAGCCGGCGAAGCCGCTGAGGGTCAGCGAATTGCGGCCGAGCGCCTTGTTGACCGTCACGTTGAGCGTGGGCGTGACGCGCTCGTCGGAGCGCTTGCCCGACAGGATCGTGCCGGCCGAGCGCGCGACGTTGCTGTCGTGCACCTCGTCGAGGATCGCCTGTACCTGGATTCCCTCGGGCGGCGCGCCATAGGCGCTCTGCGCCTGCGCCGCCATCGGACAGACGACCGCGATCGCCGCGACCGTCGCCAATCCATAACCTACGCACCGCCCGGGGGGAGTGTCGACGCGCCCTGCCACATCATTTCTCCTTTGCGGGAACCGCAGCATTCGCCGCCGGCGCGGCCGGGGCGCCAGGCGCGGTCTTCGTCTGGAACTGCTCGTTGATCTTCACCTTCGACTGCGCTTCCTTGATGATCTTGCCGAATTGCTCGCGGACCATGTTCTGGGTGCGCTGGGTGGTGAGGATCTGGCTCGCGATCTGGTTCGCCTGATCGCCCGAAATCGGCTGCGCCTGACGCTCGCGGATTCGCGCGACCATCACCGCATTGCCGTTCGGCAGAACGAACACGTCGTCGATCTTCAGGTTGGAAATCTGCTTCGCCGCATCGGGGGGGATGGTGAGCGAATCGATCACCGCGGCGCCGCGGCGATATTGCACCTTGTTCTTGTCGAGCAGCGCGATGATCTCGTCCATCGTCTTGAGCGGCCCCATCTGCTGCACGATCTCCGGCTTGACCGAGCCGACGATCAACTGGTCGACCGAGATCAGCTGGCGCTGGGCGAAGGCCTGCGGATTGTCGCGCACATAAGCCGCGGCCTCGTCGGGCGAGACCTTCGGCAGCGTCGAGCGGACATTCTCCTCGAGCAGCTGGATCAGCGTCAGGTCGCGCGCCTTCTGCAGCGTGATCGCCGCGGTCGGGGTCTTGTCCAGCCCGCGCGCGACGGCTGCGTCGGCGAGGATCTTGCGGTTGACGATCGACTGCAGCGCCGCCGGCTGCGCGCGCGCACTGGCCTGCGGATCGGACGCGAGCGGCCCGAGCTCGAGCCGGACCTCGGAAGTGGTGATCTCCTTGCCGTCGACGGTCGCCGCGACCTGCCCGGTCGGCGCCGCGCCACCGCTGCCGCCCTTGCCGCACGCCGTGAGCGCGACACAGGCGAAAAGGATCGAAATTGTGCCGCTTTTCTTCATCATCTTCTTAGCATCCCCCCTGAAGGATAAGAATGAACAACGGTTTATAGGCGCAATCCCGCACTGATGATAGCGCGTCAACCTTACTGCTTAATGAAGTTTTTGCCTTGTTTCGGGATCCTAGGACGACGCTCACCCGAAATCATGCCCTTTCCGTCCCGAAATCGTAAATTCCGTGAAGCACGCCGTTCAGCGTGTCGCGGTAACGTGCGAGAATCGTGTCGCGCCGGAAAGGCAAAGTGCCGCCATTTTGCTGCCATTCGGCCAGCGCCTGTTTGCGCGGGCCGCTCTCGGTGATCAGCAGATCGAGCGCGCGCGCGATCGACGCCGGATCGCGCGCCTCGGCGGCCAGCGCGAACGGACAGTCGTCGAAATCGCCGTCGATCGCGGCGCCGCGCGGATAGACGATCGGGCATCCCGCGAGCAGCGCCTCGATGAACACCAGCCCGAACGATTCACGGCGCGAGGGCAAAGCGAAGGCGGTGCAGCCGTTCATCCATTGCTGCAGCGACGCCGGATCGAGCGCGCCGATGCGCCGGGCCTGGGCACCCGCCGGGCGCAACGCCGCGTCGACCGCCGCCTCGCTGCCGGCATCGCCCCCGCCGGCGACCTCCAGCGCCACCTCGGGGTGCGCCGGCTGCAGCGCGGCGACGGCGTGCGCCAGCGTCGCGACATTCTTGTTGCGCCAGTGCATCAGGTGGAACGCGCTGCCGACGCGCGGCGGTGTCGCGCGCGGCGCGATCACCGTTTCGCTCGCCGGGATGCACGGCAGGTCGACGACCGGGGTGGCGCGCGCGCCGAACCTCGCCTCGCACCAGCGCGCGATCCACGGCGCGAACGCGATCACCGTCGCCGCTTCGTGCCAGATGCGCCGGTAACGCCGCGCGAGATCGGGGCGCGCGGTGATGATCTTCTGGTCGGTATTGCCTTGCAAGGTGACGAGGAACGGCACCCCCAGCCGCTGCGCCAGCCGCTGCGCGGCGAGCGCCTCGACGCTTAATTTGTGCGCGTGGATCGCGGCGACCGGCTCGCCGCGTGCCTTCAA
This sequence comes from Sphingomonas sp., assembly GCA_017849555.1. GTDB lineage: Bacteria > Pseudomonadota > Alphaproteobacteria > Sphingomonadales > Sphingomonadaceae > Sphingomonas > Sphingomonas lycopersici. The sequence continues at coordinate 39,360 of JAFIGU010000044.1, read as the reverse complement.
CTCGGCGAGGATCGTATCGGCGACCCGCCGCATCGCGGTGGCGAGTGCGACCCCGCGGCTCGGCGCGGCATAGCGCCAGCTTGCGATGCGGCCGTCGTCGGCAACCTTCTCTACCGCGCCGGGGCGCAGCCAGCCGCGCGCGCCGCCGCTGCGGTTGAGCGAGATCACGCGATGGGTGAAATCGCCCGCGGTCCCGTCCACCAACGAGGCGATAACGCGCGTCTTGGCCGGCTGGATCGCATCCGGATAATCCGCGCTGAGATGCAGGATCAGTGGCATCGCGCCCCCCTCGGCGACATGCTCCCGTCGCGCATTTCGCGCGGCACCGGTCCGCTCCCACGCCCGGCCCCCCGCAAGCGTATCCTGATGGGAGGCGGGGTGGGGGAGCGGGCCGGCGCGGCCGTGTCGGAACAGGCGCTTAATAACCTGCCAGCCAATCGCGTCGTTGCCCCCAGATCTGGAGCAGCCGCGCGCGCGCCTCGGGCTCGCGCGTGGTGACCGCGCCCAGCCGGCGGGCGAGCCCCCACATCCACAATTGCGCGACGCCCAGCGGCACCAGCGGCTTCGCCCAGTGATCGCGCACCAGCGTCGCCTTGGCACGCATCACCGCGACGGTCTTGTCGGCGCGCTTGGCGGTCGACGCGCCGACGAGATGCATGATCTCGGCATCGGGGGTGATCATCGGGCGATAGCCCAATGCGCGCGCGCGCAGGCACAGATCGGCATCCTCGCCGTACATGAAATAGCGCCGGTTGAACCCGCCGAGCCGCCGCCACAGTTCGGTCGAGGTCAGCAGGAAGCAGCCGACGACGATATCCACCTCGCGCACGCTGTCGCGCTGCCACCCGCCCATCGCCTCCGGGTTGAACAGGGTCGAGCGCGGGAAGGCGCGGGCGAGTCCGCTGGTCTGGGTGAACAGGCTCCACGGGGTGATGCGCTGCCAGCAAGACGCCTGGTTGAGCGATCCGTCGGGAAACACCGTGCGGCCGCCGACGATCCCCGCTTTGGGATTGGCCTTGGCGAAGGCGAGGAGATTGGCGATCGCGCCGGGATGCGTCTCGGTATCGGGGTTGAGCAGGCACAGCCACGGCGTCGTCACGGTTTCGGCAACGAGGTTGTTGGCGGCGGCGAAGCCGATATTTTCCGGGTGCGCGATCGTCTCGATCTCGGGGAAGGCGGCGGCGACCGCGGCGGCGCTGCCGTCCGACGAGGCGTTGTCGAACACCACCACCCGCATCGCGACGTCGCCGGCATTGGCCAGCAATGTCTCCACCGCGCGCACCGTCAGATCGCGGGTGTTGTAGCTGACGATGATCACCGTCACTTCGGGCGAAGCGCCGCTGGTGCGAGCGGGTTCTTGGGACTGCGCCGCATTCATGCCTTAGCGTTAGCCGCCCGATACGCCGCGCGTCGAGGAGTTTTCCAAACGATCCGGCGTCATTCCGGCACATGCCATGTGATCCGGCGCCGGGGGACGGCTCGATTCGCGCCGCATGCTCGGCTAGCACGGCCTCCCTTGCCAGCGGAGACTGCCCTTGCCGAACGCCGACGCCCCCCGCCAGCCGCTCATCTGCCTCGCGGCGTCGGGCGGCGGCCATGTCCGGCAGATCCTCGACCTGAAGCCGGTGTGGGAGAAATATCCGCACTTCTTCGTCACCGAGGATACCGCGCTGGGGCGCTCGATCGCCGCCGAGGAGGATACCGCCTTCGTCCCGCATTTCGCGCTTGGCCAGGCCAAGCTGGGGCGGCCGTGGCAGATGATCGCGGAGGCGTGGCGGAGCATCTTCACCTCGTGGCAGATCATTGCGCGGCGCCGGCCCGATCTGTTCATCACCACCGGCGCCGGATCGCAATTGTTCGTCATGCTGTTCGCGCGGCTGCGCGGCGCGCGGGTGATCCTGATCGATTCGTTCGCACGCTTCACCCGCCCGTCCGCCTTTGCGCGGCTCGCCGGCTGGCTGGCGCATGTCCGCATCGCGCAATCGGCGGAAAGCGGGCGGCAATGGCGCGGCGCTTTGGTGTTCGATCCGTTCCGGTCGCTCGATACGCCGCCGCCGGCAAAGGCGCCGCTGCTGTTCGCGACGGTCGGCGCCACCTTGCCGTTCGAGCGGCTGGTGCGGCTGGTGGAGGAGGCGCAGGCGGCGGGGGAGATCCCCGAGCGGATCGTGCTCCAGCGCGGGGTCGGCGGGCATGTGCCGGCGGGGCTCGATTCGGTCGAGACGATCCCGTTCCAGGAGGTGCAGCAATTGCTCGACCAGGCCGATATCGTCGTATGCCACGGCGGCACCGGCTCGCTGATCACCGCGTTGCGCGCGCATTGCCGGGTGATCGCGGTGCCGCGGCTGTTCGCGCTGGGCGAGCATTATGACGATCATCAGGCCGAAATCACCGCCGCCTTCGCCGAGCGCGGGCTGATCGAGGTGGTCGGCGCGGACGAGCCGCTCGGCCCGGCGCTGGCGCGCGCGCGGGCGCGCCAGCCGGTCGCGGCGACGACAGATCCATCCGAATTGATCGCTTTTCTCGACGGCGAAGCGGCCAGGCTCGCCGCGCGCAAGGCGCGATGATCCGGAATGACGGAAAGAATAGTGGTATAAAGGGCCAGGAAAACAGGCACGCAGTGCTGCGACTTGCGTTGACGCCGTTAACGAGCCATTTCCTCTCCCGGGGCTAAGGCGTGTTGAATTTGCTGCAACACGCTGGACGGGTGTCCCAATGCTGATTGCCGTTTCGTGAATCCAGAGGTGCTAGATGGAAACCCCGTTCGATTGGCTGACGCTCATGGTCTTCACCGGCCTGGTCGTCCTGCTGCTGCAGCGGTCGGCGGCGGAAAATCCGGTCGACAAATTGTGGCAATATGCGCCGCCGGCGATCGGCTGCGCGGTGGTCAATTATCTCGGCAACGAAGGATATGTCGTGGTCGCGATCGCCGGGCTGGTCGCGGTGATCGCCTATATTTATTACGTCCTTCGGCCGAAGATCAGCTTCTGATCGGATCCGCCGGGCGCGTCGCGCCTTTTTCGTACGCGGCGTGCTTGGCCGCAGCCCCGTCTCAGCCAATCCAGGACGCGTTATGATCTGGACCCGCATCGTGAATTTCCTGCTCGGCCGCCGGCCGGCCCCACCGCCCGAGCGCGTGGCGCTCGTCGTGCCGGCGCACGCCGGCCCGCTGATTCGGCGGGCGTCCGAGCTGCCTGAAGATGCGCACGCCGCGCCGCTGCCGCGTTTCCGCAGCAGCGCCGCCGATGCCAGCCGCCCCGCGCGCAGCGATCGCCAGCTCGATCAGCGCCGGCAGAAGCTGCAGCGCGCCTTTACCCCGTCGCAGCCGGTGCGCGACGAGCGGCGCTTCGCCGGGCGCAAGGAGACGTTGGTCTCGCTGATCCGCGCGGTGGAGGAACAGAATCTCCACGCGGTGATCTTCGGCGATCGCGGCATGGGCAAGACCTCGATGCTGCACGTCTTTTCGCGGCTGGCGCGCGAGGCGCGTTATATCGTGCGCTACACCTCGTGCAGCGAGACATCCGAATTCGATCCGATCTTCCGCGCGATCACCGCGGATATCCCGCTGCTCTACCACGCCGATTTCGATCCCACGTCCGAGGAGGCGGAACGCGGCGGCACGCTCGCCGATCTGCTGCCCGAACAGACGCTGACCCCGGTGCGGATCAGCGAAAGCCTCGCGCGGCTTTCGGGCACGCGGGTGCTGATCATGCTCGACGAATTCGATCGCGTGCAGTCGATCGATTTCAAGCGCTCGATCGCCGAGCTGATCAAGAATCTGTCGGATCAGTCGATCCCGGTGCAGATCGTGATCGCCGGGGTCGCCGGCAACCTCAACGAACTGCTCGAGCATATCCCCTCGATCCGCCGCAACGTGGCGGGGATCCCGGTGACCGGGATGGCCGACGACGAGGTGCGCGAGCTGATCCATATGGGCGAGGGCGCCAGCGATCTGACCTTCACCGACGAGGCGCGCGACGATGTCGTCAACGCGGCGCAGGGTTCGCCCTATGTCGCGGGTCTCGTCGCGCAATATGCCGCGAGCGATGCGCTCGATCGCGATTCGACCGAGGTCGAGACGCGCGACGTCCACAGCGGGATCACGCGCGCGCTGGGCGAGGTGAAGGTGCGGATGGGGCCGGCGAGCCAGTTGCACCTCAGGGTGCTGCTTGCCGACGTGCCCCCCGAGGCGGTGGCGCCGCTGGCGCAGGAAGGGCTGCGCAACTTCGGCATGGTCCACGGCGGCAGCCCGAGCGACACGAAGCGCGCGATGGTGATCGCGCGCGCGGTCGAAGCCGGGGTGCTGGCGGCGGATCAATCGCACGGCGGCCGCGATTTCCGCTTCACCGACGACAGCGTCGCGCTCTATCTGTGGCTCGCGGCTTGCCTTGTGTGATTCGACGGGACTGATCACAGAGCGGACCGCGCCGCCCCACGACCGGTTCAGATTTCGAGGTCCCGCGCATGTCCGTCGATGTGGTTTCCCCTCCTAGGGCCGATTCCGGCGCGAGCGCGGGCGTTCCCCAGCTTTCGATCATCTCGCCCGCCTATAACGAGCGCGCCAATATCCGTCCGCTGGTCGCGGCGGTGGCGGCGGCGATGGGGGGGACGCGTTGGGAGCTGATCGTCGTCGACGATGACAGCCCCGACGGGACCGCGGAGGAAGTGTTCGCGATCGCGGGCGAGGGGTATCCGGTGCGCTGCATCCGGCGCATCGGGCGCCGCGGGCTCGCCTCCGCGGTGGTCGAGGGCGCGCTGGCGGCCAATGCCGCGGTGATCGCGGTGATCGATGCCGATCTCCAGCATGACGAAAAGCTGCTGCCCGCGATGCTCGCGCTGATCGCCGCGGGCGACAGCGATCTGGTCGTCGGCAGCCGGCATGTCGACGGCGGCGGGGTGGGCGACTGGTCGAAGGACCGGCAGGCGATGAGCAGCTTCGCCACCTGGTGTGCCAATCTCGCGCTCGGCACCGGGATCAGCGATCCGATGAGCGGCTTCTTCGCGATCCGCCGCGACGTGTTCCACGCCAGCGTCCACGATTTGTCGCAGCAGGGCTATAAGATCCTGCTCGATATCATCAGCTCCGCGCCGCACGCGCTTCGGATCACCGAAATCCCCTATGTCTTCCGCAACCGCGTGGAGGGGGAGAGCAAGGTCGATCTGATGATCATGCTCGAATTCCTCTTCCTGCTGAGCGAGAAGGTGACCCGCGGGCTGATCCCGCCGCGCTTCGTGCTGTTCTCGGCGGTCGGCGGTATCGGGCTGGTCGCGCATGTCGCGGTGCTGCAGGCGCTGAAATCGTTCGGCAGCACCTTCCTCGTCGCGCAGACCGCCGCCACCGCGGTGGCGATGACGCTCAACTATGTCATCAACAATTCGGTCACCTATCGTTCGCAGCGGCTGCGCGGTCGCCGCTTCGTGATCGGCTATTTCATCTTCTGTCTCGTCTGCTCGATCGGCACGCTGGCCAATATCGGGGTCGCCGATCTCGTGCTCGCCGACGAGGGCAATTGGGCGCTCGCCGGGGTGGCCGGCGCGCTGATGAGCGCGGTGTTCAACTTCGGCGTCGCCACCCAGTTCGTCTGGTCGCAACGCCGCCGCCCGCGCCGGCCGAGGGTGAGGCGGTCGCCCGTCGCTCAATAAGCCTGCGGGTGGACGATCACCCGGATCGTGTTGAAGATGATCGAGATGTCGCGCGACAGCCGCCAGCCGTCGATATATTCGAGATCGGCCTGCAGACGCTTTTCGAGATCCGATTGCTCGTGGGTCGCGCCGCGATAGCCGCGGATCTGCGCCAGCCCGGTGATCCCCGGCTTCAACGTGTGGCGCAGCCAGTATTTCTGCGTCACTTCCCAGAACAATTTGTCGCCGGCGAGCGAGCCCAGAGCGTGCGGGCGCGGGCCGACGATGCTCATGTCGCCCTTGAGCACGTTGAACAGCTGCGGCAGCTCGTCGATGCTGGTGCGGCGGATGATCCGGCCGACGCGGGTGATGCGATCGTCGTCGCGGGTCGCCGAGCGATTGCCCGAAAAATCGCTGCTCTGCGCCTTCATGCTGCGGAATTTCAGGATCTTGAATGGCTTGTTGTCGCGGCCGAGGCGGGTCTGGGCGAACAGCACCGGACCGCGGCTTTCGAGCTTGATCGCGATCGCGACGAGCACCAGCAGCGGCGCGACGAACAGGACCGCGCCGCCCGCCAGCGTCAGATCCATCACACGCTTCTTGATCCGCGCGCCGAGCGACATCGGCCCGCGCGCGACGACGATCGTATCGTGCCCGTGATAACGCCCGATGCCGATCGCGCCGAGCGGGGTTTCGCCCTCCAGCAGCATCTCCGCGGTGACGCTATAGGCCTTCATCAGCAGCGCCCATTGGTGGCGCCGCTCCTCGGTGGTGGAGACGATGACGCGGTCGAACGGTCCGACCAGCGCGGCGAGCCGCGCCAGCATTTGCGGATCGTTGAGATCGGGCTGGAACCCGGCGGCTTCCGCGTCGAAAACGTGATAGGCGCCCGGCCGCGGCGGCACCCCGTCGATGATCAGCAATTCGCCGATCAGCCCGCCCGGCACCGGGCTGACGAAACACATCGCGAAGATCAGCCGCCCCATCGCGATGAACGCCATGCTGCTGACGATCGACACGCCGAACGCGGCGCGCGACACGAGCGGCCCGGCATATTGGAAGAACAGGAGCAGCGCGACCGCGCTGGTCGCCATGACGAAGGCCCCCAGCGCGCGGCGCAGCGATTCGGACAATCGTTCGAGCGCGATGCGCGAGATCGCGCCGTTGCGCGAGGCGAACAGCAGGTGAAGCGGCAGGATCAGCCAGCCGAGCTCGATCCCGTTGGGCGCCAGCCAGCGCCAGTCGCGGATCGCGCGGCCGACCGAGAAGCCGGCGCGGATCGCGGCGATGTCGCACAGGCACAGCCCGAGGAAGAGCAGCCCGCGGACCTTGCCCTTGTCGAGGCGGATCGCGGGCGGGTTGCCGGCGACAGGCGATTCGGCGGTCGCGGTCGTCGTCGTCACGCCCTTCAACTCCACTTCCTTCCGCGGAACATCGAACACGTCCGCAACGCCACTGGCCGCCGACGAATTTCGATCTCCCCGGATCCCTGAATCCGATACGACGCGCGGTCGCACAATATCCTCCCGTCTAGCGGGCAATAGTTGACGGCTAGTTTGCCGCCATAATGAGGGCTTCGCCAGCCCCCACATTCGTTTCGCTTTGGGACGTGCGACGGACGCGATGCCCGGCGCGACGATTCGTGCCGCATAAGGGGCTGGCGTCGCCTGTCCCCCCGTGACTATCACCATTTATGCGCCGGCCGATCGTGTTCATCGCCGCAATCGCGGCCCTGGCCCTCGTGGCGATAATCGCGATCGGCGTGCGCAACGGCCGCGCTGATCCGGTGCGGCGCACCGCCGCGATCGCGCTGCCCGATTGGCCGCGCGGCGCCGCGCCGGTGCGCGTCATGCTGTTGAGTGACCTGCATTACGGCAATTGGAGCACCGATCGCGCGCGGCTCGAACGCGTGGTGGCGCAAGTCGCGGCGGCGCGGCCCGATCTGGTGCTGATCGCCGGCGATCTGCTCGCCGGCTACGGCCGGGACGATGCGCCGGCGCGCGCGCAAGAGGTCGCCGCGGCGCTGGGCCGTCTCGCGCCGCCGCTGGGGACGTTCGTGGTGTTCGGCAATCACGATGCGGAGGTCGGCGACGTGCTGCGCCATGCGTTGGCCAAGGCGGGAATCCACGCGACCGAGAATGTCGCGGTCCGCGCCGGGCCGCTCGGGCTCGGCCTGTCGGGCGATACCGCAGCGGGGACGGCGCGGCTCGGCCCGGTGTTCGTCGGGCTCGACCGGCTCGCACGCCGCGCCCCGCTCGCGCGGGTCTATCTCACCCACGCGCCGAGCCTCGTGCAATTCCTCCCGGCGGATCACGCACTGCTGCTCGCCGGGCACACGCATTGCGGGCAGATCGTGCTGCCGATCGTCGGGCCGTTGATCAACGTCTCGCGGGTGGACGGCAATCGCTACCGCTGCGGGCTGATCCGCGACGGCGGGCGCATCGTGGTGGTTTCCGCCGGGATCGGGACCAGCAATGTCCCGCTGCGCTTCGGCGCGCCGCCCGACATGTGGCTGCTGACGCTGGGCCCCGCCGCTACCCGATAAGCAACCCCGCCAGCGCGGCCGACATCAGGTTGGCGAGGCTGCCGGCGAACAAGGCGCGGAGGCCGAGCCGCGCGATCGTCGGGCGCTGGTTGGGGGCGAGGCTGCCGGTCACCGCCATCTGGATCGCGATCGACGAGAAATTGGCGAACCCGCAAAGCGCAAAGGTGACGATCGCCACCGTCCGCTGGCTCAACTGCGCCTGCTGCTCGCCGAGCGAGATATAGGCGACGAATTCGTTGAGCACGATCTTCTGCCCGAACAATCCGCCCGCGATCCCCGCCTCGTGCCACGGCACGTTGAGGAGGTACATGACCGGCGCGAAGACATAGCCGAGCAGCCCCTGGAAGCTCAGTTCGGGATAGCCGAACCACGCGCCGATGCCGCCGAGAATGCCGTTGGCGAGCGCGACGAGCGCGACGAACGCCAGCACCATCGCCCCCACCGCCACCGCCAGCCGCACGCCGGTCTGCGCGCCCTGTGCCGCGGCCATGATGATATTGGCGGGCTTTTCCTCGTCATGCGTCGCCTGCGGCATCGGCTCGCCGGGCGTGCCCTCGGGGAGCAGCGCCGCCGGCCCCTTGCCGCTGATCCGCGCCTCGGCGAGCGCGATCTGGCGATCTTCCTCGCTCATGTCGCCGAGCGGCAGTTCCCCCTCGGCGGGCTCGTGGCGATCGGGCATGATGATCTTGGCCATCAGGATCCCGCCCGGCGCGGCCATGAACGAGGCGGCGAGCAGATAGTCGATCTTGATCCCCATCGAGGCATAAGCCGCGAGGATCGTCCCCGCGACCCCCGCCATCCCGCTGGTCATCACGGTGAACAGCTGCGCGGGGGTGAGCGCGGCGAGATAGGGGCGGATCACCAACGGGGATTCGGATTGGCCGACGAAGATATTGGCCGCGGCGCACAGGCTTTCGACCTTGCTCACCCCGATCACCTTCTCGATCGCGCCGCCGATCCAGCGCACGATGAGCTGCATGATCCCGAGATAATAAAGGATCGAGACCAGCGCGGCGAAGAAGATGATCACCGGCAGCGCCTGGATCGCGAAATTCTTGCCCAGCGGGTCGCTGGCGAGCTTGCCGAACAGGAAGGATGTGCCGGCATTGGCATAGGACAGGAGGTTCGCCACCCCGCCCGACAGGAAGGCGAGTATATGGCGCCCGGCGGGCACATAGAGCACCAGCACCGCGATCCCCGCCTGGAGCGCGAACGCCGCGCCGACGACGCGCGGCCGGATCGCGCGGCGATCGGTCGACAAGGCCAGCGCGATCAACAGGATCACGGCGATACCGGCGATGCCGATGAGGAAACGTTGCATGGATACCCGCGTTGTTGTGAGCGACGCGGCCCCCCGCGTGACCCCCCACCTTTACACGGCCGTCACCAGCCCGCCAGCCTTTTGCGCCGAGATATTTACCGCCGGTTCAGACGAACAATTCGGCGAGGAAATCCTGCATCGCCTTCCAGCTGCGCCGGTCGGCGCGCGGCTCATAAGCGAGGCCGGGGTTCGTGCTGACGCCTTTCAGCTCGATATCGGTGAAGGCATGGCCGGCATTGCCATAAGCGTGGATCTGCCAGTCGGCGCCGCTTTCGGTCAGCTCGCGGCCGAGCGCGACCATCGCGTCGGGCGGAGCGATCGGGTCTTCCCAGCCGTGGCAGACGAGCAATTTGGCGGCGATCGGCGCGACATTGGCATAGTCCGGCCGGTCGTAGACGCCGTGGAAGCTCACCCCGCCGAGGAAATCGAGCCCGGCGCGCGCCATATCGAGCACGCATTTGCCGCCGAAGCAGAAGCCGACCGCCGCCGTCTTGGCGGCGTCGACGTGCCCGAAGCCCTTGAGCGTATCGAGCGACGCGGCGAGCCGGTCGCGCAACAGCGCGCGGTCGGCGTTGAGCTCGTTCATATATTCGGCGACGTTGTCCGACGCGCGGGTCTTGCGCCGGCCCTGGCCGAACACGTCGCAGGCGAAGCCGACATAGCCGAGCTTGGCGAGATTCTCGGCGTGGACATTGTCGGCCTCCTTCTGGCCGAGCACGTTGGGGACGACGAGCACCCCGGGGCGCGGGGTCTCCACCTCGTCCTCATAGGCGATGACGCCTTCGAACGGGCCGCCGGGGCCGTCATAAACCAGAGTCTGCCTGACGATCGCCATGATGATGCCGCTCCACAGTTCGAAGGTTGCCGGACGTTCATAACGCGCTACAGACCGGCGGCATCCATCGCAAGGAGTGCCAATGCCCCGCCTCGTCCTGATCCGCCACGGCCAGTCGGCGTGGAACCTCGAAAACCGCTTCACCGGCTGGTGGGATGTCGACGTGACCGAAAAGGGCGCCGCCGAGGCGCGCGCCGCGGGCGAGCTGATGGCTGCCAAGGGCCTCGATTTCGACATGACCTTCACCTCGCTCCAGACGCGCGCGATCAAGACGCTCAATCTGGCGCTCGAGGCGATGGGGCGGCTGTGGCTGCCGACCGAGAAGAACTGGCGGCTCAACGAGCGGCATTATGGCGGGCTCACCGGGCTCGACAAGGCCGAGACCGCGGCCAAGCATGGCGACGAACAGGTGCATATCTGGCGCCGCAGCTTCGACGTGCCGCCGCCGCCGCTCGAAGCGGGCAGCGCGTTCGATCTGAGCGGTGACCGCCGCTACGCCGGGATCGCGGTGCCCGCGACCGAGAGCCTCAAGGATACGATCGCGCGCGTGCTGCCCTATTGGGAGGAGCGGATCGCCCCGGCGCTCAGGCGCGGCGAACGCGTGCTGATCTCCGCCCACGGCAATTCGCTGCGCGCCTTGGTCAAGCATCTCAGCAACATTCCAGACGACGAAATCACCGGGCTGGAAATCCCCACCGGGCAGCCGATCGTCTATGAGCTGGACGACGCGCTCAACGCGACCGATCGCTATTATCTCAGCGAGCGTTGATCATGGCGCGGGCCGCCCGGCAGTGGTGGTGGGCGGCCCTCGCAGCGACGATCGCGGCGCCCGCCGCTGCGCATAAGCGAAGCGATGCGCAGGCGATGACCGCCGCGGTCAGGGCCGGGGTGCATCGCGCCGCGGCCGATGCCGACAATGCCGAGCTGGCGCGCGTGCTTGTCGCGATGGCGGCGGTGCCGCGCGACGCCTTCGTGCCGCCGGCGCTGCGCAAACAGGCATTCGCCGACCGCTCGCTCGAGATCGGCGACGGACAGACGATCTCCGCGCCCTCGGTCGTCGCGGTGATGACCGCCGCCGCGCAATTGCCGCCGCACGCCAATGTGCTCGATGTCGGCACCGGCTCGGGCTATCAGGCTGCGGTGCTGGCGCGGCTCGCCGATCGCGTCGCCTCGGTCGAGATCGTTCCCGATCTCGCCGCTGCGGCGCGCGAGCGGCTGGCCAGGCTGGGCTATGCCAATGTCGAGGTGCGCGCCGGCGACGGCTATGCCGGCTGGCCCGAACACGCGCCGTTCGACGCGATCATCGTCGCGGCGGGGAGCGACAAGGTGCCCGCGCCGCTGCTCGACCAGCTCAAGGTCGGCGGGCGGCTGGTGATGCCGGTCGGCGCGACCTGGGCGAGCGAGCAATTGCTCGTCGTGACCAAGACCGCGCCGGGCAAGACAATGCGCTGCTCGCTCGGCTGGACGATGTTCGTGCCGCTGACCGGCGCGGGCGCGCGCGACGAGCGGGTGCGCGGCGGGGTGTTCGACACTTCGATCCCCAATTGCTTTTCCGCGCCGGTGATCGCGCCGATGTTCGTATCGGCGAAGGACGAGCCAAGCGAAGAATGACCCGTTCGCCCTGAGCCTGTCGAAGGGCGGCCCCAACTCTCGGGCGACAGGACGCCCTCCGACAAGCTCAGGGCGAACGGTGGAGAGGTATGATGTGCCGCAAATAATTGCAGGCATTGCCTCGCCGCGTGCGGGCCGCTAACCGCCCACAATGGCGCACGTCGGCATCATCATGGGTTCGACCTCCGACTGGGAGACGATGCGGCACGCCGCGGACGTGCTCGACGCGTTGGGCGTCGCGCATGAAACCCGCGTCGTTTCCGCGCATCGCACCCCGCAGCGGCTTTACGATTACGCCACCGGGGCGGCCGATCGCGGCATCCGGGTGATCATCGCCGGCGCGGGCGGCGCGGCACATCTTCCCGGCATGGCGGCGTCGATGACGCATCTGCCGGTGCTCGGGGTGCCGGTCGAATCCAAGGCGTTGAAGGGCATGGATAGCCTGCTGTCGATCGTCCAGATGCCCGGCGGCGTGCCGGTCGGCACGCTCGCGATCGGCAAGGCCGGCGCGACCAATGCCGGGCTGTTCGCCGCCTCGATCCTCGCGCTGGCCGATCCGGCGCTGGCGGAAAGGCTCAAGGCGTGGCGGCAGGCGCAGACCGACAGCGTGGCAGACGCGCCGCAATGACTTTGCTGCCCCCCGGATCGACGATCGGCATCCTCGGCGGCGGGCAGCTCGGCCGGATGCTCGCCTCGGCCGCGGCCGAGCTCGGCTATCGCACGCATGTCCTCGCGCCCGATCGCGAAAGCGTCGCGGCGCAGACCGCCTCGGCGATGACCCGCGCCGATTACCACAATCATGTCGTGCTCGCCGATTTCGCGGCGCAATGCGACGTCGTGACCTACGAATTCGAGAATATCGCGGTCGAGCCGGTCGAATGGCTTGCGGCGCGCGTGCCGGTGCATCCGACCCCGGCGTCGCTGAGCGCGGGGCAGGATCGCATCGCCGAGAAGAGCTTCGTCGCCGAGCTCGGCGGGCGACCGGCGCGCTGGGCGGCGGTCGACAGCCGCGAGAGCCTCGATGCCGCGATCGCCACGATCGGCACCCCGGCGGTGCTCAAGACGACGCGGATGGGTTATGACGGCAAGGGACAGGCGCGGCTCCTGTCGCCGGCCGATGCCGACGCGGCCTGGGCGGCGATCGGCGGCCCGGCGGTGCTCGAGGCGTTCGTCGAGTTCAGCCACGAATTCTCGATCGTGCTGGTGCGCGGGCACGACGGCGCGATGGTGAGCTATCCGCCGCCGTGGAACGTGCATGAGGACGGCATCCTTGCGCGCTCGACCTTGCCCGCGCCGGCCGAGATCGCCGCGCAGTGGACCGAGGCGGCGGCGCTGACCGGGCGGATCGCCGAGACGCTCGGGCATGTCGGCGTGCTGACCGCGGAATATTTCGCCACCGCGGACGGGCCGGTGTTCAACGAAATGGCGCCGCGCGTCCACAATTCGGGGCATTGGACGATCGAGGGCGCGGTCACCTCGCAATTCGAGAACCATATCCGCGCGATCTGCGGGCTGCCGCTCGGCGACACCGCGCTGACCGCGCCGGCGATCGAGATGGAGAACCTGATCGGCGATGCGTGGGAGCGCTGGCCGGCGGTGCTCGCCGAGCCCGATGCGCATCTCCACCTCTACGGCAAGCGCGAGGCGCGGCCGGGGCGCAAGATGGGGCATGTCACGCGGCTGAAGCGGTGAATTGACCGGCACCCCCGCGCAAGCCGGGATGACGGGAATGAAAACGGCCGCCCCGGCATCCCGGCGCGGCCGTTCGTTTGTCGGGTGCCTCGCGCTCAGGCGGTACGCGTGCCGTTCATCGGGAAGCTGCCGAACGCGCCCGCACCGACCGAGCCGGTCACGGTGTCGCCGTCGATCGTCGCCTTCATGTCGAGCGTCATCGGCATCGGCACGGTCATCTGCTGCTTCCAGGTCAGCGTATTGCCGTCGACCTCGCCCGCGATATCGGCCGAGCCCATCGCGCCGGCGGCGGTGCCGGTGAAGGTCGCGCCCTCGCTCTTGATCGTCAGCGTCGTCTTCTGGTCGCCGAGCGGCGATTTCACGGTAACCTCGTAAGTGCCATCAACGGCCATTGTTGCTCTCCTCGTTCGCGCCCGCGATGGACGCAGCGGTGATGACCTCGACCGGCAGGCCGAGCGAGTCAAGCTGCGGCCGCACCGTCTTGGCGTCGCCCACCACCACCCAGACGAAGCGCGCCGGATCGATTACCCTTTGTGCCGTAGCGTTAAGTTCGTCGCGGGTCAGCGCGCGATATTTTTGCGTGATCGTGGCGTAATAATCGTCGGGGCGGCGGAACAGATCGTTCATCTGCATCGCGGCGAGCACCGCGGCCGAGGTCTCGAAATTCCCCGCGAGCGAGCGAGTCGCCCCGGCGATCGCGCGATCGAATTCCACCTGGGTCATCGGCCTGGTGGTGACGAAGGCCGAGATCTGGTCGCGCAGCGCGGCGATCGACGCCCCGGTCTTGTCCGCCTGCACCGGGGCGCGGACGACATAAGGCGCGGCGAAGGCGTTGCGGGTGAAATTGCCCGAGACGCCATAGGACCAATGCTTGCTCTCGCGCAGGTCCATGTTCAGCCGGCCGAGGAAATCGCCGCCCAGCGCATCGTTGACGGTGATCGCCGGCAACAGATCGTCGGTGCCCTTGAACGCGGTGCGCAACCCGCCCGAGATCAGCGACTGCGGCGAATCCGGGCGATCGACGAGGATCACGCGCGGCGCGGGCAGGCTGCGGTCCTCGCGGAACAGCTTCTCGCCGCCCGTCCCGGTCGCACGCCAGTCGCCGAACGCGCGATCGAGCACGCCCTTCACCTCGGCGAGCGGGCGATCGCTGACGACGAAGATCTTGGCCTTGTCGGGGCGCAGCCACGCGCTGCGGAAATCGAGCAGGTCGCTGCGGGTCAGCCCGGCGACCGCCTTGGCGTCGCCGCTGCCGCGTGCCTTGGCATAGGGATTGCCCGCGCCGTAAAGCACCGGCGGCAGCACCCGTGCGGTAATCCCGCCCGGATCGGTCAGCTCCTGCGCGATCGCCGCGGTGAGCTGGTTCTTGACCCGCGGCAGCTCGCTTTCGGGGAAGGAGGGGGCGCGCGCGATATCGGCCCATAGCCCCACCGCCGGATCGAGATTGGCACTCGGGGCGCGGAAGCTCAACGTGGTGCGGTCCGCCGAGGAGCTGGTGTAGATATCGAGCCCGAGCCGCTCCTTCGCCTCGGCGAGCTTGATCGAATCGAGCTTCGCGGTGCCCTCGTCGATCATCGCCAGCGTCAGCGCCTGCGTGCCGAGCTTGTCGGCGACATCGGCGGCGGTGCCTGCGTCGAAGCTCAGCACCCCACGGGTGATCGGCACGGTGGTGCGGTTGGCGTAGATCAGCTCGATCCCGTTGGCGAGCCGTGTGCGCTCGACCCTGGGGAAGCTGAGATCGGCGACCGCGCCCGCGGCGGGGATCGGGCCGCGCGTATTCTTCGGCGGCAGCTCGGGGGCGGGGGCGACCTTGACCGGCGGGGGCACCTTCGCCTCGTCATAAGGCGCGCGTTCGCCGGGGACGACGGTGAGCGTATAGGCCGGGCGTCCGAGCCATTTGCGCGCCGCGTCGCGGACGCTTTGCGGGGTCTGCGCGGCGAGTTCGGCGAGCTGCTTCTTGTAGAAGCCGGGATCGCCCGAATAGAGCTCGCCCTCCGCCAGCGCGACCGCCTTGCCGCCGAACCCGCCGACCGATTCGAGCCCGCCGATGCGCTGCGAGACGCTGGTGGTCAGCACGCGCTGCACCTCGTCGGCGGTCGGGCCGTTCCTGGCGAGGTCCGCGACGATCTCGTCGAGCCGCTTCGACACCAGCGCCGGATCGACCCCGGGGCGGACGATCGCATTGACCGTGAACATCCCGACCTGCGCGAAATCGTCCGAATCCGCGCCGACCTCGACCGCGAGCTTCTCCTCCTTGACGAGGATGTTCTGGAGCCGCGAGCTCGCCAGCCCGCCGAGCACCGACGCCGCGACATCGAGCGGCACCGAATCGGCGTCGTTGAGCCCCGGGATCGCCCAGGCCTTGAGCACCAAGGGCGCGGCGACGCGATCCTTCATCACCTCGCTCTTGGCGGCGGCGAGCGTCGGGATGTCGACCTTGGGCAGCACGCTTTTCGGGCCCGCGGGGATCGCGCCGAAATATTTCTCGACCAACGGCCGGGCGGTGGCGACGTCGATGTCGCCGGCGAGCACCAGCACCGCATTGTTCGGGCCGTAATGATCCCGGAACCAGCCCTTCACATCGGCAAGGCTCGCCGCATCGAGATCGGCCATCGAGCCGATCGTGGTATGGCCATAGGGGTTGTCGGGCGGGAACAGCCCCTCGGTCAATTTGTAGCGGATCAGGCCATAGGGGCGGTTGTCGCCCTGGCGCTTCTCGTTCTGGACGACGCCGCGCTGCTCGTCGAGCGTCGCCTGGGTGATCGCGCCGGTCAGCCACCCCATCCGGTCGCTTTCGAGGAACAAGGCGCGGTCGAGCGCGGCGCGGGGGACCGTCTCGAAATAATTGGTGCGATCGAAATAGGTCGTGCCGTTGAAATCGGTCGCGCCGACCTGTTTGAGCGGCTCGAAGAAATCACCCGGCGCATTCTCGCTGCCGTTGAACATCAGATGTTCGAACAGATGCGCGAACCCGGTCTTGCCCTTGGGCTCGTGCTTCGACCCGACGTCATACCACACGCTCACCGCGACCACGGGGGCCTTGCGATCGGTGTGGACCACCACGCGCAGCCCGTTCTTCAACCTGAACTGCTGATAGGGGATGTCGATCGCGCGGACGAGCTCGGCAACGGGGGCGGGCTTGGCGGCCTGGGCGAAGGCCGGGGCGGCGAGAACCAGCGCGATCGCCGCGCCGGTGAGGGGCATGAAGCGCAAGAAGCAGACTCCTGAACGTCGTTGAGCCGAGGCTAGGCGGGGGCGACCCGGGCGTAAAGCCGCGCCGTTCGACTCGCCAAAGTTCACAAAGTTCACACGTGTGATGCCGTTTCCCCCGCCGTCATGCCGGGCCCGGCATCCAGAGTCTCGGGCGACGGCGTCAGTGGCTCTGGATGCCGGATCAAGTCCGGCATGACGGGAGAGAGACCGATATTGCCTGCTTCGGCAATAGTTGCTAAAGCAACGATATGGAGCCGTTCACCGAGGCCAATTTCGTCCCCGATTCCTCGCCGGGCTATCTCGTGCGGGTGATCAACCAGATGAGCATGGCCGGGCTGGAACAGGCGCTTGCCGGTGAAGGGATCACCGCGACGCAATGGATGGCGATGGTTTCGCTCCATTTCCATTTCGCCGACACCTGCGGCGAACTCGCCCGTAGCCTGTCGCACGACAAAGGTGCGATGACGCGGCTGATCGACACGCTGGAAGAGCGCGGCTGGGTCGAGCGGATGCGCGCGGCGGACGATCGCCGGGTGATCCGGCTCGCGCTGACCCCCGAAGGCTATGACGTGGCGATGCGCGGACGGCGCAAGGTGATCGCGGCGTGGAATCACTGGCTCGCCGACTGGAGCGACGAGGACGTGACCGGGCTGGTCGCGACGCTCCAGCGGCTCAGGATATCGATGGAGAGGGCGGGTTGATGCGACGCTTGGTTCGTGAAGCGCTGAACCTTCCCGTTCGCCCTGAGCCTGTCGAAGGGCGTCCTGCCGTTCGAGAGGTGGGGACGCCCTTCGACAGGCTCAGGGCGAACGGCGCTTCTTCGCGCCGCGCTGTGACAATCCTCGCGCTCGTCACCGCCACCGCGCTTGCCGCCTGCGTGCCCGCCGACACGCGCCCGGCGGTCAGCCAGAAGGCGCCCGCCGATCTCGGGCTGGCCGGCGCGCCGATGCCGCAGGTCGATGCGCAATGGTGGCACGCGTTGGGCGACCCGCAGCTCGACCGGATCGTCGCCGAGGCGGTCGCGGGGAGCCCGACGCTCGATATCGCCGCCGCGCGGGTGCGACAGGCGCAGGCCGCGCTCGCCGCGAACAAGGCGGCGGACGGCCCCAATGTGACCTTCACCGCCGACGGCACCGGGCAGCGCCTGTCGGGCAATTACATCATCCCGCCGCCTTATGGCGGCACGGTGCGCTTCCTCGGCGACGCGACCGCCAATCTGGCGTGGAACCTCGATCTGTTCGGGCGGCAAAAGGCCGCGATCGCCGGCGCGCGCGCCTCGGCCGAGGCGGCAGCGCTCGATGCCGCGGCGGCGCGGCTGATGCTCGAGGGCGCGATCGTCTCGACCTATCTCGAGGTGGTGCGCGCCGAGCGGCAGGCGGCGCTGGCGCAGCGCACGATCGCGGCGCGGACGCAATCGCTCCAGCTCACCGACGTTCGCATCCGCAGCAACCTCGCGAGCAAGCTCGATCGCGAGGCCGCGGGGACGTTGCTCGCGCAGGCGCAACTCGCGCTGGCGCGGGCGGAAGCGGCGCGCGCGCTGGCGGTCAATGCGCTCGCCGCGCTTGCCGGGCGCGGCGCGGATTATCCCGCGACGATCGCCGCGACGCAGGTGCCGGTCGATGTGTCGCTGGCGCTCCCCGCGACGATCCCCGCCGACCTTCTCGCCCGCCGCGCCGATATCGCCGCGGCGCAGGCGCGGATCGCGGCGGCGGCGGCGGGCAAGCTCGTCGCGCGGCGCGCTTTCTACCCCGATATCAACCTCACCGCGCTGGCCGGGGTGCAGGCGATCGGCATCGCCAATATGTTCAAGGGCGATTCGAGCGTCGCCGGCGGCGGCGCGGCGATCCATCTGCCGATCTTCGACAACGGCCGGCTCAAGGCCGATCTGGCGGGCGCCACCGCCGGGCTCGATCTCGCGATCGCCGATTACAACCAGAAGGTGGTCGGCGCGGTGCGCGAATCCGCCGATGCGATCACCAAGATCCGCGCCGCCGAAACCGAGCGCGCGCGGCAGGCCGAGGTGGTGCGCGGCTATAGCGAGACCGCGCGGCTCAACCATATCCGCGTATCGAGCGGGCTCGCCTCGCGGCTCGACCTGATCGACACCGACGTGCGGCTGCTCGACGCGCAGCTTGCCGAAACCAATCTTGCCATCGACGCGCTTACCGCGCGCGCGCAGCTCGCCCAGGCGCTGGGCGGCGGCTTCGATCCTTCCCGGGGCATCACGCAATGACCGACGCAGAAAATCCCGCCTCCGCCAACGACGCACCGCCGCCGGCGGCTGCCGCGCCCGCCGCACCGCCGCCTCCGCCGGCACGCGGCAATCCGCGTGCGCGCAGGCGGCTGCTGACGCTGCTCGCGATCGTCGTGGTGGCCGCAGGGCTCGGCTATCTTATCTTCGGGGTGCTGCTCGCCCCGCCGTCGGAAGAGACCGACGACGCCTATGTCGCAGGCGACGTGGTGTCGATCACCGCGCGCGACGCGGGGACGGTGGTGTCGCTCCACGCCGACAATACCGAGGCGGTGAAGGCCGGCCAGCCGCTGATCGACCTCGATCCGGCGACCGCCGACGTCAATCTCGCCGCCGCCGAGGCCGAACTGGCGCGCGCGGTGCGCGCCACCCGCGCCGATTTCTCCAAGGTCGGGGCGGGGAGCGCCGCGGTGATCCAGGCCGAGGCGCAGCTCGCCGCGGCGCAGGCCGATTTCGCGCGCCGCAAGTCGGCCGCCGGGGCCGGCGCGATCTCGGGCGAGGAATTGAGCCACGCCGCCGATGCGGTGAAGGTCGCGACCGCGACGCTCGGGCTCGCCCGCGCGCAGGAGGCGCAGGCCAAGAGCGCGGTGGTCGGCACCGACGTCAACACCAACCCCGCGGTGCTCGCGGCGATCGCCGCCTATCGCCGCGCCGCGATCACCCGCGCACATATGCATATCATCGCGCCGATCGACGGCGTGGTGGCGCAGCGCAGCGTCCAGGTCGGCCAGCAGATCCAGGCGGGGACGCCGCTGATGGCGGTCGTGCCGCTCAACCGCGTGTGGGTCGACGCCAATTTCCGCGAGACCCAGCTGCGCGATCTGCGTATCGGCCAGCCCGCAACGGTGGTGTCGGACATGTACGGCGGCAAGACGGTCTATCACGGCCGCGTGATCGGCGTCGGCGCGGGGAGCGGCAACGCCTTCGCGCTGCTCCCGCCGCAGAATGCCAGCGGCAATTGGATCAAGATCGTCCAGCGCGTGCCGGTGCGGATCGCGCTGGATGCGAAGGAGCTGGCGGCCAATCCGCTGCGCGTCGGGCTGTCGGTCAATGCGACAGTCGACACCGCCGACAAATCGGGCGCGCGGCTCGCGCGCGGGGCGGCGGTGCCCTATCGCGGCGATGTCGCGGTCGACGGCAACGATCCCGCGGTCGAGGCGCGCATCCGCCAGATCATCGCGGCGAACCGCTGAGGCGGGGCAGATGCATATGGCTCCGTTCGCCCTGAGCCTGTCGAAGGGCTGCACTTCTTCGGAAGAAAAGGCAGGGCTTCGACAAGCTCAGCCCGAACGGGGAGAGGGGAGCGCGGGTTCGGCTGGCATGGCGACGAAGGAAGGCGCGCGATGAGTAGTGCTCCTCCCGCCCCCGCCGCGCCGCCGCCACTTCACGGCCCGCGGCTGGCGCTGGTCGCCGTCGCGCTGGCGATGGGGACGTTCATGATGGTGCTCGACAGCACGATCGCCAACGTCTCTTTGCCGACGATCGCGGGCAACCTCGGCGTGTCGAGCGACAATTCGACCTGGATCATCACCGCCTTCGCGGTCTCCAACGGCATTTCGGTGCCGCTGACCGGCTGGCTGATGCGGCGCTTCGGCGTGGTGCGCACCTTCTGCGCCTCGCTGGTGCTGTTCACGATCGCCTCCTTGCTGTGCGGCATTGCGTGGAGCCTTCCCTCGCTGATCGTCTTCCGCGTGCTGCAGGGGGCGGTGTCGGGGCCGATGATGCCGGGCAGCCAGGCGCTGCTGATCTCGGTCTTCCCGCCCGAGAAACGCGCCACCGCACTCGGCATCTGGTCGATGACCACCTTGGTCGCGCCGATCATGGGGCCGATCCTCGGCGGCTATATCTCGGACAATTACCACTGGAGCTGGATCTTCCTGATCAACGTGCCGATCGGGGTGCTGGTCGTCAGCATCTGCTGGCTCAATCTCGCCAGGCGCGAGACGCCGACCTTCAAGGCGCCGATCGATACCGTCGGGCTCGGCTTGCTGATCCTGTGGGTCGGATCGCTGCAGGTGATGCTCGATCTCGGCAAGAATGCCGATTGGTTCAACGATACGACGATCGTCGTGCTTGCGATCACCGCCGCGATCTCGTTCGTCGCCTGGCTGATCTGGGAGCTGACCGACGCCAATCCGACGGTCGATCTGTCGCTGTTCGCCAACCGCAATTTCGCGATCGGCACGCTCGCCTTCTGCCTCGGCTATGCGGTGTTCTTCGCCAATGTGCTGCTGCTGCCTTTATGGCTACAGACCCAGCTCGGCTACACCGCCACCTGGGCCGGGCTGGTCGCCGCGCCGAGCGGGGTGGTGGCGGTGATGATCACCCCGTTCGCGGCGCGCTTCGCCGGGCGGATCGCCGCGCGTATCCTCGCCACCGTGGCGTTCGTCGGCTTCGCCGTGAGCTATTGGATGCGCTCGGGCTATACGACGACCGCGAGCTTCTGGGACTTCACCCTGCCCTTGCTGGTGCAGGGCGTGTCGATGGGCACTTTCTTCCTGTCGATGGTGACGATCTCGCTCGATCGCATCCCGCCGGAGAGAATCCCCTCGGCGACCGGCATCTCCAATTTCGCGCGGATCGTCGCGGGTGCCTTTGCGGCGTCGATCATCACGACGGCATGGGATCATCGCGCCGCGCACCACCAGGCGCATCTCGCCGCCGCGGTGGGGGATGGCATGCCCTATCGCCTGACGGTCGAGGGGCTCGGACGGCTCGGGCTCGATGCGACGCAGGCGGCGGCGGCGGTGACGCGGCAGATGGTCGGGCAGGCCTATCTGCTCGCCTCGACCGATCTGTTCCGGCTGTCGGCGTGGCTCTCCGCGGTGCTGATCGTCGTGGTGTGGTTCACCCGCCGCCCCGCCGCGAACAATGGGCCGGTGGCGGCGGATTGAGCAGAGCGTTTGGAAAATGCGCGAAGCCGCATTTTCGGCGGCACCAGCCCGCCATATCCCGAAGGGACATGCCAGACGGACGCTACGCCGCCTCGGTCGCCGCGATCCAGCCGCCGCCGAGCACGCGATCGCCATCGTAGAGCACCGCCGCCTGCCCCGGCGCGACGCCATATTCGGGGGCGTCGAACACCAGCCGGTCGCCCACCAGCCACGCCGGCACCGGCTTGGCCATCGAGCGCACCTTGGCGCTCAGCGGCGCGTCGAGCGGGCCGAGCACGTTGATCCCCTCAAGCCGCGCCGCGCCCACCGCCAGCGCGGCGCGCGGCCCGACCACCACCTTCTTCTCGGCGGCATCGACGCGCACGACATAGAGCGGCTCCGCCGTCCCGCCGATCTCCAGCCCGCGGCGCTGGCCGACGGTGAAATGGATGATCCCGCGATGCCGGCCGAGCGTACGCCCTTCGAGGTCGACGATCTCGCCCGCGGTATCGGCTTCGGGGCGGAGCTTGCGCACCAGCCCGGCATAATCGCGATCGGGGACGAAGCAGATGTCCTGGCTGTCGGGCTTGGCCGCGACCAGCAGCCCCAGCTCGGCGGCGATCTCGCGCACCCGTGGCTTGGGCAGGGCGCCCAGCGGGAAGCGCAGGAAATCGAGCTGCGCCGCCGTCGTGGCGAAGAGGAAATAGCTCTGGTCGCGCGCCGGATCGGCGCCGCGGTGCAGCTCCGGGCCGTCGGCGCCGATCACGCGGCGGACATAATGGCCGGTGGCGAGGCAATCCGCGCCGAGATCGCGCGCCAGCGCGAACAGATCGGTGAACTTCGGCCCCATGTTGCACTGGACGCAGGGGATCGGGGTGCGCCCGGCGAGATATTCGTCGGCGAAGCGATCGACCACCGTCTCGCGGAAGCGCGATTCATGATCGAACACATAATGCGCGATCCCCAGCCGGTCGCACACCGCGCGCGCGTCGCGGATGTCGCGCCCGGCGCAGCACGAGCCGGCACGCCCCACCGCCTCGCCGTGGTCGTAAAGCTGGAGCGTGACCCCGATCGTCTCCGCACCCGTCGCATGCGCCAGCGCGGCGACCACCGAGCTGTCGACCCCGCCCGACATGGCGACGACGATGCGCTTGCCCGACAGGCTTTCGCCCAACTGAAATTCAGCCCGATTCATCGCAGGTCCCGATATAGGAGCCCTCGGCGTTACGCAAAGTTACCTTTGTGAACGAACCGTTGCCCCGTCGTTTACGAGGTTTTTAACCCCCTTTGGTTAGAAGCGACCTGTGCCTCGCACGGCACGAGTAACGTAAGGGTCGTAATGGATTTGAGCTTCGCCGGATTCGACATCAAGGCCGATGCGGCAGTGCCGCTGCCGGTCGATCTCGCGGTGCTGCTTGTGCGGATCGCGGCGCGGCAGGCTGCCTCGCCGACCGCGATCGCCCAGGCGCAGATGATGCACCAACCGTCGCTCGGCGCGCGTTTTGCGCCAGCCGACGGTGCGTTCAACGGTATTGCCGCCCGGACGCTGACGGAATGGAGGGACCGGTGAACGGCGCGTTTACCGTGCTGCTTAGGCGGCACGCAACAGCCACCCGGTTACGTCATAGTCCCCGTAGTTGGAGAGGGGGCCCCCCGCCCCGAACCGAAGGTTAAAGTAATGATTGAAAACCAAAAAATCCGCCCTGCAAGGGTCATCGGGCCGCTCGGAGAACCGCTCACGCTGGAGACTTTGCCGCCCGTCAACACGACGCGCTGGGTGGTCCGGCGGAAGGCCGAAGTGGTCGCTGCGGTGAACGGTGGCTTACTTACGGTGGATGAAGTCTGCGAGCGTTACGGGCTGACCGTCGAGGAGTTCGCGAGCTGGCAGCGCGCGATCGATCGCTCCGGGATGCCCGGGCTGCGCGTGACGCGGATTCAACATTACCGGTCGCTCTACGAGCGCCAGCAGAAATATTGAGATCACCCGATCCGGCCCGCGCGGCCGGATAAGTGAGCGGCGCCGGCGTCGTTCCTTCGCCCTTCCCAACGGACAGCAACCGGGGAGGGCGAAGGAAGGGGGCCGGCGCCGTCTTATTGCCCGGGCATCGTGCGCCAGCCGGAACAAAGAAGGCCCATCGGCATTTACTTGATCAGGTAAGGCAGCCCGGCGCTCGCCGGGCGAAAGCTTGGGAGTAGTGCCATGGGTATCATTCTTTGGCTGATCGTCGGCGGCGTTATCGGGTGGCTCGCGAGCATCATCATGCGGACCGATGCGCAACAGGGGATTTTCCTCAACGTCGTGGTCGGCATCATCGGCGCGTTCATCGGCGGGCTGATCTTCTCCGGCGGCAATTTCGGCCAGACCGGGCTGTCGGTCTATTCGTTCCTCGTCTCGCTGCTCGGCGCGGTGGTCCTGCTCGGGATCGTCAACCTCGTCCGCCGCGGGTCTGTGCGCTGATCCGTTACTGACGCAAACGTCGTCAAACGAAACGGCCGCCCGAGCGATCGGGCGGCCGTGTGTTTTTGATGTGGCGAGCCCGCCGCCTTAGATCTTTGCGTCCTCGCGAAGGCGGGGACCGGGTCTGAGCTCCCGCCTTCGGTCAGATAGGCGTCGCCAAAGGCTTCCGACGTCGTCATCCTTTCGTCATACCGGACTTGATCCGGCATCCAGGGCAACAGGCGATATCGCTCGTGGCTCTGGATGCCGGGTCGAGCCCGGCATGACGACTGAAGGGCAAGTTCGACTGGCGCGCGCTTATTGCAGCAGGAAGCGCACGCCGAGCGTCACCGACAGTTCGGTTTCGCCGGCGACGATCGGGGTTTCCGCCATATCGGCCTTGGCGGCGCGCATATAGGCGACCGGCGGACGCGGCGAGCCGCCGTCATTCTCGCCATTTTCGTTGATCGACACGATCCGCACGACGCGCAACCCCGCCGCCTTGGCATAAAGCTCGGCGCGGGTGCGCGCGGTCTTCACCGCCTCGGCGCGCGCCTCGTCGAGCGCGGCGCCGGGCTTGTCGATCGACATCGACGGCCCGTCGATCTGGTTGGCGCCCGCCTTGACCAAGGCGTCGAGCGCGGCGCCGCTCTTGGCGATATCGCGGAACTTCACCGAAACGTTGTTGCTCGCCTGATAGCCGGTGATCACCGGCGCCTCATTCTGCTGATAGCGATATTGCGGCGAGAGCCCGACGCTGCTCGTCATGATGTCGCGCTCGGCGATCCCGGCCGCCTTGAGCGCCTGGATCACGCGGGTCATCCGCGCGGCATTTTCGCTCAGCGCGGCGGCGGCGGTCGGCGCCTGGGTCACCACCCCGGCGCGAATCGTCGCGATGTCGGGGGTGCGGCTGACCTGGCCGGTAGCCGTGATATCGAGCAACGTCCCGTCGGGCAGGATCGCGGGCGTGGCGGCCTGCGCCAGCGCCGGGGTGGCGGCCGCGCAGGCGGCGAGCGTCACGAGGGAAAAGATTAGACGCATAGATTGCAAAGCTCCCGTGAAAATCACTTGCTGCGACGAGCTGTGGCAGAGCTTCGATCAACCGGGGATGAACGGCCCCAGCCTCAATTCCGCCACCTCGACCGGGCATTTGCGGGGGCACTTGAGTGCGGTGATTTATTCCGATAATACAGCGCCGAGGTAAATGAGGCGATCAGGGCGCCGGGACGGGGAAGTGAGCCGAATGAATTACGAATCCGGCAGTCTGGGCGGCGAGCGGCTGGCGATCGAGGGGCCGGATACCCGCGCGCGCAATCGGCGCCGCTGGATCATCGGCGGCGCGCTCGCGCTCGTGCTGGCGGGCGGCGGCGGTTATGCGCTGACGCATCGCGGCGGCGACGCGCCCGCCATGTCGCCGGCCGATCAGGCGCCGACCGTCACCGTGATGGTGCCGGGCAGCGGATCGGTCGCGCGCCAGATCAACGCCACCGGGTCGCTCGCCGCCAAGCGCGAGATGCCGGTCGGCGTCGCGGGCGAAGGCGGGATGGTGACCCGCGTGCTGGTCGAGCCGGGGCAGTGGGTCGCGGCGGGCGAGGTGCTCGCGGTGGTCGACCGCTCGGTGCAGGCGCAGACCGCGGCGAGCCTCAATGCGCAGATCGGCGTCGCACGATCGGATCTGGTGCTCGCCCAGCAGGAGCTCGAGCGCGCGCAGCAGCTCGTCGGGCGCGGGTTCATCAGCCAGGCCGACGTGCAGCGCCGCATCGCGACGCGCGATGCCGCCGCCGCGCGGCTCAAGGTGGCGCAGGCCACCGCCGCCGAGCAGGGCGCGCGCAACCGCCGGCTCGATATCCGCGCGCCGGAAGCGGGGCTGATCCTGACGCGGCAGGTCGAACCGGGGCAGATCATCGGCGCGACCACCGGCACCCTGTTCCGCATGGCCAAGGGCGGCGAGATGGAGATGCGCGCGCAGCTCGCCGAGGCCGATCTCGCCAAGGTCCGCGTCGGCGACGGCGCCATCGTCACCCCGGTCGGCGAATCGCGCTCCTTCTCCGGGCATGTGTGGCAGGTGTCGCCGGTGATCGATCCGCAGACGCGGCAGGGCATCGCGCGCATCCAGCTTTCCTACGATCCGGCGCTCCGCCCGGGCGGTTTCGCCTCGGCGACGCTGATCGGCGGGGCGAGCAACGAGCCGCAATTGCCGCAATCGGCGATCCTGAGCGACGACCGCGGCAATTTCGT
Organism: Sphingomonas sp.; assembly: GCA_017849555.1. Classification (GTDB taxonomy): domain Bacteria; phylum Pseudomonadota; class Alphaproteobacteria; order Sphingomonadales; family Sphingomonadaceae; genus Sphingomonas; species Sphingomonas lycopersici. Next base: position 12,725 of record JAFIGU010000044.1, on the reverse strand, counting down.
CTATATCGTCGGCAAGGACAACAAGGTGGAGCGGCGCAACGTTCGGCTCGGCACCGTCACCGATCGCAACGTCGCGATCGCCGAGGGGCTGACGGGCAACGAGCGCGTGATCCGTTCCGCCGGTGCTTTCCTCAATCCGGGGCAAAAGGTCGTCCCGGTCGTGGAAAAGGGCACCGAGAAAGCCAAAGGCTGATAGCGCCATGAGCTTCCGCAATATCTCCGCCTGGTCGATCCGGAACCCGGTTCCGTCGATCGTGCTGTTCTGCATGCTGACGGTGGCCGGCATCGTCAGCTTCATCCGCATGGACATCAACCAGGATCCGGACATCGAATTCCCGGCGGTGACGGTGGAGATCTCGCAGCCGGGCGCGGCGCCGAGCGAGCTCGAAACGCAGGTGACGCAGCGGGTCGAGGCGGCGGTGCGCTCGGTCGAGGGGATCGACGAGATCCAGTCGTTCGTCAGCGAGGGCAGCTCGACCACCTTCGTCCAGCTCGACATCGGCACCCCGATCGATCGCGCGGTGAACGAGGTGCGCGACGCGGTGGTGCAGATCCGCTCCAACCTGCCCGAAGGCATTCTGGAGCCGCAGATCACCCGCGTGAAGGCCAACGACAATGATGTCGGCAGCTATTCCGCGATCGCCAGCGACATGACGATCGAGCAGCTTTCCTGGTACATCGACAATACGGTGGCCAAGGAGCTGCTCTCCGTCCCCGGGCTGAGCAAGGTCGAGCGCAACGGCGGGGTCGATCGCGAGATCCGCGTGATTCTCGATCCGGCCAAGCTCGCCGCATTCGGGCTCACCGCGAGCCAGATCAACCAGCAGCTCCGCCAGGTGAACCTGAACGCGGCGGGGGGGCGCTCCGAAATCGCCGGGGCGGAACAATCGCTGCGCGTGCTCGGCAACGCGCGCAACGCTTACGAACTCGGCCAGACGCAGATCTCGGTCGGCGACGGGCGGACGGTCAAGCTCGCCGACGTCGCGACGGTGCGCGATCTCTATGCCGAGCAGCGCACCGCCGCGGCGGTCGACGGCCGCCCGGTGCTGAGCTTCGATTTCAAGCGCGCCAAGGGCTATTCCGACGTCACCGTGTTCCGCGAGGCCAAGGCCAAGCTGGAGATGCTGGAGAAGCGCAACCCCAAGGTGCATTTCCAGCTGCGCTACGACGGCTCCAAATATGCGCTGGAGCAATATAAGAGCGCGATCCACGCGATGCTCGAGGGCGCCGCGCTGGCGGTGCTGATCGTCTTCCTGTTCCTGCGCGATACGCGCGCGACGATGATCTCGGCGCTCGCGATCCCTTTGTCGGCGATCCCGGCCTTCTGGTTCATGGATCTGATGGGCTTCTCGCTCAACGGGATGACGCTGCTCGCGCTCAGCCTCGTCGCCGGGGTGCTGGTCGACGACGCGATCGTCGAGATCGAGAATATCGTGCGCCACATGCGGATGGGCAAAACCGCCTATCAAGCGGCGATCGACGCAGCGGACGAGATCGGTCTCGCGGTGCTGGCGACGACGATGGCGATCGTCGCGGTGTTCCTGCCCGTCGGGCTGATGCCGGGGATTTCGGGGCAGTTCTTCCGCAACTTCGGTCTCACCGTCGTCGTCGCGGTGCTGATGAGCCTTGCCGTCGCGCGGCTCATCACCCCGATGATCGCGGCTTATTTCCTCAAGGCCGGGGGCCACGCCACGCATGGCGAAGGCTGGCTGATGGACGTCTATCTCAAGGTGCTGCACTGGACGATGGACACCGGTCGCGCGCCGGCGATCCGCGCGCAGGGCGGCCTCAAGCGGCTGACCGGCTATTTCCGCGATCATCGCCTGTGGGTGATCGGGATGGGGGTCGGCGCCTTCCTGCTGACGATCGTCTGCTTCGGGCTGATCCCGATGCAGTTCCAGCCGGCGATCGACGACGAGCGCTCCGCGGTGACGATCACGATGGCGCCGGGCTCGACGCTGGCGCAGACGCAGGAGACGGTCGACAAGGTCGTCGCGCTGCTGCGCAAACAGCCCGACGTGCGGAGCGTCTACAGCCGCACCGCGGTCGGCTCGGGCCGCGTCACCGCGCAGTTCAAGGACCACAAGTCGATGACCTCGACCGCGTTCGAGCGCAGCCTGGCGCCCGAACTGGCCAAGATCCCCGACGCGCGGGTCAATTTCCAGTCGCAGTTCGGCTGGGGCGAGAATAACCGCGACGTCTCGATCACGCTGGGCGGCGACGATCCGGCGCAGTTGCGGCAGACCGCGGATCAATTGGTCAACGAGATGACCAAGATTCCGGGGCTGATCGCGCCGCGCATCGCCGGCGGGCTCAACCGGCCCGAGATCGTGATCAAGCCGCGGCTCGATCTTGCCGCCAATCTCGGGGTGACGACCGCCGCATTGTCCAACGCGATCCGCATCGCGACGATCGGCGACATCGATCAGAACAGCGCCAAATTCTCGTTGAGCGACCGCCAGGTGCCGATCCGCGTCGCGCTCGATCAATCGTCGCGCACCGAACTCGCCACGATCCAGAACCTGCCGGTGCAGACGCTGACCGGCGGGTCGGTGCCGCTGTCGGTGGTGGCGGATATCGGCTTCGGTTCGGGGCCGACCAAGATCAACCGGCTCAACCAGCAGCGCCAGCTGACGATTGGCGCCGACCTCTCCTCGGGGCTGGTGCTCAGCAATGCGATGAAACAGGTCAATGCGCTGCCGACGCTGCGCAACCTGCCGATCGGCATCCAGCGGGTCAGCGTCGGCCAGGCGAAATGGCAGATGGAGATGCTGACCAACTTCATCTTCGCGGTGATCGCGGGGGTGTTCCTGGTCTTCTCGGTGCTGGTGCTGCTCTATCGCCGGCTGCTGCCGCCGCTGGTCAACATGGGGTCGCTGCTGCTCGCGCCGCTGGGCGGGCTGATCGCGCTGCTGATCGTCGGCGATCCCTTGTCGATGCCGGTGTTCATCGGGCTGCTGATGCTGCTCGGCATCGTCGCCAAGAATTCGATCCTGCTGATCGACTTCGCGCTGGAGGAGATCATGAAGGGCGTGCCGGTGCACGATGCGATCATCGACGCCGGGCACAAGCGCGCGCAGCCGATCGTGATGACCACCGTGGCGATGGTCGCCGGGATGGTGCCGACCGCCTTGTCGCTGTCGGGCGACGGATCGTGGCGCGCGCCGATGGGGATCGTGGTGATCGGCGGGCTGACGCTGTCGACGCTGCTGACCCTGCTGATCGTTCCCGCGGCGTTCAGCCTCGCGATCGGGATCGAGCGGCGGGTGGGGCCGTGGATCGGCCGGCGCCTGCTGACCTATCGTCCGGGCGACGGCGATCGACCCGCGATCGATCACGTTCCCGGCGGCGGCCCGCTCCCCGCCCCGCAGGGCCGGATCGGCTTCCACGACGACGATCCGCAGCCGGCGGAGTGAGGCGAGCGGGCCCGTCACCCCGGCCTTGTGCCGGGGGCCACCGGGCAGCAAGAGCCTCGTGCGTTTGATCGGGATCCAGATCGAGCCGCCCCTTGTGTTCCTGCCAAGGCGGGAGCCCAGACTAGGTCCCCGTCTTCGCGGGGACACAAGAAGGGGACCCCGAGGGCCGGGGTGGATCGGAATTCGCGCACGATGCTCTAGGCCCGCGGTGCCGCGGCGCCGGAAGGCCGGGTTGACGGCCGGGATGCTCGCCTCTCTCTATCGCCCGCGAACGAACGGCTTGAACAAAGCCACGACTTGGGGATTGTTTCGGGTATGATCCCGATCGTCCGCCGGCGGCCGCCTCACGAACGCATTCCCGCCGGACTGGTGCGGATGCGGGTGGTCGCGACGGCGATGCTGGTGGTGATGGCGGCGACCTTCCTCGTCGCCCGCGCCGTCGAGCCGCTCCATCCCGGCTGGGGCTTCGTCCGTGCCTTTGCCGAAGCGGCGATGGTCGGCGGGCTGGCCGACTGGTTCGCGGTGACCGCCCTGTTCCGCCACCCGCTCGGGCTGCCGATCCCGCATACCGCGATCATCCCGCGCAACAAGGATCGCATCGGCGACCAGCTCGCGCTGTTCCTGCGCGACAATTTCCTGATCCCGCACGTCGTCGCGCGGCGGATGCGGCGGATCGATCTCGCCAGCGCCGCGGGGCGCTGGCTGAGCAACCCGACCGCGGGCGGCTCACGCCTGTCGCGCGGCCTGTCGCGGCTCGCGGTGGAGGTGCTCCAGGCGCTCGATCAGGAACGGCTCGGCGGGATGGTGCGCGGCGCGATGGTCCGGCAGGTGCGCGTGCTCGATCTGTCGCCGGTCCTCGGCCGTGCGCTCGCCGCGGCGATCAGCAAGGATCGCCATTTGCCGGTGCTCGACGGGATCGTCCGCTGGGCCGGGCGCGTCCTTCAGGCGAACGAGCCGATCGTCCGCGCGATGGTCCATGACCGCGCGGGGTCGATCCTGCGCTGGACCGGGCTCGACGAGACGCTCGCCAACAAGATCATCGACGGGCTCGACAAGATGCTCGCCGACATGGCCGAGGATCGCAACCACCCGTTGCGCGGCAAGGCCGAGGAGGGGCTGATCAAGCTCGCCGACGACCTCCAGCACGACGCGGCGATGATCGCGCGCGTCGAGCAGCTCAAGCTCGAACTGCTCGAAAATCCCGCGATGCAGGATTGGATCAACGGATTGTGGGAGCAGGCGCGCGCCGCGATGCTGCGCGCCGCGCGCGATCCGGAGGCGCTCGTCGCGGGCAAGCTGCGCGAGGCGCTCGACCAGCTCGGGCAGACGCTGCAAAGCGATGTCCGCCTGCAGCGCACGCTCAACCGCTATGTGCGCCGCGCGGCGGTGGGGACCGCGGCGGATTACGGCGATTCGATCGTCCGGCTGGTATCCGAAACGGTGCGCGGGTGGGACGCACAGACGATCACCCGCCGGCTGGAGAATGCGGTGGGCAAGGATCTGCAATTCATCCGGATCAACGGCACGCTGGTCGGCGGGCTGGTCGGGCTGGCGATTCATGCGGTGGATGTCGCGCTATGAGTAAATTCCCGCGCCGCGCCGCCCACCCGGCCCTCCAAACGCTTGCCGTTGTCGGCACTTTCCCGCAAGAAAGCCGGTGATGGGCGCAGCGGCGGATTTCAGCGAGGACGGTGACACCCTGCGCTTCACCGGCGATCTTTCGCTGGCGACGATCGGCGATCTGCCGCAGCGGCTGCGCGCGCGCGGCGACGGCGAGGGGGTGCGGCATCTCGATCTGTCGGCGATCGACCGGATCGATACCGTCGGCGCCTGGGTGGTCCACCGCTTCGCGCACGAGCATAATGCGACGATCGAGGGGCTCGATCCCGAGCATGTCCGGTTGCTCGAACATGTCGAGCGGTCCGATCAGCTCGTCGCGATGCGGCCGCGCCATGTCAGCCCGTTCACCCGCGTGCTCGGCGAGATCGGCACCGCGACGATCACCGCCGGCACCACCTTGCTCGGGCTGCTCGGTTTCCTCGGCGCGATCGTCATCGCGCTCGGCAACGTCATCCGCCACCCGCGGCGCTTCCGCTTCAACGCCACGGTGCAGCGGTTCGAGGTGGTCGGGGTCACCGCGCTCGGCATCATCGGGCTGATGAGTTTCCTGATCGGGATCGTGATCGCGCAGCAGGGCGCGGTGCAGCTCCGCCAGTTCGGCGCCGAAGTCTATACGATCAACCTGATCGGGCGGATCACCCTGCGCGAGCTGGGCGTGCTGATGACCGCGATCATGGTCGCCGGCCGCTCTGGCTCGGCTTTCGCCGCGCAGCTCGGCACGATGAAGCTGACCGAGGAAATCGACGCGATGCGCACGATCGGCGTCTCGCCGATGGAGGCGCTGGTGCTGCCGCGCACGATCGCCGCGATCGTGCTGATGCCGCTGCTCGGCTTCTATTCCTCGATCGTGGCGATGATCGGCGGCGGGCTGTTGTGCTGGATCAACCTCGGCATCCCGCCGGTCACCTATATCGCGCGGCTGCGCGAAGTGGTGCCGATCACCGATCTTTACGTCGGGCTGGTCAAGGCGCCGGTGTTCGGCGCGATCATCGCGCTCGCCGGCTGTTTCCAGGGGATGCAGGTCGAGGGCGATGCCGAGCAGGTCGGCAACCGCACCACCGCCGCGGTGGTGCAGGCGATCTTCCTGGTGATCGTGCTCGACGCCTTTTTCGCGGTATTCTTCACCTCGATGGGGTGGAACTGATGCCCTCGGCGGACGACGATATCATCATCCGCGTGCGCGGGCTGCGCACCAGCTTCGGCGATCAGGTGATCCACGACGGGCTCGATCTCGACGTGCGGCGCGGTGAGATCCTCGGCGTGGTCGGCGGATCGGGCACCGGCAAATCGGTGCTGATGCGCGCGATCATCGGCCTCCAGCCCCCCGACGAGGGCGAGATCACCGTCTTCGGCGAATCCACCATCGGCCGCGAGGAGACCGAGGCGGTCGAGATCCGCAAGCGCTGGGGGGTGCTGTTCCAGGGCGGCGCCTTGTTCTCCACGCTGACGGTCGCCGAGAACGTCCAGGTCCCGATCCGCGAATTCTATCCGGAACTCGATCTGGCGCTGCTCGACGAAATCGCCTCCTACAAGGTGGTGATGACCGGGCTGCCCGCGGAGGCGGGGCCGAAATATCCCGCCGAGCTTTCGGGGGGGATGAAGAAGCGCGCCGGGCTGGCGCGCGCGCTGGCGCTCGATCCAGAGCTGCTGTTCCTCGACGAGCCGACCGCGGGGCTCGATCCGATCGGCGCCGCCGGGTTCGACGAACTGACCCATTCGCTGCAGCAGACGATGGGGCTCACGGTGTTTCTGATCACCCACGATCTCGATACGCTCTATGCGATCTGTGATCGGGTGGCGGTGCTGGCGGACAAAAAGGTGATCGCAGTCGGCACGATCGACGAGCTCCTGGCGTTGGACCATCCGTGGATCCAGGAATATTTCAATGGCCCGCGCGGCCGCGCGGCGGTCGCGACCCAGGAAGCCAATGGGGCGCGGAAAAAGCCAGGGACGGGAACTGACTGATGGAAACTCGCTCCAACCACGTCCTCGTGGGATCGGTCGTGCTGATCCTGCTCGCGGTGCTCGCGCTGTTCACGGTGTGGATCGCGCGGCTCGGCGGCGCGAGCGAGAAGGAATATGACATCTTCTTCAAGCAATCGGTCGACGGGCTCGCCAAGGGATCGTCGGTCACCTTCTCGGGCGTCCCCTCGGGCCAGGTGAAGCTGATCCAATTGTGGAAGAACGATCCGCAATTCGTCCGCGTGCGGATCACTGTCAACGAGGATACCCCGGTGCTCCAGGGCACCACCGCGACGATCCAGGGCAGCTTCACCGGCACCAGCACGGTGAGCCTCGACGGCGCGGTGAAGGGCGCCCCGCCGATCACCTGCCCGGCGAACGATGCCGCCAACCAATGCCCCTATGGCGTGCCGGTGATCCCGACGCGGACCGGCGGGCTCGGCGCGCTGCTCAATTCCGCGCCGCAATTGCTCGAGCGGCTCTCGACGCTGACCGAGCGGCTGACCGGGCTGGTCACCGACAAGAATCAGGCGTCGATCGCGGGCATCCTCGACAATACCAACCGGCTGAGCCGCGCGCTCGCCGATCGCGGGCCGGAAATCGCCGCGACGCTGGCGCAGACCCGCATCGCCGTCCAGCAGGCGGGCGACGCGGCGGCGAAGATCGGCGATCTCGCCGCGACCACCAACGGGCTGCTCGCCGAGGACGTCAAACCGGCGATGGCCAATCTCAACCAGGCGATCAGCGCCGCCAAGCAAAGCGCCGATACGCTCAACGCGACGATCGGCGATGCGCGCCCCGGCTTGCAGAGCCTGTCCAAACAGACCGCGCCCGAGCTGGCGCGGCTGATCCACGATCTGCGCCAGATGACCGATGCCTTGACCTCGGTGGCGGAGCGGGTCGATCGCAACGGCGCCGGATCGGTGATCGGCCAGCAGCGGCTCCCTGACTACAAGCCCGGCAAATGAGGCGGACAATGATGCGACCGAAGCATTTTCAGCAAAAGTGGATGCCGGGTCTCCGCAGGAAGATGCGCCAGCCGGCGATGATTTTCCTCGCGGCGCTGCCGCTGGCGGGCTGCATCAGCTTCGGCGCGAAGCCGCCGCCCTCGCTGCTCGACCTGACCTCGACCGAACAGGCCGCGCCGGGGCAGACGCAGGATGCCGCGACCGCCAAGACGATCTTCATCCAGACGCCGTCGGTGCCGCAGGCGCTCTCCACCGCGCGGGTGCCGGTGCAGGCGACGCCGACCTCGATCGCCTATATCAAGGATGCGCAATGGGTGGAGCCGCCGCAGCGGCTGTTCGCCCGGCTGCTCGCCGATACGATGACCGCGCGGAGCGGGCGTGTCGTGCTCGATGCGGGGCAGGCGTTCGGCGACAATGGCGCGCGGCTGAGCGGCGAATTGCGCAATTTCGGTATCGACGCGGCCTCGTCGAGCGCGATCGTCACCTTCGATGCGGCGCTGGTCCGCGCCGAGGGCAGCAAGGTGGAAAAGCAGCGCTTCGAGGCGAAGGTGCCGGTCTCCCGGATCGATGCCGCCTCGGCCGGACGCGCGCTCAACCGCGGCGCCAATCAGGTCGCGGCGGCGGTGGCCGATTGGGTGGGGAAATAGGCGACGGTCTGGAGGTCGCCGCTGCGCCAGCGGTGCAAAATCCCAATCTACGTTCGCCCTTCGACAAGCTCAGCCCGAACGGGGAAGCTGATAACCTCGTAACTTACCGCGCAGCGATCCGCCGGATCGGTGTCGGCACATTGCAGATATCGGCGCCCCCCGCCGGGCGGACGAAGAAGCCGTCGCGGCGGTTGGCGCGGGCATCGGCGTAACGCGCGAAGCTCGTGCTTTCGGTGGCGAGATATTCGAAGCGCGGTCGCTCGGCGACGGGCAGGTCGCTCGCCAGCCGGACCGAGACGATCGGCACATGCTCGGCCGGCGTGGCATAGACCCCGAGCGCTTCGGTGCCGCGCGGCAGTGACGACAGCAGCTCGATCCCCTCGATCACCCGGCCGACCAGCGCGATATTGCGATCGAGGTGGCGCGGCGCATGGCCGATCACCGCATAGAGCTCGCTGCCGTCGCCCGCATCGGGCGGCATGTCGCGCCCGACCCCGACCATCCCGTAGCAATGCACCGGCCACGCGATCGTGCCCCCCGCGCCGCGCTCGGCCGCGATCGGCCAGCCGTGCCAGGTGAAGGTCTCGGGGGCGTAAGCGTCATGCCCCGGCGCCGCGACGATCGGGCCGAGATCGGCGGGGGTGAGGCGGGTGGTATAATCGGCCTGCTCGGTGGGGGTAAGGCTGGCGGGAAGCGGCCGCTTGGCGGTGCTGCCGCCCCATTGCGCGACATAATTGTCCTGCACGCGGTTGACGCCGGCGCCGTCCCACCAATGCTGGGTGGCGAGCATGCGGATGTTGCGCACCCAGCTTTGCGAGAAGGGCGCGGGGATCAACTGGATCACCACGCGGCGCGGCTTGCCGGTGGCGGTAGGGGCGAGGTCCATCACCAGCAGATCGCCCGCGGGAATCGCGCGCCAGTCGCCGGCAGGCGCGGCGGCGACGATTTCCGACGGCGCGCGCGCGGGGGACGCGGCGGCGTCGGCGGCGGTTGGTGCAGCGGCAGTGGCTGCGGATGCCGGGGCGGATGCGGCGAGAAGCGCGGCAAGGGCGGGTGCGATCATGCGCGCGATGCTGCCTTTAGCGGGCGCGCGATGCAATTCCCCGGCGCGAAAGCTTGCGTCGCGCGCCGCCCCGCTTTAGGGCGTCGCCTCCCAAGGCATGCGGAGCGGTGGCCGAGTGGTCGAAGGCGCTCGCCTGGAAAGTGAGTATACGGCAAAACCGTATCGAGGGTTCGAATCCCTCCCGCTCCGCCACTTATTTCGCGAAGGACTGGCGATCCGTCGTTAACGCGGCTTGCGCCGCGCGCTGGCCTTGAGGATATCCTCCATCTCGACGATGCAGTCGCGTCCCTTGAGGCTACCCTCGGTTTTATCCTCCGGGTCGGCCTCGAAATAGGCGCGCATCTTATCGGATAGTGCCACAAGTGCCTGATAATTTTCTTCGCCGACCTTCTGGCGGATTGTTTTCAATCCCTCGTTGAGCGCAAAAAATTCGGTGTCGATATTCTGCTCCGGGAAATAGCCCGTCCTGTCCTTGAAGGTCGGCGAGGAGAGCATCATCGAACCCAATTGGTCCATGATCTCCCCGATCCCCTTGGGAATATATGGCTTGTCGGAATGAAGGCTTGAGCGATACATACTATTCTCCTGGGCGTAAGATGGCATAGGTATGACCTTGTCCGAGCTGACTGGGTCTAACGATGATCACGATGGTCGGCTTGAAATCACTGTTGAAGAAGCCTCTAATTTGCGGAGTTGCTAAAGTTTTGCGCGTAAGGGAAACGTCGAAAGCGGCTCTGTCTACTCGCGCATCAGGAATTTTATATTTCGGATCTGGGAGTGATCTATCATATTCTCTGCCGATAATTCTTATTATCTGCCCTTTTGAATAATCTATTCCCCTAAGATCGAGATTTTTTCTCAGCTCATGTCGCACCGCTTGGTCAATATAATTGCCGATCGCCTCTTCGCGCGATAGGCGCGGCAGCAAGCGTCCGGCGTCGAATCGTGCTCGAGCTTCAACATAAGCGCTGTCTGCGGTTTCTTGCATTACGCGCACCATCTCGACCTGCAGCAACCGGACATCGTTCTTCATCCGATAGACGGCTGCCGCTCGATCAAACAGGAGTTGGCGGAGGAGGTTTCCCTGTCCTTTGAGTGTTTTCGGAAACCCCAGCGACTCCAAACGAAAGCTAGGATCGACACCCTTGATCTGCTGAATCAGCGCATTGATGTGGTTTTCCATTACCGGGGTGGTGGCGCGAGAAGCGGGGCCGGTCAGATCGAAGATATTGTCCGCCAGCGCGATTAGCGACCCGCCGGGCGAATTGCGCAGAGCGGGGAAAACATGATCGAGCGTCAGCGGATCGTTTAGTGACGGGCCGCCATTGTCGCCCCGGCGGCCCCGAAAATTGGGGCGATACTGAGCCGATTGAATTGCGGGGGCGGTTTTGTCCGGCCTGTAGACAGCGTCGGTTAGCGAACCAGCTTGAGGTGAGTCTGCCGACGCCGCCGGTGCCTCGGGCGCAGCAGCCGCTGCCGTCGAACGCGAAACCCGTCGCTCGCCGCGATGGCCGTCGGAAATGATGACATCGCTCAGCGATCGCGGGCCGCCGGGGGCGAAGGTAAAGCGGCCGTTTCGCGGGTCGTGATAGGGGTTGAACTTGAGTTCAACCTCCGGTTCCCCCTGCGGAGATAGACGCCTGCCGGTTCGAATATAATGTTCGAAGGCAATGCGTTCAGGTGATTTTTTCTCGGTGAGAATCTGCCGGTCGGTCATGATGTCCCCCGCTATTGCGTAAGGAACAATTCATGAACAAATCCAACATTTAAAGTAAATTTAGTTAAACTGCTTCTATTATACCTTAAAAATCAACGCGGCGCTGTCAAAATAGACTGAACTAATAAGATAATATCAGAGGAATAGGGGCGGTGAATGCTACTAAAGGTAATGTAGATATCTGCGTCTGTCGCATCGCCGACCCGCCCGATAGCCCCCAACAAAAAACCGCCGGGCATCGCTGCCCGGCGGCCCTCCCTTTCAACCGATCGCCCGATCAGCGCGGCGTGCTGCTCGCGCTGGCCGAACCCGCGCCACTGGCCGATCCCGACCCGCTGGCGTTGAGCGACCCCGCGCCGCCCGACATCGTCCCGGCGAGATCGCCCGATGCCGCGCCGCTCGCCGCGCCGGCGGCGTCGCGTGCCTGGCCCGCCGCCGCGCCCGCACGATCGCGCACGTTGCTCGCGACGTGGCTCGCGGTGCCATGTGCCGCCTGGACCGCGCCCGTCGCCGCACTCCGCGCGTGGCCCACCGCGCCGGTCGCCGCGCCGCGCGCGCTGCTCACGGTGTTCGCGACCTGATCGGTGCCGATCAGCTGTGCATTGGCGCCGACATTGCGGCTGGCGCTCGCCGAGACCGAATTGCTGACGTTGCCGGCGAGTGAATTGCCGTTGGCGCCGGTCGCGCCGAGCGCGGCGTCGGTGCTGTGGCTGATCGTCCCGGCGAGCCCGGCGTCGGCCGCGACATTGCCCGATTTGGTGTTGACCGAATGGCTGCTGTTCGCGCTGCCCGAGCCGGTGACGCTGTTCGACACGCTGCCGGTCGCCGAGCCGATCGTGCTGCCGATGTTGCCGGCGCCGCCAAGCGTGCCCGTCACCGTGCCGCCGATATTGCCGGCGCCGCCGAGCACGCCGCCGACCAGGCCACCGCCGCCGCCGCCGCCGAGCAATTGCGCCGACGCCGGCGCCGCGGCCGTCATGCCGGCCATGATCGCTGCCGCCACCATCAGGCGGGTCCGCATCTTCTGGATCATCATCTGTCTCCTTTTCGTCGCGGGCCGGGGCTGGTTCCACCCGGCTTCCGACAAGAGCAACGACGCCGCGATCCGGTTTAATCCCGCGGGCCTAAGAATTATTTCAGCCCGACGCTTTTCGGCAGGGTGCGGCAGTCGCCGCAGACGATGCCGCGCCCGACGCGGCCGCTGCCGGGGCGCGCCTCCGCCGCGCGCGCCGCGAGGCTGCCGGCGCGCGCCAGCCGGCCGGCGACGAGCGGCGCGGCGAAGGAGGTGCCGCGCAGCGCCTCCCAGCCGCCGCCGGGGAGCGCGCCGGCCAT
>JAFIGU010000043.1 GCA_017849555.1 Sphingomonas sp. | reverse complement strand
TCTCTTGTCCTTGGCTTTCTTGGCATAGGACAATTCGTATCTGGAGCGATGCTGCTTTCATTTGCAACTTTTGGGGCAGTTGCCCAAGCTATGCGGCTCAACCGCTTTTGGCCAGCGGACGCCAAAACCTGACAGTCCGCTCCCCACCCCAAAGTCGCCACCCGGGCCCGGAATTTAGCCCTCCGATGGCGCCGCTGTTGCTTTCTGCTTCGTCGGCATCATCCGCTTCGACAACCCATGATAGAGGCGGGTGGGGCAGACCTGCGCGCTTGTCCAGTCGGCGATCAGCGCCGTCGCGAACAGCGACAGGATCACGCCGCGCGCGGCGGTCGCCTCGATCAGGATGATGACGGCGGTCAGCGGCGCGCGCACCACCCCGACGAAATAGGCGACCATGCCCATCATCACCACCGCGCCGGTGGGGCTGTCGGGAAAGGCTGGCGTCAAAAGGTTGCCGAACCCGGCGCCCACCGCGAGCGAAGGCGCGAAAATGCCGCCCGGCGCGCCGCTCAACGTCGAGGCGAGCGCGGTAACAAACTTGGCAGGAAAGAACCACAGCTTGCCGTGGTTACCTTCGACCAGGAATTTGGTGACGTCATAGCCGGTGCCCCACGTCGCGCCGCCGGTCGCAATGCTCACCCCCGCGACGACGAGGCCGCAAACGGCTGCGAAAAGGATCGGGCGCGCCGCCGCCTTGCGCGCCCAGTCGGCAGAACGGTCGCTCGCCGCCAGCACGATACGCGCAAAGAGCCCGCCGGCCAAACCGCCGCCGATCCCGGCGATCGGGGCGATCAACAGCACGTCGGCAACAGGTAGCGTCTCGCGCATCGCGCCGAAATAGACATAGTCGCCCGCAACCGAGAGGCTGACGAGACCGGCGATCATCACCGCGCCCATCGTCAGCACCGCGACGCGCTGTTCATAGGCGGAGGCGAGTTCCTCGATCGCGAAAGCGATGCCGGCAAGCGGCGTGTTGAAGGCTGCGGCGACCCCCGCGGCACCGCCGGCGATGAACACCCCGGCGGAAATGCGGACCTTGAGCAGCCGGTGCATCGCGACCATGATCGCCGCGCTAACCTGAACCGTCGGCCCCTCGCGTCCCACCGATCCGCCCGCGGCGAGCGTCGTCAGCGTCAGCGCAAGCTTGGCAAAGGCGGTTTTGAGCGACACCAGAGGGCCGTCGGCCGCCTGATCGGGATAGCGACCCGCCGCGATGATCTGCGGAATGCCCGACCCGCGCGCGTCGGGGACATAGCGGTTGGTCAACCAAACGATCAGCGCGAATACCGATGGCGTGATGAGCAGCGGCAACCACCAGGCGACCGCCGATATCTGAAAGATCAGCCGCTGAACCTTGTCGCCCGCCGCTGCAAAGACGAGGGCAACGAAGCCGAGCAGCAGCGCCCCGCCCACCATCGCGACGCGCCGCCGGATATCGACGACCTCGCTGCGCGCGCGCCGGCCGGCGCGCAACTGCCACAGACGCATCCAGCGCGGCAGGTTGGGCTTGGAGAGCATGGCGCGCCTGTTGGACCCCCGCGCGGGGGAGCGCAACCCCTGGCGGGGTCAGGCGGGCGAAAATTCTCCAGTTTTTTCATCGAGAATGTGGAGCACGCCGTCGCTGATCGCAAAAAAGGCGCCGCGCAGCCGCAACGTGCCGCGCTTTTCCTTCTCCTCGATGCACGGGAAGGTGCGCAGATTGTCGAGGCTGACCTTCACGCCCGCCATCTCCATTGCGCGGCCCGCGATGCGGTTGTCATAGTCGGGATGCGCCGCACGCACGTCGGCGCTCGCATCGTCGAGCAGCGCGATCCAGTCGGCGATGAAGCCGCCGCGGCCCGGTTCGGCCCCCTCCATCGTCCGGTGCAGCGCCGCGTGGCAGCCGCCGCACATCCCGTGGCCCATCACGACGATTTCCTCGACCTTCAGAAACTGCACCGCAAATTCCAGCGCCGCCGATACGCCGTGACGGCCCGGCGTCGTTTCAAAGGGCGGGACGAGCGCGGCGACATTGCGCACGACGAATATCTCGCCCGGATTGGTGTCGAATATCTGCGACGGTTCGACGCGGCTGTCCGAACAGGCGATGACCATCACCTTGGGCGACTGGCCCTCGGCCAATTCATCCCACCGGTCGCGCTGTTGCTGCCAGCCGGTGGCGCGGAAACGGCGATAGCCGTCGATCAGTTCTGCAAAGCGAGTCATGACGCGCGCTTTAGCACAGGATGGACGGTTGAGAAGATGTGCGTGTGCGCCTATGTGGGCGCCATGAACGCTCCGCTGCAAAAACCGTCCGATCGCGCCCGCAAACCCGACTGGATTCGCGTCAAGGCGCCGACCAGCCCGGGCTATGCCGAAACGCGCAAGCTGATGCGCGACCTCAATCTGCATACGGTGTGCGAGGAAGCGGCGTGCCCGAACATCGGCGAGTGCTGGACCAAAAAGCACGCGACGGTGATGATCCTTGGCGATACCTGCACGCGCGCCTGCGCCTTCTGCAACGTCAAGACCGGCATGCCGCGCCCCGTCGACCTGCTCGAACCCGAACATACGGCGGCCGCGGCGGCGAAGATGGGGCTGACCCATATCGTGATCACCTCGGTCGACCGGGACGATTTGCCCGATGGCGGCGCCAGCCAGTTCGTCAAGGTGATCGAGGCGCTGCGCCGCGAAACGCCGCAGACGACGATCGAGATTCTGACCCCCGATTTCCGCAACAAGCCCGACGATGCCGTTGCCGCAATCGTCGATGCGCGGCCCGATGTCTATAATCACAATCTGGAGACGGTTCCGCGGCTCTACCCGACGATCCGGCCCGGTGCGCGCTATTATGCGTCGCTGCGCCTGCTCGAAAGCGTCAAGCGCCGCGATCCGTCGATCTTCACCAAATCGGGCATCATGCTCGGGCTCGGCGAAGAGCGGATGGAGGTGCATCAGGTGATGGACGACATGCGCAGCGCCGACATCGACTTCATGACGATGGGGCAATATCTCCAGCCGACCCCCAAGCATACGAAGGTGATCGACTTCGTGACGCCGCAGGCGTTCGATGCCTATGCGCAGATCGCCCGCGCCAAGGGCTTCCTGCAGGTCGCTTCTTCGCCGCTGACGCGGTCGAGCTATCATGCGGGCGACGATTTCGCGAAGATGCGCGCCGCACGCGAAGCCCAGCTCGCGCGCGCCAAGGCGGACTGACGCCGCATTGCCGAGGCATCACGAAACGCGCGAGCTGCCCTATAGCGCCGAACAGATGTTCGCGCTCGTGACCGATGTCGCGCGCTATCCCGAATTTCTGCCGTGGGTAGTCGTGCTGCGTGTCCGCGCCGACAGCGAGCGCGAGGCGGTGGCCGACATGATCGTCGGCTTCAAGGGATTGCGCGAAAGCTTTTCGTGCCGCGTCCACAAGCGCGCGCCCGACAAGGTGATCGTCGATTATATCGACGGCCCGATGCGCCACCTCAACAATGAATGGCATTTCACGCCGCTCGACGGCGGCGGGTGCAAGGTCGACTTCATGGTCGATTTCTCGTTCCGCAGCCGCGTCTTCGAGGCGCTGGCCGGGCAGATGTTCGACAAGGCGCTCCGCAAGATGATCGCGGCGTTCGAAACGCGCGCCGATGCGCTTTACGGTGCGGGAAGCGTGACATCCTCCGACGGACGCAGCGCGTCCTTGTCGGGCTGAAGCAGGTCGAGCGCGAACATCGTCGCGTGATGGCGGATCGTCGCGCGATCGGTCGAATCGAACTGCACCCGCTGGGTGAAATAATCATCGGGATCCTGGCCGCGCAGCGCGCGCGCAAACACGACGATGCCCACCGGTTTCTTATCCGATCCGCCGCCGGGACCCGCGATGCCGGTGATCGACACCGCAACGTCGGCATCGCTGTTCGCCAGCACGCCCGCGGCCATGGCCCAGGCGGTCGCCAGCGACACCTCGCCGAAGGTTTCCAGAATTTCGCTGCTGACGTCGAGCTGGCGCTTCTTGGCGTCGGCCGAATAGGTAATGAATCCGGCGCTGAAGACATCGGAACTACCGGGAATGTCAGTGAGCGCCACCGACACCATGCCGCCGGTGCAGCTTTCAGCGATGGCAACGCGGCGCCCCGCCGCGCGATTGGCGGCAAGAACGGACGTGGCGGCTTCTTCGCGCGCGGTCTGGCGCGTTTCGACGGCGGACGGCAAGGTTCAATTCTCCGGAAGTTCTAAAGTCGCGATGGCCTGTGCGGCGATCCCTTCGCGGCGGCCCGTAAAGCCCAGCCGCTCGGTGGTTGTTGCCTTCACACTAATGGTTTCAATCGAAATCGCAAGAATTTCGGACAGGCGCGCGCGGATCGCGACGCGATGCGGGCCGATTTTCGGCGCTTCGGCGATGATCGTCAGATCGACATGGGCGATCCGTCCGCCCCGCGCCGCGACCCGTTCGGCTGCAAAGGCCAGGAAGCGCCATGACGCCGCCCCGCGCCATTGCGGATCGCTCGGCGGGAAATGGTCCCCGATATCGCCATCGGCCAGCGCGCCGAGGATCGCGTCGGTCAGCGCGTGGAGCGCGACATCGGCATCGCTATGCCCTTCAAGCCCATGACTATGCGCGATTTCAATCCCGCCGATCCACAGCGGCTTGTCGGGAACGAGGCGGTGAACGTCATAACCCATACCGACGGCGGTACGCATCGCGGCTTTGCCTCCTCCGAGCAGGGCGGACAGAATGATGAGATCGTCGGCATAGGTCAATTTGTGCAGCCGCGCGTCGCCTGGAACCGTTGCCACAGCATGACCGAGCCGGCGGACGAGTTGCGCATCGTCGGTCGCCGCCTCGTCGCCGGCACCCGCGTGAGCACGGCGCAGCGTACCGAGCCGGAAGGCCTGCGGCGTCTGGACGCGCGCGAGTCGGCTGCGGTCGGTGACGTCACCCGCCACCCCGTCAACCTCGGTTATCAGCGTATCGGGAACGGGCAGCGTCGGCGTCGCCGCGACAGCCCCCTCCGCCACGGCGGCGAGCAGCCGGTCGATTACCGCCGCCGAAACGCCGGGGCGCGCCGCATCATGGACGAGGAGGATCGCATCGTCGCTCCAGTCGGCCAGTGCGCCCAGCGCATTCGCGACCGACTGCTGGCGTTCGATGCCCGGCGCAGCGGTCGTCCAGCCGGCGGGCAGGGGGCCTGCCGCCGCCACGACGTCATCATCGCCGACGAGCACACCCGCACCGATGGCGGGGTGCGCGGCGAACGCATCGAGGCTCCAGCGCAGCACGGATTTGCCGCCGATCGGGACAAGCTGCTTGGGAAGCGCAAAGCCCGCGCGCGCGCCGACGCCGCCGGCGAGCAGCACGACAGCGACGGAGCCGGACGGCAGGGGCGAGGAGTCGGTCATGACGCGCGCCGGTTAGCGCAGCCGCGACTTGCGGAAAAGCGCCTTAGCGTGTAGTGGCTGCACAAAATTTAGGCAATTCAACGAAAGCTCCCCGTTATGGCGCCGCTCCGGCCCATCCAGATCGGCAATATCACCATCG
>JAFIGU010000042.1 GCA_017849555.1 Sphingomonas sp. | reverse complement strand
TTCGAAAGGCCGGCAGCGCCCCCCGCGCCGCCAGCCGGTCGGCGACGCGCACCGCGCGCCGCGCGCCGCCCCGCGCCGCGATCTCCGCCCAGCGGGTCACGATCGCCGCTCCGTCGCCAGCCGCATCCGGCGATATGGCCGCCACAAAGCGGTGACCGCCGCCGGCGGCTGGGTCGCGCGCCCGCGGTCCTCGTAGAGATGCGCGATCAGCGCGACGACACCCTGCGCCAGCGGCGCGGGGAGCCCCGCCCAGTCCGCGGCGAGCCCGGCGGTGTAGCGCACCGTCACCCGCCCGACGCGCGCGCGCGCGAACCGCACCCAGCCGCGCGCGTCGCCGTCGATATCGATCGCATAATCGGCCGGCGGCAGATCGCCGACCGCGTCGATCGCGCGCACCGGCGCCTCGGCGAGCAGCCGCCACGCCGTCGCGGCGGGGATCGCCTCCTCCACTGCGCGCGCGATGAGGAGAGTGCCGGTGAACGCCTCGCCGATCAGCAACGCGCTCGCGGCGAATTGCGCCATCACCCTCGGCTCGTCGTCGCCGGGGCTGCGCAGGAAATCGCGCGCCGCCGTGACCGCCCCGGCGATCGCCGCGGGCGGGATCGGGGCGGCGCTCATCGCCCGCCCCCTTCGCCAATCTGTGCCATGTCGAGCCCCCCGGTTCGAAAAGTCGAAAAGCGTCGCCCCCTTCTTCTCCCCTCCCTTCACAAAGGAGGGGAGCAAGGAGGGGCGGCTAGTAAAGCGCGAGCATGTCGCCCGCGGTGGTGCCGGTCGCGCGGACATATTGCGCGCGGAACCGCAGCACCGTGCCCGCCGGCACATTCTTCCAGATCTGGTCGCCGGTGTCCGCCGCCCCGCGCATCACGATCGTCCCCCCGGTGCCGACATACAGCGCCTTGGGGATGTCGCTCAGCGCGTTGACGTCATGCGGCACCACCGCGACCGCGCGCCGCGCCGGCGTCCTCAACGTATCGGCGTTATTCGCAAATGGATCGGCCATGTTGCCCGCTCCCTCTCGTCTTTTCCTTAAGATGGCCCGGCCCCCGGCCGTCATGCCGGGCTCGACCCGGCATCCAGAGTCACGAGCCGTGACGGCTGGGGCTCTGGATGCTGACTTTCGTCAGCATGACGCCGGTGGTCAGGGCCGAAATTGCCCTTTCGCACGGATGTTGCCGCCGCTCAGGCCGCGGCGAATTTCATCAGCTTGATCGCGTTGCTGTCGGCCACGCCCCCGCCGATCCGCTTCGTCGCGTAGAAGCTGACGAACGGCTTGTTGCTATAGGGATCGCGCAGGATCGCGGTCTCGCTGCGCTCGGCGACGAGATAGCCGGCGCGGAAATTGCCGAACGCGATCGACAGCGCATTGGCCGCGACATCGGGCATGTCCTCCGCCTCGACCACCGGATAGCCGAGCAAGGTCGCCGGCTGGCCCTGCGCGAGGCTCGGCTGCCACACGAACGCGCCGTCGGCGGTCTTGAACTTGCGGATCCGCGCCAGCGTCGCGGCATTCATCACGAACACCGCGCCCTGGCGATAGGGCGCGCGCAGGCTCTGCACCAGATCGATCAGCCGCTCCTGCGGGTTGGTCGAAAAATCCCCTGCCGCCCCCGAGGGCAGATATTGCAGCGTCCCGAACGCGCGCGTCGCGTCCCCGGTCGCCGCGACCGGCGCCTGGAGAAAGCCCTTCGGCCGGTTCGTCCCGTTCCCGCTGACGAACGCCGCGCCCTCGGCGCGTGCGAATTCGGTCGCGATCTCCTCCGCCAGCCATTGCTCGGCATCGAACATCGCATCGTCGAGCATCGCCTGAGTCGCGGTCGGATTGGCATAGAGCTCGCCCATCGGCGGGGCGATCTCGACGAACGACGGGGTCGCCGTCTCGGGGCGCGGCGCGGTCTCCGACGCCCAGCCGGAGGGAGTGCCCCCGGTGGTGATCAGCTTGCGATATCCCGCCGACCCCACCTTGACGACATTGGCGATCGCCCGGATCGGCGAGATCGACTTCAACGTCGCATCGATCCGCGCGTCGATCTCCCTGGGCATCGCGAAACCGCCGGCATCGCCGGTCACCCCGGTAAACGCCTTCATCTCGAGCGTCGCGCCGCTGCGGACATAATTGTCGAACGCCGCGCTCGCCGCTTTCCCCGCCGCCGCGCCTTCCAGCACCGGCCGCGCCATCACCGTCTCGTCCATACACGCCTCCCCCAGCCGGCCGTCAGCCGGCGAAATATCGGAGCCCGTCTCCGATCGAATTTTTGATCCATCCCGCCCGGCGTCAGACCGTCATGCCGGGCTCGACCGGGCATCCAGAGCCACCAACGCTGCCGCCCGTGGCTCTGGATGCCGGATCAAGTCCGGCGTGACGAAACGGCGTCGGCGGAGCCTGGATCACGCCAATCTAATCACTGGAAATCCACTCCACCCGCGCCGCGGGCTGCGCCGGCTGCGCGACGAGGCTCACCTCGATCAGCTCGGCGGCGACGATTTCGCGCCACGCGCCCTGCCGCGTCGTCACCGGGCGATAGCCGACCGACAGCCCGGCCAGCCCGCGCCCGCGCACCAGCCGCGCCGCCGCCGCATCCTCGATCGTCGCCTCGATCCACACCCCCAGCGCATCCTCGCCGATCGCCGCGATCGTCCCCACCGGGGGCCCGCGATGCTGGGCCAGCAGCGGCACCGGGCGGAGTGCGCCGAACAAACCGCGCCGCATCACGTCGCCCGTCCGGTCGACGCGGTCATAGACCGCGGCATGCCCGCGGATCCGCGTCACTTCACCCATTGGCCGAACCCGAATTTGACCGCGATCGCGGTGAGCAGCAGCGCCGCGAGCCACCCCGCCGCCGCCTTCCACGCGCTGCGCTTGGCATCGCGCCACGCGGCGAGCAGCGCGCGCAGCTCGGCCACGTCGCGCACCGCCTCCTCGTCGGCGAGCCCGAGCCGGGTCAGCGCGCGGGTCGCGGCAAGCTCGCCGGCTTCCTCGGCGATCGCGCGCAGCGTCGCCAGATCGGTGCCGCCCGCCGACCCTTGCGCGATCAGCTGCGCCAGGATCCCCGCGGTCATTGCCCCCACCCCACCATCTCGCGCTTCTCCGCATCGGTGATGAACGTCGCCGCGGAGACCATCCGCCACAGCCGCTCGCGATCCTCGACCAGCGCCGGCACGCGATCGGGATCGACCGCGAGCCGCGCCTCGGGGAACCACGCCGCCAGCCCCGCGGCCAGCGCCGCGAGGATCGCGTCCGCCAGCGGCAGCACGGTCGTGCGCCACAAGGCGCGGTTGGCCTCGCGATAATTGGCGTAGGTCGCGTCGCCCGGCAGCCCGAGCAGCATCGGCGGGACGCCGAACGCCAGCGCGATCTCGCGCGCCGCCGCCGCCTTGAGCGCGATGAAATCCATATCGGCGGGGGAAAGGCTCAGCGGCTGCCAGCGCAGCCCGCCTTCGAGCAGCATCGGCCGCCCGGCATTGCCCGCCCCGGCGAACCCCGCCTCCATCTCCTCCTTGAGCCGGCCGAATTGCTCGGCCGACAGCGCCGATCCGTCGCCGGGATCGTAGACCAGCGCGCCGGACGGGCGCGCGGCATTGTCGAGCAGTGCCTTGTTCCACGTCGCCGCGGCGTTGTGGATCGCGATCGCCGCCGATGCCGCGCCGAGGCAGCCGAGCCCGTAATGATCGTCGAGCGGGTTGAAGCTGCGGATATGGATCACCTCCTCCGCCGCCAGCCGCGTCGTCCGCCCGCCGACGCGATAGACATAGCCCGCCGGCCAGCCGGTCGCGTCGAGCTCGATCGTCACGCGTTCGGGGCGCAGCGGATAGAGCGCCGCCGCCTCGCCTTGCGCATCGCGCAATATCTGGACGAAGGCATTGCCGTGGAGCAGCAATTGCGCCGCGATCACCCCGGGCAGCCGCTCCCCCGCCACGCGCGCGCCGATCAGCCGCGCGAGATCGGGCGCCGAGGCATCGACCGGCGCGCCGCCGACGCTCTCCGCCACCAGCCGCACCGCGCGCTGCGCGACCGCATTGGCGGCATAGCCGGTGCGGACCTGCGCCTCATAACCCTGCGGCCAGCGCCCGGCGGCGTCGAAATAGCCGTGCCCCCGCGAAAGCGCCGGGCGCGACGCGTCGCGCCCGGCTTTCCAGCCGAACAATCTCATGTTGGTCTCCTTGAACCCCTAGCGCGATTTCGAGGTAGGTGGAATCGCCTGCCGGCTCGGAAATCGCGGTAAACAAAGGGAAATAGAGCGGTGATCCGATGCAATCGGATCGACAACCGCTCTAAAGCCCGCGTATCGCCGCCGCGCCGCGCCGTCCGAGCATCAGCTCGGTCAGCGCCCACACCAATGCGTCCGCGCGGTCGGGCGAGCGCCCCGGCCCTTCATAGCCGCCGCCCGCCTGCAGCCCGCACAGCTCGTCCTCCAGCGCCGGAAACGCACCGGCGTGCCACACCTTCCCCGCCTCGTAGAGCGCGGCGACCGGCTCGGCGCGCGCCGCCTTGCCGCGGCTGGCGTGGACCAGCCGCACCGGCAGCGCGGCATCGGCGGCGAGCAGGGTCGTGCGCACCATCTCCCCGCCCTGGTTCTTCTCCGCGACGACGCGGTCCGCCCCGCGCCGTGCCGCGCATGCCGCGACCGCGCGCGCCCAGCCCTCGGGGGTCGCGCCGACCACGCTGGCATCCTCGAGCACATAGCCGCGCCCGTCGCCGCCCAGCGCCACCGCGACGACGCCGCACGCATCGCCGCCGACCCCCGCCGGCGGATCGACCCCGACCACCACGCGCACCGCATCGGGCACCACCCGCACGCGCCGCGCCTCGATCAGCCCGCGGGTCCACAAGGCGCCCGCCACCTCGTCGATCAATTCGCCCTCCAGCTCCTGCCGTCCGAGCATCGTCCCGGCATAGGTCTCGGCCATCGCCGCGACGAAACTCGCCGGCAGGTGCGGATTGTCCGCGGTGCGCCCGTGCGTCTCGACCACCCCCGGCAAGGCCATCACCCGCCGCATCAGCCGCGTCGGGCGCGGGGTGGTCGTCACCAGCACGCGCGGGCGCGCGCCGAGCCGCATCGTCAGCATCAGATTGTCCCACGCCGCCTCGCCGCCGCGCCCCCATTTGCCGAGCTCGTCGCACCACGCATGATGATGCTCGGGCCCGCGCAATTTCTCCGGCGTGGTCGCGGCATAGAGCGTCGCGCGCGCGCCGTTGGGCCAGCGCACCACCCCGGCGCTCGCCTGCCAGTCGAGCGGCTCGTGCTCGCGCGCCAGCGCGATCAGCCCGCTCGGCCCCTCGATCATCACCCGCCGCACGTCGTCCACCGTCGCGCCGACCAGCGCGAACCGCCCGTCCGGCGTCGCACGCGCCAGCGCACCGAGCCATTCGGCCCCCGCGCGCGTCTTGCCGAAACCGCGCCCGGCGCGGATCAGCCACACCCGCCAGTCGCCCGGCGGGGCAAGCTGCCCGTCGTGCGCCCAGGCCGCCCAGCGATCGCGAAACTCGCGCCGCTGCGCCGGGGTCATCGCGCGGATCGCCGCGAGCCGATCGCGCGGCGGCAGCGCAAGCAAGCGGTCGACGATCTCGGCGGTCGGGTCGACACCGCCGCGGCGGGTCATAGGTCTTTCGCCTGCTTCGCCCGCCGCGCCTCGATCGCGGCGAGCTTGGCGAGGATCGCGCGGTCGCTGTCGTCCTTGTCGGCATAAATGCGTTTCGACCCACCGAAACGCTTGGGCTTGCCCGGCGCGTCGCGATGACGGGTGAGCAGCTTGAACGCCAATTCCACCGCCACCGGGGTGGCGGCAGCGCCGTGGATCGTGTCGCTCGTGTCGCCCGCCAGCGCCTGGCCGACCAGCGCCATTTCCAATGCTTCGTAGCCGAGCGCGAGCGCCTCGCTCCACTCGGCAGCGAAAGCGAGGTCGCGCCGCCGCCACTTATACGCGGTCCACACCGTTACGCCGCCCGCCGCGGCGGCTGCCCTCACGTTGCAGGTCACCGACAGCATATCGAAAAACGCCTCGCGCTTCGCCGCCGGCCAATGCCGCGGATCGTCGCGCCGCGGCGCGGCTTGCCCCTCCTCGTCCATGTGAACCCGTCCTGCGCTGAACCCGAAACGGAAACGGGCCGGGCGCGGAAAACCCCACGCGCCCGACCCGTTCCCCGCCGACGCGCGCCTCGCCGCCCGTCCGGGGCGAGTCGCAATTCGTCAGCGTTCCCGTTATGTACCCAAACAGCGTCGCGCTGTCAAGAAAAATGTTCCTATTTGGTTCGCTCGCCGCGCCACCGCCACCCGCCGTCACCCCGGCCTTGAGCCGGGGTCCATTGTGCCGCACGTTCCACGACCAGAGCCTCTCGCCCCGCGCTTGCCTCCCGATGGACCCCGGCTCAAGGCCGGGGTGACGAGAGAGGGGTAACCTCTCAACCGTTCGGGCTGAGCTTGTCGAAGCCCTGCCCTTCCTTCCAAGGAGGAAAGACAGCCCTTCGACAAGCTCAGGGCGAACGGGAATTGCCGGCTCCTCTAATTATCCCCGCCCCAATCCCACCGATGGACATCGCCCCGCATCGGGCACATGGCTGGCGATCATGCGTGGCGCCGCGCCTTTCCTTCCCCCCAACCCGCGCCTGCTGCGCCGCGCCCCGGCGTGGATGCGCTGGTTGCGTCGCCGCGTGCGCGCGAGCGAATTTTCATTCGTCGCGCTGGCGATCCTGGTCGGGATGGCGGCGGGGCTGGCGACGGTGGTGATCGGCAGCCTCGCGCGGCTGCTCCAGCATGTCCTGTTCGGGCTGCCGGCCGACGTCCGGCTCAGCGGCGCGCCGGGGCTCACGCCGGCGCAGCTCCTCATCCTGCCGGTCGGCGGCGCGATCCTCGCCTTGTTCGGCTGGGCGGTGCGCGCGCGGCGCCGCGCGCTGGTCGACGCGGTCGAGGCCAATGCGCTCCACGGCGGGCGGATGAACGCCGCCGACAGCGCGGTGATCGCGGGGCAGACGATGCTGTCGAACGGCTTCGGCGCCTCGGTCGGGCTCGAGGCGGCCTATGCGCAGATCGGCGCGCTGTTCGGCTCGCTCGGCGGGCGCTGGCTCAGCCTCCGGCGCAGCGACATGCGCATTCTGGTCGGCGCGGGGGCGGGGGCGGCGATCGCGGCGGCGTTCGGCGCGCCGATCGCGGGGGCGTTCTACGCGTTCGAGATCGTCATCGGCGCCTATACCCCCGCCGCGATCGCGCCGGTCGCCGCGGCGTCGCTGGCCGGGGCGCAGGTCGCGCAGCGGCTCGGGGTCGTGCCCTATATCGTCCATGTCCAGCCGGGGCCGGCGATCCATACCTTCGGCTATATCGTCTATGGCGGATTGGCCGCGATCTGCGCGCTGTACGGGATCGCGCTGATGCGGGCGGTGGCGGCGGTGGAGGCGCAGGCGCGCGGCTGGCTGGCGGGCTGGGCGCGCCCGGCGCTCGGCGGGGTGCTGCTGATCCCGATCGCCGCCTGGTCGCCGCAGGTACTCTCCGCCGGGCATAGCGCGCTGCATATCGACATGATGACCGCGCTGCCGATCGCGTTCATCGCCGCGGTGCTCGTCGCCAAGAGCCTCGCGTCGATCGTCTCGCTCGGCTTCGGCTTTCGCGGCGGCTTGTTCTTCGCCTCCTTGTTCCTCGGCACATTGATCGGGCACCTCTATGCCGATGCGCTGGCGTGGATCGTCGGGGTGCCGATCCTCGATCCGGCCAATGCCGCCTTGGTCGGGATGGCGGCGCTGGCGGTGGCGGTGGTCGGCGGGCCGTTCACGATGGCGATGCTGGTGCTCGAGGCGACGGGCAATTTCAGCCTCACCGGCGCGGTGCTCGCCGCCTCGCTCGTCTCGAGCACGATGGTCCGCGAACTCTTCGGCTACAGCTTCTCCACCTGGCGCCTCCACCTGCGCGGCGAAACGATCAAGAGCGCGCGCGACGTCGGCTGGACCAAGGCGCTCACCGCGGGGCGGATGATGCGCCGCGGCACCGCGCGTGCGCCGGCGTCGATCAGCATCGCCGAGCTGCGCCGCCGCTTCCCGCTCGGCGCGACGAGCCGCGTCGTGCTGGTCGACGACGCCGATCGTTATGCCGGGATCGTCGCCACCGCGGTCGCCTTTGCCGAGGGGGTCGACCCCGATGCGCCTGCCGCCGCGCTCGCGCATGCCACCGCGGATATGCTGTCCCCCGAGATGGATCTCGGTGCGGTGATGAAGACGTTCGACGCGGCGCAGAGCGACGAGCTCGCGGTGCTCGATCCGGCGGGTCAGGTGCTCGGGATCGTCACCGAAACCTATGTCCACCGCCGCTACGCCGAGGAACTCGACAAGGCGCAGCGCGACCTGTTCGGCGAGGCATAGAGCCGCCTCCCGTTAGACGGGAATCACGGCCCCTGCGTTCGGGCTGAGCTTGTCGAAGGGCGCCCCTATTTCGCGACGGACAGGACACCCTCACAAGCTCAGCGCGACCGGTGGAGCGGTGCGCGGTCAATCCACCCGCCGAAACGCGAACATCCGCGTCACATAGGGAAAGGCGATCTCGCCCCCGCCCGCCAGCGCCGGGGTATCGGCGATCAGCGCGCGCACCTGCCGCTCCACCTCGTCGCGCGCCGCGTCGGGCAAGGCGGCGATGAAGCTCACCGACAAGGTGCGATCGACGATCACCGCCGCCGCGCTGCCGACATGCGCGTGGCGCACCGCGCGTTCTCCGATCTCCACGAACCCCGGCGCCGGAAACACCTTTCGCCACGCCCCGCTGCGATAGCGCGGGGTGCCGGCTTCCCACGGATCGGTCAGCGCGGTGAGCGCCGCGACCCACGGCACCTCCTCGTCGCGCACGTTCCAGATCAGCCCGAGCACCCCGCCCGGCCTGAGCACGCGCCGCATCTCGGCCAGCGCATCGGCGGTGGCGAACCAGTGGAACGCCTGCGCGCAGACGACCGCATCGACCGCGCCATCGGCAAGCGGGATCGCCGCGGCCGATCCGTCGAGCACCGTCACGTCGCGATGGTCCTGCGCCAGCCGCGCGCGCATCGCCGCGACCGGCTCGAGCGCCAGCACATGCGCCCCGGTCGCGCGCAGCAGCGGGATGAACTTGCCCGTCCCCGCGCCGATTTCGAGCACGTCGCGCCCCGGCGCGAGCGCCAGCGTCTCGCGCAGCCACCGCGCCGCCTCGGGCGGATAGCCCGGCCGCCCGCGAACATAGCTGCCCGCGCCAACCGCATAGCCGTCCGCCGCGCTGCGGTGGATGGTCACACCGCCGCCGCGCTCTGCTCGGCGACGATCGCCCAGGCGGCGATCTCGTCGTTGAAATGATGCGCGACATTGAGATCGCCGGCGAGCGCCTCGGCGAAATCGACGCTCACCGCGCCTTCCCATTCCCAGGTCGCATTGCCGCTCAGCGCGACCATCCCGTCGCCCTCGGCGCGCGCCGTCACCAGCCCGCCCTTGTTGCGCACGATCACCTCGCGGTCGAACGCGGTGCGCCCGGTCAGCGCCGCGGCGAAGGCCGAGGCGGCCATCGCGCTGCCGCAACTGTCGGTCAGCCCCACCCCGCGTTCGAAGGTACGGACATAGATCGCATCGGGCGCGAGCACGCGCACGAACGACACATTGGCGCGGTTGGGCAGCCAGTCGGGCGCCGCCTCGCACGCCTCGCCGATCCGCACCAGCGCCGCCTCGTCGATCGCGTCGACGAAGGTCACGAGATGCGGGTTGGGCATCGCCACCGCGGTGAAGGCGAGTACCGGATCGAGCCGCGCGATCGGCCGCTCGACGATCTCATGCCCCTCGCCGAGCAGCGGCCATTCGCCGATATCGAGCGACGCCGGCCCCGCCACCTCGCGCACGGTATGGACGCCGGGGGCGAGATCGGGCTCGCGCGACACCTCGACCGTCGAGCGCATCAGATGCAGCGTCGCGCGATCGATCCCCAGTCGCTCGAACGCCATCCGCGCGACGCAGCGCACGCCGTTGAGGCAGGTTTCCGCCTCCGACCCGTCGGCATTCCACATGCGGAAGCGGATATGGCCGTGGCTTTCCTGCATGATCAGCAGCCCGTCGCCCCCCACCGCGCCGCGCCGGTCGGCGAGCGCGCGCGCGACGATCGACCATTGCGCGTCATCCAGCGCGATCCCGCGCGCGTCGATCAGCGGGAAGTCATTTCCCGATCCGTGGCATTTGACGATTTCGAACCGCATCGCGCCTCTCTATCAGCGTTCAGCGCAATTTATAATGGTCCGCCAGACGATCCAGCGCCAGCCCCAGCACCAATCGCCCCGAGCGCGCCGGCCAGCCCAAGGCGCGTTCGGCGGCGGGCAGCCGTTCGTCGGCGCACACCACTCGCCACAATATGTCGCCGAGCCCGCGCCCCACCGCGGCGAGCGCGGCATCGAAGCGCCGTTTCGCGGCGAGTTGCGCGGTCGCGGGATCGGCCCCGTCGCCGCCGCCGCCGTCGACCCGTTGGACATCCCAGCACATCGTCGTGCGCGGGGCGATCGCGGCGCGTTCGTAATCGCCGCGCAGCCGCTCGCCCGCCTCGCATTGCCGCGCATCGACCAGCCCGCGCGCCGCCAGCCACGCCAGCGCGGATTCGCCGAGGTTCACCGTAACGGTTCGCGCTCCCCGCGTCGCGGTACGTACCACGCCGTCCCGGTCGATCGCCCGTTCCACCAATTCGCGCATGTCATCTGCCTTTCGCGTTGCGAATTCCCTCTTGCCATCGGCGGTTGTTTGTAGGACAGGGTTAAAACCGATTTGGTTAGGAAATCGTCATGATCACCGCGATCCGTGAAGTACGCCGCGCCAAGGGGCTGACGCTGGAGGAGGTGGCGCAACGCTGTTCGCCGCCGACCACCGCGCAGACGATCGGCCGGCTCGAGACCGGCACCCGCACCGTTTCGGTCGCGTGGCTCAACCGCATCGCGGCGGCGCTGGGGGTCGAGGCGGCGGATCTCGTCTCGCTGCCCGAGCGCGGCGATCTGGCGGTGGCGGCGTTGCTCGATGCCGACGGCGCGACCGCGCCGCGCCGCGCCGCCCGCGTCACCCCGCCGCAGCCGACCCCGGGGGCGGTTGCGGTGACGGTCGGCGCGGGGGTCGGCGACTATCGCGCGGGGGACGAGATCTGGTGCGACATGCTCGCCCCGGCCGATTTCGCGGGCGCGCTCAACCGCGACGTGCTCGCGCCGGTGCCCGCGGGGCGCTTCGTGTTCGGGCGGCTGATCGCGGTGGCGGGCGGCAAGGCAACGATCCTCCCCCCGGCGCTCGGGGCGAAGCCGCAGACGATCGCCGACGCGCCGTGGCTTGCGGTCGCGACCCGGCTGGTCCGGGCGCTTTAAGCAGCCGCCGAAGGGAACGTCCGACTAACGCGCCCCCGGCCCGAACCGCGCCACCAGGTCGTAATGGGCGCCGAGGAAGTGTTGCCGAACAAATGTCACCCCGGCGTCGCCGCGCCACGTCGTGCGCTCGATTACGAGGCACGCCGTCCCCGCCGCCACCCGAAGCTGCGCGGCGACCGCGCCCTCCGCACCCGCGGCGGCGATGCGCGTCTCGGCCTCGGTCCACGGCACATGATGCAGCAGCCACCCGCCCGGCGCGACATGATCGAACGTCTCGGCCGCCGCCTCGGGCACGCTCGCGAGGCTCACCAGCCGCTGCTCCGCCGCCAGCGGCAGCCCGTCGGCGAGGTGGACCCCGTCGCTCTGGAGCAATGCCCCCGCCCCCGCCAGCGCGCGCTCGGCGGCGTCGCGCGGGGGGCGGATGCGGCGTTCGACAAGGCGATAGGCATAGGCCTGCCCGCGCGCCGCGACCTCCTGCGCGAGATCGGGGATATCGAGCACCACCGAATGAACCCGCGGCCGCTGGACGAAGGTGCCCGCACGCTTGCGGCGATCGATCAGCCCGCGGCGCGCGAGCTCGCCGAGCGCCTTGCTCACCGTCATCCGCGAGCAATCGTAGCGCAGCATCAGTTCCTGCTCGACCGGCAGCCGCGCGCCCGCCGCGAGCGCGCCCGACAGGATATCCGCCTCGATCTCGCCGACGATCCGGGCGTGGAGCGACGTCATGCCAGCAAGGCCGCCAAGGTCGTGGCATAGCGCTGCACGACACCCTCGCGCGCGACATGCCGCCCGCCGCGCACCACCGCGACGCCGCGACGCCAGACGCGATCGACCGCGCCGCGCGCGAACACCAACGCATCGGCCAGCGCCGCCCCTTCACGCGCGACGAAGGCGGGATGATCCGCCGCCAGCGAGACGATATCCGCCGCATTGCCGACCGCGATCCCGCTCGCCGCGCCCAATGCCCGCGCGCCGCCCGCGACCGCATCGCGCCACAGGGCATCGCCCGTCGCCCCGCCGCGCCCGAGCAGGTTGCGCGCGCGCCGCTCGAGCCGCTGGCCATATTCGAGCAGCCGCAATTCCTCGCCCGCGTCGATCAGCACGTTCGAATCCGAGCCGATGCCATAGACGCCCCCCGCCGCGACGAAATCGATCGCGGGGAAGATGCCGTCGCCGAGATTGGCCTCGGTGATCGGGCACAGCCCCGCCACCGCGCCCGTCTTCGCCAGCCTGCCGGTTTCCGCCGCGGTCATGTGCGTCGCATGGACGAGGCACCAGCGCGCGTCCACCGCGGCATGATCGAGCAGCCACTCGACCGGCCGCGCCCCGCTCCACGCGACGCAATCCTCCACCTCGCGCACCTGCTCGGCGATATGGATATGGACCGGCGCGTCCGGCGCGATCGCCTCCAGCGCCATCAGTTCCTCGGGGGTCACCGCGCGCAGCGAATGCGGCGCGACGCCCACCACCGCATCGGGCAACCCCGCGCACGCCGCCCGCGCGCCCTCCAGCAACGCGGCGAACCCGTCGACATCATGCCCGAAGCGTTGCTGCCGCGCGCCCAGCGGCAGCCCACCGAACCCGGCATGCGCATAGAAGACCGGCAAATGGGTCAGCGCGATCCCGGTCTCGCGCGCCGCCGCCGCGATCGCCGCGCTCATCGCCGCGCGATCGGCATAGGCCGTGCCGTCGGGCGCATGATGCAGATAGTGGAATTCCCCGACGCGGGTGAACCCGCCCTCGAGCATCTCGATATAGGCCATCGCCGCGATCGCCGCGAGATCATCGGGCGAGACGCGCTCGGCGAAGCGATACATCACCTCGCGCCACGTCCAGAAACTATCGTCGCTCGGCCCGGCGACCTCGGCCAGCCCCGCCATCCCGCGCTGGAAGGCGTGGCTGTGGAGATTGGGCATCCCCGGCAGCGCGGCGCGATGCCGCTCGTCGCCGGGCTGCGCGTCCGCCCCCGTTTCGACCGACGCGATCACCCCGCCGGCGATCGTCACGCGCACGTCGCGCGCCCAGCCCCCGGGCAACATCGCTTCGGCAAAATGCAGCGTCGTCACGTCATTCTCCTTAGAACATCACTGGACTTCCGCCCCGGCGAAGGGGCACCCCGAAGGCCGGAGCCCAGTTTACGACCGGCCCGATGCTGGACCCCGGCCTGCGCCGGGGTGGACCCCATCTTACGCATGATGCCTTACCCCCCAACCCATCGCCGTCATGCCGGGCTCGACCCGGTATCCAGAGTCACAAGCGACGGCCTGGGTGGCTCTGGATGCCGGATCAAGCCCGGCATGACGGGGAGAGGAACGGCCTTCGTCATCGCGTCGCAATAATGTCTATACATTATCATCGAACGCTGCAATGATAAGCGCATGGCCGATCGCCTCTGGACCAACGCCCGACTCGCCACGATGACCGGCCCCGCGCTGGGCATCATCGAACATGCCGCCATCGCCTGCGAAGACGGCGTCATCACTTATGCCGGCCCCGCCGGCGACGCGCCGCCGGCGCGCGAGACGATCGACTGCGCCGGGCGCTGGATCACCCCGGGGCTGATCGATTGCCATACCCATCTCGTCTATGCCGGTGATCGCGCGCATGAATTCGAGCTGCGGCTGGCCGGCGCCTCCTATGAGGAGATCGCGCGCGCCGGGGGCGGGATCGTCTCGACGATGCGCGCCACCCGCGCCGCGAGCGAGGACGAACTGGTCGCCGCCGCGCTCCCCCGGCTCGACGCTTTGCTCGCCGAGGGGGTGACGACGATCGAGATCAAATCGGGCTATGGGCTCGACCCCGGGAGCGAGGCCCGGCTGCTCCGCGCCGCGCGCAAGCTCGGCGCGGCTCGCGACGTTTCGGTCACCACCACCTTCCTCGGCGCGCACGCGCTCCCGCCCGAATATGCCGGCGACCCCGACGGCTATATCGCCCAGGTCTGCGACGTGATGCTCCCCGCAATCGCGCGCGAGGGCCTTGCCGACGCGGTCGACGCCTTTTGCGAGGGGATCGGCTTCACCCCGGCGCAGACCGAGCGCGTCTTCGCCGCCGCCGCGCGCCACACCCTTCCGGTCAAGCTCCACGCCGAACAGCTCTCCAACCTCCACGGCGCCGCGCTCGCCGCGCGGCACAAGGCGCTCTCGGCCGATCATCTCGAATATCTCGACGACGCGGGGATCGCCGCGATGGCCGCCGCGGGCACCGTCGCGACCCTCCTCCCCGGCGCTTATTATTTCACCCGCGAGACCAGGCTGCCGCCGATCGCCGCATTGCGCGCCGCGGGGGTGCCGATCGCGCTCGCCACCGACAGCAACCCGGGCACCTCGCCGCTCACCTCGCTGCTGCTCGTGCTCAACATGGGCGCGACGCTGTTCCGGCTGACGGTCGACGAGGTGTTGCGCGCGGTCACCGTCAACGCCGCGCGCGCGATCGGCCGCGCCGATGCGATCGGCACGCTCGAACCCGGCAAGCAATGCGATCTCGCGATCTGGAACGTCCAGCGCCCCGCCGAGCTCGTCTATCGCTTTGGTTTCAACCCCCTTCACACCCGTATTCGGAGAGGCAAGTGATCATCCTTCACCCCGGCCATGTCCCGCTGGCCGATTGGCGCACCATCTATCGCGGCGCGCCCGCCAAACTGGCCGAGCGCGCGCACCCGCGCATCGCCGAAAGCGCCGCCGCGGTCGCGCGGATCATCGCGCGGCACCAGCCCGTCTATGGCATCAACACCGGGTTCGGGAAGCTCGCCAGCGTCAAGATCGGCGACGCGGATCTCGCGACGCTCCAGCGCAATATCGTGCTGAGCCACGCTGCAGGCGTCGGCGCGCCTTCCCCCGCCGGGGTGGTGCGGCTGATGCTCGCGCTCAAGCTCGCCAGCCTCGGGGTCGGCGCGTCGGGGGTGCGGCCCGAGACGATCGCGTTGCTCGAAGCGATGCTCGCGAACGACCTGCTCCCGGTGATCCCGTGCCAGGGCTCGGTCGGCGCCTCGGGCGATCTCGCGCCGCTCGCGCATATGGCCGCGACGATGATCGGTGCGGGCGAGATCGTCGTCAACGGCGAAACCCTCCCCGCGGCCGACGCGCTGGCGCGCGCCGGGCTCGCCCCGCTCGAGCTCGGCCCGAAGGAGGGTCTCGCGCTGCTCAACGGCACGCAATTCTCCACCGCCAATGCGCTCGCCGGGCTGTTCGAGGCGGAGGGCGTGTTTCAGGCCGCTTTGGTCACCGGCGCGCTTTCGACCGAGGCGGCGAAGGGTTCCGACGCGCCGTTCGACGCGCGCATCCACGCCTTGCGCGGCCATGCCGGGCAGATCGCGGTCGGCGATGCCTTGCGCCATCTGATGACCGATTCGGCGATCCGCGCCAGCCACCGCGAGGACGATCCGCGCGTTCAGGATCCCTATTGCCTGCGCTGCCAGCCGCAGGTGATGGGCGCCGCGCTCGACGTGCTGCGTCAGGCGGCGGCGACGCTCGCCACCGAGGCGAACGGCGTCAGCGACAATCCGCTGATCTTCGCCGATACCGACGAGGCGCTGTCGGGCGGCAATTTCCACGCCGAGCCGGTCGCCTTCGCCGCCGACATGATCGCGATCGCGATCTGCGAGATCGGCTCGATCGCCGAACGTCGCATCGCGATGCTGGTCGATCCGGCGCTGTCGGGGCTCCCCGCCTTCCTCACCCCGCGCCCGGGGCTCAACTCGGGGTTCATGATCCCGCAGGTCACCGCCGCCGCGCTGGTCAGCGAGAACAAGCAGCGCGCCTATCCCGCCTCGGTCGATTCGATCCCCACCTCGGCCAATCAGGAGGATCATGTCTCGATGGCGGCGCATGGCGCGCGGCGGCTGCTGGCGATGGCCGCCAATGCCGCGCATGTCATCGGCATCGAGGCGCTTGCCGCGGCGCAGGGCTGCGACTTCCACGCCCCGCTCACCTCGTCGGGCGCGCTGGAGGCGGCGCGCGGCGCGATCCGCGGCGAGGTGCCGACGCTCGCCGACGATCGCCATTTCGCGCCCGATATGGCGAAGGCCACCGCGCTGGTCACCTCGGGTGCCTTGGTCAAGGCAAGCGGCGCGACGTTGCCGGGGGTGACGGCATGAGTTTCCCCGCTCCACCCCCCCCGGCGCAAGCCGGGGTCCAGCATCGGGCCGGTCGTAACTGGACCCCGGCCTTCGGGGTCCCCGCAAAGTATTACTTTGCGGGGTGCCCCTTCGCCGGAGTGGTCAAACAATGACCAACTTCGTCCACCTCCACCGCGGCAGTGCGCCGCTGATCGTCGCGATGCCGCATACCGGCACCGGCCTCGCCGGGCTCGACGCGCAGTTCGTCTCGCCGTGGCTCGCCCGCCGCGATGCGGATTGGCATATCGAGAAGCTCTACGCCTTCGCCGCCGACGTCGGCGCGACGATCGTCCGCACGACGATTTCGCGCAGCGTGATCGACGTCAACCGCGATCCTTCGGGCGCGTCGCTCTATCCGGGGCAGGCGACGACCGAATTATGCCCGACCACCACTTTCGACGGCGAACCGCTCTATACGGGCAATGCGCCCGACGCGGCGGAGATCGCCCGCCGCCGCGCGGCCTGGTTCGATCCCTATCATGCCGTGCTCGCCGCCGAGATTGCCCGCCTCCGCGCCGCGCACCCGCGCATCGTGCTCTACGACGCGCATTCGATCCGCGGCCATATCCCGCGGCTGTTCGACGGCGATCTGCCGCAATATAATATCGGCACCAACGACGGCGCGACCTGCGATCCGGCGCTGGCCGCTGCGGTCTCCGCCGCCTGCACCGCCGATCAGGTGCTCAACGGGCGGTTCAAGGGCGGCTGGACCACCCGGCATTATGCTGCACCCGCCGAGGGCGTCCACGCGATCCAGATGGAGCTCGCGATCCGCGGCTATGCCCCCGAGCCGGCCGTGCCCGACGAACATAATTGGCCCCCCGCCTTCGACCCCGCTTATGCCGCGCCGCTCTCCGCGACGCTGCGCAATGTCATCAACGCCTGTCTGGATTTTGCCTCATGACCCGTCTCGATCCTTCCCGCGTCATCAAGCCCGCCACCGGCACCACGCTGTCCGCCAAGAGCTGGCTCACCGAAGCCCCGTTGCGGATGTTGATGAACAACCTCCACCCCGATGTCGCCGAGCGCCCCGAGGAACTGGTCGTCTATGGCGGGATCGGCCGCGCCGCGCGCGACTGGGAAAGCTATGACCGGATCGTCGAGGCGCTGCGCCAGCTCGAGGACGATCAGACTCTGCTGATCCAGTCGGGCAAGCCGGTCGGGGTGTTCCGCACCCATTCCGATGCGCCGCGCGTGCTGCTCGCCAACAGCAACTTGGTCCCCAAATGGGCGAATTGGGAGCATTTCGACGAATTGGATCGCAAGGGCCTCGCGATGTACGGCCAGATGACCGCGGGCTCGTGGATCTATATCGGCACCCAGGGGATCGTCCAGGGCACCTATGAGACCTTCGTCGAGATGGGCCGCCAGCATTATGACGGCGACCTCTCGGGCAAATGGCTGCTTACCGCGGGGCTCGGCGGGATGGGTGGCGCGCAGCCGCTCGCCGCGGTGATGGCGGGCGCCTCGTGCCTCGCGATCGAATGCCAGCAGAGCCGGATCGATATGCGGCTGCGCACCGGCTATCTCGATCGCGCGACGACCAGCCTCGACGAGGCGCTGGAAATCGTCACCACCGCCAGGGAGCCGATCTCGGTCGGGCTGCTCGGCAATGCCGCCGAATTGCTCCCCGAAATCCACGCCCGCGGCATCCGCCCCGATCTGCTCACCGATCAGACCAGCGCGCACGATCCGGTCAACGGCTATCTGCCGGTCGGCTGGACGGTCGAACGCTGGATCGCCACCCGCGAGCAGGATCCCGCGACCGTCGCCGCCGCCGCGCGCGCCTCGATGGCGCAGCACGTCAAGGCGATGCTCGCGTTCAAGGCCGCCGGGGTGCCGACGGTCGATTATGGCAACAACATCCGCCAGGTCGCGCTCGACGAGGGCGTCAGCGACGCCTTCGCCTTCCCCGGCTTCGTCCCGGCCTATATCCGCCCCCTGTTCTGCCGCGGCATCGGCCCGTTCCGCTGGGCGGCGCTGTCGGGCGACCCCGAGGATATCTATCGCACCGACGCCAAGGTGAAGGAGCTGCTCCCCGACAACAAGCACCTCCACCGCTGGCTCGACATGGCGCGCGAGCGGATCCACTTCCAGGGCCTCCCCGCGCGGATCTGCTGGGTCGGGCTCGGCGACCGCCACCGGCTCGGCCTCGCGTTCAACGAGATGGTCGCGTCGGGCGAATTGAAGGCGCCGGTAGTGATCGGCCGCGACCACCTCGATTCGGGCTCGGTCGCCTCGCCCAACCGCGAGACCGAGGCGATGCGCGACGGCTCGGACGCGGTGTCCGACTGGCCGTTGCTCAACGCGCTGCTCAACACCGCCTCGGGGGCGACCTGGGTGTCGCTCCACCATGGCGGCGGGGTCGGGATGGGCTATTCGCAGCATGCGGGGATGGTGATCGTCGCCGACGGCACGCCAGAGGCGGCGCGCCGGCTCGAACGCGTGTTGTGGAACGATCCCGCCACCGGGGTGATGCGTCATGCCGACGCGGGCTATGCGATCGCGCTCGATTGCGCGCGCGAGAAGGGGCTCGATCTGCCCGGCATCCTCGCCTGATCATTCGCTCTTGCCGATATCGAGCCCGTCGCGCTGTGCCGCGGCGGGCTTTTTCTTTGCCCGGCGACGAGCGGCGCGGCCCGAAATTTCACCGCCGACGCAATATTACACGTTCGTAATATAGCGGCTTCTGTCCCAAGCTAATACACTATTTGACAACAACAGCATGAGGTGAAGCTGTCAACGGTGACAGGTTTGAACGACGGCAAAGTACGGCGGATTTCCGTGCCCTTACCTTTGTTTCCTTCGCTGCTCGCCACCCTGCGACTCGGCACGCGGAACAGTCGTACGAGATATTTTGACAGCTGTTATCGATAGGATCGTGCATCAGTCCTTTGGGCGGGTTCATCTATGATGATATTGACGCGTCATCTTGACGCGCTAATGACGGGCGCACCCAACCCACAGGAGCGCGGCATGTCCGAAGAATCGATCGACACCAACACCGTCGAACTCGCCACCGAATTGACGATCGCTTGGTTGTCCAACCCCAACACCCGCGCATCGGGTGAAGATGTTCCCGCATTCTTGAAGAAGATGCACGAGGCGGTCTCGGGGCTTTCTTCGCAGGCCGAAACCACGACTGCGCCGGAAGCGGCGTCGGATTATGTTCCGGCGGTTTCGGTGCGCAAGTCGCTCGCGTCGAAGGATTTCATCATCTCGATGATCGACGGCAAGCCGTATAAGACTCTGCGTCGTCATCTCGCCGGCCAGGGGCTGACCCCGGCTGAATATCGCCAGCGTTATGGCCTCAAGCCGGATTATCCGATGGTTGCCGAAAACTATTCGGAAGCGCGCCGCGCGATGGCCAAGAAGATCGGTCTCGGCCGCAAACCCGGCATGAAGCGCAAGACGTCCGAAGGCAACGGCCAGCCGGCCGCGCGTGGCCGCCGCAAGGCCGCTGCCGCCGACGAATAAGGCGCGATCGTCGCGCCGGGGCTAGGGCCGGCGCGACGACCAACCGGACGCCCGCTCATCGCTCGCGCAGCCTATCGGCGGCGCGAGCAACGCGGCGACCCCGCGCTTTCCGGCGGCAGCGCGATCGCCATCCCCTTGTCCCGCGGCGCGACAGGCCGGCGCCACGGTGACCGTAACCGCCAGGTCAGACGCAGCCCCAGGGCCGTCACACCCGCCGCAGCCAGTCGACCAGCAGCCGGTTGACCTCCGCCGGCCGCTCCTGCTGCGTCCAATGCCCGCACCCGTCGAGGATATGCCCTTCGAGCTGCGGCACCAGCGGGCGCATCATCGCGATCGGATCGGCGACCGCGCCGAACAAGGTCGTCGCCGGATCCTTGCTTCCGCCGATGAACAGCGCGGGCTGCTCGATGCGGCGGTCGCGATAGGGCTGGAGCCATTCGAAATCGCGCTCGTGGTTGCGATAGCGGTTGAGCGGCCCGCGCAGCCCGGAGGCGGTGAACTCGCCGACATAATAATCGATATCCGCCGGGGTCAGCCACGCCGGGAAGGGATCGGGATCAACCATCCCCTCGAGCAAGGTCGCGGTCGCCGGCTTATCGGGCCAGGTGCCGACCGGGGCATCGCCGCAGATGCCGTAATAGAGCTTGCGCAGGAAGGTGCGGATATCGCGCTCCGCCTCGGCCTCCGCCGGCCCCTCGGCCTGAAACCATTCCTGATAGAAGAACCGCCCCTGGCTGGTGAACACCGCGCGGAAGATCTCGGTGAACGGCCGCGTCGGCACCCCGCTGTACGGCACCGAGAAGGCCGCCACGGCGCGAAACAGCTCGGGGTGGATCAACGCGCTGTTCCACACCATCGGCGCGCCCCAATCGTGCCCGACGATGATCGCCGGGCCATCGGGCTGGAGCGCGCGCGCGACCGCGGCGATATCGGCCACCATATGCGCCATCGCATAATCGGCGACCGCGTGCGGCTTGTCCGACCCGCCATAGCCGCGCACGTCGATCGCCGCCGCGGTGAATCCCGCCGCCGCGACCGGGCCAAGCTGATGCCGCCACGAATACCAGCTCTCGGGAAAGCCGTGGACCATCAGCACGAGCGGCCCCTGCCCCTCCACCGCGACGCGCAATTTCGTGCCGCCGGTATCGATCATGCGAAAATCGGGCATCGTCGCTCTCCGTGCTCTTTATCGCCCGATCATGCCGCGATTATCGACGGACCGCAAACCCGCCGGATCGGCGTTCCGCCGCGCGAATCAAACAAAACGCCCGGAGGTTTCCCCCCGGGCGCCTGTGTTTCGATGGCTTTCGAAAGCGACGATCAATGATGCTGGTCGTCGTCGATCACCGGCAGCGTTTCGAACTGGTGGTACGGCGGCGGGGAGGACAGCGTCCACTCCAGCGTCGTCGCGCCCTCGCCCCACGGATTGTCGCCCGCCTTGCGGCCCGCGATCAGCGAGATGATCACGTTGACGAAGAAGATCGCCATGCCCGCGGCCATGATCATATAGCCGACGGTCGCCACCGTGTTCCAATGCGCGAAGCCGTCCGGATAATCCGGGTAGCGGCGCGGCATGCCCTGCAGCCCGAGGAAGTGCATCGGGAAGAACAGCACGTTGACGCCCACGAAGAACACCCAGAAATGCAGGTGGCCGAGGAACTCGTTGAGCATCTTCCCCGACATCTTCGGGAACCAGTAATAGAAGCCGGCGAACAGCGAGAACACCGCGCCGAGGCTCAGCACGTAGTGGAAGTGCGCCACCACGTAATAAGTGTCCTGCATGTAATCGTCGACGCCGCCGTTGGCGAGCACCACGCCGGTGACGCCGCCGACGGTGAACATGAAGATGAAGCCGATCGCCCACACCATCGGGGTGCGGAAGGTCAGGCTGCCGCCCCACATCGTCGCGATCCACGAGAAGATCTTGATGCCGGTCGGCACGGCGATGACCATCGTCGCCGCGGTGAAGTACATCTTGGTGTTCACGCTGAGGCCGGTGGTGAACATGTGGTGCGCCCACACGACGAACCCGACCACGCCGATCGCGACCATGGCATAGGCCATGCCGAGATAGCCGAACACCGGCTTGCGGCTGAAGGTGGAGATGATCTGGCTGACGATGCCGAAGCCCGGCAGGATCATGATGTACACTTCGGGGTGGCCGAAGAACCAGAACAGATGCTGGTAGAGGATCGGATCGCCGCCGCCGGCCGGATCGTAGAAGGTCGTGCCGAAGTTACGATCGGTCAGCAGCATGGTGATCGCCGCGGCAAGCACCGGCAGCGCGAGCAGCAGCAGGAAGGCGGTGACCAGCACCGACCACACGAACAGCGGCATCTTGTGCAGCGTCATGCCCGGGGCGCGCATGTTGAAGATCGTCGTGATGAAGTTGATCGCGCCGAGGATCGACGATGCGCCCGCAAGGTGGAGCGAGAGGATCGCCATATCGGTCGATGGCCCTGGCTCGCCATAAGTGGAGAGCGGGGCATAGAGCGTCCAGCCATTGCCCGCGCCGCCGAAGAAGGGCGAGGCGAGGAGCAGCGTGAACGCCGGGATCAGCAGCCAGAACGAGATGTTGTTCATCCGCGGGAAGGCCATGTCCGGCGCGCCGATCATGATCGGGACGAACCAGTTGCCGAACCCGCCGATCATCGCCGGCATGACCATGAAGAACACCATGATCAGCCCGTGCGCGGTGACCATCACGTTCCACAGGTGGAGCGATTCGTCGAGGCTCGCCTCGCCGCCGTGGAGATGCGCCGCCCAGCCCTGGAGATACTGGATCCCGGGATGCATCAGCTCGGCGCGCATCAGCCCCGAGATCGCGCCGCCGATGATGCCGGCGCAGATCGCGAAGATCAGATAGAGCGTGCCGATGTCCTTGTGGTTGGTGGACATGAACCAGCGGGCGAAGAAGCCCGGCTTGTGATCGGCATCGTGATGATGGTCGTGCGCGTGATGCGCCTCGAACGCCGAAGGTTGGATCGCGGTATCAGTCATGGCTCAGCGTCCGGTCGCTGCTTCGGCGGTGGCCGCATTCGCGGGCGCCGCTTCAGCGGTGTTGGTAGGAGCAGCGGCGTTGGCGGCCGGCGCGGCGGCGGGCGCGGCGGCAGCGGCCGGCGCGGCCGCGGCGGGCTTGGCCTCGCCCGGCATCGAGCCGCCCTTGGCCTTCACCCAGGCGGCGAATTCGGCCGGCGGCACGGCTTCCACCGCGATCGGCATATAGCCGTGGCGCGCGCCGCACAGTTCGGAGCACTGGCCGAAGTACAGGCCCGGCTTCTCGATCGTGAAGCTCGTCTCGTTGAGGCGCCCCGGCACCGCGTCGAGCTTGATCCAGAACGCGGGGACGGCCCAGCTGTGGATCACGTCGTTGGCGGTGGTGATCAGGCGGATCGGCACGCCGACCGGCAGCACGATGCGATTGTCGGTGGCGAGCAGGCGCGGGCCGTCGGCATCGGTGCGATAGCGTTCGCCCGCCGCGACCTGATCCTTTTCCTTGAGCAGATTGGCGGTGATCTCGATCCCGCCGTTATCCGGATATTGGTAGCTCCAATACCATTGGTTGCCGATCGCCTTGAGCGTCACGGCATTGGCCGGCGCGGGCTTGTACTGCGCGTTGAGCAGCCCGATCGAGGGCACCGCCACCGCGACGAGGATCAGCACCGGGACGAGCGTCCAGACGATCTCGATCGCGGTATTGTGGCTGGTCTTCGACGGCACCGGATTGGCGGCGCGGCGATAGCGGATCACCACCCAGATCAAGAGCGCGAGGACGAACAGCGAGATCGCGGTGATCAGCGGCAGCAGGATGTGATCGTGAAAGCTGTGCGCGCGGCGGCCGTTCGCGGTCACCTGCGGCTGGATCGTCATCAGCCCGTCGGTCGGCTGGCCGAGCATCGGCTTGACCGTCATCGCCGGCGCGCCGTCCATCGCCAGTTCGGGCGAGGCCGGCTTCGCGGCGGTTGCGGCGGGCGCCGCGGCATTCGCCGCCGGGGCCGCAGCAGCGGCGGCGACGGGCGCTTCCTGTTTCGCGGGCGCCTGCGCCGCAGCGGGCATCAGCCCGGCGAGCGCGAGGCTCGCCGCCAGTGCCAATCCTTTGAACGCGATTCTCATCGTCTCGTTATCACCCCTGCCAGTCGTGGCCCCACAGCCGCCCACGCGGCGCAGATTCCGTCCAATCCGCCCGCGCTATACGCACGCGTTCCCGCCTCCTCAAGCCGCAACGGGCATTTTTGCCGGCCGACGTTGCGCAGGGGGCCTTCGGTCCGTATCTCGCGGGGGCAAATTACGCTGAAGGGACAAGCATGACCGACGATGAGGTGCTGGCCGAGTTTCGCGCTGCCGATGCGCTGCTCGAAGGCCATTTCATCCTCTCCTCCGGCCTGCGCTCCCCGCGTTACCTGCAATGCGCGCGGGTGTTGATGGACCCGCGCCGCGGCGCCCGGCTCAGCGAGGCGCTCGCCGCGCGGATCCCGGCCGAGCTGCGCGCGCGGATCACCGCGGTCGTCTCGCCCGCGATGGGCGGGGTGATCGCCGGGCATGAGATGGCGCGCGCGCTGGGGGTGGAGGCGATGTTCGTCGAGCGCCCGGCCGGCACCTTCGAGCTGCGCCGCGGCTTTCGCCTCGAACCGGGGCAGGAAGTGCTGATGATGGAGGATGTCGTCACCACCGGCCTCTCCAGCCGCGAGGCGATCAAGGCGATCGAGGCGGCGGGGGGCAAGGTGATCGCGGGCGCGTCGCTGGTCGATCGCTCGAACGGCACCGCCGATCTCGGAATCCCCTTCTTCCCGCTGATCAGGCTCGACGTGCCGACCTATGAGGCCGATGCGCTGCCTCCCGCGCTCGCCGCGATCCCCGCGATCAAGCCGGGCAGCAGGGCGGCGGCGTGACGCACGCGCTGCGCCTCGGCGTCAACATCGATCATGTCGCGACCGTCCGCAACGCGCGCGGCGGCGATACCCCCGATCCGGTGCGCGCGGCATTGCTCGCGGCGGCGGCGGGGGCGGACGGGATCACCGCGCATCTGCGCGAGGACCGCCGCCACATCACCGACGGCGATATCGCGCGGCTGTCGAACGAACTGTCGATCCCGCTCAACCTCGAAATGGCGGCGACCGAGGAAATGCTGGCGATCGCGCTCAACCACCGCCCGCACGCCGCGTGCATCGTCCCCGAGAAGCGCGCCGAACGCACCACCGAGGGCGGGCTCGACGCCGCGGGGCAACATAATCACCTCGCCCCGATGGTCGGCGCGCTGGGCGCGGCCAATATCCGCGTCTCCCTGTTCATCGAGCCCGATCCGCGCCAGATCGAGGCGGCGGTGCGGCTCGGCGCGCCGGTGGTCGAATTGCACACCGGGCGCTATGCGGAACTGACCGGCGACGCGCGCGCCGCCGAGCTTCGCCACCTCGCCGACGCTGCCGCGCTGGCGGCGAAGAACGGGATCGAGGTCCATGCCGGCCACGGGCTGACCTATGACAATGTCGCCCCGGTCGCCGCGATCCCGCAGGTGCGCGAGCTCAACATCGGCCACTTCCTGATCGGCGAGGCGATCTTCGTCGGGCTGGAGCCGGCGGTGCGGCGGATGCGCGAGCTGATGGATCTCGCGCGGTGATCGTCGGGCTCGGCTCCGATCTGTGCAATATCGAGCGGATCCAGGCCTCGCTCGACCGGTTTGGCGAGCGTTTCGAGGCGCGCGTCTTCACCGATATCGAGCGCGCCAAGGCGGCGCGGCGGCCGTTCACCCGCGCGGGCACCTATGCCAAGCGCTTCGCCGCCAAGGAGGCCTTTTCCAAGGCGGTCGGCACCGGGTTCAAGCGCGGGGTGTTCATGAAGGACATCGGGGTGGTCAACGCCCCCTCGGGCGCGCCGACGCTGGCGCTGGCCGGCGGCGCCAAGGCGAGGCTTGACGCGATGATCCCCGAGGGGCACGTCGCGCGCATCCACTTGACTCTCACCGACGATCACCCTTGGGCGCAGGCCTTCGTGATCATCGAAGCGATACCTCAATGAGTGACCATATGGCCGAGGAGCTGGCATTGACGGGCGAACCGCCGGCCGCACAGGAAACCCCCGAACGTCGTGGCATCGACTGGTGGGGCGAGCTGCGCGGCATGTTCTGGCTGATCGTCGCGGTGCTCGGCTTCCACAGCTTCATCGCCAAGCCCTTCTATATCCCGAGCGAATCCATGCTGCCGGGGCTGGAGGTGGGCGATCGGCTGGTCGTTTCCAAATATGCTTACGGCTGGTCGTTCGTCTCGCCGACGATCCCCAATCCGGTCGCGATCTTCAACAGCCTCGTGCTCCACAAGCCCGAGGACAGCTGGTCGGTCGAGCTGCCGTTCATCAAGGGGCGTCTGTGGGGCAAGCTGCCCGAGCGCGGCGACGTGGTGATCGTCACCCCGCCGGGCCAGTCGAG
The DNA here is from genome assembly GCA_017849555.1 of Sphingomonas sp. Lineage (GTDB taxonomy): Bacteria > Pseudomonadota > Alphaproteobacteria > Sphingomonadales > Sphingomonadaceae > Sphingomonas > Sphingomonas lycopersici. Next base: position 10,966 of record JAFIGU010000042.1, on the reverse strand, counting down.
CGACTATATCAAGCGCGTGATCGGGCTCCCCGGCGATACGCTCGAGGTGCGCGGCGGGGTGGTGATCCTCAACGGCAAGCCGATCGCGCGCGGCGCGATGCACTATCGCGACCTGCCGGTCGACGCCAACGCCACCTGCGACCCGCTGCAATATCCCGGCGCGCGCGTGACGCTGGCCGGCGGCAGGACGGTGTGCCGGCTGCCGATCGTCACCGAAACCCTCCCCAACGGGCGCCGCTACGACACGGTCGATCTCGAGCCCGACAGCCCCGGCGATTATTATCACGCGGGCAATCCGATCACGATTCCCGCCAGCCATGTCTTCCTGATGGGCGACAATCGCGATCGCTCGGCCGACAGCCGCTTCGCGCTCGGCGGCTATGAAAAGGGGCTCGGCGGGCCGGTGCCGTGGGAGAATCTCGGCGGTCGCGCCGAATTCATCACTTTCTCGGTCGACGGATCGGCCTCGCTCAACCCGCTGAGCTGGTGGCATTCGCTGCGCAGCGGCCGCGCGGGCACCTCGCTCCACCCGGAACAGGCGCAATGACCGAGCGGCGGTTGCAGATCCTCGAGGGCGCGAGCCCGAACGAGATCCGCAACCCCGAAACCCGGCGCGAGATCAAGCGCGCCGCGGTATGGCTGGGGATGGCCTCGGCGATCGTGCTGGTCGTGCTGCTCGTCCAGCCATTGCTGATCATCTTCGCCGGGCTGGTCTTCGCCGCCCTGCTCGACGGCGGGGTGCGGCTGCTCGGCCGGGTGTTGCCGATCCCGCGCGGCTGGCGGTTGCTGATCGTCTGCCTGCTGACGATCTCGTTCCTCGTCGCGACCTTCTATATCGCGGGGATGCAGATCACCGATCAGGTGCTGCAATTGCGCTCGACGATCGAGGTGCAGGCGATGCGGCTCGCGACCTGGCTTTCGGCGCAGGGGCTGCTCCCGGGGGTCAAGGATCTCGGCGGGCTGGCGCGCGAGGCCTTGTCGTCGGTCGGCCGGCTCACCTCCTGGGTCGGCACCGCGTTCGGCGCGCTCACCACGATGTTCATGATCCTGGTGATCGGGCTGTTCGTCGCGATGGACCCCCGGGTCTATGACCGCGGGCTGCAATGGATGGTGCCCGAAGACAACCGCCAGGAATTCGCGCTCACCGTCGAGGCGATGGGCAAGACATTGCGGCGGCTGCTCGCCGGGCGGCTGGTCGGGATGGCGGCGGAGGGGGTGTTCGTCGGCACCGCGCTGGCGATCGCCGGGGTGCCGATGGCGCTGATCCTCGGCATCCTCACCGGCCTGCTCGCCTTCATCCCCAATATCGGCGCGCTGGTCTCGGGCGCGCTGACGATCGCGGTGGGTTTCTCGGCGGGGACGCATACCGGCTATGCCGCGATCGGCGTCTATGCCGCGGTGCAATTGTTCGACGGCTATGTCGTGATCCCGACGGTCGCCAAGCGCGCGGTCGATCTGCCGCCCGCGCTGACGCTCGGCGCGCAGATCCTGGCGAGCGCCTTGTTCGGCATCCTCGGGCTCGCACTGGCCGATCCGATGACCGCCTTGATCAAGACCGCGATGGAACGCCGCTCCGAAAAGGTCGAATCAGCGGATTGACGTCGGCGACGCCGCCGCCGGCTCGACGGTGGGGAGCGGCACGAGATGCGGCTCGGCCGCCCCCGGATGCCACACCGGCACCGGCGCGCCCGACAGCACCGAATCGAACAGCGCGAGATAGCGCTCGGCCGAATCCGCCCCCGGCGGCGGCACCGGCGCGGGGCGCGCGGCATCGGGCATCAGCCACCAGTCGAGCGCCTTGACCAGCCCGTCGGCATCGTCGGTCGACACCACCGTGCCCAGCGCGGCGGAGGTGACGATTTCCCACACCGCCGGCGACGAATCGGTGGTGACGACCGGCGTCCCGACCGACAGCGCCTCGCGCAGCACCCCGGGGACGCCCTCGAAATCGGAGGTCAGCGCGAGCACCGCGGCCGAGCGCATCGCCAGCAGCGGATCGGGCGAATGGCCGAGCAGCCGCACATCGATCCCCAGAGCGGCAGCGCGTGCCTCGATCGCGGCGCGCTGATCGCCCTCGCCCAGGATGACCAGCGGCAGTCGCTCGGCAAGCCGCGGAATCGCGTCGAGCAGGCGATCCCATCTCTTCTGCCGCACCAGCCGCCCGACGCCGAGGATATAGCGCGGCGGCAGCCCCTCGATCGTCGCCCCCGGCAGCGGCAAGGCCGGCGGATTGGCGATCGTCGCGCAGCGCGACGGATCGATTCGCGTCGTTTCGAGCACGTCTCGTGCGCTCGCGTCGGTCATCGCCACGATTCGGTCAAGAAAGCGCGGGTGCAGCCGCAGCCACGCCGCATGCCCCGCCGCGAGCAGCGCCCGATGATCGCCGCGCCGCATCGCATTGGAAACCTTGCTGACGATCGGCGGGCAGGATCGCCCGAGCCTGAGCCGCGTCCACAAGGCGATGCTGGTATAATATGAGCCGGGGCAGAAGATGATATCCGGCTGCGTTTCCCGTATGATAGCAGGAACGCGGAACAGAGCGGAGAAGGTCGTGCCGCCCAGCCGCACGATCTCCAGCCCGTCAGGAATCTCGGCGGCGAGCGGCCCGTCGATACAGCCGACCGCCAGCGTCACCCGCCGCCCCGCCGCCAGCCAGCCGCGCGCCAGCCGAAGCTGCGCACGCTCGACGCCCCCGCCATCGAGCGATTCGGCGTAAGTGAAAATGTGTTTCACGCGGTCCATCTTGCACACTGCCATGCAACAGCCCAAATCCGCCCACAAGAATCCACAATCAGTCGTAAATGAGACATTCGCCCGGAATAGGGCGAGATAAGAAAGACTGCTTTGCCCCCCGGAGCACCCCCCGACATGCCCGCCACTACAGTTGCGCCCGATCCGGTCGTCGAGCTCGCCGGCCTGGAGCCGGTCGAGACGATCAAGCGCCGCTGGCCGATGATCCTCGGCGCGATGGTGACGCTGGCGATGATCGCCGGCCTCGGCCACGAATTGCTGAGCGCGGGGCTTGCCGGGCTCAACCGCGCGGTGCCGGCGAGCCCGTGGTTCTACCTGTGCTTCGCCCTGCTCTACGTCACCTATCCGATCGGCGACCTGCTGATCTTCCGCTATCTCTGGCGGATTCCCTGGCTGGGCGGGTTCATCGCGCTCAACAAGAAGCGGATCGCGAACGACGTCGTGCTCGGCTATTCGGGCGAGGCCTATTTCTACGCCTGGGCGCGCGAGCGCGCGCATATGGTCGCGGCGCCGTTCGGCGCGGTGAAGGACGTCAGCATCCTGTCGGGCATCGCCGGCAACGGCGCGACGATCCTGCTCTGCGCGATCGCGCTGCCGCTCGGCTATCAGCTCATCCCGGCGCAGCTGCTCCACACGGTGATGTGGTCCGCGGGGCTCACGCTGCTGATCTCGGTGACGATCGTCGCGCTCTCCAAGCGCGTCTTCTCGCTGCCGCGCCGCGAATTGTGGATGATCTTCAACATCCACGCTGCGCGCATCGTGCTCACCTCGATCCTGCTCGCGCTCTGCTGGCATTTCGCGATGCCGGGGGTTTCGGTCGGCATGTGGCTGTTCCTGTCCGCCGGGCGGCTGCTCGTCTCGCGCCTTCCCTTCCTGCCCAACAAGGATCTGCTCTTCGCCAATTTCGCGATCCTGATCGTCGGCCAGGATCGCGCGCTTTCCGAGATGATCGCGTTCACCGCGGCGCTCACCCTGCTCGTCCACGTCGTTCTCATCGCTGTCATCAGCGCCGGGAGCGCCATCGCAAAGGCCCGCGAATGGCACGCCGCCGCCTGATCCTCTCCGCGGCGCTCGCCGCCCTCGTCGCGGCGCTCGCCGCCCTCGTCGCGCCGCTCGCCGCCGCCGCGCAGCCGGTCGGCGAGACCGACGCCTGCATCAACGGCCCCAGCATCCGCGTCGAGGTCGTCGGCATGAAGGATCGCGTCGGATCGCTGAAGCTGGAGCTTTACCCGGCGAACGAGGACGATTTCCTGCGCGACGACCGCGACCTCAAGAAAGAGGGCAAATTGTTCCGCCGCATCTGGGTGCCGACGCCGCGAAACGGCCCGGTGGTGATGTGCATGCGCGTGCCGCATCCCGGCACCTATGCGATCCTGTTCACCCACGATCGCGACGGGAAGAACAAGTTCAATTTCTGGTCCGACGGGGTCGGCGTGCCGGGTAACCAGAAGCTCGGCCGTTCGAAGCCCAAGCTATCCAACGCGATGGTCAACGTCGGCACCGGCGTCGCGACCGTGCTGATCCGCACGCAATATCTCCACGGCTTCCCCCCCGCCTTCGGCCCGGTGGGGCGTTGAGTCTGGTGATGCCCCTTCGGGTCACCTCACGCGGCATCGGCCCGCTCCCTATTCCTCCCCTGGAAGGGGAGGGGGACCAGCCGAAGGCTGGTGGAGGGGTGGACGCCACAGGCGACACCGCCCGCGGCGACTACCCCTCCACCGTTGCTGCGCAACGGTCCCCCTCCGGGGGAGGAGTGAGAACCGGGGCGGGTGTCGCGCGATGCGGTCAAACCGCATTTTCGATCGGAAACTGATATGCGCATCGTCGACGTCAACGAGATCTACTCGCCCACCGGAGGGGGCGTGCGCACCTATATCGACCGCAAGATCGGGATCATGGCCGATCTGGGGCACGAGCTGATCGTGCTCGCCTGCGGCAAGGAGGAGCGGATCGAGGATCGCCCCGGCGGCGGCCGCGTCCATTACGTCAAATCGCCGCCGATCCCGTTCGACAAGAATTACGGGCTGTTCTGGGATCGCGACGCGATCACCGCGTTGCTCGATCACTACGACCCGGACGTGGTGGAGAATTGCAGCCCGTGGAAGCCGGCGTGGTTCGTCGGCGACTGGCAGGGCCGCGCGCTCAAATCCTATTTCATGCACAACGACAATATGGCCGCCTACGCCCAGCGCTGGTTCGAGGGCGTGGCGAGCGCGGAGAAGGTCGAGCGCGCTTTCTCCTGGTACACGCGCTATATGTCGCGGTTCCTGGAAAAATACGATTGCGTGCTGACCAACGGCCCGGCGCTCCAGGAACGGCTCACCGCGCGTGGCCTGAGGATCGACGCCGCCTTCCCGCTGGGGATCGAGCGCCAGCATTTCTCGCCGCGCTTCCGCGATGAGAATCTGCGCCGCGCGTTGCTCGCGCAATGCGATCTGCCCGAGGACGGGCTGCTGCTGTTCGGCATCGGCCGCCACCACCGTGAAAAGCGCTGGGACATGATCATCGACGCGGTCGAGCGCGCCGGCGCGCATGTTCCCGTCGGGCTGATCCTGATCGGCCACGGCGGGCAGACCCCCGCGCTCGAACGGCGCGCGGCGGGCAGCCCGCATATCCGGCTGTTCAAGCCGGTCTACGATCGCGAGCGGCTCGCCAGCATCATGGCCAGCGCCGATGCGTGCATCCACGGCTGCGAGATCGAGACCTTCGGGCTGGTCGTGTCGGAGGCGCTCGCCTCGGGCGCGCCGCTGATCGTTCCCGACGAGGGCGGCGCGGCGGCGGTGGCGCGCCCCGAATATGCCGAAACCTATCCCGCGGGCGATACCAAGGCGTGCGCCGCGGCGATCCTGCGGCTCGCCGCGCGCGACCGGCGGCTATTGCGCCGCGCGGCGGCGGTGGCGGCGGAGCAGGTGATCGACGATCGCCAGCACGCCCAGGCCCTGGTCGATTATTATGCCGAGCAGATCGAGCGCCGCAGCGCGGTTCAGCGCGCCAGATCGGCGTAACGCGACGGCACCCGCTCGCCGCGCGTGAAGGCGCGGAAGGTGCGGTCGATGCTCTCCAGCAGCCGCGGGACATGCGCGTCGCCGGGATGCACCGCGACCCGCACCACCTTCGCCGGCTGGAGCAGGCGGCGCAGCACCGCCGATGCGGCGAGCGAGCTGAGCTGGCGTCCGTTGGTGCGGCTCGCCCAGGTGATCACCGGGCCGCGCGTCAGCACGCGATCCCCCGCGTTCGGCGCCCACACCCGGCCGTGATTCTCGGCGAGCGCGAACCCCGCCTCGCCCAGCGCCTGCATCGCGCCGTCCGAATAGAGCCACGCCGGCGCGACGAACCCCGCCGCGGGGCGGCCGATGATATCCTCCACCAGCGCCTTGCCGCGCGTCATGCGATCGAGCGCCACGGCATGATCGAGCCCGAGGAACTCGCCCTCGCTCGCGGTCATATGCCTGGCCTTGAGCGCGGCGATCCCGTGATGCTCGGTGGTGTCGCGGTGGAACCAGCCGTGGACGAACATCTCGATCCCGGCATCGGCCCAGCCGCGCAGCCGCGTCGCGAATGGGGTGCCGGGGGTCAGCGGCGCCTCGCCCCAATGATCGGGGACGACCAGCATCGCCAGCCGCGGGCCGCCGAGATGGCCTGAAAGCCGGTCGAGCAAGGTCTCCACCTCGCGTTCGAACCGCGGGCCGACGTCGTGGATCGAGGCAAGCAATCGCTTCATCATCAGCGTCCTTCTGGGAAATGCCCCGGCGGGGCATTTCGGACGGTCTTAAGCTCATAAACCGAAATCACTTCTTTCCCCAGCGGCATGGCATGAGCGAGGCGATAGTCGCGCGCCATTGCGGCGGAAACGATCGCGCGGATCTCGGGGCGCTCGCCGATCGACGGCGGGCGCATCACCACCGTCGTCGGGCGCAGCGAGAGGATGCGCCGCACCTCACTGGCCTGGTCGACCCCGACCGCCCCCGCCTCGCGCGTTCGATAGAGATGGCTCGGGAACATATAGCGGCTCAGCCGGCAGCGATCGATGATCGCATAGAGCTTGGTATCGCCCGAATAGACCCACAGGCAGCCCGGCCCCGGACCGACCGCCTTCGCCAGCGCGGCGAATTGCGCCGGCCCACCGTGCGCGATGCGCCCCGCGACCGTCATCCCGGTGCCGATCAGCGCGACGACGCCGAGGATCGCCAGCGCGGCGCGGCGGCGCGCGCCGAGGAAGCCCGCCGCGCAGATCGCCCCCGGCACCATCGCCGGCAGCGCATAATGTTCGTACCAGCCGCCGATCAGCAAAATGCCCGCCAGCGCGACCGCCAGCCAGCACGCCGCAAAGCGCCGCAATACCGCGTCGCCGCCCGCGGCCCGGCCGCGCGAGGCGACCCCCATCGCGACGAGCGGCGCGAGATACAGCACGAGCTGGGCGAGATTGCCCCAGCGTTCGAGCGGCGGATCGTCATGCCGTTCGAGGATCGACCGGACATTGGCGTAGAGGAATGCATCGATCGCCCCGATCGCGCCATAATAAGCCGCGATCGCCGCGGTCGGCGCGAAGGCGAGCGCGGCGAGACCGGCGGCGCGCGCTGCGACCCGCGCCGCGCCCTCCCCCGCGCGCCAGTCGCGCGCGACGATCCACAGGCCGAAGAACGCGCCCTCGAACACCCCCGAGGTCTTGATCGTCAGCGCCACGCCGACCAGCAGCATCGCCGCCGCATCGCGCCGCCACCGCCGCGCGGCGTTGGTGGCGATCAGCAGCGCGGCGGCGGCCATCGGGAGATTGTAGAATATCGGCGATTGCCCGCCCGCGCCCTGCGCGATGTCGATCCACAGGATATAGGCGACCCCGGCGAGCGTCGCCCCCGCCGCCCAGCCCGCGCGCGCGGCGAAGCGCGCGACGATCGCCGCGGTCGCCACCACCGCCGCCAGCGCCATCGCCTGATAGGCCCAGATCCCCCACCAGAAGGGCAGCGCCGCGGGGGGCATATAGAGCAGGAACAGCCCGGCCGGCTTCCTGTCCCACACGTCGAGATAGGGGATCGCGCCGCGCCACATCGCGTGCGCGGCGGCGAAATAGAAATCCTCGTCGACATGGACGATCGGGTCGCCGAACGTCGCCGCGCGCGCCGCGATCGCGACGATCAGGAACAGCAGCACGCGGTGGCGATCGAGCAGGGCGCGGGTCATTGCCTGCGCGCCTATCCGAGACGCCACGTATCTGTCACGATCCGACGCGAAGATGGCGTTCGTCACGCCATGCAAGGGGGGATCAAGATGATCGACATTTCGCGCCGTTCACTGCTCGCAACCGGGACGCTGGGGCTCGGCGCGTTCGCGCTTCCCGGGTTCGCCGGCGCGCAGAATGTGCTGGCGGCGCGGGGCTTTACCCATTCGGTTGCGTCGGGCGAGCCGGGGCCGGACGAAATCCTGCTGTGGACCCGTTACGTGCCGACACGCGGCGACACCGCCGAATTGCGCGTCGAGCTCGCCGAAAGCGGCGATTTCGCGCGAATCGCCGCCGGCGGCGCGCAGATCACCGGCCCGTGGCGCGACTGGACCGCGAAGATCACGGTCACCGGATTGAAGCCGGGGCGGACCTATCACTATCGCTTCGTCGCCCCCGACGGCAGCTTCTCCCCGGTCGGGACCACCCGGACCTTGCCCGACGATGCCGCGACGCAATTTCGCGCGGCGATCTTCTCCTGCTCGAACCTCGGCTTCGGCTGGTTCAACGCTTACGGCCATGCCGCGGCGCGCGACGATCTCGACCTGTGGGTCCATCTCGGCGACTATTTCTACGAATATGGCGCGGCTTATTATCCCTCGTCCGCCGAGGCGGTGGTAGGCCGCGTGCCGCAGCCGGCGGGGGAGATCATCCATCTCGCCGATTATCGGCTGCGCTACGCCAGCTATCGCGCCGACCCCGATCTGCAGGCGCTCCACGCGCGGCTGCCGATGATCGCGCAATGGGACGATCACGAAAGCGCCAACGACAGCTGGGAAGGCGGCGCGGAAAACCACGATCCGGCGAAAGAGGGCGAGTGGAACGACCGCCGCGCCGCCGCGATCCAGGCCTATCGCGAATGGATGCCGGTCTCCGACGAGCCGTGGAAGGCCTATGACATCGGCATGCTCGCCACGCTCTACCGCACCGAATCGCGGCTGCTCGCGCGCACCCGCCAGCGCGAGATGGAGGAATTCATCAAGGCGCCGGATGTCGCTGCCGCGCTGACCGCGTTCCGCGATCGCGACTGGCAGGACCCGGCCGTCACGATGCTCGGCAGCCAGCAGGAGGCGTGGCTGGCGCATGGCTTGCGCGCCTCGGTCAGGGCGGGGAAGCGCTGGCAGGTGGTCGGCTTCGGCACGGTGATGGGCGAGCTGCGCAGCCCGTCCGAATCCACCGGCTGGCTGAAGCCCGGCAACAGCGGCGCGGCGGCCTATGTCAAAGCGGGGATCGCCGCCGCCAAGCTCGGCATGCCGTCCAATTTCGACAGCTGGGGCGGCTATCCCGCGGCGCGGCGGCGCTTCCTCGACAGCGCGCGCGCCGCGGCGGCGAACCTCATTCTGATCTCGGGCGACAGCCACAATGCCTGGGCGTTCGATCTGGCGCAGGACGGCGCGGGCGTCGGGGTCGAGTTCGCCGGACATGCGGTGACCTCGCCGGGTTACGAGACCGCCTTCGCCGCCGCCCCGGCGACGGTGGCGCGCGGGCTGGTCGCGGCGAATAGCGAGCTCAAATGGTGCGACACCAGCCGGCGCGGCTATATGGCGCTGACGATCACCCCCGATCGCGCGACCAACGAGTGGCTGTTCGTCGACTCGATCCGCACCCGCAGCCCCAGGGCAAACATCGGTCACTTCGCCACCGTGCAGCGCGGCCGCGCGCGGATGGAGGAGTGACCGATCCTGCCGCGCTCGATCCTGCGCTGTTCGCCTGGCTGGCGGCGCGCTCGATCGCGCGCGGCGTGCCGCTGCCGGTCGCCAGCCACGGCGGCTATCGCGTCGACACCCGCTCCGACACCGAAACCGCGCGCTGGGTGTTCGCACACGCCGGACCCGGGCTCGAATCGCTCGCCCGCGCGATCCACGCCCCGCGACATTTCCTCAAATTATGCGCGACGCCCGAGGTGCTCCACGCCGCTTTGCCCCCCGGCTGGCAGATCCACCCGCCGGGCTATTTCATGATCGCGAACGCTGCGCCGCCCAACCAGACGCCGGCGCCGGGTTATGAGATCGCGGTCGAGCGGCGGGGCGCAGTGACCCAGGTGCGGATCACCGCCGCGGACGGCACGCCGGCGGCGAGGGGCTATGCCGCGGAGACCGCCGAAGCCTTTATCTACGATCGCATCGAGACCGCACCGGCGCATCGCCGCCGCGGGCTCGGTGGCGCGGTCATGGCGGCGCTGCATCGTGCGAAACGGCGCCAGGAAACCCCCGAACTGCTCGTCGCGACCGAGGAGGGCCGGGCGCTCTACACCACGCTCGGCTGGCGCGTGCTGTCGCCTTATTCCACCGCCTCGATCCCCGCGACTTAGAGGTCCGCCGCCTTCATCCGCACGATCGGCTGGGTCGGGACATGCGCCGCCATCCGGTCGATCAGCACGTCGAGCGTTTCGGCAACGATCAGCAGGTCGCGATGCTGCGGGCGCAGGAAACCGACCGTCGCCATCTTCTCCCAGAAAGCGACGAGATCGTCATAATAGCCCTGGGTATTGAGCAGCCCGACGGGATCGCTGTGATAGCCGAGCTGCGCCCAGGACAACGCCTCCCACAATTCGTCCATCGTCCCCGTACCGCCGGGGATCGTCACGAAGCCGTCGGCAAGGTCGGTGAACGCCTTCTTGCGCTCGTGCATCCCGGGGACGACGTGGAGCTCGGTCAGCCCGCGATGCGCGACCTCGGCATCGACCAGAGCCTGGGGGATCACCCCGATCACCTCGCCACCCGCCGCCAGCGCCGCATCCGCCACCGCGCCCATCAGCCCGAGCCGCCCGCCGCCATAGACGACGCCGATCCCGCGCGTCGCGAGCTCACGTCCCACCGCGCGCGCGGTTTCGAGATAGACCGGATCGGCCGGCGTGGCCGAACCGCAATAGACCGCGAGACGCTTCATCGAATCTTCAACCTGCTGGGATGCGGCCGCCTATCGAAAGAGCATCGGCGCGACAAGCGCCCTTCCCTCGTTCGCGGAGGCTTCGCTTTAGAGCAGCGTACCTGGGATATG
>JAFIGU010000041.1 GCA_017849555.1 Sphingomonas sp. | reverse complement strand
CGAACGGCAGGACGCCCTTCGACAAGCTCAGGGCGAACGGGGGGTGGACCGTAACGCTTTAAGCGCGCGTCTCGGGTACGCCGCGATTTCCGCCTTCCGCCTGTCATCTGTCGGGCGTAAGCGCTTCATTATGATCGTTCGTTTGCTCGCGCTCGCCGCGCTCGTGGCCCTTGGCGGCTGCGCCACAGCCCCCACGCCCGCTCCCGTCGCTGCCGCGCAACCGGCGGCGGAGCGGCGCGCGCCGGTCACCATCCTCGTCTCGATCGACGGCTTCCGCCCCGATTATCTCGATCGCGGCGCCAGCCCGAACCTGTCGCGGCTCGCCGCGGGCGGGGTGTCGGCGGCGATGCGGCCGTCCTTCCCGTCGAAGACCTTTCCCAATCACTGGACATTGGTCACCGGGCTGCGCCCCGATCGCCACGGCATCGTCGCCAATAATATGGAAGACCCCGCCCGCCCCGGCGAATTGTTCACGATGGCCAATGACGACCCGTTCTGGTGGAACACTGCCGAGCCGATCTGGGTGACCGCGGAAAAGGCCGGCATCCACACCGCGGCGATGTTCTGGCCCGGCTCTGCGGTCGGCTGGGGCGGGACGCGGGGGAGCGCGTGGCCGTATAAGGTCGTCGGCGGCACCCGCCCGACCGACTGGCAGCAATTCACCCAGCAAATGCCCGACGAGAATCGCGTCCGCGCGGTGATCGACTGGTTGCGCCGCCCCGCCGCGACGCGACCGGGGTTCGTGACGCTCTATTTCGATACCGTGGACACCGCCGGGCACGAATATGGCCCCGCGAGCGACAAGGTGACCGCGGCGGTGGGCGAGGTCGATCGCGCGATCGGCGATCTCGTCGCGGGGCTCGCCGAGCTGGGTCAGCCCGCCAATCTGGTGATCGTCGCCGATCACGGCATGGCCGAAACCAGCAACAATCGCGTGATCGCGCTCGACCAGCTGATCGGCCCGGCCGACGCGCGGATCATCGAATCGGGGCCTTATGCCAGCTTCGTCCCGGTTGCGGGCCACGAGCAGGCGGTGGAGGCGACATTGCTCAAGCCGCACGCCCATCTGCAATGCTGGCGCAAGGCGGAGATTCCCGCGCGTCTCCATTATGGCGCCAACGTCCGCGTCCCGCCCTATTTCTGTCTCGCCGAGGACGGCTGGGTGACGATGAAGACCGCGCCCGCCAAGCCCTTCACCCGCGGCGAGCACGGCTATGACAATGAACAGGCCGATATGCGCGCTTTGTTCATCGCCAATGGCCCGGCGTTCGCGCGGGGCAAGACATTGCCGATATTCGACAATGTTGATGTCGCGCCCTTATTGCGCGATCTCATCGGGCTGCCCGCCGGCACCGGGCTGGACGGCGACGACGCGCCGTTCCGCGGGGTGCTGAAGCGGCAATAAGCGAAAGGGAGCGGATGCAATATTTCGAGGATATCGCGGTCGGGGCCAAATCGAGCTTCGGCAATTATCCGGTGACGCGCGAGGAAGTGGTCGCTTTCGCGCAGAAATATGATCCGCAACCGTTCCACCTCTCCGACGAGGCGGCGGCCGGGACGCATTTCGAGCGGCTCTCGGCGAGCGGCTGGCATACCTGCGCGATGGTGATGTCGATGGTCGTCGAGAATCTGAAGAACCACCGCCAGGCCGGGCTCGGATCGCCGGGGGTGGACGAATTGCGCTGGCTCAAGCCGGTCTATCCCGGCGACACGTTGCGCTGCGAGACCGAGGTGATCGAGAAGCGTCGCTCGCAGAGCCGCCCCGAAATGGGGATCTTCAAGAGCCGCATGACGGTGTTCAATCAGGACGGCGTCGCGGTGATGTCGATGGTCTCGAACGGGCTGATCCGCACGCGGCCCGACAATGAGAATTGAGGCGCGAGAATCGAGGTGACGGACGGCCGGCAGGAGGTGCTGCCGACCGTCCGCCTTCGAGCGCGCGCCGGAAGCCGGTACTGACCGGCAGCGGCGCGACCCGACCTTAATTACGGATGACGCCCGCCGTGGCCGCCGCCGCGCGGGCCGCCGCGGAAATCGTGCCAATTAGGGCGCGGACCGCCGGGGCGGACGCCCGGCGCACCGCCGCCGGGGCGACCGCGCCAATAGCTGTCGCCCCTGCCCTGCCAGTAACGACGCTGGTCGTCGTTCCAGCGATACGACCGGCGGTAGCGGTCGTAGACGTAGATGCCGGTGCCGGGATAATAATAATCGCCGTACCAGCCCCAATAGCCTGGGCCATAGCCGTCATAATAGCTCGGGCCGTAACCGACCGCGACGCCGCTATAGCCATAGCCGTCATTGCAGGCCGCGACACCCAACCCCGCCGCACCGATCAGCGCCAACAGCGCGATGCGCTTGCGATTCATCGCTTTTCTCCCACGGGGTCGCGCGCGGAGATTGCGCCGCGCATCGATCCGCTATGCCGCGGTTATGGGCCTTTTCGGCTTAAGCGGTGCTGAATTGACGCTTTCTCTCCCGTTCAGCATCGCGGCGAAGCAGCGGCGCGCGTTGTAACGCTGAGTTCATCCCTGCTTAAGCGCAATCTCGCTATTAAAAATTGTCGGCAAAATAACAATCCTTATGCCGCGCGGGAGAGTGGCAATGAATTGCAAGCATATCGCGGTGCTGCCGTTGATCGGCATCGCAAGCATTGCCGCAGCGGCGTGCACCGAACGCTACGGACATGACGGCATTTCAGCCGGCTACGCATCGGGTTATTATAGCGGATACGCGCCTTACTGGGGCTGGTACGGCAATTATTATTACCCCGGCACAGGGGTTTACGTCTAGGATCGCCATCGCCGCGCGCACCATTGGGACGACAACCAGCGCCACTATTGGCAGAATAGAATCGACGCTCGTCGCACTCACCCGGGCGGCACCTCACCCGCGCGCTCACATGATCTGCGGCCGAACTGGCGTGATTTCGGCCATGGAGCGCACGCCGGTCGCCCGAACGCAGGCCATTCCCCGGCTGCACGCCCACATGTCGGTAACCCCGGTCGCGGCCACGCGAGCGGGGGCCAGCACGGCGGCGCTCATCGCCGAGACGGCCATTCCGGCGGCGGACATGCAAACGGCGGACACAACGGGCACAACCCGCACCACTGATCTGCCTCGCCCCGCTTCTTGTGTCCCTGCCTTCACGGGAGCCCAAGGAGAGAGAAAGCGCCGCATCTGGCGGCGCTCCCCTCAATGCCCCGGAAACGCCACCAGCGCGTCGACCCGCAGCCCGTCGCCACGCAACGCCGCCGCGCCGCCGAGATCGGGCAGATCGACGAGGAACTGCGCCTGCGTCACCACCGCCCCTGCCTTGCGCAGCAACCGGATCGCGGCGCGCGCGGTGCCCCCGGTGGCGATGAGATCGTCGACCAGCAACACCCGCGCGCCCGGCGCGAGCGCATCGGCGTGCATCGCGATGCGATCCTGGCCATATTCGAGCGCATAATCCTCGGCGATCGTCGCGCCGGGCAATTTGCCGTCCTTGCGGATCAGCAGCACCCCGGCCTCGAGCGGCACCGCCAGCGCCGCCGCGAACAGAAAGCCGCGCGCCTCGATCCCCGCGACCAGATCGACCGGCCCGTCGGTCGCCGCGACCATCCGCTCGACGCACGCCGCCAGCCCCGCGGGCGACAGCAGGAGCGTGGTGATGTCGCGAAACTGGATGCCCGGCTTGGGGAAATCCGGGATCGTGCGGATCAGTGCCTTGAGATCGTCGTTCGCCATTCTTTCGGTCCTAGATCATGCCGCCTACAATCGCGATCGCCCGTCTTTCCACCCCGGCGCAGGCCGGGGTCCAGTTGCGACCGGCCCGATACTGGGCCCCGGCCTGCGCCGGGGCGGGACGATAGAAGCCTCGCTCTCATCTCAAACGCGAAGCGGCGGCCGTGGGGTTGGTCCCGCGGCCGCCGCTCGGTTTGCCCGCCCCTTCATGCGAAGGGGCAACGCGATTCTCAATGCTTCTGGTCGCGCCACACGTTCTGATAGGCGCCCCAGACGAGGAACAGGAAGATCGCGAGGAACACCACCGTCGCCAGCCCCGCGCCGTGGCGCGATTCGAGGTTCGGTTCGGCGCTCCAGGTCAGGAAGGCGGCGACGTCGCGCGCCATCTGGTCCTTGGTCGCCTTGGTGCCGTCGGCGTAGGTGATCTGCCCGTCCTGGGTCAGCGGCGGCGGCATCGCGATGTTGAGGTTCGCGAACGCCGGGTTGTAGTGCAGACCCTTCGGCGTCTTCGAGCCGGGGAAATCCTTCACCAGTTCGGCCGGCTGATCGCGATAGCCCATCAGCAGCGCATGGACGTAGTTCGACCCGTCCTCGCGCGCCTTGGTGATCAGCGACAGATCGGGCGGCAGCGCATTGTTGTTCGCGGCGCGCGCGGCGATCTCATTGGCAAACGGCGACGGGAAGGGATCGGCGGGCACGTTCTTGCGCGTCGCCGCTTCGCCCGTCTCCGGGTTGATCGTCGGCTGCTCGATCACCCAGGCCTCGGCGATCGCCTTCACCTGGCCGGCCGAATAGCCGATCTTGGTGAGATCGCGGAAGTGGACGTACTTCAGCGAATGGCACGCCGAGCAGACTTCCTTGTAGACCTGGAAGCCGCGCTGGACCTGCTGCAGATCGAACTTGCCGAGCAGCCCCGCCGATTTCAGCCCGATATCCTCGGGGTGAACGTGGAACACGTGCTCGGCGGATTCGGGCGCCGGATCGGTGATGGCGGTCTTGATCGTGCCGAACAGCGCGAAGCCGAGGGCCGCCACGAACGCCGCGCCGATCAGGAGTGCGATGGTACGAACCATTGTCTTATCAGTCCCCCGTTCGGCTCAGTGCGCCAGCGCCGGTTCGGCGTGCGCGGTTTCCCCATGCTTCGCCAGCACCGCTTCGGTGATCGACGTGGGCAGCGGGAGCGGACGCTCCGAACGCGAAATCCACGGCAGGATGATCAGGAAGTGCGCGAAGTAATACATCGACGCGATCTGCCCCATGATCACGTTGCGGGCGATCGGCTCCGCCCCGCCGACATAGCCGAGCACCAGCACGTCGAGCAGCAGCACGCCCAGGAACACGCGATACTTCGGGCGATAGCTGGCCGAGCGCACCGGCGACGAATCCAGCCACGGCAGGAAGAACAGCAGCAGGATCGAGCCGAACATCGCCAGCACGCCCCACAGCTTCGCCGGGATCCACAGGAAGTTGAAGGTGAACGACTTCAGGATCGCGTAGAACGGCAGGAAATACCATTCGGGCACGATGTGCGCCGGCGTCGAGAGCGGGTTCGCCTCGATATAATTGTCCGGGTGGCCGAGCAGGTTCGGCGCGAAGAACACCAGGAGCGCGAACACCAGGAAGAATGCGCCGACGCCGACGCCGTCCTTCGCGGTGTAATAAGGATGGAACGGCACGGTATCCTGCTCGCCCTTCACGTCCACACCGGTCGGATTGTTCGAGCCGGGGATGTGCAGCGCCCAGATGTGCAGGATGATGACACCCGCGATCACGAACGGCAGCAGATAGTGGAGCGAGAAGAAGCGGTTGAGCGCGGCATTGTCCGGCGCGAAACCGCCCAGCAGCCACACGCGGATCGTTTCGCCCACGCCCGGTATCGCCGAGAAGAAGCCGGTGATGACCTGCGCGCCCCAGAAGCTCATCTGGCCCCACGGCAGCACATAGCCCATGAAGGCGGGGGCCATCATGAGAAGGAAGATCACCACGCCCAGCAGCCACACCATCTCGCGCGGCGCCTTGTACGAGCCGTAATAGAGCCCGCGGGCGATGTGGACATAGACGACGAAGAGGAACATCGAGGCGCCGTTGGCGTGCGCATAGCGCAGGAACCAGCCGCCGTTGACGTCGCGCATGATATGCTCGGTCGAACCGAAGGCGACCAGCGCGTTCGGCGCATAATGCATCGCCAGCACGACGCCGGTGATGATCTGGCACACCAGCGCCACCCCGGCGAGCACGCCGAAATTCCACCAGTAATTGAGGTTGCGCGGCACCGGATAGCCGGCGCCGATCGAATTGTAGACGAGGCGCGGCAACGGCAGCTTCTCGTCGAGCCACCGCATCAGCGGCTGCTTAGGCTCATAGTGCTTGGCCCAGGGAAAGCTCATGTGCGTGCTACCTCAGCCGACCTTGACGGTCGTGTCAGACGTGAAGGTGTAATCGGGAACGTGCAGGTTGAGCGGCGCCGGCCCCTGGCGGATGCGCGCGGCCGTATCATAGGCCGAGCCGTGGCACGGGCAGAAATAGCCGCCGAACGGCCCGCGATTCTCGCCCTCGCCCGCACCCAGCGGCACGCAGCCGAGGTGGGTGCAGACCCCCAAAGTAATCAGCCAGTTCTTCTTGCCCGGCTTGGTGCGCTGCTCCAGCGTCTGGGGATCGCGCAGCGAGCTCACCGGCACCGCATCGGCCTCGGCGATTTCCGCCGGGGTGAGATTGCGGACGAACAGCGGCTGCTTGCGGAAGATCGTCTTGATCGCCTGGCCCGGCGCGATTTTCGAAAGGTCGACGTCGGTGGTCGCCTGCGCCAGCACGTCGGCGGAGGGGTTCATCTGGTTGATCAGCGGCAGGACGATGACGCCCGCGCCGACCCCGGCCCACGCCACGGCAGCGATGTTGATGAAATCGCGGCGGCGGGGATCGTGACCTTCCTCATGATACCGGGTCGGGTTCGCACCCGGGGGAATCGCCTCTTCGACCGTCGCCATTCGCTAACCCTTATCCCTTCCTGTCAGGCGGGCGAACGGTGTCGGATCTGCTCCTCCCACGCCCGCCATCGCCCCCGTCCCCACGGAGTTGATGGCCTGATAGCCTCGCCCCCCCTGCCTGCCAACAGCATTTTGCGCAACCCCGCGCGGGCATTTCCTTGAACTTCTCTCACGCTCGCACCTTCCGTCGACCCGCCCGCGGCGCTATCCGCACCGACGATGCGCATCGCTCTTTACGAACCCGATATCGCGGGCAATGTCGGCACGATCCTGCGCCTGGCGGCATGCATGGGGCTCGGGGTCGACCTGATCGAGCCGATGGGCTTCCCGTGGAGCGACCGCGCGCTCGCCCGCGCCGGGATGGACTATGCCGGGGCGGTGGCGGTGACGCGCCATGCCGATTGGGCGGCGTTCATCGCGCAGGCGCCGGGGCGTATCGTCCTCGCCACCACCACGGGGGCGATTCCGTTGCCCGAGGCGACCTTCCGTACGGACGATATCCTGCTGTTCGGATCGGAGGGCGCCGGGGTGCCGATCACGGTCCACGATCGCGCCGACATGCGGGTACGCGTACCGATGCAGCCGGGGTTCCGCTCGCTCAACGTCGCGGTGTCGGCGGCGATGATGCTCGGCGAAGCGCTGCGCCAGACGGGGGGATGGGCCGAGTGATTCGACCCACTTTCTCCCCTCCCTGATGAAGGAAGGGCCGGCGGTGGATGGGGCTTGAGGCGCGCGTGACGATTCCCTCCCACACCAACCCACCCCGCCCCTCACTTGTTCAAGGGAGGGGAGAAACTACGGCCTACTGCGCCGCCTCGGCATAACGGTGGACCATCTGCGCCAGCCGGCCGTCGATGATCTCCTCCGCCTCGGCGACGATCCGGTCGACCAGTTCCTTGACGGTGGGGATGTCGTTGATCAGCCCCTGGATCATCCCGGCGGACCAGATGCCGCCGTCGGTATCGCCATGTTCCATCGCCGCGAGCCCGCGCTTGCCGGCGACAAGATGCTGGACATCCTCGAACTTCGCCCCGCCGCGCTTCTCGATCGCGACCACTTCCTGGCTGACCGCATTCTTCATCACCCGCGCGGTATTGTGCAACGTGCGGAAGATCAGATCGGTCGCGCGCTCGTCATTCTCGACCATCTTCTGCTTGAAGCTCTCGGGAATCTCGGCCTCCTGCGTGACGCAGAAGCGCGTGCCCATGTTGATCCCGTCGGCGCCGAGCGCGAGCGCCGCGACCAGCCCGCGCCCGTCACCGAACCCGCCCGAGGCGAGCATCGGCACCTTCACCTTGTTCGCCGCCGCGGGGATCAGGATCAGCCCGGGGATATCATCCTCGCCCGGATGCCCGGCGCATTCGAAGCCATCGATCGAGATCGCGTCGACCCCCATCCGCTCTGCGGAAAGCGCGTGGCGGACCGCGGTGCATTTGTGGATCACCTTGATGTCGTGCGCCTTGAAATCGTCGACATGCTCCTGCGGCTTATACCCCGCGGTCTCGACGATCTTGACCCCGCCCTCGATGATCGCGCGGCGATATTCGGCATAGGGCGGCGGGGTGATCGTCGGCAGGATCGTGAGGTTCACCCCGAACGGCTTGTCGGTCATGTCGCGGCAGCGCGCGATCTCCTTCGCCAGCGCCTCGGGGTTCGGCTGGGTCAGCGCGGTGATGAACCCCAATGCGCCGGCATTGGCCACGGCAGCGACGAGCGGCGCGCGGCCGACCCACTGCATCCCGCCCTGCGCGATCGGATAGTCGATCCCGAACGCCTCGGTGAACCGCGTCTTGAGCATCCCTGTCTCTCCTAACCTCTCCGTAACATATGTTACGCCGATTCGCTGCGCTGCCGCAAGCCCTGCTTGGGGAGACCGCCTACCCTCCAGCCGGGCGAAGGCCGGGGTGGTATACTTTACTCAATCGCGCTTCCCGATCGCCTGCCAGCCGGTGCGCGGGCGGATCTGGCTCTCCTCGCGGTAATCGACATCGTCCCACCCAAGGTCGGCGAATTCCTGCCGCCGCGGCCCGATATAGCCGAACAGGAACGCCGCGACCTTGCGCATCTGGATCTCCTCCGCGCCCTCGGTGATGCGATAGCGGCGGTGGTGGCGATAGATATGCTCGAACGGCTTGTGCCGCGAATAGCCGATCCCGCCGTGGACCTGCATCGCGCGGTCTGCCGCCTCGCAGCACAAGCGGTTCGCCCAGTAATTGCACATCGAGACCTTGTCCGAGATGCGCTTCTCCACCTCCGGGTGGGGCATCTGGTCCATTTCCCACGCGGTCTTGCGGATCAGCAGCCGCAGCATCTCGGCCTGGGTCGCCAGCTCGACCAGCGGGAACTGGATCGCCTGGTTGCGCGCCAGATCCTCGCCGAACGGCTTGCGCTGCCGCGCGTAACGCACCGCTTCCTCGATGCAATAGACCGCCGCGCCGAGCGACGACGCCGCCTGCCGGATGCGGTTTTCGTGGACGAAGCTCTGCGCGAGCGGCAGCCCGTTATCGACGGGTCCGAAAATCGCGCTGTCGGGCACCCACACATCGGTGAAGCTGACCCGCGGGTGATCGGTCGGCATGTTGAAGGTCCACAGATATTCCTCGACCTTCACCCCCGGCGCATCGGCCGGCACGAGGAAGCAGGTGATCCCGCGCGCCGCGCCGTCCTCGCCCGAAGTGCGCGCGAACAAGGCGCAATGGCTGGCGACGTGCATCCCGGTCGTCCACATCTTTTCGCCGTTGAGCAGCCAGCCGTCGACCCCATCACGCGCCTCGCGCACCCCGCGGGTTGCCATATGAGTGGCGTCCGATCCGTGATCGGGCTCGGTCAGCCCGAAGGTGATTCGCTTGCTGCCGTCGAGCATGCCAGGGATGAATTCGGCCTTTTGCGCCTCGGTCCCGAAATCGTCGAACATCTTGGCGAAGGGGTTGTTGGCGACGATCGAATGCTCGGTCTGCAGATCGTTGTGCAGCCCCAGCCCCTTGGCCGCGAGATATTCGCGGATCACGCACATCCACAGGTTCGACCCGCCTTTGCCGCCGAATTTGGGGAGCAGGGCGAAGCGCAGATGCCCCGCCTTGTCGGCGCGGCGCTTCGCCTCGCGCATCAGCTCCTCCCACTCCTCGCGCGGGAGGCCGCCATTGTCGAAATCGGTGCGCGCCCATTCGCGGCGGTGATCGAAGAAGCGGATATTGTCGTCCGCCTCCTCGAGTGGCCGGATTTCGGCGTCGATGAAGGCGTCCAGCTCGGCCAGATAGTTGACCAGATCCTCGGGCAGCGCAAAATCCATTGATCCTCTCCGAAATTACTTAGTATGCTTAGTGAATTATCGGGCCGCCAAACGACAAGCGAAAAGTGACCGGGAAAAATGAGCGAGATCGCCGAACGACTGGCCGCTTTGGTGCCGAAACTGGCCGGAGACGGCGCCGAGATCAACGGGCTGACGCGGCTGACCGGCGGCGCGAGCATGGAGACATGGGCATTTTCCGCGGTGCCAGCGGCGGGCGATGCGATCCCGCTAATCCTGCGCCGCGGCACCTCCCCGCTCGCACGCCACCCGGGGAAGAAGCCGCCGCTGCGGATCGAGGCCGAGCTGATCGCCGCCGCGGTGGCGAACGGCGTCCCTGCCCCGAATGTCGTGCATATCTGCAGCGAGCCCGACGGGCTGGGCGAGGCCTATATCATGGCGCGCGTCTCGGGCGAGACGCTGGGCAAGCGCATCGCCACCGACCCGGCTTTTGCCCCGGCGCGCGCGGTGCTGGCGCGGCAATGCGGGGCGGCGCTGGCGCGGATTCACGCCACGCCGCCGGTCGCCGGGGTCGAGACGCTCGACGTGCGCGCGACGCTCAGCGGTTATGAGGAGACATGGCGCGCCTCGGGGCTGGTGCGGCCGACGATCGAGGCTGCGTTCCGCTGGCTCGAACGACGCGTGCCGACGGCGGGCGCGCTCACGCTGGTCCACGGCGATTTCCGCAACGGCAATATAATGGTCGACGCCCAAACCGGGCTTGCCGCGGTGCTCGACTGGGAATTGGCGCATGTCGGCGATCCGGCGGAGGATATCGGCTGGATTTGCTGCAACAGCTGGCGCTTCGGCCAGCCGGGGAAGCGCGTCGGCGGATTTGGCGATCTCGACGATCTGCTCGCGGGCTATGTCGAGGCGGGCGGCGCGCCGATCGACGTCGCACGCGTCGATTTCTGGCAGATGCTCGGCAGCCTCAAATGGGGAGTGATGACGACGATGATGCACGCGCGTTGGGCCGCCGACCCTTCCGCAGGCCCCGAACGTGCGGTGATCGGGCGGCGGCTTTCTGAGACCGAGACCGATATCGTCGCGATCATCGAACGGAGCGCTTCATGATCACCCACCCGACCGCACAGGCGCTGGTGGAGGGCGTCGCGCGCTGGCTGCCGGTCGACGGCAGCGCGAGCGGCTTTGCCCTGCGCGTCGCGCGCAACGCGCTGGAGATCGCAGCGCGCGACATGGCGCTCGGCCCCGCCGCCGACGCCCGCGCGGTCGAGCGGCTGCGCGCGCTGACCGGCGGCGACGGCACGCGCGACGCGCTCGACCGGCGGCTCACCGAGATGATCCGCGCCGGCGAGATCGCCCCCGACGACCCCGCGCTGATCGCGCATATGAAGGCCTGCGCGCTCGATTCGCTCGCGATCGACCAGCCGAAATACGCCCACGAACTCGGCTGACCACTGGACAAGCCGCGCCATTCCCGCGAAGCCGCGCCTCAGCCTCTGAGGAGAGATGATGATGGCCGGTATGGGCGCGTTCGATTGGTCCGATCCTTTCCTGCTCGACGAGCAGCTCACCGACGACGAGCGGATGGTGCGCGATACCGCGCGCGCCTATGCCGAGGACCGGCTGGCGCCGCGGATCATCGATGCTTTCGCCAAAGAAGTGACCGATCCGGCGATCTTCCGCGAGATGGGGCAGCTCGGGCTGCTCGGCCCGACGGTGCCGGAAGAATATGGCGGGGTCGGCGCGAGCTACGTCGCTTACGGCCTTGTCGCGCGCGAGGTCGAGCGGATCGATTCGGGCTATCGCTCGATGATGAGCGTCCAGTCGAGCCTCGTGATGTATCCGATCTATGCCTATGGCTCGGAGGAGCAGAAGCGTAAGTATCTGCCCAAGCTGGCGAGCGGCGAATGGATCGGCTGTTTCGGGCTGACCGAGCCCGACGCCGGCTCCGATCCGGGCGGGATGAAGACCCGCGCGGTCAAGACCGACGGCGGCTATCGCATCTCGGGCAGCAAGACGTGGATCTCGAACGCGCCGATCGCCGATGTGTTCGTGATCTGGGCCAAGTCCGACGCGCACGGCGGGGGCATCCGCGGCTTCGTGCTCGAAAAGGGCATGAAGGGGCTTTCCGCGCCGAAGATCGAGGGCAAGCTTTCGCTGCGCGCGTCGATCACCGGGATGGTGATGATGGACGAGGTCGAGGTCGGCGACGAGGCGCTGCTCCCCGAGGTGCAGGGGCTGAAGGGGCCGTTCGGCTGCCTCAACCGCGCGCGTTACGGGATTTCGTGGGGGGCGCTGGGCGCGGCCGAATTCTGCTTCCACGCCGCGCGGCAATATGGCCTCGATCGCAACCAGTTCGGCCGTCCGCTCGCCGCCAACCAGCTCTACCAGAAGAAGCTCGCCGATATGGAGACCGAGATCGCGCTCGGGCTGCAGGCGAGCTTGCGCGTCGGGCGGCTGATGGACGAGGGCAAGTTCGCGCCGGAGATGATCTCGATCGTCAAGCGCAACAATGTCGGCAAAGCGCTCGATATCGCGCGGATGAGCCGCGACATGCACGGCGGCAACGGCATTTCCGGCGAATATCAGGTGATGCGCCACCTGATGAACCTCGAGACGGTCAACACCTATGAGGGCGCGCATGACGTCCACGCGCTGATCCTCGGGCGGGCGATTACGGGGATCGCGGCCTTTTAACGAACCGTCGCCCCAGCGAAAGCTGGGGCCGCGTGCCGCAAATCGCGCCCCTGCGGCCGAGATCCCAGCTTCCGCTGGGATGACGGCATTAAATATGCCGCTTCTCCAATTTCCGCGCCAAGGTGCGACGGTGGAGGCCGAGGCGGCGCGCGGCTTCGGAGATGTTGAAATCGGTATCCACCAGCGTCTGGTGGATATGCTCCCATTCGAGCGTCTTGATGCTCGTCGTGCGGGTGGCGATGTCGGCGTCGGGATCGCCGTCGACCCGCGCGAAGGCGGCCTCGATATCGTCGGTATTGGCGGGCTTGGTCAGGTAATTGGTCGCGCCCAATTTGATCGCCTCGACCGCGGTGGCGATGCTGGCGAAACCGGTCAGCACCACGATCCGCATCGTCGCATCGAGCGCGTGGAGCATCTGCACGCAGGTCAGCCCCGAGGCGCCGCCACCGAGCCGCAGATCGACCACCGCATGATCGGGCGCGAAATCGCGCGCCACCTGCTCCAGCCCGTCGGGCGCGTTGAGCACCGCGACACGATAGCCGCGCCGCTCGAACGAGCGCGCCAGCGTGCGCGCGAACACCGCGTCATCCTCGACGATCAGCAGCCGCCGTTCGGTCATCGTCCTTCCTCCAGCGCCAGCGCGGCGAGCGGGATGCGCAAGGTGACCAATGCGCCGCCGTGCGGATCGTTGCGCGCCTCCAGCGCGCCGCCCAGCGTCCGCAGCACATTGGCGGCGAGGAACAGCCCCAGCCCCGCGCCGCGCCGCTCCTTGCTGCTCTGATACGGCCGCCCGATGGTTTCGAGGAAGGCGGGCGGAAAGCCGCGCCCGTCGTCGCGCGCGGTGATCAGGATATCCGCCTCGCCCGCGGCGTCACGGACCAGTTCGAGCAGCAACGTAACCCCCGACGCCCCCGCCTCGATCGCATTGTCGAGCAGGTTGATCAGCGTCTGCGCCAGCGCGCGATCGGCGACGATCGGCGGATCAGTGGCACGCCCGTCGACCAACGTCACCAGCTCGGGCCGCCCCCAGCGCTCGACGATCCCGCCGACGAAGCGGCGCAAGGTGGTGCGTGCGGGCGCCTCGCCGGTCACCTCGCCCGCGGCGAACAGGATGCCCGCGAGGATTTCCTTGCAGCGCGCGACCTCCGCCTCCATCTCCGCCACCTCGGCGGCGAGCGCCGGGTCGTGCGCCTCGCGGCGCCAGTCGCCGAGCGCGACCGACAAGGTCGCCAGCGGGGTGCCGAGCTCATGCGCCGCGCCGCTCGCGAGGAGGCCGATCCGCACGATATGCTCCTGCTCGGTCGCGCGCTGGCGCATCGTCGCGAGATGCGCGTCGCGCTCGCGCAGGTTGCGCGCGATACGGGTGACGAACGCCACCACCAGCACCGCCGCGAGGACGAAGCTGAACCAGCTTCCCGCCTTATAGGCCACCGACAGATGGCTGACGAAGCCGGGCTGCAGCGGCAGCGGGTGGTGGACGACGGTGAGCAGGGCAAAGGCCGCGCTGGTCACCGCGACGAGCAGCCAGCTCGACCACGCTTCGAGCAGCACCGCGCCGAGCACGACCTGCAGCAGAAACAAGGTGATGAACGGATTGGTCGCCCCGCCCGACAAAGCGAGCTGGACGGTGAGCGCGGCGACGTCGATCAGCAGTGCGCCGAGCAATTCGCCGTTGCTGACCGAGCGGAAGCGGACCGAGGCGAGCTGGAGCAGATTGAGCGCGACCAGCCCGCCGAGCGTCGCGAGCATCGGGAACAGCGGCAGCCGGATATCGAGGACGAACTCGACCAGCAGGATCGTCGCGAGCTGCCCGCCCACCGCAAGCCAGCGCAGCAGCACAAGCAGCAGCAGGTTGCGCCGCGCGGCATCCTCGCGGCCCGCAAATGCCGTCACCGAGCGCGCTTTCGCATCGCGCGCCATGCCAGCACAGCAAGCAGCGCGGCCATCGCGAACCAGGTCAGCCCATAACTGAGATGCGCGTTGCGGAAGGCGACGACGGTCAGCCCGCCGCGCGGCCAGTCACTGCCGTTCGGCCCCGCGTCGATGAACCACGGCGCGACCGCGCCGAGCCGCTGCGCCGCGGCGATCGCCGCCACGTCGCGCGAATACCAGCGCCCGGCGGCGGGATCGTTGGACCGCAGGAAGCCCCCGCCCGGCTCGCTCAGCCGGATCAGCCCGGTCACCGTCGCCGGCCCGGCGGCAGGCGGCGCGCGGCCGCGCATGTCGGCGGGGACGAAGCCGCGGTTGATCAGGATGCGCCCGTTTGCGGTATCGAGCGGGGTCATCACCCAATAGCCGCCGCCGAGCGCGGTCAGCGCCTGGACATAGACATCATGCCCCGGGAGGTAGCGGCCGCTGGCGGTGACGCGGGTGTAGGCGTCATCCTCGGTCAGCGTCTTGCTCGCCGGCGGGGCCGCCACCGGGGCCGCCGCCAGCTTCGCATCGACGCGCTCGATCAGCGCGAGCTTCCACGTCCGCCGTTCGAGCTGCCAGATGCCGAGCGCGACGAACCCCAGGATCGCCGCAATGGTCAGCGCTCGCGCGGCGACGCCCTTCACATCCCGCCCATATCCATCGGCGGCGCGCCATGCGCCGCGGGCGGCGCCATCTGCGGCATCATATAATGGTTCATGTTGAACATCACCCACAGCGACCCCGCCAGCACGATCACCACGATCACCACCGTGAAGATCAACGCCATCAGCGTCCAGCCGTGTTCGGACCGCGCGTTCATATGGAGGAAATAGACCATGTGGACGACGATCTGCACCATCGCCAGCCCGGCGATGATCGCGGCGGTGACGCGGGCATCGGCGATCACCCCGCTCATCACCAGCCCGAACGGGATGGCGGTAAGCACCACCGACAGCAGGAAGCCGGTGACGTAATCGCGCCGCGTGCCGTGCGGCGCACCGCTGTCGTTTTCGTGCGCGCTCATGATGCCATCGACCCCAGCAGATAGACGAAGGTGAAGACGCCGATCCACACGACGTCGAGGAAGTGCCAGAACAGCGACAGGCATTCCAGCCGCCGGACATTGGCAGGGATCAGCCCCTTGCGCGCGACCTGCACCATCAAGGTGACGAGCCAGATCGAGCCCGAGAAGACGTGCAGCCCGTGGGTGCCGACCAAAGCGAAGAAGCTCGACAGGAACGCCGAGCGCCCCGGCCCCGCGCCCTCGTGGATCAGCTCCGAAAACTCGAACAATTCGATTCCGAGGAAGCCGAGGCCGAACAGCAGCGTGACCAGCAGCCACCGCAACGCCGCCGATTTGCGCTGCTCGTGCGCGGCGATCATCGCGAAGCCGTAGGTGATCGACGAGAACAGCAGCAGCGCGGTGTTGACCGCAACCAGCTTCAGATCGAACAATTCGTGGCTGGTCGGGCCGCCCGCGAAGCTGCGGCCATAGACGCCCCACGACGCGAACAGCATCGCGAAGATGAGGCAGTCGCTCATGATGTAGAGCCAGAAGCCGAGCATCGTGCTCGACCCGCTCTCGTGATGATGCGGCTCGGTCTCCCAATAGATCGGGGTGGCGCCCTCGGTCATTGGGGCGGCGGCGGTGGGGTTGCTATGCGCCATGGTTCAGGCCCCTGCTGCCGCCAGCGCCTTGAGGCGCGCGGTCTCCGTCGCGGCGACCTCGGCCGCCGGGATGTTGAAATCGCGATCGTAATCGAAGCTGTGGAAGATCGCGTAGCCGATCACGCTGAGCATCCCCAGCCCGACCATCCACCAGATGTGCCAGATCAGCCCGAACCCGACGATCATCGACAGCCCGGCGAGGATCACGCCCGCGCCGGTGTTGCGGGGCATATGGATGTCGAGCCAGCCCTGCGTCGGCGCCATCTGGTTCTTGGCCTTCATATCGTCCCACGCGTCGAGATCGTGGATCACCGGCGTGAAGGCGAAATTATAGTCGGGCGGCGGCGACGAGGTCGACCATTCGAGCGTGCGACCGTGCCACGGATCGCCGGTGACGTCCTTCAGCGCCTCGCGGTTGCGGATGCTGACCGCGATCTGGATCAGGAAGGCGGCGATGCCGATCGCGATGATCCCGGCGCCGACCGCGGCGATGACGAACCAGATCTGCAGCGACGGATCCTCGAAGGTGCGCAACCGGCGCGTCACCCCCATCAGCCCGACGATATAGAGCGGGGTGAACGCCACCCAGAAGCCGATCACCCAGCTCCAGAAGCTAACCAGCCCCCATGTGCGATCGAGCTTGAAGCCGAACGCCTTGGGCCACCAGTAATTGATCCCCGCGAACATCCCGAACAGCACCCCACCGATGATGACATTGTGGAAGTGGGCGACGAGGAACAGCGAATTGTGCAGCACGAAATCGGCGGGCGGCACCGCGAGCAGCACCCCGGTCATCCCGCCGATGACGAAGGTCAGCATGAACGCGATCGACCACATCATCGGCAGCTCGAAGCGGATGCGCCCGCGGTACATCGTGAACAGCCAGTTGAAGATCTTCGCCCCCGTCGGGATCGAGATGATCATCGTCGTGATGCCGAAGAAGCTGTTGACCGTCGCGCCCGACCCCATCGTGAAGAAATGGTGCAGCCACACGAGGTAGGAGAGGATGCAGATGACGATGAGGGCGTAGACCATCGAGGTGTAGCCGAACAGCCGCTTGCTCGAGAAGGTCGAGACGACCTCGCTGAACACGCCGAACGCCGGGAGGACGAGGATGTAGACCTCCGGGTGGCCCCAGATCCAGATCATGTTCACGTACATCATCGGGTTGCCGCCCGCTTCGTTCGTGAAGAAATGCGTGCCGAGGTAGCGATCGGCGCCGAGCAGCGCGAGCACCGCGGTGAGCACCGGGAAAGCGGCGACGATCAGCACGTTGGTGACGAGCGCCGACCAGGTGAACACCGGCATCTTCATCAGCGTCATCCCCGGCGCGCGCAGCTTGACGATCGTCGCGATCAGATTGACGCCGGATAACAAGGTGCCGACGCCCGCGATCTGCAGCGCCCATATGTAATAATCGACCCCGACATCGGGCGAGTAATCGAGCCCCGACAAGGGCGCCATCGCCAGCCAGCCGGTCCGCGCGAATTCGCCGACGAACAGGCTCATCATGACCAGGATCGCGCCCGCGGTGGTCATCCAGAAGCTGAAATTGTTGAGGAACGGGAAAGACACGTCGCGCGCGCCGATCTGCAGCGGGACGATATAGTTCATCAGCCCGGTGACGAACGGCATCGCGACGAAGAAGATCATGATCACGCCGTGCGCGGTGAACACCTGATCATAATGGTGCGCCGGGAGGTAGCCCTCGCTGCCGTTGAAGGCGATCGCCTGTTGCAGCCGCATCATGATCGCGTCGGCGAAGCCGCGCAGCAGCATCACCGTGCCGAGCACGAGATACATGATGCCGATCCGCTTGTGGTCGACGGTGGTGAACCACTCGCGCCACAGGTAATTCCACAATTTGTAATAGCTGAGCGCGCCGACCAGCGCGATGCCGCCGAGCGCGACCATCGCGAAAGTGCCGAGCAGGATCGGCTCGTGATAGGGAATGGCCTCCAGCGTCAGGCGGCCAAACAGGAACTTGGTCACGGCTTCGGACATTGCCTCAGGCCCCGGTGGAGGAAGTGGAGGGATGGTGCGGATGCTGCCCGGCGGCGGCCGGCGCGGCGGTGGCCGCGGGCGCCGGGATATGGCCGTGGCCGTGCATCGATTCGCTCATGCACGGCGCGCCCGGCCTGACGCACTGGTTGACCGCGCGATCGAACAGCCCGCGCTCGATCGAGCCGAAATGCATCACCGGCACGCGCTCGCTCGGCTGTTCGAGCTTGAGATAGGTCGCGGTATCGAGCTTGCCGGCGGCCGCCTTGGTCGAGGCGACCCAGCGCGCGAACCCCGCCTCGTCGAGCGCGTGGGTGCGGAAATGCATCCCCGAGAAGCCGGCGCCCGAGTAATTGGCGGACATGCCGGCATAATTACCGGGCTTGTTGAGCACGGCGTGGAGCTTGGTCTCCATCCCGGCCATCGTATAGATCATCCCGGCCATCGCGGGCACGTAGAAGGTGTTCATCACGTCCGACGAGGTGAGGCGGAAGCGCACCTGGCGATCGACCGGCACGACCAGCTCGTTGACCGTCGCGACGCCCTGCTCGGGGTAGATGAACAGCCATTTCCAGTCGAGCGACACCACCTCAACGTCGAGCGGCTTCTGATCGGCCGGCACCGGCTTGCCCGCGGCGATCCGCCCGACCTCGCGATAGGGATCGAGCGTGTGGGTCGCGACCCAGGTCAGCGCGCCGAGCGCGATGATGATCAACAGCGGCGCTGACCAGATCACCAGCTCAAGCGCGGTCGAGTGATCCCAGTCCGGCGCGTAATCGCTATCCTTGTTCGACGCGCGATAGCGCCACGCGAAGATCACCGTCAGCGCCATCACCGGGATGATGATCAGCAGCATCAGCCCGGTCGACCACAGGATCAGATCGGCCTGCTGGCGCGCGACGTCTCCGGCGGGATTCATCACCACCATATCGCACCCGCCGAGCGCCGCGATCAGCGGCAACGTCGCGAGCGCCCGGCGCCACTTCCCGTTTCGAGTCTGAGGGTGCATGATGTGCATAATCATCGGGCGCTAGTCCTGTTTGTGCAGGTGCGAAATAGGACAATTTGTCCTATCCCCAGGCCGGGCGGGGCGGCCTAAGGGAGCGCGGTTTTCGTTCGAGAGTTGACGACAGATGGCCGAAGCAATTGCCCACCCCACCCCTGCCGCGCGCGACGCCGTTGCGACGGGCCATGTCCGTCCGGGCGAGATCGCAATCGGGGTGATCATCGGCCGCACCTCCGAATTCTTCGACTTCTTCGTCTACGCGATCGCCTCGGTGCTGGTGTTCCCGCAGCTGATCTTCCCGTTCGTCGACCGCGTGACCGGCACCTTATACTCTTTCGCGCTGTTTCCGCTCGCTTTCCTTGCCCGGCCGATCGGGTCGCAGATTTTCCTTGCGATCGACCGCCGCCACGGACGGGGAACGAAGCTGACCATCGCGCTGTTCCTGCTCGGCACCGCAACGGTGTCGGTGGGCTTCCTGCCCGGCTATAACGAGGTCGGCATCGCCTCGGCGGTGATCCTCGCCATCCTGCGCATCGGTCAGGGGATCGCGCTGGGCGGCGCGTGGGACGGGCTCGCCTCGCTCCTCGCGCTCAACGCGCCCGAAAAGCGCCGCGGGTGGTATGCGATGGTGCCGCAGCTCGGCGCGCCGCTCGGCCTCATCGTCGCGAGCGGGCTGTTCGCCTTCTTCATCGGCACCCTGGGCTTCGACGATTTCTTCAGCTGGGGCTGGCGCTACCCGTTCTTCGTCGCCTTCGCGATCAACGTCGTCGCGCTGTTCGCGCGGCTGCGCATCTCGGTCGCGCCGGAATATAACGAGCTGTTCAAGGCGCGCGAGCTGACCCCCTCGCCGGTCATCGCGACGGTCAAGGCGCAATGGCACAATATCATCATCGGCGCCTTCGCCCCGCTGGCGAGCTTCGCCCTGTTCCATATGGTGACGGTGTTCCCGCTTTCCTGGGTCGCCTTGTTCACGCATGAGAGCATCACCCGCTTCCTGATGATCGAGATCGTCGGCGCGGCGTTCGGCGTCGCGGCGATCGTCGTCTCGGGGCTGCTCGCCGACCGGATCGGGCGGCGCTCCTTGCTCGGCTATACCGCCGCGGCGATCGCGGCTTTCTCGGGGTTCGCGCCGCAATTGCTCGACGCGGGCGGCGCGGGCGAGGCGGTGTTCATGGTGACCGGGTTCATCCTGCTCGGGCTGTCGTTCGGCCAGTCCTCGGGCGCGGTGACCAACAATTTCCCCAAGCGCGCACGCTACACCGGCGCGGCGCTGACCTCGGACCTCGCCTGGCTGTTCGGCGCCGGCTTCGCCCCGCTCGCGGCGCTGGTGCTGGCGAAGAATTTCGGGCTGATCGCGGCCGGCGGCTATCTGCTGTCGGGCGCGCTCGGCACGCTGGCGGCGCTGGCACTCAATTCGGAACTCGCGCGCCGGCTGGATTGAGCTTTCCCAAGCCGTTCCCGCACCCGTCATCCCAGCGAAAGCTGGGATCTCGGGCGGCAGGGGCGACGCCTGTGGCGCGAGACCCCAGCTTTCGCTGGGTGACGAGCTAGAGGAGGCAGCGTAGGCCCCTTCCCCCATGCCCCACCCGCTGCTATCGGCCCTCCCGACTCCGTCGCTTACGCCCGTCCGGGCGCGCTCGCGCGGGGGCCCGGCGCGTGCCGCGGCCACCGCCTCCCCGCCGCGCCCGACAGGCCCACCAAGGGGAAAGGACCCGCATGACCGCCATCGGCCACGATACGCTCGGCGCCCGCACCACGCTCACTGTGGACGGCAAGGCTTACGACTATTTCTCGCTCGCCAAGGCGGCGGAGAAATATGGCGACATCACCCGCCTGCCCTTCTCGATGAAGGTGCTGCTGGAGAACATGCTGCGCTTCGAGGACGGCGTGACCGTGACGCCCGAGGACGTGCAGGCGATCGTCGACTGGCAGAAGGAGCGCCGCTCCGACCGCGAGATCCAATATCGCCCGGCGCGCGTGCTGATGCAGGATTTCACCGGGGTTCCCTGCGTCGTCGACCTCGCCGCGATGCGCGACGCGATCACCAAGCTCGGCGGCGACGCGGCCAAGATCAACCCGCAGGTGCCCGTCCACCTCGTCATCGATCACTCGGTGATGGTCGACGAATTCGGCACCCCCAAGGCGTTCGGCGATAACGTCGATCTCGAATATGCCCGCAACGGAGAGCGTTACGAGTTCCTGAAGTGGGGATCGAAGGCGCTCGACAATTTCCAGGTCGTTCCCCCGGGGACCGGCATCTGCCATCAGGTGAACCTCGAATATATCGGCCAGGCGGTGTGGTCGGCGGTCGAGACCGGCGAGAATGCCAAGACCGGCGCGACGATCGCCTATCCCGATACGCTGGTCGGCACCGACAGCCACACCACGATGATCAACGGCCTGGGCGTGCTCGGCTGGGGCGTCGGCGGGATCGAGGCCGAGGCGGCGATGCTCGGTCAGCCGGTTTCGATGCTCATCCCCGAGGTCGTCGGCTTCAAGCTGACCGGCGCGCTGCGCGAAGGCATCACCGCGACCGATCTGGTGCTGACCGTGACGCAGATGCTGCGCGCCAAGGGCGTGGTCGGCCGCTTTGTCGAATTCTACGGCCCGGGCCTCGCCTCGATGACGCTCGCCGATCGCGCGACGATCGCCAATATGGCGCCCGAATATGGCGCGACCTGCGGCTTCTTCCCGGTCGACGACCGCACGCTCGATTACATGCGCCTCACCGGGCGCCCCGAGGAGACGGTGGCGCTGACCGAGGCCTATGCCAAGGCGCAGGGCATGTGGCGCGACGCGATGTCGCCCGATCCGGTGTTCACCGACACGCTCGAGCTCGACATGTCGACGGTCGTGCCGTCGCTCGCCGGGCCGAAGCGCCCGCAGGACAAGGTGACGCTCGACACCGTCGACGACGTGTTCAACAGCGATCTCGCCAAGCTCTATAACAAGGCGCAGCCGGCGCGCGTCCCGGTCGAGGGCCGCGATCACGATATCGGCGACGGTGACGTGGTG
Source organism: Sphingomonas sp. (assembly GCA_017849555.1). Classification (GTDB taxonomy): domain Bacteria; phylum Pseudomonadota; class Alphaproteobacteria; order Sphingomonadales; family Sphingomonadaceae; genus Sphingomonas; species Sphingomonas lycopersici. The sequence goes on along the minus strand of JAFIGU010000041.1, from coordinate 18,619 downwards.
ATCGCCGCGATCACCTCGTGCACCAACACCTCCAACCCGTCGGTGCTGGTCGCCGCCGGGCTCGTCGCCCGCAAGGCGCGCGCCAAGGGGCTCAAGCCCAAGCCGTGGGTGAAGACCTCGCTCGCGCCCGGGTCGCAGGTGGTGACCGACTATCTCGACAAGTCGGGGCTCAGCGAGGATCTCGACGCGATCGGGTTCAACCTCGTCGGCTATGGCTGCACCACCTGCATCGGCAATTCGGGGCCGCTCGCGGCGCCGATCTCGGCGGCGATCAACGGCAACGATCTGGTCGCGGCGAGCGTCCTCTCGGGCAATCGCAACTTCGAGGGCCGCGTCAGCCCCGACGTGCGCGCCAACTTCCTCGCCTCCCCGCCGCTGGTCGTCGCTTATGCGCTCAAGGGCACGGTGACCGAGGATATGGTCTCGACCCCGATCGGCACCGCGTCGGACGGCAGCGACGTCTATCTCAAGGACATCTGGCCGACCAACGACGAGGTCAATTCGCTGATGACCGCGAACATCGACGATGCGATGTTCCGTTCGCGCTACGGCAACGTCTATGCCGGCGACGCCAAGTGGCGCGAGATCCAGGTCGAGGGCAGCGATACCTATAAGTGGCGCGCCGGCTCCACCTATGTCGCCAACCCGCCCTATTTCGACGGGATGGGGATGACGCCCAAGCCGGTGACCGACATCATCGAGGCCAAGCCGCTGGCGATCCTGGGCGATTCGATCACCACGGACCATATCTCCCCGGCCGGCTCGATCAAGGCGGACAGCCCGGCGGGCATCTATCTGCAGGAGCATCAGGTCGCCAAGGCGGACTTCAACAGCTATGGCGCGCGCCGCGGCAATCACGAAGTGATGATGCGCGGCACCTTCGCCAACATCCGCATCCGCAACGAGATGGTGCCGGGCGTCGAGGGCGGCATGTCCAAGTATGACGGCGAGGTGATGCCGATCTACGACGCGGCGATGCGCTACAAGGCGGACGGCACCTCGCTCGTGATCGTCGCGGGCAAGGAATATGGCACCGGCTCGTCGCGCGACTGGGCGGCAAAGGGCACCAATCTGCTCGGCGTGCGCGCGGTGATCGCGGAGAGCTTCGAGCGCATCCACCGCTCCAACCTCGTCGGGATGGGCGTGCTGCCGCTGCAATTCGCCGAGGGCGTGGATCGCAAGACGCTCAAGCTCGACGGGTCGGAGACCTTCACGATCCGCAACGTCGGCGGCCTGCGCCCGCGCCAGGACGTCGAGGTGACGCTCACCCGCGCGGACGGCAGCAGCGAGACCTTCGTCGCGCGCTGCCGCATCGATACCGTCAACGAGCTGGATTACTTCCTCAACGGGGGCATCCTGCAATACGTGCTGCGCAAGCTCGCCGCCTGAGCGGCGCGCGACCAGCCACCGTCGAGCAAGGGGCGCCGTGTGCGACACGGCGCCCTTTTTTGTAGCCGAAGTGATTGTAATTCCGCCGATCGGCCATCGAAACCGAATTGACGCCCTTCTCCAATTAACTGATTGTTAACCACATAAGGCGGGCGCAGATCCGTCCCACAATCAATCAGGGGAAGCATATGAAGACGTTGAAAAACGCATTGCTTGTCGTGTCGGCCGTATCGGGGATCGGCCTCGCCAGCACACCCGCGGCGGCCGTCAACATCATCCTCCGGCCCGATTCCACCTTCTCCAATTCACCCAATGGCGCCGCGGCACTCTTCGCCTTCCAGAAAGCCGCCAATTACTGGAACCAGACGCTCAGCGGCGCGAGCGGCATGCAGAATATCAACATCAACGTGTCGTTCGCCTCGCTCGCCCCGAATATCCTCGGATCGACCCGCAGCTACGCCTATGACGTGTCGGCCGCGTCGGTCTATCAGTCGCTCGCGGCGAACGCCGGCGGCGCGCTCGACGCCAGCGCGGTCAACAGCCTCGTCCCGCTCACCGCCGCGGGCGGCATCGGCTATCGCCGCGCGCCGGGGCTCGACGGCACGCTCACCGGGGGCGGGCTGAACATCACCACCGGCAGCGTGTTCGACAATAACGACAGCTACAACAACCGCTACCTCTACGCGAACGGCGCCAACCTGAAGGCGCTCGGCTATGACGTCGGCAATTCAGCGATCGACGCCAATATCACCTTCAGCTCGAACTTCGCGTTCGATTTCGATCCGACCGACGGCATCTCGGTCGGCACCGAGGATTTCACCGCGGTCGCGGTGCATGAGCTCGGCCACGCGCTGGGCTTCGTCAGTGGCTCGGATTATTACGATTATTACGGCGGCAAGGGCCCCGGCGCGGGCGAGACCGGGATCAACTGGGACAATGAATCGGTGCTGTCGGTGCTCGATCTGTTCCGCCGCTCGGCCAATGGCGGGGCGTCCGGGTTCGATCCGGCGACCGGCGAGCGCTACATCCAGCTCGATCCCAACCGCAACGCCTTGTTCACGGTCGACGGGGTCAATCCGTTCAACGGCGACGGCAGCTATTCGCAGTTCGCCACCGGGCGCTACAACGGCGATGGCGACCAGACCTCGCACTGGAAGGAAGGCACCGGCTATTACGACCAGAACAATTGCTTCATCCCCTCGCCGCAGCAGGTCGGCGTGATGGATCCGAGCTCGGGCTATTGCCAGCTCGGGATCGTCACCTCGAACGACCTCGCCGCGTTCGACGCGATCGGCTACAACCTCAAATTCGATATCCTCAAGAACAAGGGATATGAATTCAGCTCGGCCGACATCTTCCGTCTCGCCGGGCTGGCGGGGGTGCCGGAACCGTCGACCTGGGCGATGATGATCATGGGGTTCGGCTTCATCGGCGGCGCGCTGCGCGTTCGCGCGCGCCAGCCGAAGGTGCGCTTCGCCGGCTGACCCCGATTGCGAAACGACAGGCGCTCCGCCCCCACGCGGAGCGCTTTTTTTTGGCGATGCGCCCAGCGCGCACCATTTGACCCCGATCAAATGGTTTTTCTGCGTTAACCCTATTCTCTCTCCGCCGAAGGAGGGGAAGAGCATATGGCGGCATTGCGGAGCAGCTTGTTTATCGCTTTGGCGATTTCGGGGACCGTTTTATCGGCCACGCCAGCCGGTGCGATCAAGATCATTTTGCGCCCGGACAGTAGTTTCACGACGACCGCGAACGGTACGCGTGCGCTCTATTCAATTCGGAAAGCCGCGAATTACTGGAATACGATACTTTCCGGCAGCGATAATATGCAGAACATCAACATCGCCGTTTCATTCGAGAAACTGTCTTCCGGCTCAGCGGCCATCACTTATAACAACTACACCAGCGCATCGACACGGGCGGTTTATCAGGCGCTCGCGGCGAACGCAGCGACAGCGCTCGATGCCAGTGCGGTGGCGAGTCTGGTGCCATTAAGCGCCGCGGGGGGTCTGAACGTGATCCGACCCGTCGGAAGCGACGGAACCCTGAGCGGATCCGGGATGAAAAACCCGGTGGAGGGGGTGGTCGACAACAACAACTCGCTTAACAACACCTATCTCTACACCGGGACCGCCGGTTTGAAGGCGCTTGGCTTCGATATCGGAAACAATACGATCGACAGCACGATCAAATTCTCGTCAAGCTCTTTCACATTCGATTACGATCCATCCAACAACATATCGTATCGCTTGGATTTTACCGCGGTCGCGCTGCATGAATTCGGCCATGCGCTCGGTTTCGAAAGCTCCACGGACCCTTATGATTCGATCGTGAGCCCCAATCCCGCGCTATTCGGTTACCAGGGCGAAAGTCTGGATGATTATCAGGTCACCAGGGTCTTCGATCTGTTCCGGCGCGATGCGATCTCGCCGGATCAGATCCAGCTTACGCCAGGCGAAGACGCCATCTTCAGCATCGATGGCGCCACCGTGTTCGAGGGCAACGGCTTTGCCGCTGAAACTCCAACCGGCACGTTCAACGGCGACGGCTATCAAGCGTCGCATTGGAAACTGCAGAGTTCCGGCTTCGGCTGCGCCGTCTCCAAACAAATCGGCGTGTTGGCCCCTGCGTCCGAATACTGCAAGATGGGCGCCGTTACCGCCAACGATCTCGCGGCATTCGACGCGATGGGCTATAATCTCGATTTCGATATTCTGCAGAACAGGGATTATTTGTTCACCACCGCCGACGTCTTTCGCCTCGATGGGCTGGCAGCCGTCCCGGAGCCGACGACCTGGGCGATGATGATCCTCGGCTTCGGCTTCATCGGCGGCGCGATGCGCGCCCGCACACGCGAGAGGAACGTGCGCTTCGCCGCCTGAGCGGCGCCGGACAAAAAAATGCGGCCCGCCATGCAAGGCGGGGCCGCCCCCGATCAGGCCACGCCGGCGTTGGCGCGGCGGCGGCCGTAGAGGAAATAGAGCACCAGCCCGGCAACGTTCCACAGCAGGAAATATTCCTGCGTGCGATGCGGCAGGCTGAAGAACAGATAGATGCACCCCAGCACCCCGATCGTCCCCACCAGCGGCGCGAACGGGGTGCGGAAGGTGCGCGGGGCATCGGGCGCACGGCGGCGCATCACCAGCATACATACGCACACCGCGACGAACGCCACGAGCGTCCCGGCATTGGCGAGCGCGGCGATCGCGTCGAGCGGCATCACCCCGGCGATGATCGCGACCAGCACCGCGGTGAGCAAGGTGATGCGGACCGGCGAGCCACGCCGCGAGACCTTCGCCAGCGCCTCGGGCAGCAGCCCGTCGCGCGCCATCACGAAGAAGATGCGGCTCTGCCCGAACAGGAAGCCGAGCAGCACCGTCGGCAGCGCGACCACCGCGCTGACCGCGAGGAAGGTCGCGAACCCCGGGCGCCCGATCTCGCGCAGGATCAGCGCGAGCGGCTCGGGGCTGTCGGCGAAACGCGTGAACGACAAGGCGCCGACCGCGGCGACCGCGACGAGCATATAGATCGCGATGCATGCCATCATCGATCCGACGATGCCGATCGCCAGATCGCGCCCCGGATTGCGCGTCTCCTCCGCCGCGGTGGAGATCGCGTCGAAGCCGTAGAAGGCGAAGAAGATGATCGCCGCCGCCGCCATCACCCCGCGCTCGGCGCCGCTGTCGGTGACATGCTTGGCGAAGCCGAACGGCATGAACGGATCGAGATTGGCGCCGTTGAAATGCGGCAGCGCGATCGCGACGAACACCGCCAGCGCGATCATCTTGATCACCACGAGGACGGCATTGAGCGTCGCGCTCTCGCGCGTGCCGGCCATCAGCAGCCCGGCGACCACCGCGATGATGAATACCGCGGGGACGTTCATCAGCCCGCCCAGCGCCGGTCCTTTGGTGAGCTCGGCCGGGAAGCCGAAGGGGGTCAGCAGCGGCGCGGCATAGCCCGACCAGCCGACCGCGACGGTCGAGACGACGAGCGAATATTCGAGGATCAGCGACCAGCCGATCACCCAGGCGATCACCTCGCCGAGCACCGCATAGCTATAGGTATAGGCGCTCCCCGAGGCGGGGATCATCGTCGCCATTTCGGCATAAGCGAGCGCGGCACAGGCGCAGATCGCGCCAGCGATGACGAACGACAGGATCACCGCCGGCCCGGCGCGATCCGCGCCGACCCCGATCAGCGTCAGGATGCCGGTGCCGACGATCGCGCCGACGCCGAGTGCGACGAGATGCGGCCACGACAAAGTCCGCGCCAGGGCGCGCTCCGGCGGTTGTTCGACGATCGTCTTGCGACGCAACAGGCTGGCCATTCACGCCCCCCTCAATGGCTTTGCTGGATGGTCAGGCCGTAACAGATGAGACGAGCAGTGCAAACCTCGCCCCCGTTCTGCGCGCGCTGCTGCTGGTTTCTCCTCGCTCTGGCGCGAACCGAGGGAAGAAGAATCCGCGCAACGGTTGCCAGCCCGCCGGCCGATGCTTACCGCCTGTCCGATGCAACCGCTTGACGAACAACAATCCACCGCGCGTGCCTGGTTCGAGCAACTCCGCGATCTGATCTGCGCCGAATTCGAGGCGATCGAGCGCGAGGCCGGGTCCGACGCGCGGTTCGATTATATCGCCTGGGATCGCGCCGATCCGAGCGGCGCGCCGGGCGGCGGGGGGGTGCGCGGGGTGATGAAGGGCCGCGTGTTCGAGAAGGTCGGGGTCAACGTCTCGACCGTCGGCGGCGTGTTCGAGGGCGAATTCGGCAAGACGATCCACGGCGCCGCCGAGGACCCGCGTTTCTTCGCCACCGGGATCAGCCTCGTCGCGCATATGGCCAACCCGCACGTCCCCGCGGTGCATATGAACACGCGTTTCCTGGTGACCACCAAGCGCTGGTTCGGCGGCGGGGCGGATCTCAACCCGCCGCTGCCGGTGGCCGAGGATACCGAGGATTTCCACGCCACGCTGAAGGCCGCCTGCGATGCGCACGACCCGGTGCATTATCCGCGCTTCAAAAAGTGGGCGGACGATTATTTTTATATCCCGCATCGCAAGGTGCATCGCGGGGTGGGCGGGATCTTCTACGATCATCTCGAGGGCGATTTCGCGACCAATTTCGCCTTCACCCAGGATGTCGGGCGCGCGTTTCTCGCGGTTTTCCCGCGTATCGTGCGGCGGCGGATGGGGCTGCCGTTCACCGAGGCGGAGCTGGCCGCGCAGCGCGAATGGCGTGGGCGCTATGCCGAATTCAACCTCGTCTACGATCGCGGCACATTGTTCGGGCTCAAGACCGGGGGCAATATCGACGCGATCCTGATGAGCCTGCCCCCGCTCGCGACCTGGAGCTGAGCCGCGCGATGGGCCTGACCCCGGTTCCCGACGACCAGCTCGCGACGATCGTCACCTCGCTGGTGATGACGCGGCGCCCGCCGCTCCGCCCCTCCGCGCCGAGCGCGCTGCGGCTGGTGCATTGGCTGGCACCGGAGCCCGACAAATATCGCGCGCTGTTCCGCCGCGTCGGCGGGCCGTGGCTGTGGTATTCGCGGCTGGCGATGGACGATGCGCGGCTGAGCGAGATCATCCGCGCGCCCACGGTGTCGGTCTTCGCGGTGGTCGATCGCGCGGGGATCGAAGTAGGGATGGTCGAGCTCGATCACGCCCAGCCCGGCGTGTGCGAGCTTTCCTATTTCGGGCTGGTGCCCGAACTGGCCGGCAAGGGCCACGGGCGCTGGCTGATGAGCGAGGCGATGACGCGGGCGTGGCGCGCGGACGTGACCAAGGTGACGGTCAACACCTGCACGCTCGATCACCCTTCCGCGCTCAATTTCTATCGCGCACAGGGCTTTGTCGCGGTCAAGCGGACGATCGAGACCTTTCCCGATCCGCGCGTGCTGGGGCTGTTGCCGGCGGACGCCGCGCCTCACATCCCGTTGCTGACGAGCCGGCGATAGATCGCGATCCCGACCCCGAGGATCGCGATCTGATAGGCCGCCTCGGCCGCCGCCATCACCGCATCGGCCAGCGCGAGCACGATCGGATTCTCATGCCCCGCCGAGCGTAGGAAGCTGTCCGCCGGGCTCAGCGGCACGCGGATCAGATATTGCGCGAGGAAGATCAGCACCACCGCGCCGAGCACGCCCCACCATTCGCCGCGCGTCACCCGCCAGCTTCGCCCGACCGCGCGCGCCGCGCCGATCGGCGCCTCGACCACCAAAGCGGGGATCGTCGCGATCAGCCGCGCCTGCATGTAGAGGCCCGGCAGCACGAACAGCCAGAACCCCAATGAGATCGGGATCGCCATCAGCAGATAGGCGAGAGAGAACCGGCCGAAGCGCCGCGCCGCGGTGATCAGCGCGGTGCGCACATCGGGGCGCGCCGGGTGGATCAGCAGGATGGTGAGCGCCGCCATCCCATAGATGCCGACCAGATTGACCAGCAGATACCAGCCGGCATTGGCCTGCATCCAGCTATAGATCGCCTGCGCCCATGCCTGCATCGCGGCGCGATCGCCGGTCGATTGCGGCAGCGCGGGCGGCGGCGCGACGAGCAATTGCACCGCGAAATTGGGCAGGAACAGGAACGGCGCCGCGACGCGCAGCACCAGATCGCCCTCGCGGCGCAGGATCGTCCATGCGTCGGCGAGGACGCGACCAAGAGTGAGTTTCATGCCCGATCGAGCTGTTCGCGCGCGGCGCCGTAGAATTGGGCGCTGAATACCGCCTGCACCACGCTGAAACCCGCGGTGAGCACGCTGGTCGCGAGCGCGACGAGCAGGAACGCGCCGGTCCGGCCGAACACGATCTGCCCGACGCTGCCGAACACCCAGGTCACCGCGGTGAGCAGGACGACCGCGACGATCGCATAAAGGACCATCACCCCGAGCAGCTTCAACGTGCTGCCGCGCGTCAGCGCAAAGGCGCGGGCAAAGGCGCCGAGCCCGCGCCGCTCATTGGTGACCACCGCAAACAGCGGGACGAGCCGCGCGCTGACCCACAAGGCGGCGATCGCAAGGATCAGGAAGCCGATCATCGCGCTGCCGGCGCGCGACGGATCGATCACCGGCGGCGCGCCCTGCTGCAGCTTCGCCATGTCGACATTGCCCGCGAGCAGCCAGGTCATCGGCACCGCGACGACGATGACCGTCACCAGCATCGCCACCAGCAGCACCCCGATCCCCGCGGGCAAGCGCCGGCGCGCGATCGCGACCGCCCGATGCCGGTCGACCGCGGGGTCGCTGGCCATCGCGGTCATCGCCAGCACGCCCCAGATGGCGAGCACCAGCACCGCCAGCCCGACCAGCGCGGCAAGCACACGCAGGCCACCCCCCGCCCCGCCGCTCGCCGCGACGAAGCGCAGGATCGTCTGCAGCAACGAGGGCAGGAACAGGAACAGCCCGGCGAGCCATGCCAACAGGCCGGCGCGGCCAGCGATCACTTCGCACGTTCGATCCCAAACCGTGCCGATCCGTATCATCATGCGCCACCTGTAACCCATTGCCCCCGCGCTTGCCAATCGAGCGTCGCGGTCGCATCTGGGCGCGCGTGGACCAAGCAGCCAACCCATCAGCCGCGATCGAATGGCGCGTATCGCCCGGGCTTACCGATTATACCGCCGCGCTGGCCGAGATGGAGGCGCGCGCCGCCGCGATCGCCGCGGGAGAGGCCGGCGAGCTGATCTGGCTGGTCGAGCATCCCCCGGTCTATACCGCGGGCACCAGCGCGGATCCCGCCGAGCTGATCGACCCCCGTTTCCCGGTGGTCAGCGCCGGGCGCGGCGGGCGTTACACCTATCACGGGCCGGGGCAGCGCGTCGGCTATCTGATGCTCGATCTCACGCGGCGCGGGCGCGACGTGCGGCATTTCGTCCATTCGGTCGAAGGCTGGGTGATCGATGCGCTGGCCGAGCTGGGGATCGAAAGCTTCCGCGCGCCGGGGCGGATCGGCATCTGGACGATCGATCGCGCGGGGCACGAGGCGAAGATCGGCGCGATCGGGGTGCGCGTGCGGCGTTGGGTGACCTTTCACGGCTTTTCGGTGAACCTCTCGCCGAACCTCGCCGATTTCGGCGGGATCGTGCCGTGCGGGATCGCCGAATATCCCGTCACCAGCGCGGAAATGCTTGGCGCACCACATAATCTTGCAACCTTTGACGCGGCTTTGGCGTTGACGCGGGACCGATTTCTCGAAAGGCTTTCTTGTGCTCGTGAAAACGAGACTTGAGAGCGCGGCCAGATGCGACTAATGTCCCCCTCGATTTGGGGATTAATGGCCAAGCTGCCGTCCAAATCTACTGTCTAGGGAGCTTTCAATGCGTGCTATTTCCAAGATCCTGACCGGTACGGCCATTGCGGCGGCGGCTCTGGCCGTCTCGGCCTGTGGCTCGAAGACCGAGACCAGCACCGAGAACACCACGATTACCGACATGAACGCCACCGAGGGCATGGACACCACCAGCGACAACATGACCGCGGTCGACAGCTCCATGAACGCTGGCGCGATGGCGAACGACGCGGGTGCGGCCGATGCCAATGCGGCTGCGCCGGGCAACGCCCATTGATAGGCCGCAAGGCAATCAGGAAAAGAAAGGGGCCGTCCGGGCGACCGGGCGGCCCTTCTCATTGGCGGGGACGGGCCATGACACGCCGGGCAAGCGCAATGCGACGGATCGAGTCAACGTTGTGACGAATCGGGGTTGGGTTGGCGGCCCAATCGGCCTAGAATCCCGCGCGTAGCGTGGGAGGACCTGGAATGTCGTTGGGGCGGATCATCGGAGCGGGAGCAGCCGCGGGGGCTCTCTTGATGGCCGGGCCTGCCGCCGCGCAATTCTTCATGCAGGCCAAGGACGTCTCCGGCCAGCCGGTAACCGGCACCGAAACCGGGCTCGGCCCGTCGCTGCCGGGGGCCACCCCGGAGGAGGCGAAAGCCGCGATCATATGGAACGTGCGTGCCGCGCTGAACGTCGCCGCGCTGCAATGCCAGTTCGAGCCGACCCTGCTGGCGGTGAGCAATTACAATGCGATGCTCGTCGATCATAAGGTCGAGCTGAAACGTTCTTGGGACGTGCTCGGCAAATATTTCGCGCGCAACAACAAGACGCCCAAGGCCGCGCAGAACGCGCTCGACCAGTTCGGCACCAAGACCTATTCGAGCTTCACCACGGTTGCCGCACAATATAATTTCTGCCTCGCCGCCAATGACGTCGGCCGCGATATCGTTTTCGCGCCGCGCGGCGGCTTCGGCACGGTCGCGCTCCAGCGGATCCGCGAATTGCGCAACAGCCTGACGCCGTGGGGCGAGCAGCGCTTCCCGCGCTTCGTCTGGCCGCAGACGACGCTGCCGCGGCTCGATCCGATCTGCTGGAAGAACGGCGAGTGGCAGGTCAAGAAGTGCGGCGCGCAGAATTTCCCGCCCGCGGGCACGGGTATCGCGCAGCGCTGAGACGAAGCGGTCGATCGGAATTACTATCCCCTGCCGCCCCGGCGCAGGCCGGGGTCCGGTTACGACCGGCCCGACACTGGCCCCCGGCCTGCGCCGGGGTGGACGGTTTGGGAAGGTTCGGGTTTCGCCCCTCAATGCGTCTTAACGCAACCCCAGCATCTTGTGCGTCTGGAGCGTCAGCCGCCAGCGCGGCCGCTGCATCACGAAGGCGATCGCCGCCGCGCGGTTCGCCTCGGCGTGCGGATCGTCGAGCGGCTGGACGAGCAGGTGCGCGAAATCCCAGCGCTCCATCGCATCGACATCGCTGCCCGGCTGCGGCCAGACGAGTTTGAGCTCGTCGCCCGAGCGTTGCACCGTCTCGCTGCCGGCCTTGGGGCTGATGCACACCCAGTCGATCCCGGGGTGGACCGGCAGGGTACCGTTGCTCTCGATCGCGATCGCGAAGCCCGCCGCGTGGAGCGCATCGACCAAGGCGTCGTCGACCTGCAGCATTGGCTCGCCCCCGGTCAGCACCGCGAAGCGCTCGGCGGTATCGCCGTCCCACATCGCCGCCGCCGCTGCCGCCAGCGCTGCCGCATCGGCGAAGCGCGCGCCGCCCGCGCCGTCCATCCCGACGAAATCGGTATCGCAGAAACGGCAGATCGCGGTCGCGCGATCCTCCTCGCGGCCCGACCACAGGTTGCAGCCGGCGAAGCGCACGAACACCGCGCGCCGCCCGGCCTGCACGCCCTCGCCCTGGAGGGTCAGGAACATTTCCTTGACCGCGTAGCTCATGTCACGGCGCCGGCGGGGTGACCGCATAAGCGGTCGGATCGGGCACACCGGCATCCTCGAACCCCTTGTGGCGCAGCCGGCAGCTATCGCACAGCCCGCAATGCAGCCCGCCGGGCGCGGGATCGTAACATGACCAGCTCACCCCCATCTCGATGCCGAGCCGCGCGCCTTCGCGCACGATATCGGCCTTGGTCATCATCTGCAGCGGCGCGCGGATGCGGAACGGCGTGCCCTCGACCCCCGCCTTGGTGGCGAGCTCGGCAAGCGTCTCGAACCCGGCGATGAATTCGGGCCGGCAATCGGGATAGCCCGAATAATCGAGTGCATTGACCCCGACATAGATGTCGCGCGCGCCGCTCGCCTCGGCCCAGCCGAGCGCGAGGCTGAGGAAGATCGTGTTGCGCGCGGGGACATAGGTGATCGGAATCCCCTCCCCCACGCCGTCCTTCGGCACGTCGATATCGTCGGTCAGCGCCGAGCCGCCGAACGCGCGCAGATCGAGCGGGAGCACGACATGCCGTTCCGCCCCCAGCATCTTCGCGACGCGCCGCGCCGCGGCGAGCTCGACCTGGTGCCGCTGATTATAGTCGACCGACAGCGCGAGCACGCGAAAACCGGCCTCGCGCGCCAAAGCGGCGGAAACCAGTGAATCGAGGCCGCCCGAAACCAGGACGACCGCCAGCGGGGATTGGCTTGTCATAAGAAAACGTCAGCTAGGGTCTCGCCGCGCGTCGCGCAAGAAAAAGGGCCGCCCGAAGGCGACCCGAAGGATTCACGGCCGTCGCCGGCCGGATCAGGGAGAGAACGTGCTCCACGTAAAAAAGCACCACTCCCGTCTAGCCGATAAGGCTTAACAGCTTCCTAACGCACTCACCGGGATCAACATTTTCCGGCGAGCCGCCCCTCGTAATCGAGATCGAACGGCGCGCCCTTCACCAGACCCTGCGTCTGGAGGCGGATCAGGTTGCGATCCTCGACCTTGATCGTCGTCCGGCCATAGCCGGCGCCGGGGCATTGATATTGCACCGTCACCTTATTGGGCGCGTTCTCGATCACATATTGCGGGCATTGCGCCGGGCCATGCATCAGCTGGAGCAATTGCCGCGGATCGCGCACGCAAATCTCCCGCGCGGCGGCACCGCGGTGGCCGATCTCGTGCAAACCCCAATTGCCGCGCTCGACATTGCCGAGCGCCGCCATGCGCACATTCTGCGCCAGCGCGCCCGCGCTGAGCGCAACCACCAGCAGTGCCGCCGGACGAAGAAAGCCGAATCTTTTCACGAGCGAAACATATCAACGATTCACCGCAATCCAAGACCGCCTGACCGCTACGCGGCCAGGGAATCGAGCCGAACCGGGAAAATTTTCGAACAAAATTTGCAATCGACCGCGATCACGCCCTTTTCATCGGCCATCTCGCGCTGCTCCTCGGCCGGGAATTTCGCGATCACCGACAGGATATGCTCCGGGTTGCAGCGACAGCCGCGCGTCAGCGGGATCGCCGCGAGCACGCGCACCTCGGCTTCCTCGTTGAACAGCCGCCACACGAGATTTTCGAGCGGCAGCGTCGGATCGGCGAGTTCGTCCGCCCCCATCGTCGCGCCGAGCGCGGCGACATGCTCCCATTCGGGATGATCGAGCCGCACATGCAGCCGCTCGCGCCCCTCCTCGCCCTCGGGCAGATACTGGAGGAACAGCCCACCCGCGACGATGCGGCCGCCCACGCGCTGCACCCCGACGCGCAACAGGCTGGGGATCTGCTCCGAGCGGACGAAATAATTCTCCGCCGCCTCGGTCAGCGTCGCGCCGTCAAGCGGAACGATGCCCTGATAGCGCTCGCCGGTGGTCGCCATGTCGAAGGTGATCGCGAGATAGCCCTGCCCGAACAACGCGAACAAGGTCGGCTCGGCCGGCGCGGCGGCAAGCTGGTCGGCGTCGTAATCGACATAGCCGCGCAATTCTCCCGCGCGATAATCGACCACGAGCAGCCGCACGACGCCATTGTCGGTCTGCGCCTGGAGCGTGAGCTGGCCGGCATCGTCCTTGAGCGTCGAGCCGATCAGCGCGCCCAGTGCCAAAGCCTCGGCCAGCAGCGCCTCGATCGCGGGGGGATAAGCATGCGCGGACAGGATATCGGTCGCCACCTGCCCCAGCCGCACAACACGGCCGCGCGCGCTGCGCCCCGGAATCGCGAAACCGAGCGCGCGATCGACGTCGATATGGTTAGCGTCAGCCATCAAGAATCAGCCCTCATCCCGGCACCGGCCGGGACGAAGCGCCGGCGAACCGGGCTTAAATGGGGATTATCGGTTGGCGATCAACCGATCTGTCCGAAGCACCAGCGGAGCACCGCCTTCTGCGCGTGGAGCCGGTTTTCCGCCTCTTCCCAGATCAGCGACTGCGGCCCGTCGATCACCTCGGCGGTCACTTCCTCACCGCGATGCGCGGGGAGGCAGTGGAGGAACACCGCATCGGGTTTGGCCTGCGCCATCAGCGCCGCATCGACCTGATAGGGCATCATCGCCTTGAGCTTGGTTTCGGCATGCGCCTGCCCCATCGAGATCCAGGTATCGGTGACGATCACGTCGGCCCCCGCCGCCGCCTCGCGCGGATCGGCGACGATGCGCGCGCGGCCCTTGCCCAGCGCGACATCGGCGTCGCTCGGCATGAAGCCCTGCGGGCAGGCCGCGACCACGTCGAAATGGAGCAGCCCGGCCGCCTCCATGATCGAGGCGAGCACATTGTTGCCGTCGCCCAGCCACGCCACCTTGAGCCCGGGCAGCGCCTTGCCGTGTTCGAGGATCGCCTGGAGGTCGGCGACGATCTGGCACGGGTGCGAGGCATCGGTGAGCCCGTTGATCACCGGCACGCTGGCGTGCGCCGCCATTTCCTCGATCTTGGCATGATCGTCGGTGCGGATCATGATCGCGTCGACATAGCCCGACAGCACCCGCGCGGTATCGGCGATCGTCTCGCCGCGCCCGATCTGCATCGTCCCCGCATCGGCGACGATCGAGGTGCCGCCGAGCTGGCGGATCGCCATGTCAAAGCTGAAGCGGGTGCGCGTCGAATTCTTTTCGAACACCATCGCCAGCACGCGGCCGGCGAGCGGCGCATCGGCGTCGGGCGCGCCCTTGGGCAGTCCCACGCGCGCCGCCTTGCGGTCGATCGCATCGGCCAGCATCGCGGCGACGCCGTCCGCACCCGCGTCGGACAGATTCAGGAAATGACGGATGGTCATGATATCTCCCCCGAGAAGCCGCCCGGCACGCCGGGCGTCACCTCAATCGTCGGCCGCCGGGACGTAGACCCGCGCCGCCTCGCTCAGCCGCTCGATACATTCGGCGACATGGCTGTCGTCGATGTTGAGCGGCGGCAGGATGCGGACGACATTGTTGCCCGCCGCGACCAGCAGCAGCCCATGATTGTCGCGCGCATGCGCGACGAAGCGGCGACTGTCGCTCTTGAGCCTGAGCCCGAGCATCAGCCCGTGGCCCTGCACCCCGGCGAAGAGATGATCATGGTTGGGGATCATCTGTTCGAGCGCCTGGCGCAACCGGTTGCCCATCTTCTCGACATTGGCGAGGAAGCCTTCTTCGAGGATCACGTCGAGCACCGCTTCGCCCGCCGCCATCGCCAGCGGGTTGCCGCCATAGGTCGAGCCGTGGGTGCCGATCACCATCCCCTTGGCGGCCTCCTCGGTCGCGAGGCAGGCGCCGAGCGGGAAGCCGCCGCCGATCCCCTTGGCCACCGCCATGATATCGGGGGTGATGCCGTAAAGCTCATGCGCGAACAATTTGCCGGTGCGGCCGTAGCCCGCCTGCACCTCGTCCAGCACCAGCAGCAGGCCGTGCTCGTCGCACGCCTTGCGCAGCCCCTGCAGGAACTCCTGCGTCGCCGGGCGGATGCCGCCCTCGCCCTGGATCGGCTCCAGCAGGAAGCCGGCGGTATTGCCGTCGATCAGCGCCAGCGCACCGGCGAGGTCGTTGAAACTGGCGTATTTGAAACCCGGCAGCAGCGGCTCGAACCCGTCGCGCATCTTCGGCTGATTGGTGGCGGAGATCGTCCCCAAGGTCCGCCCGTGGAAGGCGGTGTCGAAGGTGATGAGGTCATGCCGCTCGGGATGGCCGTTGGCGAAATGATAGCGCCGCGCCGTCTTGATCGCGCACTCCACCGCTTCCGCGCCCGAATTGGTGAAGAACACCGTGTCGGCGAAAGTGGCGTCGATCAGCCGCTGCGCGAAATGCTCGCCCTGCGGACTGCCGTAGAGGTTGCTGACGTGCATCAGCGTCGCCGCCTGATCCGCGATCGCCTTCACCAGCTTCGGGTGGCCGTGGCCGAGGCAGTTGACCGCGATGCCGCTGGCGAAATCGAGATACTTCTCGCCGCGCTCGCCGTAGAGATACGCCCCCTCGCCTCGCACCGGCCGCACCCCGCAACGCGGATAGACGGGCATCAGTGCGGTGATGGTCACGGGGCATCTCCTGAAAAAGAGCAAGGGCGACCCGGAAAGGGCCGCCCGGAAGCCGCTATTACCGGGGGGGATGGCGCAGCGTCAACATCACCGCAGCACGGCGGCTGCATCGGCCAGCTTCATGTCGTGCATCATCCCCAGATAGGCTTCGAAATATCCCTTGTGCGAGGCGCCCACGATGGTCAGCACCCGGCCGCCGGGATGCCGCGCGAGAATGCTGCGGATGTTCGCCACCATCCGCAGGTTGCGGGTCTCCCACCAGCCCACATAGCGTCGCCCGAAATGCTGCGGCGACGATTCCACCAGCGCCGCGCCGAAATCGCTCCTAAACGCCACCTCGGCCACTTCGGGGCTGTTCAGATAGCGATACAGCGCGAGCATTCCGCCAGGCTCGGCGATCCGCCCCTCCAATGTGGTTTCATGCGCGCGGCGCGCGTCGACGGCCGCATTCTTCCACACCGCCTCGATCGTCTTCTCGAAAGCCGGATCGTCGCCGGAGTCGTCGTCGGCGGTGTGATCGTCAACGGGGTAAACGCGCTCCAGCCCGAGCCGCGCGGCGAGCGTAGCAGCGATGAGGTAATTCTCGTTATGCTTCGTCCGCGTCTTGTCCAGTTCGGCGGCAAGCGCCTCATCCAGTCCGTCGCCGGGGCGCCGCTCGACCGGATCGAGTCGCAGCCATTGCACCAGCGCCGACGCGCGGTCGCCGCCGGCGAGGAACAGCGCGGCGAGATGCCGGCGCTGCGCCGGCGACGGGCTGGCTGGCCATGAGGCCAACGCCTGCTCCGCCGCGACCGTGGCGGCCGCCATGTCCATACCCAGCGCCTTCTGCGCCGACGACGGATCGGAGCAATAGGTCTCCGCCGCGCCTGGATGGAGCGGGGCATAACGGCGCAGATATTCGCATTGCGGACCGGACAGTGCCTCGATCGTAATGAAGGCCGGCTTCCACCTCGCCAGCCGGTCGAGCAGCGGATCGAGCTGCGCCGGCGCAAAACTGGCCGGCAGGCCGGAGAGATGCGTCGTGCCGAGCACGAGCACCTCGCTCGGCGCCCCCGCGAAAGCGCGGTGCGCGCGCGGATCGAACTGCCGCGCCTGCGCCGCGCCGGCCGACACCGCCAGTCCGATTCCGAGCGCGACGCCGATGATAGCCGGGCGCATGATTCCCTCCACGAGATACTGCCGCCGAGCTAGCAGAAGTGTATTATACGATCAATACACCTTCGGAATAGGAAGATCGACGCAGCACGGTCATGCGTCGATCGTCTCCTCGTCGATCCGCGCGGCGTTTTCCTGGATGAAGGCGAAGCGGTGCGCCGGATTGGTGCCCATCAGGCGATCGACCAGGTCCTTCACGCCCGCGCGCTCCTCATATTCCTGCGGCAGGGTGATGCGGATCAGGCCACGCGTCGCCGGGTCCATCGTCGTCTCGCGGAGCTGGCCCGGGTTCATCTCGCCAAGGCCCTTGAAGCGCGCGACCTCCACCTTCCTGCCACGGAAAGGCCCCGCCTCGATTTCCGCGCGGTGGGCATCGTCGCGCGCATAGAGCGACTTGCTGCCAGCGGTCAGGCGGTAGAGCGGCGGCTGCGCGAGATAGAGATGCCCGCGTCGCACGATGTCCGGCATCTCCTGGAAGAAGAAGGTCATCAGCAAGGTCGCGATATGCGCGCCGTCGACGTCGGCGTCGGTCATGATGACGATGCGTTCGTAGCGCAGGTTGTCCGCCACGCAATCCTTGCGCGTGCCGCAGCCCAGTGCCTGGATCAGGTCCGCGATCTCCTGATTGGCGAGGATCTTGGCGGAGGTGGCGGAGGCGACGTTGAGGATCTTGCCGCGAATCGGCAGGATCGCCTGCGTCTTGCGAGCGCGCGCCTGCTTGGCCGAGCCGCCGGCCGAATCGCCCTCGACGATGAACAGCTCGGTCCCTTCCGGGCTGTCCGCCGCGCAATCGGTGAGCTTGCCGGGCAGACGCAGCTTGCGGCCGGAGGTGGCGGTCTTGCGCTTGACCTCACGCTCCTGCTTGCGACGCAGGCGCTCGTCCATCCGCTCCAGCACATAGGAGAGCAGCGCCTTGCCGCGATCCATGTTGTGGCTGAGGTAATGGTCGAAATGGTCGCGCACCGCCTTCTCGACCAGCCCGGCCGCTTCCGGCGAGGTGAGGCGGTCCTTGGTCTGCGACTGGAATTGCGGATCGCGGACGAAGACGGAGAGCATCAGCTCCGATCCGACCATCACGTCATCGGCATTCAGGTCCTTCGCGCGCTTGTTGCCGACCAGATCGCCGAACGCGCGAAGCCCGCGCACCAAAGCCTGCCGCAAGCCCTGCTCGTGCGTGCCGCCGTCGGGTGTCGGGATGGTGTTGCAATACCAGCTATAGCTGCCGTCCGACCACAGGGGCCACGCCACCGCCCATTCGACGCGGCCCTGCTCAGCGGGAAACTCCTGCGTGCCGGTGAAGAAATCGGCCGTGGCGCATTCCCGCCCGGCGACTTGCTCGCGGAGATGATCGGCGAGGCCGCCGGGGAACTGGAACACCGCCTCGG
>JAFIGU010000040.1 GCA_017849555.1 Sphingomonas sp. | reverse complement strand
GGTGCAGGACGAGATCGAGCACGAAGGCACCTACATCAAGATCCCGCGCCGCCCGATCCACCCCAAGCCGTTCCAGAACCCGCACCCGCCGATCTATATGGCCTGCACCCGCGAGGCGACGCTCGTCGCCGCCGGTTCGCGTGGCATCGGCGCTTTGGTGCTGGGCTTCTCCGGACCCGATGAGATCGCCAAGAAGAATGCGATCTACCGCGAGGCATTCCGCACCCGCGCGGCGAGGGATCAGGTCGGCTTCCGCCCGACCGAGCATCTCGCGGCCTTATGCGCCTCGGTGGTGCTCGACGATCGCGAGAAGGCGCGGCGGATCGGGTTGCGCGGCCAGCGTTTCTTCGCCGAGGCGATCGCGCATTGGTATCAGGGCGGGCCGAAGCCGACGATCGATGAGGAGCTGACCGGCGATCAGCAGGCGGCGATCCTCCAGCAGGAGAAGGAGGCGGTGGTCGCCTATCTCTCGGAAGAGAAAATCCCGGTCGGCGACGAGGTGACGAGCAATTACACCGTCGCGCAGGATGCTTATGGCACGCCCGAGGATTGCATCCGCTATGTCCAGCGGTTGTTCGACTCGGGCGCCGACGAGATCCTGTTCCTGTTCCAGATGGGCGGCGTGCCGCACGCCGCGATCATGGAGACGATCCGCAACATCGGCGAAAAGGTCATCCCGCACTTCCGGGGGAAATAAACCCAGGCATATGTGTCCCCGCCTTCGCGGGGACACGATTCAGAACGCGAACCCCGCAGTCAGCCCGAAGGTGCGCGGCACCTGATAGACGCCGATCACCGTGGTCGACAGATTGCGCGCGAATTCCAGCGCCTTGTTGTCGGTGAGATTCTGCACCCAGGCGCTGACCTTCACCTTGGTCCCCGCGACCGGCAGGTCGAACACCGACAGCCGCGCGTTGATGTCGAACCGCGAGGGCAACGTCGTCAGATTGCCGGTCGCGCTGTTGGGCAAAGGATCGCTCAGCCTCTTGTCGCGGAAGAAGCCGTCGATGCGGAGCGAGGCATAGCTGCCGTTGGAGAGATGCACGAAATCATATTGGCCGCCGACGCTGGTGGTGAACCGCGGTGCGAGCGAATTGACCGGGCCGTTGACCGGATCGGGCGACAATTTGTTGTCGAGATAGCCGAACGAGGCGTTGAAGGTCAGCCCGGCGGTGGGGAGCGCGGTCAGCTCGAGCTCGAAGCCATTTTCGCGCGCCGTGGGGGCGGAGATGATATAGGTCCCCGCCGCGGCGGTGAACGCCAGCGTCTGCACGTTGCGCCGATCGGCGTGGAACAGCGCCGCGTTGATTCGCAAGGTCCGCCCGATCAGGTCGCCCTTGAAGCCGATTTCGTAGCTGTTCATCGTCTCGGGCTTGAACGGGATCCCGCCGACCACCCCGCCGGAAAGATAGCCGGTCGCGAACCGCGCATAGGCGCGCATATTGGGGTTGAAGATCCAGGTCGCGGTCGCGTCGAAATCCCAATGATCGCTCGACGCGGTGAAGGTGGCGGCGGGGATCGCGAAGGGCCGCAGCCCGCCGGCGATGATCCTCTCCAGCCGGTCGTCCTTGGTGTAGCGGAACCCGCCAACCAGCTCGATATGATCGGTCTTGTAGGCGAGGTGGCCGTACCCCGCGATCGACTTGTTGCGCACCGCGACGTTCGATCCCGCGAGATAGTCGCTCGGCACCCCGAACAGGCTGGTCGTCGTCCCGGTGCCGGGCCCCTGGCTGGGGACGATCGTGCCGTCGGTCGGAAACAGATCGCCGAGAAACACCGGATTGTCGTCGCGCCCCACCTCGCGGAACCAGAAGCCACCGAGGATCCAGTCGAACCGCCCGGTCTTGCCGAGCAATTGCACTTCCTCGCTCCATTGGTTCTGGTGGCGATCCTCGACGCTGCTGATCACGGTGAACGGCCGCCCCGTGCCGGTGAACGGATCGACCAAAGCCGCGCCGTCGATATCGTTGCCGCCGACGAACTCGTCGAGCTTGCGATAGGCGGTGATGCTCTTGATCGAGATATCGTCGGTCACATCGTAGCGCAGCGTCAGGCTGTGGCCCTGGATGCGCAGCCGCGACGGGGTGGTGAAATCGAGCGGCAACGCATCCTGCCGCCTGGTCGAGGGCGGGATGACGACGCTTGCGCCGCGATAGATCGCGCCGGCGGTGGCGGCGAAGCTCGGATCGAAGCCGAGCAATTGCTGGCCGAGCTGGGTGCTGACCTTATCGGTATAATCGAATTTGTAATCGGCGACGAAGCGCCCGAGATCGAGCCGCGCCGCGACGCCGACCGCATCGGTATTCTCCGCGCCGAAGCTGTCGGCCGAGCGGATCGTGCCGAATGGCGCGGCGAAATTGTAGCTGCGCCCCGGGGTCAGGTTACGGACATAGCCGTCATGCTGATCGTGGAGGTAGCTGACGCGGACCGAGAGCGGGCCGAGCGCGGGCAGGTTGACCGTGATCTTGCCGCCGTAACGATCGAAATTGCCGACCGTCGCCTCGGCCCTGATGCCGAACGTCCCGGTCGGCGCGGCGGTGATGTAATTGATCGCGCCGCCGGTCGAATTGCGGCCGAACAAGGTGCCCTGCGGGCCGCGCAATACCTCGACGCGCTCGATATCGGCAAGATCGAACGCGGTGCCGGCGGGGCGGCCGAGATAGACGCCGTCGATATAGAGCCCGATCCCCGCATCGCTCTCGAACTTGAGCGAACCGGTGGAGATGCCGCGCAGATAGAATTGCGGCGCACTGGCCGAGCCGAACTGTCGCTGGACGTCGAGATTGGGGACGGTCTTGCCGATATCGGCGAAGCTCTTGATGTCGAGCGCGGCGATCTGCGCCTCGTTATAGCCGGTGACCGCGGCGGGAACGTCCTGCAGCCTTTCCTCGGTACGCCGCGCGGTGACGACGACATCGCCCAGCCCGGTAGGCGCGCGGCTCGTCTGATCGGTGGGCGGGGGTGCCTGTTCCTGCGCCCGGGCCAGCGCCGGGCACAGCGCCGCGGCGGCCGAAAAGCCAAGCAACATCGCGCGCGAAAACCGCATCGTTCCTCTCCCCAACCTGCCCGATTGTTCGGGCTTTTGCGTTGGGGTGAGCTTCAGCGAGGTGGGCGCGCGCCACTACGTCCAAATTGACTAGGGCGGCGGGAAAATCGCCCCTTCTTCTCCCCTCCCTGGTGAAGGGGGGAGTGATGTCGTCAGTTGGCCCGGCTCGGCCGGATCACGTCGAGCGCGCGGCCGTGGGCGGTGAGGTCGCCGATCAGGTCGTTCGCCATATGCCGCTCGACGAACCGCCAGCGGCCGTCGCGCTTCTCCACCGTGTCGCGATAATCGCCGCCGATCACTGCGCGCAGCGGCCCGTCCGGCACCTGCTGGAACACCATGACATAGGAACTGACGATCGCTCGATCTTCCCCCGCGGGCATGATCATCACATTGGCGAGCATGTGGCGCGTGCGAGGGGTGCCGTCGGGATAGACGATCACCCAGTCGCGGAATGCCCGCGCATAGGCCGCCGCGTCGCGATCGGCGAGCAACGTGCCGCCGCTATACACCCGCGCCTCGGCGAACAATTGCCCGACCGCGTCGAAATCGCCGCGATCGAGCGCATAGGGATATTGGAACAGCAGATTCTGGATCGCGAACCAGTCGTCGGCCTGCATAGGTCACTCCTTGGAGAATGCGGCGGTCTTGTGCCGGGCGAAGGCGGCCGACCGGCGCGTGCGGCGCTCGGCGGCGAGCAGCGGCAGCAGCACCAGCGCGGCGACGAACAACAGCCCGATCGTCACCGCGACCGGCAAGGCATAGCTACCCGACCGGTCGTAGAGCAGCCCTGCGAGCGGGGTCATTCCGAACAGGAAGGGCAAGGTAGCGATGCTCATCAACCCGAAGACGCGCGCGAAATTGGCCGGGCCGAACAAATGGCTGAAGATCACCCCTTGCGTTGCCGACACCCCCGCGCCGCACGCGCCGATCAGCACCGCATCGATCACCAGCGCCGGCACCCCGACGGGCGCGAGCAGGATGAAGAAGGTGGCGGATTGCAGCAACGCGTTGGCCATCAGCGCGCCGACCCCGCCGATCCGGTCGGCGAGCCAGCCAAACAGCGGCGAGCCGAGCATCCCCGCGCCGCCCGAGATCGCGAGCAGCAGGGTCGCGGTTTCGGCGCTATGGCCCTGGCCGGTGACGATCGCGACGAGATGGCTGATCTTCATGATCCCCGCGCCGACGATGATGCCGCCGGCGATCGCGAGCAGCCAGAATTCGCCGCGTATGAGGATCGCGCCCGATCCCGCACCGAGGTCTTTGCCCGCGCTTGCGCCGGCATAAGGGCCGTCGTGCACCGCAAAGGCGAAGGGCAGCACCGCGAGATGCGCGACCGCGACGCAGGCGAAGACCGCGCTCAGCCCGTGCGCCGCGAGGATCGCTGTGCTGGCGAGCGGGACGAGGGTGATGAACAATGGCATGTTGACCAGCCCGAGCGCGCGCCCCGGCCGGTCGCCGAACCAGCTCGACACCAAGGTGTTCGACGGCAAGGCCCCGAACATGACGAGGCTGGGGCCGATGATCAGCAGATAGATGGCGAGCGCCGCGCGGATATCGTCGACCAGCGCGAGCGACGCATAACCCCCCGCACCGAGCACGATCCCCGCGATCATCACGCGACGGATCGGCACACGGCGCACCAGCACCGTGCCGAGGAACGGCGCGAGCAGCGACAAGCTGACCACCGCGAGCGAAACCCCGAGCGAGGCGAGCGTGCGCGTGGTGCGGAACTGCGCCTCGATCGCCAGCACGATCGCGCCGAACGACCCGAAGGTGAGGCCGGTCGCGCTGTTCTGCATCAGAAAGGCGAGCGCCGCCATCCGCCACGCACCGGGCGGCGGAAGCGATTGCGGGGGACCGGTCATGGCGCACCTCTCCGTCGCGCCGGATCGGCCCGGTCGCATGTTTGCCGCGAGCATAGGGCGCGCGGCGCGCGGCGCTTAGTCCGTTTGGAGGAGATGGGCGTTTGGCTCTCCCATTATCACCCCGATCTTGAGGCGGGGTGATGTGGCTTACGCCGCGCCGCGCTGATGCCCCGCCAGCTCGGGCATGCTGGTGTGGATCAGATGAACGAGCTGCGACTGCCGGCACACCCCGGTCTTGGCGTAGATCGCGCGGAGATGCGCGCGCGCGGTGTTGATCGCGATCCCCAGCCGATCGGCGCTGTCCTGCACCGTCAGCCCGTTGGCGAGGCACGCCGCGATGCGCGATTCGGTGCGCGTCAGCTCGAACAATTCGCGCAACGCGTCGCTGGTCACGTCGAACTGCCGCTCGGGATCGCCGAGGAACAAGGCGATCGCGGGCGCGCTGCCGGCGTGGAGGAAATCGGGGGTCGCCACCGGGCGCGCGACCACGCCGAGATCGCGCTTTCCCGACGGGCGCTGGACGCGGAAGATATGCCCTTGCGCATCGCCTTCCTCGCCCGGCACTTTCTTGAGGAAGGCGCGGAAGGCGGCATCCTGACCGGGGGTGGCGAGCACGATCCGCGTGCCCGATAGCGCGATCCCGTCCGTCTCCTTCAATATCCCGTCGGCGATCGAATTGTGGCGGATGACGTTATACTGGCGATCGAGAATGATCGTACCGACCGCGAATTGCTCGATCGCCCCCGAATAAACCGCATGTTCGGAGCGCGACGCTTCGAGCCGCTGGAAGATCTCGATCGCCTGCCGCAGATGCGGGACGATCGCGGCGCAGCGCTGCCGGTCCCCGGCGGTGAAGGCGCTGTCGCCGCGCGCGCGGGTGATGCGCAGCCGCGTCTCGAATCCGCCGCTGCCGTGGAGATCGACCCCCAGGATATGCGCCGCATCCTCGAATTGCAGATAGTCGCGGTTGAATTCGGATTCGGTGAAATCGCCGAGGAAATCGTGGAGCGACACCACTTCGCCCTCGGGCAGATTGACGAACGGATCGATGCGGAAGAGGTGATCGCGATACGCCTCGATATGCGACGGGTCGGCGGTCGGGGTGATCATCAGGCTCGGCGGGGTCGCCGGCGAGCGGGTGATGATCAGCGTCGCATGTTTGGCGTGCATGTACTGGCGCAGCCTGGAGAGGAAGGCGCGCCACGGCTCGTCCTCGACCAGCGATCCGTAGAGCGCGGTGATCAGCGTGAGCAATTCGCTCGTCGTGGCCTGTTCTGCCGGCATCGTCGCCACGAAGCTTAGCGGTTTCGCGAGGGCTAACAAGGCGCGGCGCTCCGACGGAAGGCGGCGAGCGCCGCGAGGAGCAGGCCCAGCGCCGAGGTCGCGACGCCGACGCCGATGAACGCGCCGTTCGCGCCCAATGCCGTGCGCAGCGGATCGGCGGCGAGCGGGTTGAGGAACTGGCCGATGAACATCGCGCTGATCATGATGCTCGAGGCGCGGGCGTGGAGCGCATGCGGGGTGCGGCCGAGGATCGTCGATCCGATATTGGGCTCGACCAGCCCCGCGCCGACGCCGATCACTGCGAAGCCGATCAGCAACGCCGGTGCGCCGCCCGCGGCGGCGGCGATCAGGCATCCGGCGCCCATCAGCAGCGCGGTCGCGGCGAGCAGCGGCAGCGCGTCGACCCGCGCGCGCAAGGCAGCGAACATCGCCGAGGAGAGCGTCGCGCCGAGCGGACAGGCGGCGACGATCAGCCCGGCGGTCGCGGCGCCCTCGATCCCCTTGGCGGCGACGAGGAACGGCCCCTGGATTCCCGGCATGAACATCGCCAGCGTGAAGGCGAGGATCAGCGCATAATAGAGCATCAGCGGCTTGAGCGCGGCGAGGCTGCCGCCACGCGGCGGGCGCTCCCCGGCGACGCCGCGCTCGACCGCCAGCAGGACGAGGATGAGCACCGGCACGCCGAGCAGATAGAGCGACAAGGCACCGCGCCATCCGAACAGGTCGACCAGCCGCCCGCCGAGCACCAGCCCGCCGATCGCCGCCGCCGACGAGACGCTGACGATATTGCCGAGCACGCGCTCGCGCCCGCCCGGCGCGTACCAGCGCCCGACCAGCGCGAGCGTGCAGGTCTGCAACGCGCCGCCCGAGAGGCCGAGCAGCAACCGCGTCGCAGCGAGCGCGGTGAAGCCGGAAAGCAACAGCCCGGCCGATCCGGCGACGGTGAACAGCGCGGCGGCGGCGGCGAAGGTGGTGCGGATGCCGATCCGCTCGCACGCGATGCTCGCCGCGGGCGCGCCGAGGATCAGCATGATCGCCGGCATCGTCATGATCATCTGCGCGAAGAACGCGCCGTCGCGCCCCGGCGCGAGATCGCGTGCCATCGCGGGCAGCGCCGAGGCGACCGCCATCGGGATCAGCGCGACGAGGGCAGGGGCCGCGAGCGCGAGCGTCACGCGGCATTGCGCTTGAAAAGCGAGGCTGGCTTTACCCACCACCGTCAGGCCGGGTTCGATTTGATGACCACCCCGGCCTTCGCCGGGGTGGTCGGGATCCAGTCTGGGCTCCCGCCCTCGCGGGAGCACAAGCGCGCGCGGTCAGCCACTCATGCCTCCGCGATCATATAGCCGCCGCTTGCCACCAGGCATTCGCCGGTGACGAACGCCGCGGCGGGGCTAGCGAGGAACAGCACCGGGCCGGCGATATCCGCAGGGTCGCCCCAGCGGCCGAGCGCCATGCGTTGCGCGGTGCCGGGGCCGTAGACCGGGTCGTCGGCGAAGCGCGCGGTCATCGCGGTGCGCACCGGGCCGGGCGCGACCGCGTTGACCCGGATCCCGCGCGGCCCCCAGCCTTGCGCGAGCGAGCGGGTCAGCAGCAAAAGCCCGGCCTTGGCGGCGCTGTATCCGGGGAAGATCGAATTGCCGAAGATCGCCATCATCGACACGATCGATACGACCGCGCCGCCGCCCGGCATGTCGCTGCGCTCGAGCAACGGCGCGAGCGCGGTGGTCAGGCGGTGCACGCCCTTGAGATTGACATCGATTGCGGCGTCGAAATCCTCGGGCGCGCTCGTCGCGCCGGCGTTGTTGATCAGGATATCGAGCCGGTCGAACGACGCGGCGAGCGCTTCGGTGCTGGCGTGGTCGCCGAGCTGGAAGCGGCGATAATCCGCGCCGGGCAGCGCGGCGGCATAATCGCGCGCGGCGGCGCGGGTGCCGGTAATCGCCACCTCTGCACCGCCTTCGAGAAACGCCTGCGCGATCGCCGCGCCGATCCCGCTCGTCGCCCCGGTCACCAGCACCCTGCGCCCGGTGAAGTCGAACCCGTTCATATCCTCACCCCGCGGTCTGGCCGGCGTCGACCGGCAAGGCGATGCCGGTGATCTTGCGCGCCGCGTCGGAGGCGAGGAAGGCGACCGCTTCGGCGATATCCTCCGGCTCGCACAGATCGCCGAGCTTGGGCGCGTTGCGCATCACCAGCGCCATATCGACCCCGTCGGGGAGCGCGACGCTGCCGTGCATCGCGGTCTTGACCCCCGTCGGGCAGATGGCATTGACCCGCACTCCAGCAGCGGCGAACTCCACCGCCAGCGATTTGGTCAGCGCGTTCACCCCCGCCTTCGCCGCGCAATAAGCGGTGGTATAGGGGATGCCGACCAGCCCCGCGGCCGAGCTCATGTTGACGATCGTGCCCTTGCTCTCGACGAGGTGCGGCATCGCCGCTCGGCACATGTGGAACACGCCGGAAAGGTTGATGCGCAGCATCCGTTCCCAGCGCGCGTCGTCGAACGTGTCGAGCGGTCCCCAGTCCATGATCCCGGCGATGTTGCACAGCACATCGAGCCGCCCGGTCGCCGCGATCGTCTCGGCGACGAGCTGGCGGCAGGAAGCAGCATCGCCCGCGTCGAACGGGATCGCGATGCATCCTGTTCGGGTGACGCGGTCGATGTCCTTGCGAACCTTGCCAAGCGCCTCGGCATTGACGTCGGCGATCACCACTCGCGCGCCGCGTACCGCGAGCAGTTTCGCGGTGGCGCGGCCGATCCCCGATGCGGCGCCGGTGACCAATGCGATCCTGCCCTGCATCAGATCGTCTCCGCCAGTTGCGCGGCATCGTGCATCGCGCCCTCGATATAGCCGACCCCGGTGCAATCCCCGGCGGTGTGGACGCTGAAGCCCGCGGCGCGCAGTTGTTCGGCGAGCGTGGTGTCGCCGGTCGCGCCCTTGGCGACGATCACCTCGTCGGCGTGGATCGTGCGCGTCTGGCCGAGCGTGTTGCGATAGCTCACCGTCTTGTCGCCGATCGCGATGTCGCTCGCCTCGGGGAGCAGGGTGACGCCCAGCTCCTTGAGTTCGTCGAGTACCCGCCAGCGCCGTACCACCTGAAGCCCCGCGCCGAACTTCGCGCCCTCGTCGAGCACAATCACCTTGCGCCCGCGCTTGGCGAGGAATTCCGCCAGCTCCAGCCCGACCAGTTCGCCGCCGACGATCGCGACCGTGTCGCCGAACGGCATCCAATATTCGCTCGCGGTGCGGATGAAGCCAGGGCGTTTGGTGAGCCCGGTCATCGCGCCCGCCTTCATCGCCGCGCGGGTTGCCCAGCCGGTCTTGTCGGCGATCGCGCCGAGATCCTGCCCGAGCATCAGCTTGCGCATATCGTCGCCGCTATAGACATTGGCGCGATCGGCGCCGGGGATCGCGGGCATCGCGCGCCGCGCGCCGGTCGCGACCACCACTTCCTCGACTCCCATGTTGCGCAGCAATTCCGGAGTGGCGGGCGTGCCCAGCCGCACCTCAACGCCCTCCGCGCGAAGCTCGCGCTTGAGCCAGTCGACGATCCCCTGGTTGGGCTTGTAGGCGATCGAGGCGAATTGCGCGGTGCCGCCGAGCCGCCCCGTCGCCTCGATCAGCGTTATGCGGTGACCACGCCGCGCGAGCCGTCGCGCGCTTTCCATCCCCGCCGGCCCGCCGCCGATCACCGCCACATGCTTCGGCGCGGCGGTGCGCGGCAGGGTGCGCTCCAGCTCGAACCCGGTTTCGGGATTGACCGCACATTTCACCGGGCGGCTGAAGAAGATCTGGCTGATGCAGGTGTAGCAATAGATGCACGGCCGCACCGCCTCGCGCTGCCCTTCGGCGAGCTTGCGCGGCAGATGCGGATCGGCGAGCAATTTGCGCCCCATCGTCACGAAATCGAGCTTGCCCGCCGCGATGAAGCGATCGGCATCCTCGGGCTCGATCCGCCCGGGGCAGATCACGGGGATGCCGAGCCCGGCCTTGATCCGCGCCGCGGCGGCGACGAAATTGTTGGGGATATCGGTGGCATGCCCGGTCGAATAAGTCGCCCCGCGCCCCGGATGACCGTCCGCCGAGACGTGGATCGCATCGGCGCCGGCCGCCTCGGCAAGCCGCGCGGTCGCCGCGGCATCCTCGACCGTAATCCCGCCGTCGATCAGGAAATGCTGGCTGTCGAGCCGCGGCCAGACCGGCACATCGGGGCCGACCGTGGCCTTCACCGCGCGGATGATCTCGCACAAGAGCCGCGCGCGGTTTTCGATCGGGCCGCCATAGTCGTCGTCGCGCCGGTTGGAGAGTGGCGAAAGAAACGACGAGATCAGATAGCCGTGCCCGGCGTGAAGCTCGATCGCATCGACCCCGGCGCGCACCGCGCGCTCCGCCGCGCGTGCGAACATCGCGATCAGCGCCTTGATGTCGTCGGCGGTCATCACCTGGAAGCGGATCTCGCCCATTGCCGCCATCGGCGCGGTGAAGATGCGATATTCGTCCTCGAGGAACCCCTCCATCATGTCGCCGCTGTCCTTACCGACCAGCGGGATCGAGGGGGTCCATAACGGCCGCCCGGCGAGCATGTCGTTCATCGCAACCAGCCCGGCATGCTGGAGCTGGATCGCCAGCTTCGCGCCATGCGCGTGGAGCGCATCGGCGAGCGCGCGGACCCCGGGGATATGGCGCTCGTCGGAGATCGCCTCGTTGCGCCAATTGCCCGATCCGTCGGGATAGCCGATCGACACCGATCCCATCGTGATCAGCGCCGCGCCCCCCTTGGCGCGCTCGACATAATAAGCACGCAACCGCTCGCCGGTGATCCCGTCCTCATCGGCGAGGTTGGAGCCCATCGGCGTCATGAAGATGCGGTTGCGCAATTCCATCGCGCCGATCCGGCCGGGCGAAAGCAGGTGGCGGAAATGCCGCGACATTCTTGCTCCTCTCCGTTGCGCGTCGGTCAGCCGATCGCGCCGTCCTTAACCGCCTGCCATGTCGCGCTTGTGCCCAGCGCGCGCTCGACGACCTGCGGGTTCACATATTCGCGCCAGCGCGTGATGCGCCCGTCGGCGAACTCGAACAGGCTGATGTAGTTGTTCGAATAAGGCGCGCCGGTCGGCAGATATTCGCTGTGCGAGCTATATTCGGCGATCAATTTGCCGGGGTCGGCCATCTCGTGGATCGCCGCGATGCGATAGGCATAGGGGGTGAAATCGCGCAGGCTCTCCTCCAGCGCATCGCGCAGCCAGCGCGCGCCGCGCTGTTCGGTCGGAAAACCGTCCATCACCGGATAGGGCCATTCGCGCAGGATATCGTCGGCGAGGCACGCCTCGAATGTGTCGAAATCCTTGGTGCCCAGCGCCACCAGCATGCGCTCAAACAGCGCGACGTTTGCCGGATCGGTCATCCTTCGCCTCTCGATTATCGTTTTTCGCGCTCAGGCTATTGCCGCGCGAAGAAGCGCGCCTAGTCAATTCTGAGGAGATCGCGGATCATCGCTGCGGTTAAGCTCGACCGAAATCGAGTGGGAGAAGGATCGCCGTGGCGCTCAGGCTGGAAGATATCGAGCTGATCAAGCAGCTCAAACACCGTTACTGCCGCTTCCTCGATACGGCGGATGCCGCGGGGCTGACGAGCGTGCTCGCGCCGGAAGTGGTGGTCGATTATGTCGGCGCGACCTATCATTTCCACGCCGAGGGTAGCGCCGAGGTCGTGCCGCTGCTCACCGCCGCGTTCCACGAGGATTTCGTCGGCGTGCACACCGTCCACCAGCCCGAAATCACGGTCCACGACAGCGGGGAGAGTGCCGAGGGGCGCTGGACGCTGACGGACTGGGCGGTCGATTTGCGCACCGGGATCGAGACCAGCGGGGCATGCCTCTATCGCGACGAATACCGGCGCATCGACGGCGAATGGCGGATCAGCCGGTCGGCCTATCGCCGGCTGTTCGAGAAGGTGGCGAAACTCGATCCGCTGCCCGATTTCCCGGCGCGTTATCTCGCCGAAAAAGCCCAGCGGCCGGAGATTTGAGCATGAGCTATCCGCGCGAGGAAGTGGCGGCGGCGATCAGCGGGCTGCGCGATGCCTTCATCGAGGCCGAACGGCGCAATCAATGGTCGTGGCTGGCGGACGAATTCTACCACGAGGATTGCGTCTACATTTGCCCCTATGGCGGCGCGATGCCGGTGGTGGCGAACGGGCGCGAGGAAATCCGCCGCACGCATTACGGGCGCGATATGGACGTCGGCTCGGGCTGGGAGGGATGGAGCTTCCCGATCCTCGACTGGGCGATCGAGGGCGACCGGATCATCAGCCATTGGGTCAACCGCGGCCCCGGCCGCCGCGCCGACGGGAGTTTTTACGAAACCCACGGGGTTTCGCTGATCACCTACGGCGGCGAGGGCAAGTTCAGCTACCAAATGGATCTGTTCGATATCGCGCACCAGATGCGGCTGTGCGACGAGCTCGATGAAGCCGGACTGCTCAGCGCGACGTTGAAGCGCGATTGGGTGCAGCCGATGAAGGCGCGGCTGGTCGCGATGTTGCAGGCTTAGGCTCCCGCCTTTGCGGGAGCACAAGGGGTTTCCGCCCGCTGCCGATCCGGCCTAAGAGTCCGCACAACGAGCGTCGACCGGGGGAGGGCAGGGCAAGTGAAGACGGAGCGGCTCCACGGCCAGTCGGTCTATCTCGTCGAGGCGGTGAAACGCGCGCTCAAGGATCGCGGCATGACCTATGCCGATGTCGCCGCCGCGCTCGGGCTGAGCCACGCCAGCACCAAGCGGATCTTCGCGCAACGCAGCTTCACGATCGATCGCGTCGAGCAATTGTGCGAGCTGATCGGGATCAGCTTCCTCGATCTCGCGCGGATGGCGGAGGAGGGGCGGCCTGCCGCGCGCGACACGCTCAACGATGCGCTCGAACAGGCATTGGTCGACGATCCGATGCTGCTGTTCTGTTTTCACCTGCTGCTCGGCGGCTGGACGGTGGCGCGGATCGAGAACCATTATGGCGTCGGGCAGGCGATGCTGATCCCCGCATTGGTCAAGCTCGAACGGATGGGGCTGATCCAGCTCCTCCCCGGCAATGCAGTGCGGCTGATGACCGCGCGCAACATCAAATGGCGCCCCGGCGGCCCGATCCGCCGCTTCTTCGACCAGCGCGTGAAAGAGGAATTCCTCGCGCGCGATTTCTCCTCGCCCGGCTCGGTATGGGAATTCGAGATCGGCGAGCTTTCCGAGGCGTCGCGCGCCCTGTTGTCGCGGCGCATCGCCAATCTTTTCCGCGAGGTGCGCGATCTCGTCGCGCAGGATGCGGCGCTGCCCCCGGCGCTCAAGACCAATGTCGGGATGCTGATCGCCTCGACCCCGGTGCCGCTCGAACTGCTTGCCCGCGATATCGCTGATAGTCTTGAAAGTCAGGCTCCCGAGTATTGAAATACGCTACTTCGTAACCCGCGCTCGCGTTGATCGGGCGCGTCTGACGATACTCTTGTCCAAAGCCGGCACGAACCGGCGACAAGAGGAGATGATGCGATGGCGGCGCTCGCCCTTGAAGCACCGGCTGAACCACCGACGCTGGACGGTGGCTTACCCCTGTTGGGGCATCTGACGGATTTCTTCCGCGACCCGGTAAAGTTGCTGCGCGATGGCTATAACAAGCGCGGGCCGATCTTCAGCTTTCGCATGGGCGGGCGGCGGATGGTCGTGCTGCTCGGGCCGGACAATAACCGCTTCGTCTTCCAGGAAACCGACAAACTTCTGTCGATCCGCGAGTCGATGCCGTTCTTCCACAAGATGTTCTCGCCGAACTTCTACTCCTTCGCGGAGATGGAAGAATATCTCCGTCAGCGCGCGGTGATCATGCCGCGCTTCAAGGCGTCGGCGATGAAGCAATATGTGCCGGTGATGGCCGAGGAGTCGATGGCGCTGGCCTATAGCCTCGGCGACAGCGGCGAATTCGATCTGGTGCAGACGCTGGGGCCGGTGGTGATGGATATCGCCGCGCACAGCTTCATGGGGCGCGATTTCAAGCAGAAGCTGGGCCACGAATTCTTCGATCTGTTCCGCGATTTTTCGGGCGGGATGGAATTCGTGCTGCCCTTGTGGGTGCCGACGCGCAAGATGCGCAAGAGCCAGGCGGCGAAGCGCAAGCTCCACCGCATCCTCACCGACTGGATCGCCGAGCGCCGCCGCAACCCGGTCGAGCCGGCCGATTTCTTCCAGGATATCGTCGCGGCGACCTATCCGGACGGCACCCCGATCGCCGACGAGTTGATCATCCATATGATCCTGCTGCTCGTCTGGGCCGGGCATGAGACGACCACCGGGCAGGTGAGCTGGGCGCTGATCGATATCCTGCAGAACCCGGGTTATCGCGAGACGCTCCAGGGTGAATTGCAGCAGATCCTCGGCTCGACCTCCGGCGCGGATATGAGCTGGGATCAGGCGATCGCGATGCAGAAGATGGATCTCGCATTACGCGAGACCGAGCGGCTCCACCCGGTCGCGTTCACGATGATCCGCAAGGCCGCTGCCGATTTCGAGCGCGAGGGTTATCAAGTGCATAAGGGCGACTGGGTGCTGCTCGCACCCTCGGTCAGCCACCGGATGAGCGAGGTGTTCACCGCCCCCGATGAGTATCGCCCCGAGCGGTTCGATACCGAGCGCGCCGATGCGAAGGTGGAGAGCAACAGCCTGATCGGCTTCGGCGGCGGGATGCACCGCTGCGCCGGGGTCAATTTCGCGCGGATGGAGATGAAGGTGCTGCTCGCGGTGCTGCTCCAGCGTTACGATATGCAATTGATCGACGAGCCGCGGCCGATCGCGGGGGCAGGCACCTATTGGCCGGCGCAGCCGTGTCGGGTGCGTTATCGCCGCCGCAAACTGGAGGAGGCCGCGCCCGCCGATATCGCCGCGCTCGCCGCCGCGGCCGGTTGCCCCGCACATGCCAAGGGTGGTGCCTGATGGCGCGGGTCACTTACGTCCAGCCCGACGGCAGCGCGCGGACCTGCACCAATTTCGAGGGCATGGCGGTGATGCACCTCGCGGTCGGCAATCTCGTCGACGGGATCGACGCCTTGTGCGGCGGCGTGCGCCAGTGCGGCACCTGCCACGTCTATGTCGACGATGCCTGGGCGGCGCGGGTCGGCGGGCCGGGCGAAGACGAAGCGGCGATGCTCGAGGCGCTGGGCGACAGGATCGAAGTCAGGCCGACGAGCCGGCTAAGTTGCCAGATCCATATTACCGAAGAACTCGACGGTCTTGTCGTGCATGTGCCCGACAATCAGCCCGGCGTGTAACGCGTTTGCGCGCAAAATATCATAACAAACCTCAATTTGCGTATTGATTTTCGGTTACGAAGTACGCAGTCTCGCGGGGAATTCGATCCGAAAGAATCAAGCGCCCGATCAAGAGGCGTGGTTTTCCACATGCGTAATTCGACGTCGGCCACGCTTTGTCGGGGGATCGGCGCGACCAGTTTCGGGGAGGGATGATGCTGAAAAAGTCACTTCGCACCGCGCTGTTTTCGTTCACGGCGGTCGGCGCGCTGAGTTCATCGCAAGCGTTCGCACAGGCCACCGATGCCGCCCAGGCCGCGCCCGCGG
This sequence comes from Sphingomonas sp., assembly GCA_017849555.1. GTDB lineage: Bacteria > Pseudomonadota > Alphaproteobacteria > Sphingomonadales > Sphingomonadaceae > Sphingomonas > Sphingomonas lycopersici. Next base: position 167,819 of record JAFIGU010000040.1, on the reverse strand, counting down.
CGGCGAGCGCGGGGGGCGGGCTGAGCGATATCGTCGTCACCGCGCAGCGCCGCGCGGAGAATTTGCAGAACGTGCCGGTCGCGGTTACCGCGCTCAACCAGGATACGTTGGGCAATTTTCGCGTCACCGACGTATCGGACCTGACCGGACTTGCGCCGAACCTGCAGATCCTGAGTCAGGGTTTGCAGTCGATTCCGACCATCTCTATTCGTGGCATCAGCTCGGGTGTATCCAACAACTCTGTCGACCCCAAGGTTGGTATCTATCTTGACGGCGTCTATATTGGTCGCTCGGTCGGCGCGATCTTCGATCTCGCCGATATCGAGCGGGTCGAGGTGTTGCGCGGGCCGCAGGGCACGCTGTTCGGGCGCAATGCGACGGGCGGCGCGATCAGCCTCGTCACCGCGGCGCCGACCGGCGAGTTCGGCGTCAATGCTTATGCCTCCTATGGCAATTACGACGCCTTCCGCACGCGGGTGACAGTCAATCTCCCCGCGCTTGGCCCGCTTAGCGTCAAGGTTACCTACCTTCACGATCAGAATAACGGCTATATGAAGAATCTGATCGGCGGGCGTTCGATCAATCTCAGCCTGCGCGACCCGAGTTTCGGCACGCTGACTTATGGTGATCGCTTCGGCGCGAAGAACGTCAACGCCTTTCAGGTCGCGGCGCGACTGCAGGCGACCGATAACCTGACCGTCGATTACAAGTTCGACTATACCCAGAGCAAGACGATGGGCAGCGCGGTGCAGTTGCTCGGCACGCCGGCGGGGCCGACCGCGCCGCTGGCGGGGGGGATCCTGGCGTTCCAGCCGCTGTTCGGTGGCATCACCAACCTCAGCACGACGCGGCTCGATCCGGTGGCCAACGCCACCAGCCCCGAAGATCTCAACGTGCAGGGTCATAACGTCACCGTCACGCTCCACGCCAACGAGAATCTCGAAGTCAAGAGCATCACCGGCTTCCGCAGCTTCGATCAGCAGCCGAATATCTTCGATCTCGCCGGCACCGGCGGGATACGCTTCACCGCGGGGCAATTGGCGGCGTTGCTCCAGGGCAATGTCCCCGGCGTCTTCAACCCGGCGGTCGCGCCCGGACCGAACGACAGCATGTTCTCGCTGCTGACGTCGCGCAAGACGCGGCAGAAGCAGTTCAGCGAGGAACTGCAGTTCGTCGTCACCACCAAGGCGATCGACTTGACCGCGGGCCTGTTCTACTTCCACGAGCGCTCGCCGGCGACCGATATTCTCGGCATCTTCCAGCCGGTCGCCAATGGGGTGGTCATTCCCACGCCGTTCGATTCGATCTTCGGCAGCGGCGTGACCGAATCGATCGCGGTCAACAGCTCGATGGCGGCTTATGCGCAGGGCACCTATCATGTGACCCCCAAGCTCGACATCACGCTCGGCGGCCGCTTCACCGCGGACAATCGCGAGACGATCCTGATCCGCACCGGGTCCCCCGGCGTGGGTGGCGGCGGGATCCTGCCGCCGGGGACTTATAAGAAGAGCTATGAGAAGTTCAATTATACCGGCATCCTGACCTATCGGCCGACCGGTGACATCACGGCTTATGCCAAGATCGCGACCGGCTATGTCGCTGGCGGCATTCTGAGCGCGATTCCGTACAATCCCGAAACCGTGACGTCTTACGAGCTCGGGCTGAAGTCGGAATTGTTCAATCGCCGGCTGCGCGCGAACTTTGCCGGTTTCTACGTCAACTATAAGGATCTCCAGATCCAGACCTTCCAGAACGGCGTCCAGCGGTTCGAAAATGCCGGCAAGGCGCGCATCTGGGGCGTCGAGGCGGAAATCGATGCGATCCCGGTCGAGCGGCTCACGCTGAGCGGAACCGCCGGCTATACGGACTTCAAATATCTGAAATATGTGTCCGAACTCGGCGACATCACCGATATCGTCCGCGCCAATTATATCCCCAAGTGGAACGTGCGCCTCTCGGGACAATATGACTTCCCCGAATTCGGCGGCGGCGGGAATATGTATTTCCGCATGGACGGCCGTTGGCAGTCCAAGGCCTATCCCGGCGCGCTGCCGACCGGGGTGCCCGCGCTCGACGCGCTCGCGGTCACCAGGCCTTATTGGATCGTCGACGGGCGCTTCGGCCTCGTCAACCTGCCGATGGGCGGGGTGAAGCTCGGCGCGTCCTTGTGGGTCAAGAACCTGCTCGACAAGAATGACGTATTCGTCTTCGGCCCGCAGGTGATCAACCAGACCGCCGAATTCCTCGTCGGCCGCACCTTCGGCGCCGACGTGACCGTGAAGTTCTGATCGTCATGAAACGCGTGTTTGCTTTCGGTCTTTTGTGTTGCACCGCGCTGGTCGGCGCCGCTCTGCCGGGCGACACCTTCCGCCCGGTGCCGGGCGCGGCGATCGGCAAGGCGACCCCGTGGACCGCCGCGCCGGTCGCTGAGCCCGAGACGTTGCGTTTCGCGGTGATCGGCGACCGAACCGGGCTCGCGCGGCCCGGGGTGTTCGAGCAGGCGATGAACCAGATCGGCTGGATGCGCCCCGAATTCGTCATCAACGCGGGCGATCTGATCGAAGGCTATACCGACGACAAGGGAGAGATCGGCGCCGAATGGGATCATATCAAAGGGGCGGTCGCCAAATTGGGCGTGCCGTTCTTCTACGTCCCCGGCAATCACGATCTGGGCACCGATGCCGAGTTGCAGGTGTGGCGCGAGCGGCACGGCAGCCCTTATTATGCGTTCGAATACAAGAACGTGCTGTTCCTGTGCCTCGACACCGAAGACCCGCCGATGCCGATGTCGCCGGAAATGTCGAAGCAGTTCCGCGGGGTGCTCAAGGCGCTCGCCGCCGATCCGGTCGGGACGGAAAAGGCGATCAATGCGCAGCTCGCGCAGGTCAACAAATCGCGCGCGCTGGAAACCGCCGGGGTCAATGGCGCGCGGTTCAGCGACGCGCAGGTCGATTTCGTGCGTCGCACGCTCGCCGCGCATCGCAACGTGCGCTGGACCTTCGTGCTGATGCACAAGCCGGCGTGGACGCTCAAGTCCGCCGCGTTCGACAAGATCGAGGCGATGCTGGCGAACCGGAAATATACCGTGATCGCGGGGCACAATCATTATTACAGCCATGAGCTGCGCAACGGCCGCGACTATTTCCAGATGGGGACGGTCGGCGCGATCTCGCATCAGGAAGGGCCGGGCAAGATGGATCATCTCGCCTGGGTGACGGTCGACAAGGCCGGGCCGCATTATGCGCTGGTCCGGCTGACCGGGCTGCTCGATAAGAATGGCGAGACCGGGCAGACGTTGGCGCGTTAGCCTCGCTTGTGCTCCCGCGAAGGCGGGAGCCCAGACTGGGTCCCCGCCTTCGCGGGGACACAAGCGGGCTTGGGCCGCCGCTCGATTTTAACCCTGCGACATTTCCCGCAGCTGCGTCAGATCGAGCGGCCGCGCCGCGCTCAGCACCGCGTGCCAGCCCCGCGGCAAGTGGCTCTCGGCGCGATCCGCCACCGCGAGCGCCGAAAGCTCGCGGCGGTGGCGCTCGATCATCTCCGCCATTTGTGCCGCCCCGGCCTCCGACAGCTTGATCACCGTCGACCCGTAAACCGCGTCGTCCGCGCTGAAATCCATTTCGAGGAACTGGCGCTTCATCTGCAATTCGAACTGACGCCGCATCGGCAGCTTGCGCCATACGATATGCGGATTGATCCGCGTGCGCGCACGGCCGCCGGGCAGCCGGTCGATCAACGCCAGTTTGTAGAGCCGGCCGAGCATCGCCTCCATCGTCGCCGCGGGGATCGCGAGATCCTGCGCCAGCTCCTGCCAATTCTCCCCGCTCAGGATCGCGATGAACAGGAAGGAGAGCAGGATATCCTCGCTCAACGCCTTTTCCTGCGCGAGCGTCAGCTCGTTGGCGAGGTGCGGCGGGGGCGCCTCGCTCTCGCGGACCAGATCGGCGAGCGACACGTCGCACAAGCCCGCCAGCGCCTCCAGCCGATCGAGCGTCAGCCCGCGCCCGGCGAGCCAGCGCTTGATCGTCGGCTCGCTCGCCGACAGCGCCTCGGCGATGCGCCGTACGCTCCACCCGGCGCCGCGCAAATGGCGCCGCAGCACCGCGAGCAACGCCTCCTGACCAGGGGAGCGATTCACCGTTCGAAGATCATCTGGCGATCCATATCGTATCTTTATGTGATCCGATTGACCCTGTCCAATTTGGTCCGCGCGCCGCGGCGTGAGCATAATCGCCGGGTGTTTGAACGAGTCCCGGCGAACGGGTCGGGCACAAGGAGAGGAAGAGGCAATGAGTGCGATTCTGATCAAGGGCGGTACGGTGGTCGACGGCACCGGCGCGCCGGCATTCGCCGCCGACGTGCGGGTGAAGGGCAAGACGATCGCGGAGGTCGCGCCCGGCCTCACCCCGCATGACGATGAGCGGGTGATCGACGCCACCGGCTGCTATGTCACCCCCGGTTTCATCGAGAGCCACACCCATTTCGATGCGACGATGTGGTGGCAGCCCGATCTCGATCCGCTGCCCAGCTATGGCGCGACGACGGTGGTGATGGGCAATTGCGGTTTTTCCGCCGCGCCGATCTCGGACGATCCCGAAGTCGCGTTCGAGATGATCAAGATCTTCTCCTTCTTCGAGGATATCCCCGAAGGGCCGTTCCAGAAGAATTTGCCGTGGGATTGGCGCACATGGTCCGAATATCAGCGGTCGATGACGACGCGGCTCAAGATCCCGGCCAATTACGGCGCCTTCGTCGGGCATCTCGCGATCCGGCTCGCCGCAATGGGAATGGACGCGTGGAAGCGCGTCGCCACCCCGGCCGAAATCGCCAAGATGGCCGAATTGCTCGAAGACGCGATGGAGGCGGGCGCGCTCGGCATGTCGTCCAACCTGCTCGATCATGACGGGCAGGACCGGCCGGTGCCGACCTTGATCGCTGACGATGCCGAGTTCGCCGCGCTGATCGACGTGCTGGCACGCTACCCCGGCTGCACGATGCAGGTGATCGTCGACACCTTCATGCGCATGTCCGCCCCGGCGAGCCTCGAACGGCTGGTGCGGCTGCTCAAGGGCAAGAAATTGCGCGTCCAGATCGCCGGCGCGATCCCGACGCTCGAATTCCAGAAGCCCGCGCTGGAGATCATGAAGCCGCTGGTCGAGCAGGCGCAGGCCGACGGCTATGATATCTGGCCGGGCTTCGCGCATGTCTCGCCGACCAACACCTTGTCGCTCACCCGCTCGCTGATCTTCGCCCAGTCGAACGATTATGTCTGGCATGAGGTGGTGCTGGCCGAGACCGAGGAAGCCAAGCTCGCGCTGCTCAACGATCCCGACTGGCGCGCGCGGGCGCGCGAAAGCTGGGATACCAAGGTATGGCCGCACGCCCCGATGAACAATCCGCACCGGCTGCACTTGCGCAACTCGGACAACGGCATGGGGCCGATCAACATCACGCTCAAGGAATATGCCGACTCGCGCGGGCTGCATCATTCGGATGCGATGGCCGAGTGGATCATCGCCAATGGCGTCCGTTCGACGGTGCATATGGCCCCGTTCCCTAAGCTCGAGGACCTCACGGTCGAATTGCTCAAGCATCCGCAGACCGTCGGCAACATCTCCGACGCTCCCGCGCACGGCCAGATGTTCTGCGGCGGCGGCGAGAATATCCTGCTGCTCACCAAATATTGCCGCGACGAAGGCAAGGTGACGATCGAAGAAGCGATCCATGTCATGACGGGCAAGCTCGCCGGGCATTTCGGCTTCCACGATCGCGGCGCGATCAAGCCGGGGCTGCGCGCCGATATCGCGGTGTTCGATCTCAACGAAATCCAGCGGCGCGAGGAATATAAACGCTTCGACGTGCCGACCGGCGATTTCGGGGTGACGTGGCGCTACACCCGCGATGCGGCGCCGATGCGGCTGACGATGGTCAACGGCATGCCGACCTTCTTCGAGGGCCGTTTCACCGGCGCGATGCCGGGCGAATTCGTCAGCCCGCCCGCCGCACCCGCGCTGGCGCAGGCAGCGGAATGATCGGAGCGGCCCGCGACGCACGCGCGTCGCGGGCCTGATTTTTCAGGAGAGATCGTCATGGTCGAAGTCAGCCAGGCCGATTACGAATATTTCAACGGCTCGATCGTCCAGCATGCCACCGAAAGCTCGGTGCTGATCAGCTCGTCAAAATATCTCAACAACGCCCCGCTCCGCGCGCTGATCGCGCAGGAGATGTTGCGCCGCAACGGGCCCGATATGCCCAACACCGCTTTCATCCCCGAGGTGGCGCAGATCCTGCACAATCTGGAGGACATGCCCGCGATCTTCCGGCTGTTCGAGGAGGAAAAGGCGCGGCTGCCCGAATTCCGCGACTGGCTCGATCGTCGTGTGCTGTCCGACTTCAAGGTCGAGGACGTCAAACATTGCAAGCCCGGCACTTTGGGCCATGTAATCCACGATTTCCTCGCCAACAGCGGCTATCAGATGGATTATTTCTTCCAGGGGATGAAGGTCGACAGCGATTACACTTTCTATCTCAAGGAACGCACCTTCACCCACGATATCGAGCATATGGTGACCGGCTTCGAGACCAATCACGCCGGCGAGGTCGCGCTGCTCACCGCCAATATGTACGCCTTCTACAATTATTTCTGTCCCGAGCTGGCGGCGTTCTTCAACCGCGTCTCGACCTATCTTCGCGCCAAGACCTATATGAAGAGCGGGCTGCATTATCCGGAAGGCTTCAAGGTCCAGCTCGACGCCGAATTCGTCGGCGCGGAGCAGGGGCGGAACTGGAAGATGCCGTTGATGCTGGTGCCGTGGCGCGAGATGATCGACCGTCCGCTGGTCGAGATCCGCGCTGAATATGGCATCACAGACGTGCTCCCGGCGGGGCATTGGGACTGGACCACCGCGGTGGCGGAGGACCCGCGCCCGACCGAACCTGCGCTCGCGGCTGCGGCGGAGTAAGCCCTTGCTACCACCCCGGCGAAGGCCGGGTCCAGTATCGGGCCGGTCGTGACTGGACCCCGGCCTTCGCCGGGGTGGAAGGGAAGGGGGCGGCCCTAACATCCGCCTTCTTGTGTCCCCGCGAGGGCGGGGACCCAGGGGCCAAGTCAAACAACGGCGTATTGTTTGGCTCTGGGTCCGCGCCCTCGCGGGGACACAAGGAGGCGGAACGTCCCGCCTCGTCGAGCGTTGAGACCGCAGCCGGTCGTTCCGGCTGGGAAATGACACCATGGCCCAGATCGCACAGGAAACCGATCACGCGCTGATCCTGTCCAGCCGCGTCAACGGCACCCCGGTCTTCGATCGCGCCGGCAACCGGCTCGGCCATGTCGACGATCTCTCGATCGACAAGGTGAGCGGGCGGGTGCTCTATGCGATCATGTCGTTCGGCGGCTTTCTCGGCATCGGCGAGCGTTTTCATCCGGTGCCCTGGGGATTGCTCGATTATGCGCCGGGGCACGGCGGGTTCGTCGTTCCGCTCGATCGCAACATCCTCAAGGATGCGCCCAATTACGATGCGGTCGAGCTGCGCAACCTCGGCGGGCCGAGCTTCCGCAGCTACAGCGATATCATCTTCGACTATTATGGCGCGCCGCCCTGGTAGACGCAGGTCGATCCTCGCAACCCCTCCTTCGTCATTCCCGCGAAGGCGGGAATCCATTCATACCGTCGTTGCGCTTCTATCGCTGAGGTCTGGGTGAATGGATTCCCGCCTTCGCGGGAATGACGAACGAAAGGCATTTTCACCCGATCGTTACGTCGCCGTTGACGCGCGCCATCTTGTCGATAGGGCGCGGCGATGGCGTTTGAAGATCCCACACGTTCGCTCGCCGCGACATCCGATGAGACACTGGGGCCGCTGCTCCACGATTTCCTGCGCGCTGCGGTCGCGCATCATGCCGACCGGCCGGCGCTGGATATTCCGCCGGGGCGCAACCGTCCCGCGCGCCAGCAGCTGAGCTATGCCGAGCTCGACGCCGCCTCCGATCGGCTCGCGCAGCATCTCGCGGCGCTGGTGCAGGGCGAGGAGATCGTTGCGATCCACCTGCCGCGCACCTCGTCGGCGCTGTACGTCGCGCAGCTCGCCGCGCTGAAGGCCGGCGCCGCCTTCACCTGCCTCGACGCATCTTTCCCCGACGAGCGGATGCGCGAGATCGTCGAGGACGCGAGCGCGGTCGCGGTGTTGACCGACCAGCCGGGCATCGCGCGGCTCGCGCCGGTGTGCGGCGACATGACGCGGTTGCTCGATGTGCCCGCGTTGCTCGCCGAGGCGCCCGCAGCGAACGCGTTGCCGCAGGATATCGCCGCCGATCGGCTGGCGTATGTCATCTACACCTCGGGCACCACCGGGCGCCCCAAGGGGGTGATGATCGAGCATCGCAACATCGCCAATCTCGTTGCCTCGGATCTGGGGGAGTTCGCGCTGGGGCCGGGCGATCGCGTCGTGCAGGGATCGTCCTCGGCCTATGATTCCTCGATCGAGGAAACCTGGCTCGCCTTCGCCGCGGGCGCGACATTGCTGGTGATGGACGATGATGCGGCGCGGCTCGGCCCCGATATCATCGGCTGGCTGCGCGACGAGAAGGCGACGGTCTTCTGCCCGCCGCCGACCTTGCTGCGCAGCAGCGGGTGCAGCAATCCCGCCACCGCGCTGCCCGATCTCAAATTGCTCTATGTCGGCGGCGAGGCGCTGCCGCGCGATATCGCCGATCTGTGGTCCGAAGGGCGGCGGCTGGTCAACGGCTACGGCCCGACCGAATGTGCGGTGACCTGTCTGCGCGGCGATATCGTCGCGGGCGGCCCGATCACGATCGGCTGGCCGGTGCCGGGGATGACCGGCTTCGTGCTCGACGACGATCTCGCGGTACTGCCCGACGGGCAGCAGGGCGAGTTGTGCATCAGTGGGGCGGGGGTCGCGCGGGGCTATCGCAACCGGCCCGAGCTGACGCTCGAGAAGTTCGTCGATCATCCGCGGCTCGGGCGGCTCTATCGCACCGGCGATCTCGTCCACCGCGAGGAAGACGGGAGTTTCTTCTACCACGGCCGGATCGACGCGCAGGTCAAGATCCGCGGCTATCGCGTCGAGCTCGGCGAGATCGAGACGCGGCTTGCCAGCCTGCCCGGCGTCCGCGCGGCGGGGTGCCGGTTGCAGGATCATCGCGGCACGGCGGAGCTGGTCGCGTTCGTCGTCGCCGAGGATCCGGCGACGCCGCCCGACGGCGATGCGCTCCGCGCGCAGCTCGCCACGACCTTGCCGCGCTATATGGTGCCGATGCGGATCGGGGTGATCGACGAATTGCCGGTAAGCGTCGGCGGCAAGCTCAACCGCGCCGCGCTGCCGATGCTCGAACTCGCGGCTGTGGTGGTCGATCGCCACAATGTCCCGGCCGAGACCGAGATGGAGCAACTGCTCGCCGTTGGCGTCGCGGATATCCTCAAGCGGCCGGCGGCCGTATCGGTCGAGGACGATTTCTTCGAGGACCTCGGCGGCGATTCGCTCAGCGCCGCCTTGCTCGTCACCCTGTTGCGCGAGGACCCGCGCACCGACTGGATCACCGTCAGCGATATCTATGACGCGCGCACCGTCCGCGCGCTGGCGCTGCTCGCCGATCGCGCCGTCCCCGAGGACGACGCCGGCGAGGTGGTGGTGCGCGAGGGGCAGGTGCGCCCGGTGCTCGCCAATGCCGTCCAGCTAAGCTGGCTCACCGGCGAGTTGCTGATCGGATCGTGGGTGACGTGGATCGCGGCGTTCCGCTTGCTCCCGCCGGTGTTCGGGCGGCTCGGGCTCGTCTCGTTCATCCTGCTCTCCCCGCTGATCGCGATCGCCGCGGCGGCGGTTTACGTGCCGGTGTCGATCGCCTTTGCGGTGGCGGTGAAGCGTGTCGTGATCGGCCGCTATCGCGCGATCCGCGCCCCGGTGTGGAGCAATTATTATCTCCGCCACTGGGTGGTGTTCCAGGCGGTGCGGCTGATTCCGTGGCCGCTGTTGCAAGGCACGGTGTTCCAGCAGATCGCGTTGCGTGCGCTCGGCGCGCGGATTGGGCGCGGGGTGCATCTCCACCGCGGGGTCGATCTCAGGCGCGGCGGCTGGGATCTGCTCGAGATCGGCGATTATGCCGCGATCGGGCAGGATGCGCGCGTCGGGCTGGTCGAGCTCGACCGCGGCGATATCGTCGTCGCCCCGATCACGCTCGAAGCCGGTGCGACGATGCGCGTACGCTCGGGCGTCGAGGGCAATTGCCGCGTTGGCGCAGGGAGTGTGCTGACCGCGCTTTCGGTGCTCAACGCCGGCAAGTCGATCCCGCCGGGCGAATTGTGGGACGGGGTGCCCGCCGGACCCGTCGGCCCCGCGCCCGCCGCGCCGCCGGTGCCGCCGCGCCAGCTTTCTCCGCTGGCACACGGCGTGTCACTGATGCTCGCCGAAGGCGCCGCCGCCTTCGTCGCGGCGCTTCCGGCCGAGCTGCTGACGATCGCCACCTGCCTCGCCGCCGGGATCGGCTTCGAGGAGGTGTGGCGCTGGATCTATCACCCGACGTTCGACTCACGCGTCGCGGTGGCGGTGCTCGGGCGGACGGTGCTCGGCATCCCGCTGGCCCTGATCTGGACCGCGCTCATGTCGCGGATGATGGGCCGCGTCCGCGCGGGGACGATCGGGCTGAGGAGCCCGGCCTATATCCGCGCCTGGGTCAAGACCGGCCTCCTGATCCGCGCCGGCGAATGGCTCAGCGGCACCTTGTTCTGGTCGATGTGGCTGCGGCTGGCGGGGATGCGCGTCGGGCGCAAATGCGAGATCAGCACGATCATCGACGTCACCCCCGAGCTGTGCGAGATCGGCGCCGAGACCTTCTTCGCCGATGGCATCTATCTCGGCGGCGGCGAGGCGCGCAACGGCAGCATCACGCTCGCGCCGATCCGGCTTGGGCGCAACACCTTTCTCGGCAATCACGCGGTGATCCCGGCGGGCGAACATCTCCCCGACAATATCCTGATCGGCATCGCCACCGTCGCGGATTCGCGCGAGATCGTCACCGGCCAGTCGCGTTTCGGCCATCCGAGCTTCGATCTGCCGCGCCGCGAGGTGATCGAGGTCGATCGCAGCCTGACCCACGATCCCTCGGCGATCCGCTACATCAACCGGATGTTCTGGGAGGTGCTGCGCTTCACCCTGCCGATCGTCCCGCTGCTGCTGACCGCCGTCTGGTATGCGATGCTGGTCCACGCGCAGGATATGGTGGCCTCGCCGTTGGTCTATATCCTGCTGGTGGTCCCGGCGGCGACGCTCGTCCCGCTGGTGGCCTTGTGCTTCACCGTGCTGGCGCTCAAGTGGCTGCTGATCGGGCGGGTGAAGCCGGGGCAGCATGCCTTGTGGTCATGCTGGTGCAGCCGTTGGGACTTCGTCTACGTCGCCTGGGCCAAGCTCGCCAACCTCGTGCTGCAAGGGCTGGAGGGGACGTTCATCCTGCCGATCTACCTCCGCCTGATGGGGCTGACGATCGGCAAGCGCGCGGTGCTCGGGCCGCAATTCGCGCAGGTCGTCGATCCCGACATGATCCATATCGGCGACGGTGCGACCGTCAGCGCGATGTTCCAGGCACATACCTTCGAGGATCGCGTGCTCAAGACCGACAAGGTGTTCATCGGCAAGGGCGCGACCGTCTCGGGGGCGACCGTGCCGCTCTACGGCGCGGTGATCGGCGACCACACGCATGTCGGGCCGCATAGCGTGATCATGAAGCACGAGCATCTGCTGCCGGGGCTGCGCTTTCAGGGTGTGCCGACCAAGGTGTACGGGCGCGAGGGGTAGATCGCCCCCTCCGTTCGCCCTGAGCTTGTCGAAGGGCTGCACTTCTTCCTCGGAAGAAAGACAGGGCTTCGACAGGCTCAGCCCGAACGGGGAGAGCGCGGGGCGCTATTTCAATGCGCCCGGCGATCCTTGCCGCCATGCCCGCCGCCGTGGCGCGGCGGGAATTTCTTCCCCGGCTTGCCACCGCGCGGCCCGTCATGACGCGGCCCGGCATCCCCCGTCCGGCGCGGCTTGTGGACCTTGCCCTGCGCGCCCGGCTGCGGCGCGCCCGGCGCCGGCTCGATGCGGATGCCGCTTTCGTCCTCGGCGCCCTCGCGCGCGGTGCGTTGCAGCGCCGAGCGGAACTTCGCCTCGATCGCGCGGCGCACCTCGAAATGGGTCTCATTGGCGAGGATGCGGATCGCGCCGACATCCGCGCGGGTGATATGCCCGCGGCGGCACAGCAGCGGCAGGATCCAGCGCGGATCGGCATTCTGCCGCCGCCCGATATCCATGCGGAACCACGCGGTGTCCTCGAAGCCGGGGCGATGCTGTTTCTCGCCCGCCTCGCCGCGGCGGTTTTCCGCCGAGGAAAGGTCGATCAGCTCCTCGGGCTGCGGCATCGTCTGGCTGTGCGCGCGGACCAAAGCCAGCGCGATATTCTCCGGCGTCTGCTCGGCGAGCAGCCGCTGGGCGAGCTGGGTTTCCTCCTCGGTCGCCTCGACCGGCTCGGCGAGCTTTGCCAGCAGCCGATTGCGATCCTGTTCGCGGATCGACGCCGCGCTCGGGGCGGGCATCCACTCCGCCTCGATGCGGGCGGAGCGCAGGATGCCCTCGACCCGGCGCCGCCGCGAGAAGGGAACGATCAGCACCGCGGTGCCCTTGCGCCCGGCGCGGCCGGTGCGCCCTGAGCGGTGCTGGAGCACCTCGGCGTCGCGCGGCACCTCGACATGGATGACGAGGCTCAGGCTGGCGACGTCGATCCCGCGCGCCGCGACGTCGGTCGCGACGCATACCCGCGCACGGCCGTCGCGCAGCGCCTGCAGCGCGTGGTTGCGTTCGTTCTGGCTATGCTCGCCCGACAGCGCCACCGCGGCGAACCCGCGCTCGACCAGCGAGGCGTGGAGATGGCGGACATTGTCGCGCGTCGCGCAGAACAGCATCGCCGTCTCCGCCTCGTGGAAGCGCAGCAGGTTGATGACGGCATTCTCGATATCCGACGGGGACACCGCAACCGCCTGATAGGAAATGTCGCCATGCCCCTGACGCTCGTCGAGCGTCGAGATGCGCAGCGCATCGCGCTGATAGCGCTTCGCCAGCGCGACGATCGGGCGCGGCATCGTCGCGGAGAACAGCAGGGTGCGGCGGTTGTCGGGGGTCGCGTCGAGGATTTCCTCGAGATCCTCGCGGAACCCCATGTCGAGCATCTCGTCGGCCTCGTCGAGCACCGCGCAGCGCAGTGCCGAGAGATCGAGCGCGCCGCGTTCGAGGTGATCGCGCAACCGCCCCGGAGTCCCGACGACGATATGCGTGCCGTGCGACAGGTTACGCCGCTCGCGCGCCGAATCCATCCCGCCGACGCAGGTCGCGATCCGCGCGCGCGCCGGGGCGTAGAGCCATTCGAGTTCGCGGCTGACCTGCATCGCCAGTTCGCGGGTCGGCGCGATGATCAGCGCCAGCGGCGCGCCGGGGGTGGGGAGGTTGCCGTCGGCGTCGAGCAATTGTTGCGCCATCGCAAGGCCGAACGCGACGGTCTTGCCCGAGCCGGTCTGCGCCGAAACGAGCAGGTCGCGCGCCTCGGCGTCGCTTTCGATCACCGCCGCCTGCACCGGCGTAGGTTGAGTGTAGCCGCGGCCGACGAGCGCGTCGGCAATAGATTGCGGAAGTTGCGAAAAGGGCATGTTTCTCCGTCGGGTGCGCAGGCTCGTCGGCGATTGTTCGCGCGACCTGTTGCGTGCTTGAGCTGAGCGTGCAGCAGCCCGTCAGCAAGAGGCCAGGCACGTCCGTTGCGCGCCCCTTAGCCGAAATGATCCCCGCGCGCCATGCCAATCGCGCGAGGGGTGTCAGCGACGCGAATGGCGCCGCATCTCGTGGAGATTTATGTGTCATCCCAACCCCGTTCGCCCTGAGCTTGTCGAAGGGCTGTCCTTCTTCCTTGGAAGAAAAGTGCAGGGCTTCGACAAGCTCAGCCCGAACGGGGTTGGGGGTCCTTCAATCGGTGCCGGGCGTGGTTTTCGTCCGCCCGGCACCTGCCGGATCAGAACCCGACGCTCAGCTGCACGCCATAGCTGCGCGGCTCGCCGAACATCGCGCCGGGCAGCCCGGTGTTGAAATAAGCGGCGTAATATTTCTCGTCGGTCAGGTTCTTGGCATAGACCGCCAGCTCCCACTTGCCGAAGCCGACCGGGATGTCGGACAACGTGAGCCGCGCGTTGAGCAGCCCGTAATCGCCGACGATATAACGCGGATCGTTCGACGACGTGTATTTCTTGCTCTGCATATAATATTGCACGTTGGCCGAGAAAGTGCCGATCGACGTCTTGGGGAAATAATATTCCGCGCTTGCACTCAGCGTGTTCTTCGGTGCCTCGACGAAGAAGTAATTCTTCGTGACATCGGCGCCGGTCTGCGACACGATCTTCAGATATTTCGCGTCGAGATAGGCGTAATTGAGCGACACCGACAGATTGCTCGACGGCTTCATCGTCAGATCGAATTCGGCGCCCTTGATCCGCGCCTTGCCGGCGTTGAGGATATCGGTGATCGCGGGGTTGGTCGGGTCGCTCTGCACGTTGACCTGGATGTCGCGATAGTTCGACTGGAACACCGCGAGATTGGCGCGCAAATGGTTGTTGAGCCAGCTCGACTTGATGCCCGCCTCATAGGAATCGAGCGATTCCGGGCCGAAACCCTGCTCGAAGCGCGCGATCGTGCTGGCGCGCAGATTATAGCCGCCGGCCTTATAGCCCTTGGCATATTTGAGGTAGAGGTTGACGTCGCGATTGACGTTATACCCCAGTACCACCGTCGGGCTGACGTTGGAGAAACTGTTGTCGCCCGCACCCGGCGCCAGCGGGATCGACGCCCCGGCCGCCGGGACGACGGTCTGCGCCAGCGTCGCCTGGCGCTGATCGTGCGACCAGCGCAGTCCCCCGGTCAGATACAGGCCGGTGAGGAAGGTCGGGCGCCACGTCGCCTGGGCATAGACCGCATAAGCGGTGTTGTGGACGGTCGCGGTGCGCGCCAGCGACGGGCGGCCCGCCGGCACCGTCGTGTCGAAGCTGTGCGCTTTCTCGTCGAACCAGTAACCGCCCAGCACATATTCGAGCTGGTGATCGGCGGTCGATCCGATCAGTTGGAGCTCCTCGCTCCACTGGTGCTGATGCTGGTCGAAATTGGTGATGAACAGCGGGAAGGGGCCGACCGCGCCGGTGAGGTAATTCTGGTCGGTGCGGTTATCGAGCTGGCGATAGCCGGTCAGCGACTTGAGCGTGATATCGTCGCTCACCTGCCAGCTCGCGGTCAGGCTATGGCCCTGCACCAGCACGCGATTGGGCCGCAGGTTGCGGACCGCGGGCGAGCCCTGCGTCGGGCGATCGATTACCGACGGATAGAATGCCGGCACATAGGCGATATAGGCGGGGGTATCGCGGGTCAGCGAGCGATCGTAGCTGTAGCGCAGCTCGATCGTGTCGACCGGCTTCCACTCCACCGCCGCGCGATAGGCGTCGCGCAGCTGATCGCCGAACCGCGCCTCTCCGGTGCCGGCGTTCCGGACGAAGCCGTCCTTCTGGCTGTGGAGATAGGCGAGCTGCACCGCGAGCTTGTCGCCGATCGGTACGTTGAGGTTGGTGCGCGTGGTGAAGGCGTTGTAATTGCCGTAGTCGATCGTCTGCTTGCCCGAGAAGACGCCGAGTTCGGGGGCCTTGGTGATATAATTGATCGCGCCGCCGGTGGCGTTGCGGCCGTAGAGCGAGCCCTGCGGGCCGCGCAGCACCTCGATCCGCTCGACTTCGGCGATATCGGAGGTCAGCCCCTGGCCACGCGCGATATAGATGCCGTCGAGATAGACCGCGACGCTGGGATCGACGGTGATCTGATCGTCATTGTTGCCGACGCCGCGGATGAACACGCGCGCGGTGGTCGCGCTGTTCGGGTGCGGGGTGACCTGCAGGCTGGGGACGACCGAGCGCAGATCGGTGATGTCGGCGATGCCGAGCTTGTTGATGTCGGCGCCGGTCACCGCCATGATCGAGATCGGGGTCTTCTGCAGCGGCTCCGCGCGCTTCTGCGCGGTGACGACTACCTCGCTCAGCCCGCCCGACGTGTCGGCGGCCGGCGCGGCGGCGGTCTGGGCCATCGCCGAAGCGGCGCAACCGGAAAGAAGCAGGGCCATCGCCCGGATCGAAATGTCTGCGGCCTTCATCTGCAAACCCCTCCCCAATCATCTGGGCTAGTTAAGCCTCAGAGATCACATGAAATATTCCTGCGCGTTCGCTGTTGCGGCGCGCTCAACCCTGTTGCCGATGGACCGATGCCGCGCTCCGTCCCGGAGCAAGGCGACGGGTCTCATCGCGACTCGCTATCTACCTTCAAGTAGGTAAAACTCAAGTGTGATCGGCGATTTTTCGCGCAAACCGGTGTGGAACTGCCGGATTTGCCTTCATTTGCGTAGTTTTGGGCGGGCGCTGTGATGGTGCGCAATACACGCCGCCGTCGTGCGGCGGCGCGTCATACGTGTGAACTTCGTGAACTTTGGCGGTGTGCGGGGGCGGCGCTCAGGCGAGAACGGCGGCGCAGCAGGTGCGGTGGAGCAGCGCGCGAAACTCGCGCAGCATATCGGGATCGGAGGGGGAATAGGCGCGGGCGTCGCCGAGCTGGCGGCCGTTGCAGACGTAGAACAAGGTCGCCGCCGAGACGCCGTTGATCACCAGCATCGTGTTGATCGGGCGGAAGCAACCGGCGCGCACGCCTTCCTCGATGACGGCATCCATATCGCTGAGCGCGAGCTCGGAAAAGCGCACCGGATTGCCGTGGCGCGGGGTGACGTCGGCGACCAGCCGCTGCAGGATGCGCGCGGCGGTCGGGCGCTGGACGATATAATCGAGCCACGCGTCGAGCAGCGCCAGCAACCGTTCGAGCGGGCCTTGCGCTTGCTTGAGCGCCAGCCGGCTCGCGGCGTGCATCTTCTCGAACAGATCGGATTCTACCGCGTCGTAGAGATCCTGCTTGCTCGGAAAATGATAGACGATCGACGGCCGGCGGATCCCCACCACCTGCGCCACATCCTCCATCCGCGCGGCTTCATAGCCGACATCGGCGAAGACCTGTTCGGCGGCGGCCAGGATGGCCTTGCGCGTGGCCTCTCCACGCGGGTGTTTGGACATCGTCAATTCGGCATCCCCCACGGCGCGGCTCGAGGCGATGTTCTAGAGCCAGTCGCGAACCGGCGACAAGGGGCGTGGCGGTCAGCGCGCGGGGCTGAGTCGTCCGAGGAAGATCAGCGCGTCGAACGCGATGCCCGGTTTCACCAGCAGTTCGTCGGTGAAATTGGTCCGCACGCTGCGCTCCCGGGCAAGCCAGCCGTCGTGTCGCACGGGGCGCAGATCGAGGAGGAAGCGGTCGCGCCCCGTGCGGGCGAGCGCCGTATCGAGATCGGTGTCGGGACCGGCCGGCGAAACGATCGGCACGATCAGCAGCCGCGCGCCGAGCGCTGCCTTCAGATGCACTCCCATCGCCGCGGGGGCGCGACGATAGACCGACCAGCTTCCCCCGCGCGTTGCCGCGTTCATGATATGCCCGTCGTGCGCGAACAGCAGCAGGCGGCCGTTGGGGGCTTCGCGCCGGCTGGCCCATAACGCATTCTCCGCCATCGCCGCGTCGCGCGCGATATCGGCCTTGTAATCGTCCGGCGAGAGTTCGTCGTCCGCCGTTGGCGGCCGCGATACGCGAAACAACCGTTCGAGCTGTCGTGCGCCGACCGCATTGCGCCGCGCCCACGCCCAATCCGCATCGTCCGTGCGATGGCGATCGAGGGAGCCGATCAAGGCGGCGATCGCGCGGCGCAGCCGGCTGCGCTCGGCCGCCGTCATCGCGGCATAGCCCGGCGCACTGAACCGGTCGAGGAAGGGGGCGAGCGCCTTCCGCACCGGCTGCGACCGATCGGGCATGACGCGCGCGAGATAGGCGATGCTCGCGCGCAGCGTGACCGCGGCGTTGCGCCACGCGCCGCTCTTGTCGCCGCCGCTCAGGTCGATGCCGTAGAGGTGGAGCTTCCGCGTATGCGCCGGATCGGCATTATAGCCGCGCATCCATTCGAGCAGCGCGACATTCTCGGCGTACCGTCCGAACCCCCAGGAGAAATTGTCGCGCGCGAGCTGGCGTGCATCGCCGCTGTCGCCCGCGACATAATCGTCGAGCGCCCGCGACTCGCTGACCCCGGTTTCGAGGGCGATCGCTGTGAAGCCGTGATGTTCGACGAGATAGCGGAACAGGCAATTGCGCAGCGCGAGCGGCTCCTGCGCGCCGTGCGCCGGCTCGCCGAGCGCGACCAGGTCGACGTTGCCGACGATCGCGCCGACCTTTTCCCACTGCTTGCTATCGGGCGGGCAGGGGGGCAGCGTGACCGCATGCCGTGCGGCCCAGGTGGTGAAATGCGCGGCGGGCTGCGCGGCGGCGGCGAGCGGCGCGAGCAGCGCGGCCGCGCTCCACCGCAGCCAGCGCTTCACGGCAGATCGATGCGATAGAGCGGGACGCCCGACATCGTCAGCCGCTGCGCCTGCCCGTCGATGACCGTGTCGAACGCCAGCCGCTCGGGGGCGAACGCGGGTTCGGCGAAGCGGAAATGCGTCTCGTCGATTGCCGCCAGCGGGGTGGGGGGCGCATTGGTGTCCGCGTAGGATATCATAAGTTGCCCTTGCTGGACGAAGACGCGGACGCCGGGGCCTTCCTCGCCGTGCGTCGCGTACCGGCCGACGAATGTCCGATAGCCGGCCGGCGCGGCGGCGGGGGCGGGACTTCCTTCGCGTGCATAGTCCGACGCTCCTTCCGACACCCCGGTGACAACGCCCGCGGCATCGCGTCGGAACTGGAAGGTGCGCGGCCCGTGGGGGGTGAGATACGCGCCCCACAAATCGTTCGCGAGCCGGGTCAGCGGCTGGTCGCCAGCGCGCAGCCCGCCGTCGTTCGTCGCCGCAAAGGTGAGCGCCGCCCCGTCGCGCGCGACGAAGCGCCCGGCGAACGAGGATGTCGCGGCAGGCGGCGTCGTTTTGGGGAGCGTCGGCGTGTCGCGCGACAGCCGCGCGACGATCCGCCCGAGCAATGCCCCGTCGAGCGGGCCGTTGGAGAGGAACACCAAAGCGAAATTCTCGGTCGGGTGCATCTCGAGATAGGATTGGAAACCCGCGATCCCGCCGCTGTGCGAGAGCACCCGGCCGTCGTGCGCAATGTTCATGCCATAGCCATAGCCATCGAGCACCGGGGTCGCGAACCGCTCGAACGCCTTGGCCGAGACCAGCCGCCCATTGGGCAGCGCGCCGCGATTGAGCAGCATCCGCGCATAACGGCTCATATCCGCGGCGGTGGAGGTGATCGCGCCGTCTGCGGCGAGATAGCTGAACCACGGCGCCGCGACGAGCCGTCCGTCGACCTGGCGGGTATAGCTGACCGGCAGCGTCGCGCGCAGCCGGTCGTCGATCTGCGGCGTGGTTTCCGTCATGCCCAGCCGATCGAGCGTGCGGTGCTGGAGGATCAGCGGGAAGGGCAGCTTGTCGATCCGCTCGGCGGCATAGCCGAGCAATTGATAGCCCGAATTGGAATACCAGAAATGCGCGCCGGGCGCGTAGCCCGGCTCGATCCCGTTGAGCGCGGCGATCAGGAACCGCATCGACGCGACGTTGGTGATGTAATTGGGCAGCCCGGCGGTGTGGGTCAGCAGCGCGTGGCCGGTGATCGCCGGATAGGGCGAGCGCGGGTGGAAATCGGGCAGATAGCGCGCGATCGGCGCGGCGGGATCGAACCGGCCCTCGTCGGCCATCTGCATCAGCGTCAGCGCGGTGAAGGATTTGGAGATCGAGCCGATCGCGAAATGCGTCTCCGCGGTCACCGGGCGCTTGGCGGCGATATCGGCATAGCCGTGCGTCGCGACGAGCAGCACCTGCTCGCGATCGGTGACCGCGACGACCAGCCCGGCCTCGCCCGGTGCCGCCTCGATCATCGCGCGGATATCGCGCAACGCCGCTTCGCGCGGGGTTTCTGCGTTCGCGGCGGGCGCCAGCGAGAGCAGGAGGAGCGCGGCGAGCGCGCGGGTCAATCGATGCATGAATCTACCAGCGCGTCGAGCGCCGCTCCCTGTCGCATTGGATCGGCCACCGGCATGCCCCAGCGATCGGCGCATTCGGCGATCACCTGCGCCGCTGCCTCGGCAGAAAGCCCGGCGGTGTTGAGCGATACCCCGCCGCAGCGCACATCCGGATTGGTGAGCCGTGCGAGCCGGAGCGTGAGGTCCACCGCCTCGCCGATTGCGGGCAGCGGGTAATCGGGCAGCCCGACGATCCGCCTGCGGCCATAAGCGTGGCACAGCACGATGACGTCGGGCTGCGATCCGTGGAGCAGCCCGAGCGAGACGCCGGCATAGGAAGGGTGGAAGATCGATCCCTGGCCCTCGATCACGTCCCAATGATCGGGCGCGGCATCGGGGCTGAGCAGTTCCGCCGCGCCCGCGACGAAATCGGCGATCACCGAATCGATCGGGATGCCCGCGCCCGCGATCATGATCCCGGTCTGCCCGGTGGCGCGGAAATCGGCGGCGAGCCCACGCGCGCGGAACGCATCGGCGAGCGCCAGTGCGGTGTATTTCTTGCCGAGCGCGCAATCGGTGCCGACGGTCAGCAGGCGTTTGCCGCTGCGTTTGCGCCCGGTCGCGACCGGCAGGTCGGCGGGGGGCGTGCGAACGTCGATCAATTGCCGGCCGAGTGCTTCGGCGCGCGCCTTGACCTGCGGATTGTTGGCGAGCCGGTGATGCGCCCCGCTGACGATATCGAGCCCCGCCTCGAGCGCCTCGATCAGACACGCGGTCCAGCTTGCCGGGATCGCCCCGCCGATCGACGCCGCCGACAGCAGCATCGCGCGCGCGCCGGCGGCATGCGCCTCGCGCGGCGTCATCGCCGGCAGCCCCAGCGTCGCGCCCGCGCCGGGGCATTTATATTCGGCGACGCATTGCCCCGGCGCCCAGTCGCGCAGCCCGAGCCCGGTCTTCAGGAAGGTCGTGTCGTCGGCGTCGCCCAGGAACAGGAGGTACGGCCGCGGCAGATCGAGCGGGGTCATCGGCGCATCCCCGAATAGACCGGGCGGCCGGGCCGCACATCGGGCACCAGTTCGCCGCGATCGACCACCAATATGCCGTTGACCATTACGTACTGAAATCCTTCCGAATATTGCGCGGCATCGCCATAGACCGCGCGCGCGCCGACGGTGTGCGGGTCGAACAGCACGACATCGGCGTCCGCGCCGGCCTGCAACCGCCCCTTGCGCCGCATCGCGGGGACGAAGGATTGCAACCGCTCGGCCGGCATCAGCGCCATCTTGCGGATCGCGTCGCTCAACGAGAGCGTCTTGGCCTCGCGGACATAATGGCCGAGCACCCGCGCGAAGGTGCCGGCGGAGCGCGGGTGGCCGTTCGGTCCGTCGATATTGCCGCCGTCGCTCGCCACCAGCACCAGCGGGTCCTTGAGCAAGGCCTCGATCGTCGCCTCGCTGTTCATGTGCATGATCACGCCGTCGTCGCCGGTGCCGCTGCGCAGCGCGTCGAATTCCGCCTGGGTCAGCCTTTTGCCCGTGACGCGCGATTGCAGGTCGCCGACCTTCACCCCCCAGCGCTTCTCCCAGCCGGGATCGAAGATCACGCTGCGGATCACATCGACCGAGCCGTCCCACGGATAGGTTTCGGTCGAGACGTCGACGCCGTGCGACCGCGCATCAGGCAGCAGCCGCGCCATCAGCGGCGAGTCGGACATCGCCATGCTGTTGATGTGAACGATATGGACGCAGGCGCCGGTGATCGCCGCATTGGCGATATTCTCCTGCACCGCCTCCAGCGTGCTCCCCGGCTCGACGAGGCTGCCGTAGCGGATGTGGGTGAAGACGCAGCTATGCGCCTTGCCCGCGACGCGGGTGACGTCGAGCATCTCGCGCCGCGTGATCCCGGGCGAATATTGCGTCCCGCTGCCGACCCCGATCGCGCCCTGCCGCAAGCCTTCTTCGAGCAGAGGCGTCAGCCGCGCATAAGCCGCATCGGGAATCGTCTGCGAGATTTCCGGCGCGCTGAACATCGCGTCCGGGTCCTTGAGCGCGGCAAGCCCCGCCGCGCCCCCGCCTTTCTGGAGGAAATAGCGGATCGCGGTATGCCCGACGCTGGTGCCGTAATTGATCAGCGCCTGTCCCTGCCGCGCAGCGTACCAGCGATCGACCGGATAGGTGCCGAGTTCCAGCTCCAGTCGCGTCGTGACCCCGTCCTTTGCCTGATAGCGCGCGGTCTCGAAATTGCCGGCGTGCGAGTGGAGATCGATGAACCCCGGCGCGGCGACCAGCCCGCGCGCGTCGATCGTCCTCTTGCCCTGCAGCTTCGCGGCGGTGACGGCGGTGATCCTATCGCCGTCGATCGCGATGTTGCGGATCGCGTCGAGCCCGCTCGCCGGATCGATCGCGCGCGCGCCGAGATAGACCACATCGTGGACCTTCGCCCCGACCGGCGCCGCCAGCAGCGCGAGCGCCGCGGTCGCGGCGAACAATCCGCGCATCGTCAAAAGGTCCGCCGCAGCGAGAGGGTGAAGCTGCGCGGCTCGCCGACCACGTTGCCGTAGAACAGGGTCTGGTAATTGTTGATGTAATAATGCTTGTCGAAGATGTTCTTGAGGTTGAGCTGCAACCGCCATTTGCCGAGATTGTACCCGGCCGAAGCGTCGACCAAGGTGTAGGACGGCAGATCGCGGGTCGAGCCGTCGAACGAGGTCTTCACCGCATCGACGAAGCGCACGCCCGCGCCGAGGAACAGCCCGAAATTGAAGTCATAGCTGGTATAGAGGCTGGCGGTGGTACGGGGGAGATAGGTCTCGGCCTTGCCGATCACCGTCGGATCGTCGTCCTTCCTGATCTTGGCGTCGAGCAGGGTGAAGCCGGCGTTGACCTGCCACGATCCGGTGATGCGGCCGATCGCCTCCAGCTCCAGCCCGCGATGCCGCGTCTCGCCGAGCGCGCGATAGCGGTCGGTGCCGTCGGGGCCGATCTCGTCGAACAGCGCCTGATTGGCCTGGGTGATGTCGAACAAGGCGGCGGTGAGCAGCAGCCGGCGGTCGGGCGAGACATATTTGGCGCCCAGCTCATACTGACGCCCGGTGAGCGGTTGCAGGATGCGTCCGGCGACGTCGATCCTGAGCTGCGGCTGGAAGGATTCGCTGTACGATCCGTAGAGGTTGACCCCGGTGACCGGCTCCACCGTCAGCGCGGCACGATAGCTCATCTTGCTGTTGCCGCTGAAATCCTGCCACGGGCTGTCGAGCCGCGTGCTGTTGTCGGGCTTCGACCACGAAAGCCCGCCGAGCACGGTCGCCCACGGGGTCACCTTGAGCACCGCCTGGCCCGACAGCGTGAGATATTTCAGCCGCTGCCCGTAATTGTAGATCGGGCCGGGGAAGGCCGCGCTGGCGATCGTCGCCTCGATCGCCTTCACCCCGTCGAAAATATTCGCCGTGCCGGTATCGCTGCCGTCGATCTGCGGCGTGCTGCCCACCGCGGTGAGCGAGGTTTCGTGGTAGATCGCCGAGGCGGAGAGGAAGCTGTCGGCCATCCCCACGCCGTCGAGCTTGAGGATCGACGAGGCGCCGATGCTGAAATCGCGCTTGTCGTTCTTGAGGAGATTCTGGATCGAATAGGAAAAGTCGCCGTTGGGCATCAGATCGAAGCCATAGGCGGCGGGGCCGTGGGTATTGGCATCCTGGAAATTGGTCTTGAGGCTCACCGACCAGGCCGACGAGACCTTCCAGTCGAGCCCCGCGCTGACGCGCTTGACCGTGGTGGTCAGCACGAAATCGCGCGCGCCGATGAAGAACGAGCGGTCGACCGGGGCGGGGGTGCCGTCGGGCAGCGTCGGGATGCCGTCGAACGCGGTGCGGCGATAGCGTTCGTAAGCCGCGCGGATATAGCCGGTCAGCCCGCTCGCGATATCGGCATCGACCCCGCCATAGAGCACGGTCTTGCGCGAGCGGACGTCGGTCATGAAGCTATTGGCTTCCTCATGCGCGGCGACCCCGATCGCGCGGATCGAGCCCGAGCTGTTGAGCGCGCCCGCAACCTGCCCCTCCAGCCGCCAGCGGCCCCACGATCCGCCGAGTGCCTCGACATAGCTCGGCGTATTGGCGCGCGCGGCCTTGGTCACGAGGTTGATCAGCCCGCCGGGGCTCGCCGCGCCATAGACCACCGAGGACGGGCCCTTGACGATCTCCATCCGGTCGATCGTCGCATAATCGGGGTCGAAATCGAGCGAACCGACCGTCAGCCCGTCGACCGCGCTGCCGGCGGTGAAGCCGCGCAGCTTGACGATGCTGCCGAACCCTTCCTGATTGCCCGCGAACAAGGCGCCGGGCGAATATTGCGCGATTTCGCCCAAGGACTTGAGGTCAGCGGCCTTGAGGAAATCCTGGCTGACGAGGCTGATCGACTGCGGCACCTCCTCGATCGGCAGCGGCAGGCCGGTGGTGCCGCTGGTATCCTCGCTGAGATAACGATAGCCCGAAACGACGATATCGCCGCCGGTGTCGGCGGGCGCCGCCGCGGCACCCTGCGTTTGCGTTTGCGTCTGCGCCAGCGCGGGCGAGGCGAGCGCCACCAATGCGCTCGCCGCCAATAGCCCGCCGATCCTTTGCCCAGAAACCTTCATCACCGTGCCTCCCCATCCGGCAGCATGTTCGAAATTCGCGCGCCGATCCCTGCGGCGTCGTGGCGTGCGATAGAGCGGTAATGAAATATTTCTGTCAATTGATAGTTTTGTTGGACAACTAACATCCGGCGGGATAGCCAGATCGCGGCGAAACGGGGAGGAGCGCGATGGGCAAAGGCGAAATCGACGGCGCGGATTCGCAGGCGATCCCCAACGTCCCGTTGCTGCGGCGGCTACAGGCCGGGCTCGACGATTATACCAGCGCCGAGCGGGCGATCGCGCAGCATATCCTGGCGCATTATGCGACGCTCGCATTCGAAACGGCGGTGTCGCTGGCCGATCGCGTGGGGGTGAGCGAGATCACCGTCGGCCGCTTCGCGCGCCGACTGGGCTACCGCAATTTCAAGGCGTTGAAGCATGATCTGAAGGACAGCGCGACCGATGCTTTGCCGTGGCTGATCGGGGACGATCTGGTCGAATTCGTCGAATCCGCCGATCGCGCGCCCGATGCCAGCTTCCAGCGCGAGATGGCGTCGTTGATGGCGGTCTATCGCCTGACCGAGACCGATAATTGGGCCGAGTGCGTCCGGCTGCTCGCGCAATCGCGCACGGTGCAGATCGCGGGGTTCCAGACCGAGCGCGGGATCGCGATGCTGCTCGCCAACCATTTGCAATTCATGCGCGACGGGGTGCGGCTGGTCGATCTGACCGCGGGCAATTACGCCGATGTGTTCGCCAGCGACGAGGCCGATTCATGCCTCGTGGTGATCGATATCCGGCGCTATTCGCGGCAATCCTATCTGATCGCCGAACAGGCCAGCCAGCGCGGTATCCCGCTGATCATGCTGACCGATATCTTCTGCGATTGGGCACCGCGCTTCACCCCCAACGTCGTCGCGGTGCCGACCCAGACCGGGATGTTCTGGAGTTCGCCGGTGGCGCTGGTCTGCGCGGTCAATCTGCTGGTCAATGCGGTGATCCGCCAAATCGGACCGCGGGTCGAACAGCGGCTCGAACAGCTGACGCGGCTGCATCAGACCTTCACCGGGTTCGCGGGCCACCAGCCGCCGCGGGCACGACGCGAGTGACGATGCCGGGAAGTTAGTTTTGCCGTCCAAAGCAACATGGACAGAAAAATCCCACCTCCTTACCCCTCGTTTGAAACAAGGCGGGGAGCGGGTGTTGGCGACAGACAGAAATGGTTCGCGCGATCGGGAAGGTTCGGGGCGGAGAAATGCCGTGCTGGCCGCGCTGGCGCTGCTGCTGCCCGGCGCCGCGCCGGCGCCCGACCGCGCGCAGCAATGGATGGCGGATGTCGGCGAGATCGCCAGCGATGCCAATGAGGGGCGCGAGACGGGATCGCGCGGTCATTTGCGCGCTGCGCTTTACGTCGAGCGGCGCTTTCGCGCGATCGGGCTGGCGCCGGCCGGCGAGAAGGGCGGTTTCCGCCAGCAGGTCACGTTCGAACAGCAAATTATCGATCATGCCGCGTCGACCGCCGCGCTGATCGGCCCGGATGGCAAGGCTGCGCCGCTCGCGCTCGGCGCGGACATGCTGATCTCGGCCGACGGCGGGCCGCGCCCGGCGACTGTCGACGCGCCTTTGGTCTTCGCCGGCTATGGCCTGCATCTCCCCGAGCGCGGGCATGACGATTTCGCCGGGCTCGACATCAAGGGCAAGATCGTCGTGACGATCGCGGGCGGCCCGGCCAGCCTGCTCGGCCCCGACAAGGCGAGCAACCGCGCCGAGCGCGCCAAATTCCTCGCGCGCGCCGGGGCGGTCGGGCTGATCACGCTCACCCCGCCGGCGCAGATCGAGATCCCGTGGGAGCGGCAGAAGCTGCTCGCCGGGCAGCCCGGCATGTATCTCGCCGATCCCGCGCTGCGCGAGGTGCCCGCCGGGTTCCTCGTCGCACGGGTCGATGCCGCGACGAGCGAGCGGCTGCTCGCCGGCTCGGGGCATAATTTCGCCGATCTCGCCGCCGCCTCGGATGCGTCGCGCCCGATCCCGGCCTTCGCGCTGCCGCAACGCCTGCGCGCGAGCATCGTTACCCGGCATCGCCAGTTGGTCTCGCCCAATCTGGTCGCGAGGATCGTCGGGAGCGATCCGGCGCTGGCGCGCGAACATGTCGTCATATCGGCGCATCTCGATCATGTCGGGATCGGCCCCGCGATCGGCGGCGACCGCATCTACAACGGCGCGATCGACGACGGCTCGGGGGTCGCCACGGTGCTCGATATCGCGCAGCAGATCGCCAAAGGGCCGCGGCCCAAGCGGTCGATCCTGTTCGTCATCGTCACCGCGGAGGAGGCGGGGCTGCTCGGATCGAGCTATTTCGCCAAGCGGCCGAGCGTTGCCGGCACGATCGTCGCCGATATCAATTTCGACGTCCTGCTCCCGCTCTGGCCGCTGACCAGCGTCCAGGCGCAGGGCGACCGCGAGAGCACGCTCGGCGACATCGCGCGCGCGACCGGCGCGCGGCACGGGCTGGAGATCGTCCCCGATCCCTTGCCCAACCGCAACAGCTTCACCCGCACCGACCAGTACAGCTTCGTCCGCGCGGGAATCCCGGCGCTGGCGTTCAAATTCGGCTTCACCCCCGGCAGCGAGGCGTTCCGCATCGAGCATGACTGGCGCGCGACGCGCTATCATTCGCCGAGCGACGATATCCACCAGCCCGGGCTGCGCCCCGCCGAAGCGATCCGGCTCGATGATTTCGCTGCGGATGTGGCGCGATCGATTGCCGATGATCCGCAGCACCCGCAGTGGCTGGAGACCAGTCTTTTCCGATCACGCTAGGGTCCAGACCCATAAGCGGCAACGGCCTCGACGGAGCGGATTTTGGCGTCAGGCAAGGAGCAAGGAGGAAGCGATGCATTATGCATCGTGACCGACGCGCGACGCCGCATGGCGTCAAAAGACGCCTGCCGCGGAGCGGTCGCCCGGAGGAGCCCGCCGGACGGCGTCGCTTGCTTGCGCGTAGCTTCAGCTACGCGACTGCGCTGCGCTCCTTGCCGGCGGGCTCCTCCGGGCGATCGAGGCCATTGCCGCTTATGGGTCTGGACCCTGACTTATTGCGGAGCGGCGAGGAAACTGCATAGATGGCTCATCAATGGGAGGATTTGCATGAAATCGTTGGTGATGATGACGACAAGCGCGCTGTTCCTGGCGCAGAGTGCGCTGGCGGAGACGCCCGCGCTGCGCCCCGACCAGCAGGCGTTCCGCGCGATCTATCAGGAGCTTGTCGAAACCGACACCAGCATCACCACCGGCAGCTGCACCGCGCTCGCGGCGAAGATCGGCGCGCGGTTCAAGGCGGCGGGGTTCAGCGACAGCCAGATCACCTATTTCTCGGTCCCCGAGGCGCCCAAGGAGGGCGGGGTGGTCATCGTCTATCCCGGCACGTCGCAGGCGGTGAAGCCGATGCTGCTGCTCGGTCATATCGACGTCGTCACCGCGAAGCGCGAGGACTGGACGCGCGATCCCTACAAGATGATCGAGGAAAACGGCTATTTCTACGGCCGCGGCACCGCCGATATGAAGGCGATGGATGCGATCTGGATCGATACCTTGCTGCGCTTCAAGGCGAGCGGCTATAAGCCCAAGCGCACCGTCAAGCTCGCGCTGACCTGCGGCGAGGAAACGACCGGGGCGTTCGACGGGGCCGAATGGCTGTCGAAGAACAAGCCCGATCTGATCGCCGCCGAATTCGCGCTCAACGAGGGCGGCGGTGGCCGCGCGGGGCCGGACGGCAAGCCGACCGTGATGACGCTCCACGTCGGCGAGAAGATCGTCCAGAATTACCGGATCGAGGCGACCAACCCCGGCGGGCACAGCTCGATCCCGATCCCCGACAATGCGATCTACGAACTGGCCGATGCGCTGGTGAAGATCCGCGCCTATGAATTCCCGACCCAGCTCAACGACACGACCCGCGCCTATTTCGCGCGCTCGGGCGCGGCGCGGAAAGACGAGGTCGGCGCGGCGATGATCGCGGTCTCCAAGAATCCGCAGGACGAAGCGGCGGTGGCGGTGCTCAACAAGGATCGCTCCTATCATTCGATGCTGCGCACCACCTGCGTCGCGACCCTGCTTGACGGCGGGCATGCCAATAACGCGCTGCCGCAGCGTGCCGGCGCCAACATCAATTGCCGTATCTTCCCCGGCAACGATGTCGAGGCGATCCGCGCCGATCTCGAAAAGGCGATCGGCGATCCGCGGATGAAGGTAACGCTGGTGCCGCCGATCCGCCCCGCGGCGGTGCCCCCCAAGCTCGATCCGAAGATCGTCGCGCCGGCCGAGAAACTGGTCGCCAAATATTATCCGGGCGTCCCGCTGGTGCCGGTCATGTCGACCGGGGGGACCGACGGTATCTATCTGGAAACGATCGGGATTCCGTCCTACGGCCCGCCGGGCCTATATGGTGATGCGGATAGCGGCGCGCATGGTCTCAACGAACACGCGCGAGTCGATGCGGTCTATAAGGGGCGCGATTTCCTGTTCGATCTGGTCAAGGAATATGCCGGCGGCAGTTGAGCCGTGGCGGTCGCGCGCTGAATTGCGACGGCCTCCGTGCTTCGACTTCTAAGGCGTTGATCGAATTATCTTTCAGATGATACAATGCCGATGCGGGGTCTTGTGCGGAGGCTGTCAATGGATAGGAAATTGGCGAGCGAACGCGATTCCGAACAAAAGGCGCTGGCGGCGCGGTGGAGCATCGCCGCCGAGGCGATCGAGGCCCTGGCCGGTGCCCGTTCATTGGAAGCGGTGGTGAGCGTGCTGCGCGCCTTCGCACGTCGCGCGGTGGGTGCGGACGGCATCACGGTGGTGCTGCGCGAGGAAGATCAATGCCATTATATCGCGGAGGATGCGATGGAACCCTTATGGACGGGCCAGCGCTTCCCGATCGGCACCTGCGTCTCGGGCTGGGCGATGGAGCATCACGAGACGGCGGTGATCGGCGATATCTTCGATGACGAGCGCGTGCCGATCGAAGCGTATCGCAACACCTTCGTCCGCTCGATGCTGATGGTGCCGATCGGGCAGATCGATCCGATCGCCGCGGTCGGCGCTTATTGGTCCGAGCTCGGCCAGCCGACCGACAATGAGATCACCTTGCTCGAGGCGCTGGCGCGCGCGGCCTCGGTGGCGTTGGAAAACGAACGCCTGTCGCGCCGCGCGGGATATTAGGGTCCATCCGGCTCTCTTGTGCTCCCGCGAAGGCGGGAGCCCAGACACGATCATCCCGCGCGCTCGAAGATCGCGGCGATCCCCTGGCCGCCGCCGATGCACATCGTTTCGAGCCCGTAGCGCCCGCCGCGCCGCTGCAGCTCGCGGGTGAGGTTGGCGAGGATGCGCCCGCCGGTCGCGCCGATCGGATGGCCGAGCGAGATCCCCGAGCCGTTGACGTTGAGGATGTCGCGGCGACCGTCGTCGTCCGACCAGCCCCAGCCCTTGAGCACCGCGAGCACCTGCGGCGCGAACGCCTCGTTGAGTTCGACGAGATCGATATCGCCCCAGCCGAGCCCGTTGCGCGCGAACAGCCGCTCGACCGCCGGCACCGGCCCGATCCCCATCCGCGCCGGATCACAACCGGCGGCAGCGGCGCTGTGGAACCAGGCGATCGGCTCGAGCCCGAGTTCGTCGAGCTTTTCCTCCGCGACGACGAGACAGGCGGCGGCGGCGTCATTCTGCTGGCTGGCATTGCCCGCGGTGACGATCGCGCCGGGGATCGTCTTGCCCTCGATCGGCCTTAGCGCGCCCAGCGTCTCCATGCTGGCGTCGGCGCGATAGCCTTCGTCATGCGCGAAGATCACGGGATCGCCCTTGCGCTGCGGCACCGGCACCGGGACGAGTTCGTCGTCGAACAATCCCTTCTGCCACGCCGCCGCGGCGCGCTGGTGCGAGCGAACGGCATAAGCGTCGGCCTGTTCGCGGGTGATATCGTAGTCGCGCGCGAGATTCTCCGCGGTCTCGATCATCCCGGTGATCACCCCGAAACGTTCGACCGGCTGCGACATCACGCGCCCGCGGGTCAGCCGGTCGTGGAGCATCATCCCGCCCGCCCGGTTCCCGCGCCGGCCCTCGACGGTATAATATTCGACGTTCGACATGCTTTCGACGCCGCCCGCGACCACCACGTCGCTCATCCCGGTCTGGACCATCAGCGCCGCATTGATCACCGCCTGCAACCCCGAGCCGCAGCGCCGATCGAGCTGATAGCCCGGCACCTCGATCGGCAGCCCGGCGGCGAGCCACGCCCAATGGCCGATCGCGGGCGCCTCGCCATTGCCGTAACCCTGGCTGAAGACGACATCATCGACGCGCGCCGGATCGATCTTCGTCCGCTCGATCAGGGCCTTGAGCACCACCGCGCCGAGCCGCCCGGCATCGAGGGTGGCGAGGCTTCCCCCGAATCGGCCCACGGCGGTGCGGATCGGCGCAACGATTGCGGCGCGTCTCAGGGTCATAGCGATGTCTCTCCGATTATCCTCGTCGCGCCGGCCATAGCTTGGGCGATTACGTCCCGCCACCCCGCTGCCCGAAGCGGGCATAGAGCGTCGGCAGGACGAACAATGTCAGCAATGTCGCCGAGATCAGCCCCCCGATCACGACGGTGGCGAGCGGCTTCTGGACCTCGGCGCCGGCGCCCGCGCCGAGCGCCATCGGCACGAAGCCGAGGCTGGCGACCAGCGCGGTCATCACCACCGGGCGCAATCGCTGCATCGCCCCGGCGCGCGCGGCCGCGACACGGTCCATCCCCGATCGGATGAGATCCTGGATCGAGCTGACCATGACGAGTCCGTTGAGCACCGCGATCCCCGATAGCGCGATGAACCCCACTGCCGCCGAGATCGAGAAGTCCATCCCGCGCACGAACAGCAGCAATACTCCGCCGACCAGCGCGAACGGCACCCCGGTGAAGACGATCGCGGCATCGCGCACATTGCCGAGCGCGCCGTAGAGCAACAGCAGGATCAGCACGAAGCACGCCGGGATGACGAGCTTGAGCCGCGCGCTCGCCGATTGCAGATTCTCGAACTGGCCGCCCCATTCGAGATAGTTCCCTGCGGGCAGGCGTACCTGCGCGCCGATCGTCCGCTGCGCATCGGCAACGACGCTCCCGACGTCGCGTCCGCGCACATTGGCCTGGACGACGATGCGGCGCTTGCCGTTCTCGCGGCTGATCTGATTGGGGCCGTCGACGATGCGGATCGTCGCGACGCTCGCCAGCGGGACGAACGCGCCGCCGGCGACCGGCACCTGCACGCGCGCGAGCAGCCCGAGATCGGCGCGCTGCGCGTCGGACAGGCGGATCACCACCGGGAAACGCCGATCGCCTTCGAAGATCATCCCCGCGGTGCGGCCGCCCACAGTCGCGGTGATCACGTCCTGCACGTCCTGCGCGGTGACCCCGACCCGCGCCATCGCATCGCGATCGACGCGGATGTCGAGCATCGGCAGCCCGCTGGTCTGCTCGACCTTGACGTCGGCGGCGCCCGCCGTCTTGCGCAGGATGCCGGCGATCTGCTCCGCCGTCCGCGTCATCGCGGCGAAATCGTCGCCATAGACCTTGACCGCGACGTCGCCGCGCACCCCGGCGATCAGCTCGTTGAAGCGCATCTGGATCGGCTGGGTGATTTCATAGGCATTGCCCGGAAACTTCGCGAGTTTGCCTTCCAGTCGCGCGACCAGATCCGCCTTGGCGAGCCGGGGATCGGGCCATTCGCTGCGCGGCTTGAGGATCACGAACATATCGGTCGCGTTGGGCGGCATCGGGTCCGAGGCGAGCTCGGCGGTGCCGGTCTTGGAGAAGACGAACTTCACCTCGGGCTGGCGCGACATCATCCGCTCGATCGGCACCTGCATCGCCTGGCTTTGCTGGACCGAGGTGGCGGGGATGCGCAGCGCCTGGATCAGCAGATCGCCCTCGTCGAGCTGCGGCAGGAACACCTGACCGAGCGCGGCGAAGGCCGCCCCTGCCAGCGCGAGGCTGGCGACCGCCGCGCCGATCGTCAGCGAGGGGCGCCGCATCGCGCGGTCGAGCCCCGGTTCGTAGCGGCGCTTGAGCCACGCGATGATCCGCCCGTCCTCCTCCTCGATCTTCTTCGACAGCCAGATCGCGATCAGCGCGGGGACGAAGGTGAGCGAAAGGATGAAGGCGAAGGCCAGCGCGATGATCACGGTCAGCGCCATCGGCACGAAGGTCTTCCCCTCGACCCCGCTCAGCGTCAGCAGCGGGACATAGACGAGGATAATGATCGCCTGCCCATAGACCGAGGGCCGGATCATCTCGCGCGCCGCCGCGGCGACCGTCGCCAGCCGTTCGCGGCGGTCGGGCAGCCGACCCTCGCGATGCTGCTGCGCGGCGAGCCGGCGCAGCGCATTCTCGACGATGATCACCGCGCCGTCGACGATCAGCCCGAAATCGAGCGCGCCGAGGCTCATCAGATTGGCCGAGACGCCCGCGCGCAACATGCCGAAGCCAGTGAGCATCATTGTGATCGGGATGACCAACGCCGCGATCAGCGCCGCGCGGAAATTGCCGAGCAGCAGGAACAGCACGACGATGACGAGCAATGCGCCCTCGCTGAGGTTCCTCGCCACCGTCTTGATCGTCGCATTGACCAGCGCGGTGCGATCGAGCACCGGCTGGACCACCACATCGGGGGGCAGCGAGGCGTTGATCGCGCGCAGCCGCTCGGCGACCGCGCTCGCCACCGTGCGGCTGTTCTCGCCGATCCGCATCACCGCGGTGCCGACCACCACCTCGGTGCCGTTCTCGGAGGCGGAGCCCATGCGGATCGCCTGTCCGGTGCGCACCGACGCGACCTGATCGAGCGTGATCGGCACCCCCTCGCGCGTCGCGATCACCGTCCGCGCCAGCTCGGCCTCGTTGCGGATCAACGCATCGGAGCGGACCGCGAGCCCCTCGCCGTTGCGGTTGGTGAACCCGCCGCCGACGCTGGTGTTGCCGCGTTCGAGCGCGGTGCCGAGATCGGCCAAGGTCAATCCGAGCGACGCGAGCTTCTGGACGTCGGGAACGACCAGATATTGCTTGGCATAGCCGCCGATCGAATCGATCCCGGCGACCCCCGGCACATTCTTGAGCAACGGGGTGACGATCCAGTCCTGCGCGGTGCGCAGATAGGTCGCCTTGTCCTCCTCGCTCACCAGTCTCTGGCCCTCGGGGGTGATATAGCTGCCGTCGGGTTGCTGACCGGGCTCGCCGGGGCGGTGGTTGTCGTCCTCGCGATGCTGGAGCCGGACGGTCCACATATAGACTTCGCCCAGCCCGGTCGCGATCGGCCCCATTTCGGGGTTCACCCCGGCGGGGAGGTTTTCCTTCACGCCCTGCAGCCGCTCGCCGACCTGCTGGCGGGCGAAATAGATATCGGTCGAATCCGCGAAGACCGCGGTGATCTGCGCGAAGCCGTTGCGGCTCAGCGAGCGGGTATATTCGAGCCCGGGGATACCGGCGAGCGCGGTCTCGATCGGGAACGACACCTGTTTCTCGACCAGTTCGGGCGAGAGCGCGGGGGCGCGGACATTGATCTGGACCTGATTGTTGGTGATGTCCGGCACCGCATCGATCGGCAGCCGGGAAAGCGAATAGGCGCCGATGACGGCGGCGAGGGCGGTGAAAAGCAGGACGAGCCAGCGCTTTTCGACTGCCCAGGAGACGATACGGGCGATCATGGCTCAATCCTCATGCGTGGCTTCGCTCTTGCCGATCTCGGCCTTGAGCGTGAAACTGCCGGTGGTGGCGATCTGCTCGCGGCCGGTGAGGCCGGAGCGGACGATCACCGCGTCGCCCGCGGCGTCGCCGAGCGTCACCGGGGTGACCCGGAAGCCCTGCGGCGTGCGGACGAAGACGACGCTGCGCCCCGCGATCGTCTGGATCGCGGTGGTCGGCACGCGGATCGCATCGCCGCCGGCGTTGCCGGCGAGCTGGACCGAGGCGGTGACCGGTTCCCCGACGCGCCACTGCCCGGCGGTGTTGTCGAGCGTGGCGATGACGGGGACGAGCCGGGTCTGCACATCGAGCGCGGGCGAGACGAATTTGACCCGCGCCGCCGCCTGTCGCCCCGGCGCCGAGACGGTGACGACCGCGCCGGGCCGCACCCTCCCGGCATCGGCGGGCTGGAGGTTGAGCGACAACGACACCCGCGCGAGGTTCGCCACCCGGTACAGCTCGGCATCGGCGGCGACCGTCTGGCCTAGAGTCACCGCGCGCGCGATGATCTGGCCCGAGATCGGTGCGACGATGCCGAGCCGGTTGAGTCCGCCGCCCCCGCCGCCGGCGGCCGACACCTGTTGCTGCGCCTGACGATAGGCGATGCGCGCCTCGGCCGCGGCGGTGCGCGCGGCGATCAGATCCTGCTCGGGCGAGACGCGCTCGGCGAACAGCCGCTGCTCGCGCGCGAGGTTGGAATCGGCAAGCGCGAGCCGCGCGCGCGTGGCCTCCACCTCGCCCTTGAGCTGCGCGGCCTCGCGGCTCTCGATCACCGCCAGCGTCTCGCCGCGCGCGACCGATTGGCCGAGGTTGCGGCTGAGCGCGACGACGCGGCCGCCGATCGCCGCCGACACGACTTGCGTGCCTTCGGGGTCGCCTTCGATCGTCGCGGGCAGATCGATCGTCCCCGCGCCGCCGGTGGTCGGGCGGGCGAGCTGGATTCCCGCCGCCGCGATCTGATCGGCGGTCAGGGTGATCGCATTCTCATTGGCGTGGGCGGTCTCGTTGCCCTCCGCCTTGGGGGCCTCGGGTGCGCTACCACATCCGGCGAGTGCGAGCGCGACGCTCAGAAGGATAAACCCAAACCCGTTCGCCCTGAGCTTGTCGAAGGGCTGTCCTTCCTCATTGGAAGAAAAGGGCAGGGCTTCGACAGGCTCAGCCCGAACGGAGGAGCGCTGCGTCCGCTCAGACGCGGCGCTGTTTCGGATGAAATGCTTCATGGTTGATCCCCCTGGGGCGCGGGGGCGGTGAGCCGCTCCAGCCGCGCGCGCGCATTGTGGTAGGCGGCGAGCGCATCGATCGCGGCGACGCGCGTGTCGGCGAGCGTGCGTTCGGCATCGAGCAGGTCGAGCTGGCCGAACTTGCCCTCGCGATAGCCGATCCGCGCGATCCGCGCGGCTTCCTGCGCGGCCGACAGGGCGGGCCCCGATGCGGTGCGCGCCGCGATCGCGGCATTGGCGACCTCGGCGCGTGCATCGGTGATCGCCTGCTCGATATCGAGCGCGGTGACGCGACGCTGGGCGTCGGCCTTCGACCGCTCGGCGCTGGCCTGCGCCACCGACGCGCGCCCATTGTTGAACAGCGGGATCGGGATCGAGATGCTCAGCACCGCCGCGGTGTCGTTGGTCGCTTCGAGCCGCCGCAGCGCCGGTCCGATGTTGAGATCGGGCACGCGATTGGCACGCGCCAGCCGCACGCCGGCGTCGGCGATCGCAAGATCGGCATCCGCCGCCGCCAGCGCGAGCGTACCTGCGGCGGACGGTGCCGCCTCGGGTCCGTAGCTTGCTGCCGGCACTCGATCGAGCAAGGCATCGTCGAGCGCGTCGTCGATCGGGCGGCCGATGCGCTGGGCAAGGTTGGCGCGCGCGGCGACGGCTAGCCGATCGGCGCGCTCGACATTGGCCGCGGCGTTGATGCGCGCGACATCCGCCCGCTGTTCCTCCAGCGGGGAGGCGCGCCCGGCGCGGACGCGGACGCTCGCTGCACGCAGAGCGTCGCCCGCGATGCGCGCCTGATCGCGCGCGGTGATCAGCCGACGCTGGGCGGCGATCGCCTCGACATAGAGCCGGGTAACCTGAAGCCGCACGTCCGCCGCGGCGACCGCCGCCTGCAGTTCGGCGCGGGAGAGCTGCGCATTGGCCACCCCGACGCGCGCGCCGCGCTTGCCGCCCAATTCGATCGGAAAGGCGACGCCGATCGTCGTCTCCGCGCTGCGCAGCCCGCGATAGGGGCCCGATCCGACGACATTCTCGATCTGGCCCTGCGCGACGGGATTGGGCCGCAGGCCCGCCGCGGTGCGGCTGGCGCGTGCCGCCGCGATTCCCGCCGTTGCCGCCTCGGTGGCGGGTGCGGCGGCACCGGCGACGGACAGCGCCGCCTCCAGCGTGAGCACCGGGCGTGCCGGTGGCTCGGTTTGCGCCTGCGCCATCGTGGCGCAGGACGCCGCGGCGAGCATCGCCGCGAGCATCTTCTTCATGTTCGATGATCCTGACAGATGGTCTCGCGCCGGCGCTGCGGCCGGCGGGCGGGACGGGGTCAGGCTCTCGGCGGTCTCGCGGGGACGCGTTGGCCGGTCGCGACGAGCGCGCGCGCCGGTTCCCCGTTCAGCAGCTTCGCGTCGCGGGTGGCGCAGGGCTGGGGCTGGCCTGTCTCGGGTGTCCCGAGATCATGCCCGTGGCACAGGCCGTGATGATGCGGCAGGCCGTTGTCGCTATCCGCTGGCACTTCGTCGCCGTCGCCGGGGATATGCACCGTGAAGGCGATGCCACTGGTGGTGCCCCCGGCCGCCTCGGCGGCGCGCGCCATCACCGACCAGCTGGTGAACACCAGCATCAGGCAGGCGAGAAGGGGCAGCAGCTTGCGCATCGCGCGCCTTCTATCATCGCTTCGCGGCGGCGGCCAGCGCGACGCGCACGGAACCCGCCTTCGCCGCAAGCGCTTAGCAAGCGGCACGACCAGCCAGTTCATGCAGGGGATCGACAGGCCATGTCCCACCACAAGATCGCGATCGTCGTCGGCAGCCTCAGGAAGGACAGCATCAATCGCAAGATCGCACGCTCGATCGCGACCTTCGCCGCGGACCGGCTCGACAGCAGGATCGTCGAGATCGGCGACCTGCCGCTCTACAATCAGGACTATGATGCCGAGGCGCCGGGGCCGCCCGAATATGCGCGCTTCCGCGACGCGATCAGGGCGGTCGACGGCGTACTGTTCTGCACGCCCGAATATAATCGCGGGATCCCCGGGGTGCTCAAGAATGCGATCGATGTCGGGTCGCGACCCTATGGGGCGAGCGTGTGGGACAAGAAACCCGCCGCGATCGTCAGCGCCTCGCCCGGCGCGATCGGTGGGTTCGGCGCCAATCACCAGCTCCGCCAAGTCTGCGTCTTCCTCAACATGCCGATGATGCAGCAGCCCGAAGCCTATCTGGGCGGGGTCACGCCCGACAAATTCGATGCAGACGGCTGTTTGCAGGAAGGGCCGCTCCGGCAGTTCGTAGTGGGGTTCGCGGCCGCGTTCAGCGAGTGGGTCGAGCTGATCATCCGGTCGCGCAAGATGATCGCCGAAGATGCCGCGCATAGCGCCGCCAAATAATGGATCAGGCTTTCCCGCCGATCCGCGACCAGGCGGCGCGACCGGCCGGCTCGGGCGGCAGGTTGGGGCTGACGCTGCGCAGCCCCTCGAAATCCAGGATCGTTATCTGACCCTTCTTGCGATCGACATAGCCGGTCGCGTCGAGCCGCTTCAGCGTACGATTCACATGAACCGCGGTGAGGCCGAGAAGATCACCGATGAATTGTTGCGTCAGCGGGAAATCGAAGGTGCCGTCGATCACCAGACCGGCGCTGTCGAGCCGGTCGTGCAGGTCGAGCAGGAAGGCGGCCATCCGCGCAAGCGCGGAGGCGCTGCCGATCCAGGTCAGCGCCTGCATCAATGCGACGCGCTCTTTCTGCGTGTTGAGCAGCAGCGCGGCGGTCAGCCGGGGATTGTGCTCGATCAGCCGCCCGATCGCGGCATTGGGGATCGGGCACAGCGAGACATCGGTGATCGCCTCCAATGTCTCGCCCGCGCTCGACAGGACGAGGCTCGGAAAGCCGAGCATGTCGCCCGGCAGATGGACTTTGATCACCTGCCGCTGGCCGTCGCGCAGGATCACCGACGAGGCCGCCCAACCGGCGAGAAGGAAGAATACGCCGTTGACCGGATCGCCCTCGCGGCGGATCGGCTGGTGACGCGCGACCCGGCGGGGGTTCGCTGCCCAGCCGCGGACGAGATTGATGTCGGAAGGCGTGAGGCCGACGAATTCTTCGAGACGATGAAATGGTGGCTGCATCCGGCTTCCTCAAATGCGATCGCCATCATTCAACGCCTAACGTGCCATATTCACCGATGTCACTAACATAGGTGATTCGGACGGAACGGTTATCGCCTACTCGCCAAGCACATTCCGCGGCTCTGCGATTAGCTGCGAAGGTTGCGCCGCGGACGGCGGCGTGGCGCTGAAGCGAAGCCCGAAAAGGACGGCGCCGCTCTCGTCAGTCACCTCCATTCGCCATTCTTCGCCGCGCCAGAAATTCTCGCCCATTTCGCGGATAAGATCGCCCGACAACCTGATGGCGACGCGCTTCGCCGCATCGAGATCAGGAAGCTCATGCGCTTCCGGATCCGGAGCGGCGCCGCCGTCATGGATATTGAAATAATATGTCGGCATACGGTTTTCCGTCCGGAAGACGGCCGATCTCAATATTCCGGTCCGCAACATTATATAGTGTGCGGCAGTTTGCGCCACGGCTAATTTGTCGAGCCAGTCGTGATCGCCCGCTTCACTCAGGTTAATGCCGCATTCGCTGTCCTATGGAATCAGATATCCGCTTTAGTAACAGGAGCGGACATGTTCGATCAGCAGGATCTCGCCTATTTTGCCAAACGGGCGAAGCGGGAACGGGAAATAGCCGAAGCCTCGACTGATGCGGCCGCTCGGCGCGCGCATCTGGAACTCGCCGACGAATATGAACGGCGCGCGCAAGGCTTTGAACCGAAACCAATTCATCATCGTACGACCTGAGCGGCACGGAGGGGGGCCTACCGCACGGACCATTATCGAACGCGTCGCGTTTATCTCCCGAGCGGGAAGGAGATATGGGTGCGTATTGGCCTGATAGGTTCGTCGCTGGTAGCGATGTCGTTGATGCTCTCCACCTGCGGCTCGGCGGAGCAGAATGCGGCGCAGCCCGCCAATGTGACCGTGCCTGATCAGCCGCAGTGGAGCGAGGCGAATGCCGGCCAGCTTCGCGCAGCGATCGCCCATCGCGCGACGCATGGCCTCGATCGTATGAAATTCGGCAGCGCCGCCGATCCCGGCGCACCGCTCGACGATGCGAAGCTGACCGAGCTGGCGCTTACCTATGCAGGAGCGCTGGCGCGGGGCGCGACCGATCCGTCGAAGCTGTTCGCCATCTATTCGCTGCCGCGGCCGCAGCCCGATCTGCGCAAGGGGCTCGCCGACGCGCTCAAGGCGGGCAATGTCGGCGTATGGATCGAGAGCCTGGCGCCGCAGGGCGGTAATTATCGCAAGCTTTCCGCAGCCTATCTTGCGCTCATCAAACAAGGCGGTGGCGGGGCGGCTGCGATCTCCCCGACGGATACATTGTTGAAGCCGGGGATGAGTGATCCGCGCGTTCCGGCGATCGCCGCGCAGCTCGTCGCCTTCGGTTATCTCGATGCGGGGACGCACGGCCGCCGTTATACCGCGGCGATGGCCCGCGCGGTGCAGCAGATGCAGGCCGATTACGGCATCCGCCCCGACGGCGTGATCGGCGGCGATACGCTCCAGATCCTCAACCTCTCCGGCGCCGACCGTGCCCGCGCGATCGCGGTCAATATGGAACGGATGCGCTGGCTCCAGCGCGATCCCCCGGCGACCCGGATCGACGTCAATATCGCCGCGGCGCGGCTGACCTATTGGCGCGACGGCGAGATCGCCGATACGCGCAAGGTGGTGGTGGGCAAGCCCGATACCGCGACCCCGCAACTGGGCTCGCCGATCGTCAGCCTCGTCGCCAACCCCACCTGGACGATACCGCGCTCGATCGAGCGCAAGGAGATCGCGGGCAAGGGCGCAGGCTATCTGCGCCGGCACAATATGGTGTGGAAGAACGGCCGCATCGTCCAGCAATCGGGGCCGGACAATTCGCTCGGGCTGGTCAAGTTCGACATGCAGAACCCGCATGCCATCTATCTGCACGATACGCCGGCCAAGCAGCTGTTCGACGCGATCGAGCGCCAGCGCAGCCACGGCTGTGTGCGGGTCGACGATGCGCTGGGCTTTGCCGAGATGCTGGCGGGCGACGAAGGCGTGCTCGATCAATGGCAGGAGGCGAGCGGCACCGACAAGGAGACCTTCGTCAAGCTGCCGCACGCGATCCCGGTCCGGCTGCTCTACCAGACCGTATTGTTCGACGCGCAGGGCGAGCCGGTGACGCGCAGCGATCCTTATGGCTGGAACGATCGCGTGGCGAAGGCGCTGGGCTTCGATGTCGGCGGCGGCCGGCGGGTGATGAACAGCTACACCGATATCGCGCCGTGAGGCGTAACCCTTCCGTCAGCCCGGCCTTGAGCCGGGGTCTATCGGGAGGCAGGCGGAGGGTAAAGGCTCCGGCCGCGGGATCTGAGGCACGATGGACCCCGGCCCGAGGCCGGGCCACGGTTGCGGTGATGCCACGCCCCTCAAATTTGCGGAGCGCCAATCCGTGCAGGCTGTTCTAATCGCGCCGCCCGCGATATCGGCGCGCGATGGCACCGCGGAGGCACAGGAGACAAAGGCGTCGCCGCGCGCGGCCGGCCACGCCGCTTTCTCCGTTTCTGTTTCTCGGCGCGTTCGCGGTCGGGCTTTTCCTGATCTGGGTCGCCGCGCATGAGCGGCACGAAGCCAAAAAGGAAAAGGCCAAGCAGCCGAAGCTGACGATGGAGCAGGCGCGCGCGGCCAATGCCGCGATCCCGTTCGCCGATCTCAAGCCCAGGCCGGCGCGGCCGTTCTACTTCCGCGGCAACACCGCCTCGCGCGAGCAGGCGACGCAATGCCTCGCCACTGCGGCGCTCTACGAGGCGGGGAGCGACGAGCGCGGCCAGCGCGCGGTGATCCAGGTCGTGCTCAACCGCGTCCGCCGCGCGGGCTTCCCCAAGACGGTGTGCGGGGTGGTCTATCAGGGCGCGACGCGCACCACCGGCTGCCAGTTTTCGTTCAGCTGCGACGGGTCGCGGGCGCGCCGCCCCGAACATGCCGGCTGGGCCGCCGCCCGCCACGCCGCGCAGCGCGCCTTATCGGGCTATGTCTTCCGCCCCGTCGGCACCGCGACGCATTACCACACCGACTGGATCGTGCCTTACTGGATTGGCTCGCTCGACAAGATCGCCAAGGTCAAAAGCCACATCTTCTACCGTCCGCGCGGGTGAGCCCCGGTCAGCGATGCGTCGCGCCGACATGCGGCTCGCCGCGTGCCTCGGCGAAACGCGTCTGGCGCATCCGCTCGGCATAACCCGCGCGCTGGTCGTCGCTGCGCTCGGCATGACAGGCGGGACAACTGACCCCCTCGACATAGAGCGGCGACGCGCGATCCGCCGCGCCGATCGGCCGGCGGCACGCGCGGCACAGATCGTGGCTGCCCTTCGCCAGCCCGTGCACCACCGTCACCCGCTCGTCGAAGACGAAGCATTCGCCTTCCCACAGGCTTTCCTCGGCCGGCACGGTTTCGAGATAGTTGAGGATGCCGCCCTCGAGGTGGTAGACCTCGTCGACCCCCTCCGCCTTGAGGAAGGCGGTGGCTTTCTC
The DNA here is from genome assembly GCA_017849555.1 of Sphingomonas sp. Classification (GTDB taxonomy): domain Bacteria; phylum Pseudomonadota; class Alphaproteobacteria; order Sphingomonadales; family Sphingomonadaceae; genus Sphingomonas; species Sphingomonas lycopersici. Next base: position 125,540 of record JAFIGU010000040.1, on the reverse strand, counting down.
GCACCGGATCCCGCCGGTGCAGAACATCGCGACCTTCGGCGCGACGCCGCCTCCCAGCAAGGTGTCGCGCTGCGCACGGAACCAGGCGGGGAAATCGCGGAAGGTCGGCGTCTGCGGATCGATCGCGCCGCGAAAAGTGCCGACCGCCACCTCATAATCGTTGCGCGTATCGATCACGATCGTATCGGGCGCCGCGATCAGCGCATTCCACGCCTCGGGTGCGACATAATGGCCCACATCGGCGAGCGGATCGATATCGGGTTCGCCCATCGTCACGATCTCGCGCTTGATGCGGACCTTCATGCGATGGAACGGCATCGTCGCCGCGCGCGACAGCTTCGGCTCCAGCGCCGCGCAGCCCGGCAGCGCGCGGATATGCGCCAGCACGGCCGCGATCCCGGCGTCGCTCCCCGCGATCGTCCCGTTGATCCCCTCGCGTGCGAGCAGCAGCGTACCCTTGACGCCCTGCGCACGGCACAGCGCCTCGAGCGGCGCCCGGATCGCGGCGCAATCCTCGAACGCGGTGAAGCGATAGAGCGCGGCGACGCAGATCGGCAAAGGAGCTTCGGGTAGCATGACGGCGGCGCTCTTAGAGCGCACAGCGCGATTGTGCCACCTTCGGCCCCGCCGCGGTTGAATTCTAGGAGGTTTTGCCTTACTTTCCAGACCGGGAAAGGAATGCAAGCCATGCCGACGCTGACGGTCACCTCGAAAGGACAGATCACGCTGCGCAAGGATATCCTGCGGCATCTCGGCGCGCATCCCGGCACCAGGCTGGAAATCGACAAGCTGCCCAACGGCGGCATCAAGCTGACCGCGCGTGAGCCGAAGGGAAAGATCGCCGATTTCTGCGGGTTCCTGAAGCGCGAGGGCCAACGGCCGATCAGCATTGAGGAGATGAACGAAGTCATTGCGCGAGGCTGGGCCGGCGAATGAAGATCACCGTGGACACCAACATTCTGGTGAGAGCGGTGACCCAGGATGACGCGGTGCAAGGCCCGATTGCGCGGAAACTGGTGATCGACGCGGCGTTGATCGCCGTCACCCTGCCGGCGCTGTGCGAAACATGCTGGGTTCTCAGCCGCGCGTATAAATTCGGGCATGGCGAGATCGCGGCCGCGATCCGGCTGCTGCTCGAAGCCGACAATGTCGCGATCGAGCGGCAGGCGGTCGAGGCGGGGCTCACGATGCTCGAGGCAGGGGGCGATTTTGCTGACGGCGTTATCGCCTATTCGGGAAAATGGCTGGGCGGTGAAACCTTCGTCTCGTTCGATCGCCAGGCGATCGACTTGCTCGAACGGCGAGGGGAAGCCGCGCAATTGCCCGGCTGACGCGCCGCATCCGCATTGACCGCCCCGCGCGTTGCCGACACTTTATCGGGCGACAAAGGGGGAGAGGATATGGCCGGCTTTTACCAGAAGCACATCCTGCCACGGTTCATCGGCTGCGCCTGCGGCACCAAGCCGATCATGAAGCAGCGCGCCAAGATCGTTCCCAAGGCCGCCGGCGATGTGCTCGAGCTTGGTATCGGCGCCGGGCATAACCTCGCATTTTACGATCCCGCGGCGGTGACCGGCGTGACCGCGATCGAGCCGTCCGCCGAATTGCGCGCGGCGGCGGCGGTCGCGCCCCGCGCCCCGGGTCTCAGGCTCGATCTGCAGGACGGCGTTGGCGAGGCGCTGCCGTTCGATGCCGGTCGGTTCGATTGCATCGTCTGCACTTATACTTTGTGTACCGTCGGCGATGTCGCGGCGACCCTGCGCGAGGCGCGTCGCGTGCTCAAGCCGGGTGGGACCTTGCTGTTCTGCGAACACGGCCTGGCGCCCGATGCGACGGTCGCGCGCTGGCAGCGCCGGATCGATCCGGTGTGGAAACGGATCGCGGGCGGCTGCCATCTGTCGCGCCCGGTGGCGTCGGCGATCGCCGCGCAGGGTTTCGCGATCGAACGGCTCGATACGATGTACCTCCCCGGAACGCCCCGGTTCGCCGGCTGGAATGAATGGGGCACCGCGCGGCCGGCCTGAGCAAGGGGCGGGCTTTCGGCCGATCGTCGTTAGGGATAAATTCGAGGCAGCGCAGGAGAGGAAGGTCGGATGAGCAAGGTTCTCGTCGAACGTCGCGGCCAGACGACGATCGTGACGATCAACCGCGCCGAGCGGCGCAATGCGGTCGATACCGAGACCGCCGATCTGCTGCGCAGTGCCTTTGCGGCATTCGATGCCGATCACGACGCGCGCGTCGCGATACTGACCGGGGCGGGCGGCACCTTCTGCGCCGGCTATGACCTCCACAGCGTCAGCACCTCTCCGCCGCCGTACGAAGCGCACGGCCCCGGCCCGATGGGGCCGACGCGGATGCTGTTGTGCAAGCCGGTGATCGCCGCGGTGGAGGGTTATGCCGTCGCGGGCGGGCTTGAACTGGCCCTGTGGTGCGATCTGCGCGTCGCCGCGGCCAATGCGGTGTTCGGGGTATTCTGTCGCCGCTGGGGCGTCCCGCTGATCGACGGCGGGACCGTCCGGCTGCCGCGGATCGTGGGGCAGGGACGGGCGCTCGACATGATCCTGACCGGGCGACCCGTCGCCGCCGAGGAAGCGCTGGCGATCGGGCTCGCCAACCGCGCGGCGCCCGAGGGCGGGGCGCTCGACGAGGCGCTGCGGCTTGCCGAGATGATCGCCTCCTTCCCGCAGATGTGCATGCGCGCCGATCGCATGTCGTCGTACAAGCAATGGGACAGCGATCTGGTCGAGGCGTTGCGCGCCGAGGCGGTGCGCGGCGAAGGGCCGCTCAACGCCGAGGGACTGGCCGGCGCGTCGCGCTTCGCCGGCGGCGCCGGCCGCGCGGGGCGGTTCGACGGGTAGGGGCGATCGGAGGGTGAAGGCATCATGCTCGAAATAACCGAACGGTTCATATTTCGCGCGCGATGCTTCCGGTTACCGATAAAGCTTCTCCACGCGGCCGTAGCTGCCGCGGACATCGCCTTTGATCCAGTCGGCGAGCAGCTTCAGATAGCCGTCGGTGATCCGTGTCGCGGTGCGGCTGCCGTCGGCATTGGTGCGGAATTCGACGATGCCATGGTCGGTGTCCGGGAACAGATAAGCGTCGATCGGCTGGCCGGCGGCGTGGAGCTTCGACAGGATCGCCTGCGTCGCGACGATCGGCGCCTCGCGATCCTCGCCGGCGAGCACCCAGAGCAGCCGCACCTTGAGCTTCCGCAATGCGGCTTCGGCGTCATAATCCCAGATCAGTTCGAGATTGTCGAAGCGTGCCCGCCCGATGCGGCGCAGATCGGCGTCGCTCATCCGCAGCATGTCGCCGCTATATTCGCCCGCGATCGTCTTCGCCCAGGGCGCACCGCCGATCTCGCGCCGGACCTGCGCAAGCGCTTCGTACCCAGTCGCGAAATGGCTGCGCACGAGTTGCGCGGTGGCGCGCGAAAGCCGTTCGACCTGCGCGATCGCCGCAGCGTCGAGATGTTTCTCGCGCGCCTCGTCGAGCAATTGCTCGCGATCTTCCTCGATCGGCGAGACGACGAGCCCGAAACCGACCGCGACGAAATCGGCCGGCGAGCGCGTCGCGGCGAGCGGCGCGACCCAGCCGCCCTGGCTCCCCCCGAAATAGCCCGCGCGGCCGAAGCGCCCCGCCGCCATGCGTCGCGCCTCGCGCAGCGCGGCCGCGGCGTCGTCGGCAAGCAGCTCGAAATTCTGGGTATATTCGCCCTCGGAGGTGCCCGTGCCGCGCTTGTTATAGGCGAAGACCGAAATCCCCTGCGCGGCGAGCATATGCCCGTAGATCGCGGCGGCGGCCATCGTCCGTTCCGACCCGTGGACCAGCACGACCAAAGGGCGTTTGGGATCGGCCGGCCCGGCGGGCTCGATCAGCGCGCCGGTCAGCCGGGTCGCATCGCTGTCGAAGCTGGTCTTGGTCTCGCGCGTCGCGAGCCGCGGCCAGCGCTTCACCTGTCCGTCGGGCGCGCGATAGACCGCGATGTCGTCAGCGCAGGTAACCGGCGCGCCCGCATCGCCGGTGCTGCCGCGCAGCCCGCTGCGGAACAGATAGCGCTGCCCGGTCGCCGGCGCGGTCGCCGGGGTGCCGAGGACGACGAAGTCGTCCGGCCCGGTGCCGTAAGCGCCCGGGGTGCAGGCGGCAGATGCGACGCCCGGCAGCGCCACGCCGGCGAGCGCCGCCGCGACGATCGCCAGCATCTTCTTTTTGTTATCGGATAAATTCAGCACGCTCGGTCCCTTCCGCGCCCGCCATAGACGGCGCCGCGCGGGCCGGATTGAACATTATTGCTGGCGATAGCGCTGCGGCGACACCCCGACGATGCGCTGAAACTGGCGGGTGAGGTGGCTCTGGTCGGCGAACCCCAGTTGCAGCGCGATATCGGCGATCGGCTGGCCCGCGAGCAGCAAGCGCCGCGCCGCCGCGATCCGCCGCTGGTTGCGCCAGGCGATCGGGCTCACCCCGGTGCTTTGCTTGAAGAGATGCGCGAGGCGAAACACGCTCAGCCCGGCGACTGTGGCCAGCTCGGCCAGCCCGAAATTGTCCGCCAGATGCGCCTCGATCCAATCCTGCACTCTGGCGACCACCGCGCGCTCGCTGCCGGCAGCGGGCTCGCCTGCGCCGGCGTCGCTTGCCGCCAGCACGCGGACCAGCAGCATCATCGCGCTTTCCTGCGCCAGTTTTTCCTCCGGGGTCGCGCGAAGCGCGGCGTGAACGCTCGCCACCGTGGCGGCGAGTTGACGATCGCCGCTGACCGCGCCGCGGAAGGTCAACCTGGCCTTGCCCGACAGATAGGGCGCGACGCTGTCGGGCGAGAGATAGAGGACGAGATAGCGCAGCGCCTCCGCCCCGAGGCTGCGATTGGCATGAGGTTCGCCGGGATGGAGCCGCAGCACGTCGCCGGTGCCGACCAGATGGCTGGCGCCCGCCACGTCGAGTTGCTCGGCGCCGCCGATGACGGTGCCGACGACATAGCCGTCGTGCGCATGAACCGGAAACGCACGGTCGCGATAGCTGACTGAAACCAGTTCCACCCCCGGCAGAAAGCGCGGCCGCGAAAAATCGGCCCGATCGGGGGAAACTGTCCTCGACATGATGCGCGCCGCTATATCGCCCGAGGCCAATCCACGAAAGGACAGTTCGGCCGCGCTGTTGTCGCCGCTGCGATGAAATACTTGATGTTACGATGAGTTACAGGGGCGCCGTTGGTTTTGGGATAGACGCGCACCTTGTCCTTCCGCATGAAGATCAATCGCGGTAGCGGCCCGCCGCTGCTGCGACCGGGAAAGGGGAAGTCCATGTCCGCGCGCGGATCCCATAAGGCGATGCTGCTTGCTGCGGCGGGGATTCTGGCATGCACCGGCGCGACCGCCACGGCGCAGGGCAAATGTTCCGATATCGTCGTGAGCGGCGTATATTGTTCGGTCGATATTGCGATCGCCGATCATGCCTTGCCGGCGTCGCGGGTCGATCTCCTCGCCCCGGGGATCGCGCGCCCGCTGGCCTTCGCCGCCGCCCCGGTCGAGCATCGTCCGCAGCATGAAGCGGCGCCGTCGACGCACGATGTCGTCGTCACAGGGCGCGCGAACTGGGAGGCGCCCGATCCGCTCGCCAAGGTCAACCTCAAGACGTTCGAGGTGACGCAGGAATTCGACAAGGAGCTGCTCGCGCCGATCGCGCTGGCCTATAAGGATGTCGTGCCCAAGCCGGTGCGCGATGGCGTGCACAATTTCATCTACAATATGCGCGAGCCGGTGGTTTTCCTGAACTTCCTGCTCCAGCTCAAGATCGGGCGCGCGCTGGAGACGGCGGGGCGGTTCGTGGTCAACACCACGGTCGGCGTCGCGGGGGTGTTCGACATGGCCAAGCGCAAGCCGTTCAAATGGCGGCGGCGCAGCAACGGCTTCGCCAATACCCTGGGGTTTTACGGGGTGAAATCGGGTCCATTCCTATTCCTGCCGATCGTCGGGCCGACCACCCCGCGCGACCTGTTCGGCGGGGCGATCGACCGGCTGCTGTTCCCGTTCATCTACGGCCGGCGCATCACCCGGCCGCAATTCACGATACCGCTGGCGGTGCTGGGCACGCTCGATCATCGCGCGGAGTTCGACGATACCCTCCACCAGCTCCACGACGGCCAGCCCGATCCCTATGCCCGGTCGCGCGATTTCTACCTCCAGCGGCGGCAGAATGAGATCGACGAGCTGAAGGGCAAGGGGCGGAAGAATTCGAGCCCGATGTCCGAGGCGCCGACGCTGCCGATCACGGTGAAGGAGCGCTCCCCCGAGCACGGCGTCGTCGAACCGTCGCCAACCCCGCCGCCCGCCGATCCGCCGCACGTCCCGGCGGATCGTCCGCACCCTTGATCCGATCGTCGCCGGCGGGCGAATGAACCCAAGCGGCTCCCCGTCGTTGACGTTGCGCACAACAGCGGAAAGACACGGGAGCCGACCGATGAACGCAACGATCCACCAGCGTGCGCCCGAATGGCGCAACATTCTCGCGGCGGCGGCCTGTTCGGCGGTGGGCGCGGGGCTGGCGGTGGTCACGCACGGGTTGCTGCGGCGGCGCGCGCAACGCGCGAACGCGACCCCGGTCGCGCTATCGCCCTCGCACGGCCCGATGGAGAGCTTCGACCAGACGCGCGACGCCGGGCCGGAGAATATCCGCGACGAGAGCGGGGAAACCTGGGACGAGGTCGATCAGGGCTCCGACGAAAGCTTCCCCGCGAGCGACCCGCCATCCTATTCGCATCCGCGATCGAACGCGGACTGATGCTCGGGCAGGACGGACCCAGCAATTTTTGGATAAGGTGCTTTCCAGTGCCCGCCCGTCAGGGCCGGGGTGACGGGAAAGGATTCCGGGACTCATCCGTTGTGTTCTCACCACTAGTTGCCGATCCGCGACATTTCCGTTTAGGAATCCGCCCCTGACGAACGGGGGGAATGACGATGATGCGGTTTGTGGCTCTGGGCGCGTTGCTCGCGTCGGCCGTTGCGATGCCGGTCTCTGCCGGGGTGCGCGATTACCGTATCGCCAACGAGCATAAGATCCTCGGCGAATTCGTCGATCTGCTGGCGATCCCCAATGTCGCGGCGGACACCCCCAATATCCGGCGCAACGCCCAGGCGCTGATGGCGATGATGGAGAAGCGCGGGCTTTCGCCGCGGCTGCTGGAAGGCGCCGATTCCACGACCCCGCCGATCGTTTACGGCGAATGGAAGGTCCCCGGGGCGAAGAAGACGATCGTGCTCTACGCGCATTATGACGGCCAGCCGACCGTCCCCGCGAAATGGACCGCCTCGCCGCCGTGGCAGCCGACGCTGCGTACCCGCGCGATCGAGGCCGGCGGCACCGTCCTGCCGATCCCGCGCGCCGATCAGAAGATCGATCCCGAATGGCGGCTCTACGCCCGCTCGACCTCCGACGACAAATTGGGGGTGATCGCGGTGCTCACCGCGATTGACGCGCTCAAGGCGGAAAAGCGGCTTCCCGCGATGAACGTCAAGATCGTGTTCGAGGGCGAGGAAGAGGCGGGATCGCCGCACCTCGGCGAGATCTTGGCGCGCAACAAACCGCTGCTCGCCTCCGACGGCTGGATCATCTTCGACGGGCCGGTCCACCAGTCCGGGCGGCGCCAGGTTGTGTTCGGGGTGCGCGGAGTGACCGGGATCGATATCACCGCTTATGGCGCACGGCGCCCGCTGCACAGCGGGCATTACGGCAATTGGTCGCCCAATCCGGCGATGATGCTGTCGCGGCTGCTGGCGTCGATGAAGGACGACAAGGGGCGCGTGCTGGTCAAGGGCTTCTACGACGACGACGCCCCGGTCGGCGCGGCCGAACGCGCCGCGATCGCCGCCGCGCCCGATTCCGATGCCGCGATCAGGAAGGAGCTCGGCATCGCCGCGTCCGAGGGCGGCGACGGGCTGCTCGATGCGCTGATGCGCACCTCGCTCAATGTCGACGGACTGATGAGCGCCGATGTCGGCGCCAATGCGCGCAACGTGATCCCGGCCACCGCTACTGCCTCGCTCGACATACGGCTCGCCAAGGGTGCGGACGAAGCGAAGCAGATCGACAAGGTGATCGCGCATATCAAGGCGCAAGGCTTCCATGTCACCGAGGCCGAGCCGACCGACGAGGAACGCGCGCGCTATCCTGCGATCGTCCGCGTAACCCGGCGGGTGGGGGGCTATAACGCGGTGCGCACCCCGATGGACGCGCCGCTCGGACGCGCGACGGTCGCGGCGCTGAGCGCGCTGGAAGACCAGCCCGCGATCGCGCTGCCGACCTCGGGGGGCAGCCTGCCCCTGTTCATGATCGAGCAGAATTTCCCGGTGCCATTGCTGTCGGTCGGGTCGGCCAATTACGACAACAACCAGCACGCCGAGGACGAGAATGTCCGCATCCAGAATCTGTGGAATTCGATCGAGACCGTGGCGGCGATCATGACGATGAAAATCTAGCGTATTATTTGCCGTTACCCCCCGTTCGCCCTGAGCTTGTCGAAGGGCTGCACTTCTTTCCGTGGAAGAAAAGTACAGGGCTTCGACAAGTTCAGCCCGAACGGGGTTAGGTGGTTCCGATCTGGCCCGACGCGATCCTAGCCCGCCTCGCTCGCCAGCCGGTACCCGATCCCCAGCTCGTTGACGATCAGCCGCGGCTGGGCGGGATCGGCCTCGAGCTTGTGGCGCAGCGCGCGGATCACGATGCGCAGATATTCGACATGATCCTCCTGCGCCGGCCCCCATACGTTGCGCAGCAATTGCGTATGGCTGATCACCCGGTCGGGGTGCCGCGCCAGTTCGGCGAGCACGCCGAATTCCTTCGGGGTCAGATGCACCTCCTCGCCCGCGCGCTTCACCCGGCGGCGCGCGAGGTCGATCGTCACCGGCCCGGCCTCCAATTGCTCGCTGGCGCTCGTTCCGCCGCGACGGTGGCGCAGCGCGGTGCGGATGCGGGCGAGCAGTTCCTCGGTGTCGAACGGCTTGGTGATATAATCGTCCGCGCCCAGATCGAGCGCGGCGACCTCCTCCTCGGTCTCGCTCCGCGCCGAGACGACGAGCACCACCATATCGCCGCGCGCCTTGATCAGCTGGACCAGCTCGAGCCCGTCGCGGTCGGGCAGGCCGAGATCGAGCAGCACCGCATCCGGGCGCTCGATATCGACGAGCGTCATTGCCTCGCGCGCGGTGCCGACCTGGCTGGCGCGATAGCCCGCCCGCGTCAGCGCCGCGTGGAACAGACGGCGGATCGCGGCATCATCCTCGACCAGCAGGACGCGGGGGGCATTGGTCATCCGCATCCTGTTAGGGGCGCGGGAAGGCCGCGTCGAGCGCGCGATTGAGCGCCAGCACATTGACGCGGCGCTCGCCGATCACGCCGAGCAGCGGGGTATCGATATGCTGGTCGACCAGCGCATCGAGTTGCGCCGTGCTGACGTGGCGCGCCTGCGCGACGCGCGCCACCTGATACAAAGCCGCCTCGGGGCTGATATCGGGATCGAGCCCCGAGGCGGAGGCAGTCACCAGATCGGCAGGAGGAGCCAATACGTCTGGCGAGGGGCGGTTGGCGGAAATGTCGCCTTTGACGCGGTCGGCGAGCGGCTTGGCCGAGGCGCCGAAGTTCGAGCCCGAGGAGGCGAGCGGGTCGTAACCTTTGCCGGCGGCGGAGGGGCGGCCGTGGAAATAACCGGGGCCGGCGAATTGCTGGCCGATGATCGCCGAGCCGATCGCCTGCCCGCGTGCGTCGCGCACGATGCTGCCATTGGCCTGCCACGGGAAGACGAGCTGGCCAACGCCGGTGATCAGCGCCGGATAGGCGAGGCCGAGCAGAGCAGCGAACAGCAGGGTGAGGACCAGCGCGGGGCGCAGCCCGGATTTGATGTCGTTCAACATGGGATGAACCCCTCAGGCGAGATGGAGCGCGCTGACCGCGAGGTCGATCAGCTTGATGCCGGCGAACGGCGCGATCAGCCCGCCGACGCCGTAGATCGCGAGGTTGCGCGCGAGCAGCGGGCCGGCGCCCATCGGCTTGTAGCGCACACCCCGCAGCGCGAGCGGCACCAAAGCCGGGATGATCAAGGCGTTGAAGATGATCGCCGACAGGATCGCGCTTTGCGGGCTGGCGAGGTGCATCACGTTGAGCGCGGCGAGCCCGGGATAGAGCACGACGAACATCGCCGGGATGATCGCGAAATATTTAGCGACATCATTGGCGACCGAGAAGGTGGTCAGCGCGCCGCGCGTCATCAGCAATTGTTTGCCGAGCCCGACGATCTCGATCAGCTTGGTCGGATCGCTGTCGAGATCGACCATATTGCCCGCCTCGCGCGCCGCCTGCGTGCCCGTATTCATCGCCACGCCGACATCCGCCTGGGCGAGCGCGGGGGCGTCGTTGGTGCCGTCGCCGCACATCGCGACGAGCTTGCCGCCCTGCTGCTCGCGGCGGATCAGCGCGAGCTTGTCCTCCGGGGTCGCCTCGGCGAGGAAATCGTCGACGCCCGCTTCCGCAGCGATCGCGGCGGCGGTCAACGGGTTGTCGCCGGTGATCATCACGGTGCGGATTCCCATCCGGCGCAGCTCGGCGAAGCGCTCGCGCACCCCGGCCTTGACCACATCCTTCAACGCTACCGCACCCATCAGCCGCCCGTCGCGCACCACCGCGAGCGGAGTCTGGCCGGCGCGGGCGATCTCGTCGGTGGTGCGGCGGAGTTCGGCGGCGGTGACCGTCTCGGCGAGGTCGGGATAGGCGCGCAGGATCGAATCGACCGCGCCCTTCTGGACGAGGCTGTCGCCGAAGCTCAGCCCCGAAAGCCGGGTCTGCGCGGTGAAGGGGATTGCCTCGGCGCCCGCCGGCAGCGGCTGGGCGAGGCCGTATTTCTCGCGCGCGAGCGAAACGATCGAGCGGCCCTCGGGGGTTTCGTCGGCGAGGCTGGCGAATAGCGCCGCCTCGGCCAGCATGCGCTCGTCGACCCCGGTGACCGGGCGGAAGGCGCTCGCCTGGCGGTCGCCGATCGTGATCGTCCCGGTCTTGTCGAGCAGCAGCACGTCGCAATCGCCCGCCGCCTCCACCGCGCGGCCCGATTTGGCGAGCACGTTGAAGCGCACCAGCCGGTCCATCCCCGCGATGCCGATCGCCGAGAGCAAGGCGGCGATCGTCGTCGGGATCAGCGTGATGAGCAAAGCGGCGAGGATCGAGACCGGCACGGCGCCGCCGGCGTAATTCGCAAAGCTGGGGATCGTCCCGACCGCGATCAGGAAGATGATCGTGAGGCCGACGAGCAGGATCGTCAGCGCCACCTCATTCGGGGTCTTCTGCCGCTCGGCGCCCTCGACCAGCGCGATCATCCGATCGAGAAAGCCGTGCCCCGGCTCCGCGGTGACGCGCACCGTGATCCGGTCCGAGATGACGCGGGTGCCCGCGGTGACGGCGGAGCGGTCGCCGCCCGCCTCGCGGATCACCGGCGCGCTTTCGCCGGTGATCGCGGATTCGTTGACGCTGGCGACGCCCTCCACCACCTCGCCGTCGGCCGGGACGAGGTCGCCGGTCTCGACCAGTACCAGTTCGCCCTTTTCGAGTTGGGTCGCGGCGACCAGTTCCCAGGTGCCGCCCACTCCGGTGAGCAGTTTGGCGCGCAGCTCGGATTTGGTCGCGCGGAGCGAGGCGGCCTGCGCGCGGCCGCGCCCTTCGGCCAATGCCTCGGCGAAGGTGCCGAACAGCACCGTCAGCCACAGCCATACGATGAGCTGCGCGAGGAAGCCGCTCGTCACGTTCTCGCCGCCGATCGCGAAGAAGATCGTCAGCAGCAATGCGACGCAGGCGGTGACGAACAGGATCGGGTTCTTCACCAAAGCGCGGGGGTCGAGCTTGCGAAAGGCATCGCCGATCGCGGGCACGACGAGCGTGGGGGAAAACATCGAAGTGGGGCTTGCGTGGGCCATGATGCGTGAGCCTTCAGAAGAGCTGGCCGGCGGCGGCGGTGAGGTGATCGGCGATCGGGCCGAGCGCCAGGCCGGGGAGGAAGGTGAGCCCGCCGATGATCAGGATGATCCCGACGAGCAGCCCGACCCACAGTCCGCCGGTGGTGGGGAAGGAGCCCGCGCCGGCCGGCGTGTGCTTCTTCGCCGCGAGGCTGCCAGCGATCGCCAGCACGGGGACGATGATGAAGAAACGACCGATCCACATCGCGATGCCGAGCAAGGCATTGTAGAACGGCGTCCCCGCGGTGAGCCCGGCGAAGGCCGAGCCGTTGTTCGCGGTGGCGGAGGAGAAGGCGTAGAGGATCTCCGAAAAGCCGTGCGGCCCCTTGTTGAGCGGCCCGGCGAGCCCCGCCTGCGTCACCGTGGCGATCGCGCTGCCGCCGAGGATCATCAGCGGGAGGACGGCGATCGCCAGCACCGCGAGCTTCACCTCGCGCGCCTCGATCTTCTTGCCGACATATTCGGGGGTGCGCCCGACCATCAGCCCGGCGACGAACACCGCGAGGATCGCGAACAGCAGGAAGCCGTAGATCCCCGCGCCGACCCCGCCGACGACGACCTCGCCCAATTCCATGTTGAACATCGGGATGAGCCCGCCGAGCGCGGTGAAGCTGTCGTGCATCGCATTGACCGCGCCGCACGACGCGGCGGTGGCCACCACCGAGAACAGCGCCGAGCCGATGATCCCGAAGCGGACCTCCTTGCCCTCCATATTCCCCCCGGCGAGGCCGAGCTGGTGCATCAGCGGGGTGGGGTGGACCTCCATCGCATAGGCGACCGCCGCCCCGGCGAGGAACAGGATCGTCATCGCCGCCAGGATCGCCCAACCCTGCCGCGTGTCGCCCACCGCCTTGCCGAAGGTGTAGGTAAGCCCGACGCCGATCAGGAAGATCGACAGCATCTGGACCAGATTGGTCATCGCGGTCGGATTTTCGAACGGATGCGCCGAATTGGCGTTGAAGAAGCCGCCGCCGTTGGTGCCGAGCATCTTGATCGCTTCCTGGCTGGCGACCGGGCCGAGCGCGAGCGTCTGTTTGGCGCCCTCCAGCGTATGCGCGTCGATCGAGGCAACGAAGGTCTGCGGCACCCCGGCGGCGACCAGATAGAGCGCATAGACGACGCAGATCGGCACGAGCAGGTAGAGCGTCACCCGCGTCATATCGGCCCAGAAATTGCCGACCGTCGCGCTCTCGCGCCGCGCGAAGCCGCGGAACAGCGCGAAGGCGATCGCGATCCCGGTCGCGGCGGAGAGGAAATTGTGGATCGCCAGCGCGAGCATCTGGCTGAGGTTCGAAAGCGTGCTTTCGCCGGTATACCATTGCCAGTTGGTGTTGGTGACGAACGAGATAGCGACGTTCATCGCCCCGTCCGCGCCGAGGCCGGGCAGGCCGCGCTGGTTGAGCGGCAGCATGCCTTGCGCGCGCAGCAGGAAATAGGTGAGCAGCGCGGTCGCGAGCTGGAACAGCAGCATGTGCAGCGCGTAGCGGCGCCAGCTCTGCTCCTTCGCCGGATCGACCCCGGCGAGGCGATAGAAACCGCGTTCGACCGGCCCGAGCAATGCGTGGAGCGGCGTGCGGCGTCCCTCATAGAGCGCGAACAGCCACAGCCCCACCGGCTTGGCGGTGAGGCCGAGAATGGCGACGAAAAGGGCGATCAGCGCCCAGCCAGCCAGCGTCATGTCAGAACCGCTCCGGCCGCACGAGGACGGCCACCAGATAGGCGAGCAGGGCGAGCGCCGTGAGGCCGGCGAGCCACAGGTGAACGGTCATCGCGGGTTACGCCGCGTCGCACAGGCGAACGAACGCCAGTGTCAGCACGAACAGCACGGCCAGCAGGCCAAGCCAGAGAAGGTCGGACATCGATATGCCTCGCCGGCCGCGGGATGCGGCGTCGGCGTGTCAGCTAGGGCGGGCGGGCATAAGGTTTCGCGGGGGATTGCGTCGGTTTCGCATAAGGATTGCGTAAAGTTACTAGCGCGGCCGGGGGTACATGCCGCTAGGATAGCCGTGTGCGTATTTGGGAGGCAGCGCCCGAATGCTCAAGACGTAGCTCCACCCCGGCGAAGGCCGGGGTCCAGCGTCGGGCCGGCCGTAACTGGACCCGGCCTTCGCCGGAGCGGAAAGGAAAGTGAGCCGGATTTACCGTTCGATGTTCTAAGGAATATCCCAGGAGGATGCATTTGACCGATCGTCGCCCATCGCCCGAAGCCTTGCTCCGCGCCGCGGCGCGCGAGGGCCGGGGGCGGCTCAAGATCTTCCTCGGCGCGGCGCCCGGGGTCGGCAAGACGTTCGAGATGTTGCGCGAGGGTGCCGAGCGGCTGGCGGCAGGGGTCGATGTCGTCATCGCGGTGGTCGAGACGCACGGCCGACAGGATACCGAACGGCTCGCCGCGCCATTGCCGACGATCCCGCGCCGGCAGATCGATCATCACGGGCACAGGCTCGAGGAAATGGACCTCGACGCGGTGCTGGCGCGCGCGCCGCAGCTCGCGCTGGTCGACGAACTGGCGCACACCAACGCGGAAGGATGCCGGCATGCCAAGCGCTGGCAGGACGTCGAGGAACTGCTCGCGGCGGGGATCGACGTGCTCAGCACGCTCAACATCCAGCATGTCGAGAGCCTCAACGATGTCGTCGCGAGCTTCACCCGCGTCCGCGTGCGCGAGACGGTGCCCGATCACGTGCTGGAGGGCGCCGAGATCGAGGTGGTCGATCTGCCCCCCGACGAGCTGATCGAGCGGCTCCAGCAGGGCAAGGTCTATGTCCCGGCCGAGGCGACGCGCGCGCTGGGGCATTTCTTCTCCAAGGAAAATCTCTCCGCGCTGCGCGAGATGGCGCTGCGCCGCGCCGCGCAGAATGTCGATCGCAGCCTGGTCGATTTCCTCGACGCGCATGCCGTCGCCGGCACCTATGCCGGGGGCGAGCGCGTGCTGGTGGCCGTGAGCGAATTGCCCGGCAGCGACGCGCTGGTCCGTGCCGGCAAGCGGCTGTCGGATGCGTTGCGCGCGCCGTGGCAGGCGGTATTCATCGAAACCCCGCGCGCCGCCGCTTTGGGCGCGGACGAGCGGCGGCGCGTGGCGGATTCGCTCCAGCTCGCCGCCAGTCTCGGCGCGACGATTGCCAGCGTTCCCGCGGAAACGGTGATCGAGGGGCTGACGACGCATATCGCCGGGATGCGCGCGACCCAGCTTGTGCTCGGCCGCTCGCGCCGCAGCTGGTGGTTTGAGTTGCGGCACGGCTCGGTGGTCGAACGGCTGCTCCGCGTCAGCGAGGGGCTGGCGGTCCACGTTATCCCGTCGGAGGATGCCACCCCGTCGCGCGGCGCGGCGCGGGTGCGGCGGCGCGTCGACTGGCGTGGGATGGGGGCCGGGATCGCCGCGGTCGCGGTCACCACCGGGCTGGCGACATTGGTCGAGCCGGTGATCGGCGCGGGCGGGATCGATCTCATCTATCTGCTCCCGGTCATCCTGATCTCGGTGATGTTCGGCCGCTTGCCGGGGATCGCCACCGGGGTGATCGCCGGGCTTGCGTATAATTTCTTCTTCCTGCCGCCGATCTACACCTTCACGATCGCCGATCCGCAGAGCGTGCTGACGGTGATCGTGCTGCTCGGCATTGCGGTGTTCGTCGCCAGCCTCGCCGATCGGCTGCGCACGCGCGCCTCGATCGGGGCGCGGAGCGCGATCGAGAATGCCGCGGTGGCGGCGTTCGGCCAGGCGCTCGCCCGCGCGTCGGACTGGCAATCGACCGGCGACACGGTGTGCACCGAGCTGGCGCGGGCGCTCGACGTGTCGGTGCTGCTGCTCGCCCAGCGCGACGGGCAGCTCGCGATCGTTTCGGCCTATCCGCCCGATATGGCCGAGCTGAGTCCGGTCGATCGCGCCGCGGCCGAATGGGCGTGGAGCCGCGGCGAGGTGACGGGGCGCGATACGGGCACGCTCAACGCGGCGGACTGGCAGTTTCATCCCCTGCGCACCACGCTGGGAACGCTCGCCGTGGTCGCGCTGGCGCGAAGCGACGGCGGGGCGCCGGTGCAGGCGACGCGCGCGACGCTGCTCTCCACCCTGCTCGGGCAGGCGGCGCTGGCGCACGAGCGGCTGCGGCTGGAGGATCAGCTTCGCGAGGTGCGGGTGATCGAGGAGCGCGATCGGCTGCGATCGGCCTTGCTCTCGTCGATCGGGCATGATCTGCGCACCCCGCTGACGGCGGTGGGCGGCGCGCTCGATGCGATCGCGGTCAATCACCCCGACGAGCCCGCGCTGGGGATCGCGCGCGGCGAGCTGGCGCGGCTCAGGCGCTTTCTCGCCAATCTGATCGAGATGGTGCGGATCGACAGCGGCACGCTGGCGGCGGCGATCGAGCCGGTCGACCTGACCGATGCGGTGGCGGGCGCAGTACACGACGTGCGCGATCTGTTGCCCGACGCGCGGCTCGATTTCCGCGTGCCCCCCGATCTGCCGCTGGTGCCGGCCGATCCGCGGCTGCTGCATCATATCCTGCTCAACCTGCTGACCAATGCCGCGACCCACGGCGCGGGCAAGGTGACGATCGCCGGCGAGCGCCTGCCACACGGCGTGCGGCTGTCGATCGCCGATCAGGGGCCGGGGCTGCCGCCGGGCGGCGCGGAGGCGCTGTTCGAGGCGTTCGCGCGCGGCACCGGATCGGATAGTCGCGGCGGGAGCGGGCTCGGGCTCGCGATCGCCCGCAGCTTTTCGGAGGTGATGAACGTGCGGATCGGCGCGCGCGACGGCGAGGAGGGCGGGGCGGTGTTCACGCTCGATTTCGCGATCGATTGATTGTGTGACGCGAACAAAGCTCTTTAATGTCAGCGTATTAAGGCGTCGTGCGTAAAGAGCGATCCACCCCGGCGCATCGACGGCGCCTGTACGAAGGCGCGGCGATCCGGTAGCCGGCCGCATCCGATCCACGATGTCGAAAGAAGGAAGCAATGAAGAAGCGCGCGCGTGGAGCCCTGATCACCTTGGCAGGGGTCGTCGCATTGAGCGGCGTGTCGGCGGCGCCCGAGCCGAACGCCGCCGCGACCGAGGAAGCACGCGCGCGACTGCGCGAGGCGTTACAGAACGATCCCGATCTGCCGAGCGTCGCGCCGGCCGGTTATGACCTGACGATCGTCGTCTTCTCGGACTATCAATGCCCCTATTGCCGCAAGCTCCACCCGGCGCTGACCGGGCTGCTGCGCGACGACAAGAAGGTCCGCATCGTCTATCGCGACTGGCCGGTGTTCGGCCCGGCGTCGGAGGAGGCGGCGCGCGCGGCGATGGCCTCGCGCTATCAGGGCAAATATGCCGCGTTCAACGATGCGCTGATGAAGACCAGCGGCCGCATCACTTCCGAAAGCATCCGCGTCGCGGCGCAGGCGGCGGGGGTCGACTGGCAGCGGCTGCAGGCCGATCTGACGACGCACAAGTCCAAGATCGACGGCGCGCTCGCCCGCACCGATCAGTTCGCGCGGATCATCGGCCTCACCGGCACCCCCGGGCTGGTGATCGGCCCGTATCTGTTCCCCGGCGCATTGAGCGAGGAAAATCTGCGGACGGTGGTAAAAGCCGCGCGGCAACGATCCGCCTCATAAGTCGAAGATAGATAAGGAAGAAGCGTGATGCAGTCGAACAGGAACCGCTCGCGCAAAGGTCGGGCGGCGTTGCTGGCGGGGTTCGCATTGGCCGTGCTTTTCCCCGGCGTGGCGTCCGGCGAGCCGGTGACGGCCTTCCGTCACGTCAACGTCGTCCCGATGGATCGCGAACAGGTGCTGCGTGATCAGGACGTCGTCGTGACCGGAGACGCGATCACCGCGATCGGCCCGAACCTGCACCTTCCCGCCGAGGCGCGCGTGATCGATGCGCAGGGGAAATATCTGTCCCCCGGCCTCGCCGACATGCATAGCCATTCGGAGAGCCGCGAGGACATGAAGGTCTATCTCGCGAACGGCGTCACGACGATCCTCAACCTCGGCGGCGCCAGCGCGACCTTCGTCGATCAGCGCGTGCCGCTGTTCAACAGCGGGAAACGGCCGGGGCCGCACATCTATCTCGCGCTGCGGATCGACGGTACGCCCGAATACGGCCAGATCGTCGTCAAGACGCCGGACGAGGCGCGCGCGGCCGTTCGGCTCGCCAAGACCAACGGCTATCAATTCATCAAGCTCTACAACAATCTTTCCGCGGACGCCTTTGTCGCTGTCGCCGACGAGGCGCGGCGCGAGGGGCTCGGGCTGACCGGCCATTATGTGCGCGCGGTCACGCTCGCGCAGCAGCTCCAGTCGCACGATGTCCTCGTCGCGCATCTCGAGGAGCTGATGTACGCGCTGTTCACCCCGCCCGATCAGGACCCGCTCGCCGCGCCGCCGGACAGCGTCATCGCCACCGCTGCGCAGACGCTGAAGGCAAATCGCGCGTTCGTCGTCGCCGATCTGTTCACCTTCGAAACCATCGCGGCGCAATGGGGGCGCCCTGCGGTTGCCGCCGCTTATTACACCCGGCCCGAGGCGAAGTTCGTGCCCTACGAGTGGCGGCTCGATTGGATGCGCGAAGATTATATCAGCAAAAAGGGCAGCCTCGATCCGCGCGCAACATTCGAGGCGCGCCTTGCCAAGGGACTGAGCGACGCCGGTATTCCGCTATTGGCCGGCACTGATGCGCCGACCATTCCCGGGATTTATCCGGGATTTTCGCTCCACGACGATCTCGATCGGCTGCAGGCGGCGGGGCTGACGCGCTTCCAGGCCTTGTCCGCCGCCACCCGCACGCCGGGCGACTATATTCAGGCGACGCTCCACGAGCCGAAGAAGTTCGGCGAGGTGAAGGCGGGATATCGCGCGGATCTGGTGCTGACCGACCGCAACCCGCTCGACGATCTCGGCGTGCTGCGTCATCCGGCGGGCGTCATGGCGGGCGGCCATTGGTATTCGCAGGCGGACCTCGGCGCGATGCTCGCACAGGTCGAGGGCGATTATCGTCGCGCGGCGGCAATGGGTGGTGCGGACAAGCCCTGAGCGGGGTTGCTACGACCGTATACGATCGGTTAGCCCCTCGCGCATAACGAAAGGGGATTCAGTAACATGCGCCTTGCCGCACCTTTGCTCGCCTCCGCACTCGCGATGGCGATCGCGCTGCCCACTTATGCCGCCGACAAGGCGCCCCGGCCGCAGCCGGCCAAGCATGCCGACGAGCCCGGCAATGCGCCCGACGACGCGGCGCGTGCTTCCGACAAGGCCGATACCGCGCAGGCCAGCGCGATCGAATATTCGGTGTCGCGCCACCGCTCGATCCCGTTCCACGGTGCGACGCTCGGCTATACCGTCACGCCCGGTACGCTCACGATCCGCAACGACGAGGGCGAGCCGATCGCCTCGATGTTCTACACCGCTTATGTCGCCGATGCGTCGAGGAGCGGCAAGGCGCGGCCGATCACCTTCATGTACAACGGCGGCCCCGGCTCGTCGTCGATGTGGCTGCACATGGGCAGCTATGGTCCGCTCAAGGTCGACGTGCCAGGGCTCGATGCGCTGCACGGCGAGCCGGGGCGGCTCGTCGCCAATCCGGATACGATCCTCGATCGCACCGATATCGTCTTCCTCGACGCGATCGGCACCGGGCTGTCACGGCCGCTCGGCAAGGCGACCGGCAAGGATTTCTGGAGCGTCGACGGCGATCTCGATGCCTTTGCGCGCGGCATCCAGCGCTATCTGACGATCAACAACCGCTGGGCCTCGCCCAAATTCCTGCTCGGCGAAAGCTATGGCACGACGCGCACCGGCGGGCTGGCCTATGTGCTCCAGCAGCGTGGCGTCCAGCTTGCCGGCGCGACGATCATGTCGACCGTGCTCAACATCCCGTTGCTGTTCGATCCCTCGGTCGATCAGATGCACGTCAATGCCTTCCCGACCTTCGCGGCGACCGCCTGGTATCATAACCGCGTCGCCAACAAGCCCGCCGATCTCGATGCCTTCGCCACGCAGGCGCAGGCCTTTGCGACCGGCCCTTATGCCGCCGCGCTCTCCAAGGGCGACCGGCTGACCCCCGAGGAACGCACGCAGATGGCGCAGCAGGCGAGCGCGCTGCTCGGCGTCTCGCCCGATTTCCTGCTGCGCACCAATTTGCGCCCCGGCCCCGATCGCTTCCGCAAGGAATTGCTGCGCGATCAGCGGCGCACCGTCGGCCGGCTCGACAGCCGCTTCGACGGGATCGATGTCGACGCGGGCGGCGACAGCCCCGAATTCGACGCCGCCAACGAGGCGATCTCCGGCGCGTTCATCGCCGCGATCAACAATTATCTGTTCAACGATCTCGGTTATCAGACCAAGCTTTCCTATCGCCCGAATTTCTATTCGAGTATCGGACCGGCCTGGGATTGGAAACATCGCGCGCCGGGCAACGGCCGCCAGTTCGCCGCCAACACCTCGGTCGATCTCAGCCAGGCGATGCGGCAGAATCCGAAGATGAAATTGCTGTCGCTCAACGGCTATTACGATATCGCGACGCCCTTCGCGGGCGCCGATTACGATCTTGAGCATATGGAGCTCGATCCCGCCCTCAAGGCCAATATCACCTATAAATATTATCCCTCGGGGCACATGATCTACATCGAGCCCGGGTCGGCGGCGCGGCTGCGGCAGGATATCGACGCCTTCTACGACAGTATCACCCGCTGAGCCGAAGGAGATGAACCCGATCCTCCGTCGGCGGTTGCGTCTGCCCGGTGCGTTGCTCGCGCTGCTGTCGCTCGGCGTCGCCGGGATCGGCGTCGCGAGGGTGCGCGTCGACGCCTTTTCCGGCCTCGTCGCGGCCGAGCGGCGGTTTGCGGCGGATGCGCGGCGGCTGGGGATCGGCGCGGCGTTCCTCGCGCATGTCGCGGCGGACGGCATCCTGCTGCGCCCCGCGCCGGTGCCCGCGCGCCCGGCGCTGAGCGCCGACAAGAACGATCCGGGGGTCGTGCTGGAATGGCAGCCGGCGACCGCGCTGATCGCGCAATCGGTGGATTTCGGCGTGACCACCGGGCCGTATCGCCTCGCGGCGGCGGGCAAGGCGTCGCACGGCCAGTTCCTGACGGTGTGGATTCGCGATCCGGCGGGGCAATGGCATTGGTTCCTCGATCACGGCCTGCCGCCCGCGCCGGGCGACCTGGCGGCGCCGTTGCCGCAAACGGTCGAGCGGCTGGCGGCGGGGAAGCGCACAGCCGGCAGCGATCCGGCGCAGGCCGACGACCGGCTCAACAATGCGGTGCTGAAGGGCGAGGGCGATACGCAATTCGCGATGCTTGCCGCCGATGCGCGGTTGCTGCGTCCGCGCCGCGCGCCGCTCCCCTGGGCCGAGGCGAAGGCCGCGCTGGCGGCGGATGCGCCGGCGACGGCGATTGCCCGGCTCGGGATGCGGACGGCGCGAACCGGGGATCTGGGGGTGACTTACGGCAAGGTGACGAGCGCGGGCGGCAAGGATTTGACCTATGTGCGCATCTGGCGGCGCGATGCCGCGGGCTGGCGGGTGGTGATCGACGAGCGAACCTGAGCGGGAGCACGAGGGGAGCGACGTGTCGTTGCCCCCCTCGTCGGGTCGACCTCAGGCGATCGTCGGGATGATCCCGCCCTCGACGCGGATCGCCGCGCCGTTGGTGATCGCGCCGAGCGGGCTGGCGAGCAGCGCCACCTGTGCCGCGATCTCGTCCGCCTCGATCAGCCGCCGGATCAGCGACAGCGGGCGCATCGTCCTGAAGAACTCGGCCTCGCGCTCGGCCTCGGGCGCATCCTTGTTGTCGACCACCGACCGGATGAATTCGACGATCCCCTCCGATCGCGTCGGCCCGGGCATCACCGAATTGACCGTCACCCCGGTCCCGCGGGTCTGCTCGGCCAGCCCGCGCGCGATCGCGAGCTGCGCGGTCTTGGTCATGCCGTAATGGATCATCTCGCTCGGCACGACGAGGCCGCTCTCGCTCGCGACGAACAGGATGCGGCCCCAGTCGCGCGCCAGCATCCGCGGGAAATAATGCCGCGCCAGCCGCGCGCCGCTCACCACGTTCACCTCGAACAGATGATGCCAGTCGGCGTCGGTGATCTCGGTGAATGGCTTGGCTTCGTAGATGCCGAGGTTGTTGATCAGGATATCGGTGTCGGGCACCGCCGCGATCAGCGTGTTCGCGCCCTCGGCGGTGGCGGGATCGGCGAGCACCGCCTCGACCTTGCCGACCGCGGCGATCCGCGCCGCCGCCTCGTCGAGCTTGGCCTGGTTGCGGCCGCAGATCGTCACCGTCACGCCTTCGGCGGCGAGGCGCTCGGCGATCGCGAGGCCGATCCCGGCGGTCGATCCGGTCACCAATGCGGTCTTGCCGGTCAGTTGAAGGTCCATCCGTTTTCTCCGTGATTTCGAAGGCGCGAGAATAGGAACGATCGGCAGCGCCGATTAGATCGCATCACATCATGACAGTCGTGCATCGAAATCACAGATCTTTACATGCGCTGCGCGACGGCCGCGGAATATGTTATGCCGCTGCCGATCGGCGCGCCGCCGGCAATGCCGGAGATGGGACAGGGGAATATGGATCGATTCGACGCGACCTTGGCTAACCTTCTGGCCCGGCGCAGGCTGTTGGCGTCAGGCGCGGCGGCGCTGGCCGGCGGGGCGATCGCGCGCGCGGCGGGCGGTTTCTCGCGCCCGGCGCCCGATGCGGGGCTGGTCGGCCGCCCGGTAAGCGGGTCCTTTCCGCAAAAAGGCGCGATGATCGTCCAGCGCAACCGCCCCCCGCTGCTGGAAACCCCGATGGAGGTTTTCAACGACAACGTCTTCACCCCCAATGATCGCTTCTTCGTGCGCTGGCATTGGGCGGATATCCCGCTGGAGGTCGATGTCGCGGGTTTCCGGCTGACGATCGGCGGCGCGGTCAAACGTCCGCTCGCGCTGCGCCTCGACGAACTCCTCAAGATGCCGCGGATTTCCTATGCCGCGGTCAATCAATGTTCGGGCAATAGCCGCGCCCTGTTCGATCCGCGAGTTCCCGGCGCGCAATGGTCGCATGGCGCGATGGGCAATGCGCGGTGGGAAGGCGTGGCGCTCAGCCACCTGCTCGAGCTTGCCGGGATCGATCCGGCGGCGACCCGTGTGCGCTTCGGCGGGCTCGACAAGCCGCTGACCGCGGTCGATCCGTTCAAGAAATCGCTCGCCGTGAATCATGCGATGGACGGCGAGGTGATGGTCGCCTTCGCGATGAACGGCGAGCAATTGCCGATGCTCAATGGCTTCCCGCTGCGGCTGATCGTCCCCGGCTGGTTTTCGACCTATTGGGTCAAGTCGCTCGACAGCATCGAGGTGCTGAACGGCCCCGACGACAATTACTGGATGGCCAAGGCCTATCAGGTCCCCACCACGCCGCATGCGAACGTCGTGCCCGGCACCAAGGAATTCCCCAAAGCGCCGATCAGCATCATGCCGCCGCGATCGTGGATCACCAACCTCAAGGATGGCGCCACCCCGCCATATCGCCCGCGCATCGGGGTCAACGGGATCGCGCTCGGCGGCGACCAAGGGATCAGGAGCGTCGATATCTCGATCGACGGCGGCAAGAGCTGGATCGCGTCGCGGCTCGGCCCCGACGAGGGGCGGTACAGCTTCCGCCGCTTCAGCGCGGTCATTCCCGTTCTCGCGCATGGCACGATGACGATCATGTCGCGCTGCACGAACGAAAAGGGGGAGGCGCAGCCGATGGCGCCCAACTGGAATCCGGGTGGCTATATGCGAAATTGCGTCGAAGCCTGCACGGTGCGGCTGGTATGAGGGGCGCACGCATTGCCCTGGCGGCGCTCGCGATCGGCGCGCTCGCCGCCTGTTCCGGCGCGGTCCGCGAGCCGGCATCCGACAACGGGCAACAGGCCAAGTTCGCCGCGCTCCGCTCGACGAGCATCGCGCTGCCCGAGGACGATCAGACCTTCGGCGAGGGCGCGGCGGTCGCCCCGCTCAACGCGCATTGCCTCGCCTGTCACTCGACGAGCATGATCCTGTATCAGCCGCAGCTGTCGAAGGCGCAATGGCAGGCGATCGTCGACAAGATGCGCGACGCTTATGGCGCGCCGGTCCCCGCCGATCAGGCGCCGGCGATCGTCGACGCGCTGGTCGCGCTGCAGACGAAACACGCCGACGGGCGCTAACGGTAATCGGGATCATGCCGAGCTTTCCTGGGCTCCCGCCTTCGCGGCGACACAAGGAAGCGCGTACCACCCCGGCGAAGGCTAGGCGGGCGTCTCGGTCAGTTCGACGATCTCGAACGCATAGCGCGACCAGCCGCGCTGCCGGGCGGCATCGGCGGTGGCCGCTTTCTTCGCGGTCGCCTCGCGGAGCGACTTGGTGTGCCCCCAGAAGACCTCGGTGCGCCCGTTGGCCAGCTCGGCGACGATCCGCCAATAATGCGTGAAATCGGCCGCGGTCGGGCCGATCGTCTTGACATAGCCGTCGGGCAGCGTGGCCGTGAGATAGCGCTTCTTCTTCGCCATGCCGCGGCGATAACCGATTTTGCGCGACGGCGCATGGCCGGGGCCGGCGGTCGTCGCTAGATATCGGCGATCCAACGAGAAAGGTGAAAGATGAAGGGGTTTGCGGCTTTTCTGGCGATGGCATCTTTGGCGGTGCCGGTTGCGGCGCAGGATAGTGTGGGGCCGCATAATCGCGCCGAGGCGGTGAAGATCATCGCCGGGTTGCGCCAGATCGTCAGCCCCAATGGGCTGCAGGCGATCGAGACGATCCCGATCGGCGGGATCAAGCAGGTCGTGTCGATCCGCAGCCAGGATCTGCGCAACCCGGTGATCATCTATTTCCACGGCGGCCCCGGCTTCGTCGAAATGCCACTCGATTGGTGGTGGGATCGCGGGTGGGACGAATATTTCACCGTGGTCCAGTGGGATCAGCGCAATGCGGGCAAGACCTATACCGCCAGCGGCGCGAACGACCCCGCCTTGCTCACCCCCGAACGCTATCAGCAGGACGCAGAGGAGCTGGTGCAATGGGCGCGCAAGCGGTTCGGCAAGCGCAAGGTGTTCGTTCTCGGGCATAGCTGGGGCAGCATGCTCGGGCTCAAGCTCGCCGCGGCGCACCCCGAATGGCTCTATGCCTATATCGGGATGGGCCAGATGACCAACGGGCGCGAAAGCGAACAGCGCGGCTGGGCGTGGACCCTGGCGCAGGCCAAGGCCGACAATAATGTTGAGGCGATCCGCGAACTCGAATCGATCGCGCCCTACGCGCAGGGCGATGCGCCGCTGCCGGTCGATGCGTTGCTGATCCAGCGCAAATGGCTCGGCCATTATGGCGGCGCGGCGTGGCGGCGGACCGGCGGCGATTTCGAGATGGCGGCGTTCAAGCTCGCCCCCGAATACAGCGACGAGGATGTCCGCAACGCCTTCAAGGGCCAGCCGCCGGTGACGCAGGCGCTGTTGCCGAAGATCCTGACGACCGATCTGTCGACGATCCGGACGCTCAAGGTGCCGCTGATCCTGCTGCTCGGGCGGCACGATATCAACGTATCGAGCGACGTTGCCGCTGAATGGTATGCGAAGGTGAACGCGCCGTCGAAGCGGCTCGTATGGTTCGAGCGCTCGGGGCACCACATCACCAGCGAGGAGCCGGGCAAGCTGCTGATGACGCTGGTCGATTACGCGCGGCCGATTGCGGCGAAGGCGGGCGACGTCGCGCCGTGAAACGCCGGGGGAGGGGCGAAACCTCCCCCCGCCCTGATCGGCGTCAGGCGATGCGCGCGCGGACCAGTCGCTCGAGCACGGTGAGCGGCATCGCGCCCTTGAGCAGCACCGAGTGGAAAGCGCGCGGGTCCCAGTTCGCGCCCGCCTTGGCGCGTGCCTCATCGCGCAATTTGGTCCAGACGGTGTGACCGATCTTGTAGCTGCACGCCTGCCCCGGCCAGACGGTATAGCGGTCGATCTCGCCCTGGCTGCGGCCGCGCGCGATGCCGGTGGTGGCGATGAGGTAATCCGTCGCCTTCTCGCGGCTCCAGCGCTTCGCATGCATGCCGGAATCGACCACCAGCCGGGTCGCGCGGAACAGCAGCGACTGGAGATAGCCGACCTGCCCCAGCGGATCGCCCTCGAACATTCCCATTTCGTCGGCGAGCTGCTCCGAATAGAGCGCCCAGCCTTCGGAATAGCCGCTGAAGAAGCCGCGCCGGCGGATCAGCGGAATATCCTTCGATTCGAGCGCCAGCATCACCTGCAAATGGTGGCCCGGGATCGCCTCGTGATGCGTCAGCGTGGCGAGGCCGAACTTCGGCCGATCGAACGTGTCGCGCAGGTTGATATAATAGATGCCGGGGCGGGAGCCGTCGAGCGAGGCGTTCTGATAATAGCCGCCCGGCGCGCCGGCCTGGATCGCCGGGGGCACGCGGCGCACCTCCACGGGGGCCTTGGGCAGGGTGGCGAATTGCTCGGGAAGCCGCGGCTCCATCCGGCGGATCTGCCGGTTGAGCTGGTCGAGCAGCGCGGCGCGGCCTTCGTCGGTATTGGGGAAGACCTGATCGGGCCGCTCGTTGAGCGCGACCAGCCGTGCGCCGACCGTCCCCTGCGACATGCCCTGCGTTTTGAGGATCGCGTCGATCCGCGCGCTGATCTCGGCGACCTGCTCCAGCCCGAGCGTGTGGATCTCGTCCCCCGTCAGCCGGGCGGTGGTCGCGGCTTCGGCGGCGGCGGCGTAATAAGCGTCGCCGTCGGGCAGGCGCCACACCCCGGCGTCATGCGCCGCCTTGCCGCGCAATTCCTTGACCAGGGCGCGCTGGCGATCGAGCGCGGGGAACACCCTGTCCGCCACCAGCGCCGCGGCCTGCGTCGCGCGTTCGACGGGCAGCCCGGCCTTGTTCAGTTTCTCGGCAAAGCCGGTGACGAGCCCGGTTTCGGCCGCCGGCTTGTCGCGCAGCGCGGCGAACTGCTTGAGCGTGGTATCGAGGATATAGTCCGGCGCGAACACGCCCTTGCCGGCGTCGATCCGCTGCTGCTCGGTCTCCTGATCGAGCACCGTCGCAAAGGCGCCGAGCCGCGCGAGATAGGCGTCCGCATCGGCGGCGTCCTTCACGCGATGCTGGGTATCGAGGAAATCGGGGATGTCCTGATAGGCGCCGGTCAGCTGGCTCAGCAGATAGGGCGAGAAGCGCCCGCCGTTCGAGCCGTAGTGGAACCGCTCCTGCCCGGCGATGCTGCGTTCGAGCTGCCAGGCGACGACGTCGTAATCGAGCCGCGCATCCTCGCCGAGCGTCGCCGGGTCGATCGCGCGGATCGCGGCGAACTCGCTCTTGGCGCGGGCGAGATCGCGCGCGGCATCGATCGCGCCGCGTCCTTCGAGCCGCGATTTCAGCGCGGCGTTCTTGCCGGTATCGAGCCCCAGCCGCGTCGCGCCTTCGGGATTGCTGACCAGCCGGTCGGCGAAAATCCGGTCGAGCAGCGCGTGGAGCTTCGCATCGTTGCTGCCGGCGGTGGCGGCGCTTGTCGCGGCATAAGCGCCGGCGGGCAGGCTCGCGGCGACGGCGGCGATACTGGCGTGGCCAAGAAACGAACGGCGATCCATTGGAATATTCCCCCGGGGATTGGTAACCGCGCGGGGGTAAACGCGATCGCCCTGCGGAGGCAATGCTCGCCGGTCGGCGACGGGCGATCAATGGCCGGCGGTGGCGGAAAACAGGTTCATCACGACAACCCCGGCGATGATCAGCCCCATCCCGATGAGCGCCGCGGCATCGAGCTTCTGCCCCTGAACGATCCAGGCGATCGCCGCGATCAGCACGATCCCGACGCCCGACCAGATCGCATAGGCGACCCCAGTCGGGATGTGGCGAAGCGTCAGCGACAGGAAATAGAAGGCTACGACATAACAGATTCCCATGATCAGCGTCGGCAACGGGCGGGTGAACCCCTCGGATTGTTTGAGGAACGAGGTGCCGATCACTTCGGAGATGATCGCGATCGCGAGAAAGGCGTAGCTCATCCGCTCGCGATAGGGGGAGCGGCGATGCCGGACAATATTGCTGTCCTGATCGGCGCAACTGGCCTCCGCCGCGCGAGCGCGATAGGACGCGCCGATGCCGCTGATGATATTGGTCGATGCCGATGCCTGCCCGGTCAAGGAGGAGGTGTACAAGGTCGCCTTCCGCCACGCGGTGCCGGTCACGATCGTCAGCAACAGCCCGATCCGGGTGCCGGCCCACCCGCTGATCGCGCGCGAGCTGGTCGGGAGCGGGTTCGACGCCGCCGACGACTGGATCGCCGAGCGCGCCGATGCGCAGACCGTGGTCGTCACCGCCGATATCCTCCTCGCCGATCGTTGCCTGAAGAATGGCGCGGCGGTGCTCGCGCCAAACGGCCGCCCGTTCACCACCGCATCGATCGGCGGGGCGATCGCGACGCGCGCGATCATGGCCGATCTGCGGGCGGGCGGGGATGTGATCGGCGGGCCGCCGCCTTTTTCCAAGACCGACCGATCACGCTTTCTTTCCGCGCTGGACGAGACGCTGGTGCGGCTGAAACGGCGCGGCTGACCGGTGCGCTACCGCTGATTGCGCGCGGGTCGTCTCACCGATAGACCGGCGCGATGGACGCCCTGTTCCGCTTTCCGACGGCGGGTCGCCGCGACCCCGCGGTCGAGGCGTGGTTCGCCGGCGGTGATGCGCTGCGCGGGCTGGCCGAGCCGTGGTTCGAGCGACTGCGCGCGTGCGGCCCCGACGTGCGCGAGCTGATCCACGACGCGCGCCCGACGGCCTGCGCCGGGGATGCGGCTTTCGCTTATGTCGACGCTTATGCCGAACATGCCAATATCGGCTTCTTCTTCGGCGCCTTCCTCGACGATCCGGCCGGCCTTCTGGAGGGCGCGGGCAAGCGCATGCGCCACGTGAAGCTGCGGGTGGGGCGGATGCCCGACGAAGCCGCGCTCGACCGGCTGGTCGCGGCGGCTTACCGCGACATTCGCCGGCGTCTCGACGCTGCCGGGGGCTGAGAACCGCGGCTCAGCGCTGCAGCGCGCGCCGCGTCTCCTCATTGGCGGGGTAAAAACATTCGAGCGTCAGCTCGGCCAACGTCACGTCGACCGCGGTGCCGAACACCGTCGTCGTCGAGAGGAACGACAATGGCATGTCGCTGGCCGGATCGCGGATGACCAGCGGCACCGCGATCCGTGCGGTCGGGCCGTGCGGCCTTTCGCTTGCCGGCGCAGGCAGCGCGCGCAACTCCTGATGCAGCGCGAACAATATCGGATCGCCGGACCGTTCGGCATCGTCGCGCAGCCGTGCGAGCAGGTGATGCCGCCATTCGGCGAGGTTGACGATCCGCGGCGCGAGGCCGTCGGGATGCAGGCTGGCGCGCAACACGTTGGTCGGCGGCGCGAGCAGCGCCGGATCGACCCCCGCCAGCAACGCCCCGGCCGCATCGTTCGCGGCGACGAGATTCCAATGCCGGTCGACCGCAAGCGCTGGAAAGGGCCCGTGGCCGCGGAGCACCGCGCCGATCACCTCCTTTGCGGCGGCCATATCGGGTTCGTCGATCGATCGCTCCGGGTGGAGCGGCGCGAAGCCGGCGGCGAGGAGCAGCCGGTTGCGCTCGCGCAGCGGCAGCGCCAGCGGTTCGGCGAGGCGCAGCAGCAGGTCGCGGCTCGGCGCGGCGCGCCCGCTCTCGACGAAGCTCAGATGCCGCGTCGACACATCGGCCTCGCCCGCCAGATCGAGCTGGCTCAGCCGGCGCCGCGCGCGCCAGTCGCGCAGGAGATCGCCGACGCCGTTGGTTTGTGTAGCCATAAACCGATCCTAAACCCCAGCTGCGTGCGTGCCATTACCTGGCAGGTAATCGCTTTGGCCATGCGGCGGCGTCATTTTCTCCGGACCAACAACGGAGACGAAAGATGACCGACCCCAATACCATTGCCCACAACTATCTGGCGGTGTGGAACGAGGCCGACGATGCTGCGCGGGCCGACCGGCTGTTCGCCGGCTGGTCGAACGATGCGCGTTATGTCGATCCGTTGATGAAGGGCGACGGGCGCGAAGGGATTGCGGCGATGATCGCGGCGGCGCGGGCGCAATTCCCCGGACATGCCTTCACGCTCGCGGGGACGCCCGACGGCTACGGCAATTACGTGCGCTTCTCCTGGACGCTGGCGGCCGACGGACCGGCGGTCGCGGCCGGGACCGATGTGGTGCGGCTGGACGAAGCCGGGCGCATCGCCGAAGTGGTCGGCTTCCTCGACGGCACCGCCGCATAATGACCGATGTGCGGTGCGGGCCGGCGCCCGCACCGCACCCCTTTCAGGAGAGGCACGCGATTTTTCGGTAATCCGCTGTTGAGCTTGCCGCGCGGATTGCGGCAAAGGCGCGCGCCTGATGTTGAGTAAATTACCCCGCAAGGTCGCCGTGGCGATGGCCCTCCTCCTTCTCGCCGTGGTGGGGGGCGGGATCTGGTTGCTGTCGCGGCCGGGCGTGCTGTCGCCCGCGCCGACGCGGTTCGGCTGGCCCGCGGCGCTGACCAATGTGGCGGGCGACGGGGTGCGGGGTCATACCGACGGCGCGGCGGCGCAGGCGCGCTTCGGCGATCCGTTCGCGGTGGCGATCGATGCGCACGGGGCGCTTTACGTCGCCGATGCCGGGCGCGTCCGCAAGATCGACCCCGACGGCAATGTGACGACTTTGCCCGGATCGTTCGATACCCCGTCGGGGATCGCGCTCGATCGCGCGGGGAATGTCTTCGTCGCGGAGACCGGTGCCAATCGTATCCGCCGGATCGGCGCGGACGGCACGGTCACGACGCTCGCGGGTGACGGGACGGCGGGCTATCGCGACGGCGCGGCGGCGCAGGCGCGGTTCGACGGGCCGATCGGCGTCGCGGTGGACGACAAGGGCAATGTCTATGTCGCCGACACCTATAACGATCGCATCCGCGCGATCGGCGCCGACGGCCAGGTGCGGACATTGGCGGGGCAGGACATGCCGGGTTTTGCCGACGGGCAGGGCGCAGCGGCGGCGTTCGACACGCCGACCGGCGTCGCGCTCGATCGCGGCGGCGCGTTGCTCGTCGCGGATACCGGCAACGACGCGCTGCGCAAGGTTTTGCCGGACGGCCAGGTCTCGACGCTCGCGCGCACCGACCCCAAGGACGGCACCGGGTTGCTCAGGGGCGCGGTCGGGGTGGTGCCGACCCACGACGGGTTCGTCTATATCGCCGCCTTCCAGCGCGGACGCATCGTCCAGCTCTCCCCCTCGGGTGCGCTGGAGGTGCTCGCCGGGCCGGGATCGCCGGTCGAGGGCAATGCCGCGTTGCCGCTGATCGGCCCCGCCGGGCTGGCGATCGATCGCGCGGGCGCGCTCTATGTCGCCGATGCCTCGGCCTATGCGATTCGCAAGCTCGCCCCGCGTCGCGCCGGCGCCGCATCGGCTCCCCTTCCGCAACCCGCGCCGCCCGCGCTGGTCCGCGCGTCGCTGGTCCCTTGGCCGTTCCGCCCGCAGCTCGGCTGGCACGAAGTGGTCGGCGATCTCGGCGAGGTGCGCGGCAATTACGAAGGCGAGAGCCGCGATCACCTCCACGCCGGGCTCGATATCAGCTCCCCGCCGGGAACGACCGCGGTCGCGTCGGCGGACGAGACGGTGCGCGATCCGATCCCCAATTGGGGCTTCGACGGGCTGAGCGAGGGGCTGCGCATCGACGATATGACCTATATCCACATGCGCGTCGGCCGCACCGAGGCGGGCGCGTCGCTCGATCCGGCGCGCTTCCGCGTCACGCGCGATGCGCAGGGGCGGGCCGCCCGCGTGCGGATCAAGCGCGGCACGCGCTTCCGCGTCGGCGATCCGCTCGGCACGATCAACCGCATGGCGCATGTCCACCTCGAACTCGGGCCGCCGCGCGCCAAGGTCAATGCGTTGCTGCTGCGCTTTCCCGGGTTCGGTGATCATGTCGCGCCGCATATCGATGACGTGCATGTCCTCGACGGCAAGGGGCAGCGGCTGACCGCATCGGACAAGGGGCGGCTCGTGGTGCCGGCGGCGGGCGGGGATGTCAGCATCGTCGTCGAGGCGTGGGATCAGGTGGACGACAATGCCGCGCGCCGCCGGCTCGGCCTGTACAAGGCCGGGTTCCAGATCCTGAAATCCGACGGGACGCCGGTCCCCGGCTTCGAACAACCGCGCGTCATGATCGAGTTCGATCGCATGCCGAATGCCGCCGACGCGGCGCGGATCGCTTATGCCCCGGCGAGCGGGGATACGGTCCACAGCGACCAGCGGACGCGCTTCCTCTACGTCGTCACCAATATCGTGCGCCACGGCCGCGCGGAGGAGGGCGGGTGGAGCCCGGCGGATCTCGCGCCGGGGGATTATACGATCCGCATCTATGCCGCCGATCACGCCGGGAATGTCGCCTCGGGGAAGCGCGATCTGCCGATCACGATCCGCTGAGCCGCCGCCGCTCGGGAAATGCTATGGCGCGATCAGCACTTTGCAATCGTCCGTCCGGTGGCGCAGCGCCTCGAAGCGGGCAGGGGTATCCTCCAGCGCGATCGTACCGGTGACGAGCAACCGCGGCTCGACGGCGCCGGCGTCGAGCGCATCGAGCGCGGCCTCATATTCCTGCCGGGTGAAAAAAGCCGAGGTGATCAGCCGCACCTCTTTCGACAGCATCGCGAAGCTGTTGAACGTATCCGGCTGGGTGCATAATCCGAGCAGCAGGATCGTGCCGCGGTTGCGCACCTGGCGCACCGCCTGCGCGATCAGCCCCGGCCTCCCGACGCATTCGAACACGATATCCGCCGCGCCCAGCGCTCGCGCAGCCGCGCCGACCGGATCGTCGCGATCGGCGACGAAATCGGTTGCTCCCATCGCCAGCGCGCGCTCGCGCTGGTGCGTGGCGATATCCTGCAGCACCACCGCGCTCGCCCCGCGCCGCCGCGCCCAGAAGGCGACCGCCAGCCCGATCGGCCCCGCGCCGAGGATCAGCACGCGATCGCCGGGTTGGAGCCCGCTCATATTGACCCCGTGCAGCGCCACCGCGAGCGGCTCGATAATCGCGCCGTCGGAAAGGCTGGCGGTTTTGGGCAGGCGCACGCATTGATTGGGGCGGGTGACGGCATATTCGGCATAGCCGCCGCCCTGCAGCCCAAAGCCTGCGCACCACGCGGGTTCGCCGGCAAGGCACGCGGCGCATTGTCCGCAACTGGCGAGCGGGATGACCGAGACGAGATCGCCCAACCCTATCCCGTCCGTCCCGCGTCCCAGCGCGACGACCTCGCCCGCGAATTCGTGGCCGAGCACGGTGCCGGGGCCTTTGCCATAGGCGGGGTCCTCGGTCATGTGCAGATCGGAGCCGCAGATGCCGCAGCGCCCGACCCGCACCACAAGCTCGCCCGGGCCGGGGGTGGGATCGGGCAGCCGCTCGATGCGCAGCGGCTGCCCGAGTTGCTGCATGACCGCCGCGCGCATCACGACAGCGGCTTGACCGGGCCGAGCTGCATCCCGCCGTCGATCATCACGTGGCTTCCCGTCATATAGCTGCCGGCGTCGCTCGCCAGCAGCAGCGCGAGCGGCTTGATCTGATCGGGGTCGGCGATCCGGCCGACCGGCACCAGCTCGTCCCACGCGGCGCGGGCCGCCGGATTGTTCTTGACCCAGCCGCCGCCGATATTGGTGACGAACGGCCCCGGCGCGATCGCGTTGACCCGGATGCCGAACGCCGCGAGCTCATAGGCCATATGGCGCATGAAATGCTTCACCCCCGCCTTGGCCGGCATATAGGGCACGCCGACGATCGCCTCATTGACCTCGGCGGCGTTGGACGAGGTGATGACGATCGATCCGCCGCGGCGCCCGGTCGCGCGTTCGTTGCGCTTCATCACACGGGCTGCCTCGCGCACGGTGTGGAACACGCCGGTCAGATTGACCGCGATCGAGCGGTGCCAGCGCGCCGGATCGTAGACGTCGATCTGCCCTTCGGGGTCGCGCTTGCCGTCGGGGGTCCAGAAGCCGTGGCCAGGATCGAGCCCGGCGTTGGCGAAGGCGATGTCGCACCCGCCGTACGCCGCGACATGCGCATCGAACGCGCGCGCGACCTGATCGAGATCGGTGACGTCGCACCCTTGCGCGCGCGCATCATATCCGGCGTCGCGCAGCCGCGCTGCCTCGCGCGCCGCGCCTTCGGCGTCGATATCGGTCAGCGTCACGCCGGCGCCGGCCTCGGCCATCGTCTCGGCATAGGCGAGACCGATCCCCGATGCCGCCCCCGTCACCAGTGCCGATCGACCGGCGATGGCGAACTGGTCGAGCGTGCTCACAGATAGAGCTTCGGATTGATCGCGATGCCGTGCGCGCGGCAATGGCTCTCATAATGGTTGATGAACCACCAGACGTCGGTCGTATCGACGAACTTGCCGTCGGCGTCGTAGAATTCGATCGGCCCCTGCATCCAGCCGAACAATTTCACCCCCTCGGGATGCTCGGTGACGAGCGTATGGCTTTCGCCCGGCACCTCGAGGATCAGCCCGCCCGGCGAGGCGACCCAATCATATTCGAGATAGCGCACGCTGCCCTCGAGGCAGACCATCACGATCGTCCCGCGATGAAGGTGGGTGCCGACGACCCCCGGCTCCTTCACCCACAGGATGTTCGAGAAGATGCCCTGACGCACGTCGAACGCGAGATGCTTGATCGCGGCCTTGTCGCCGAACGGCACCCACGGGCTGTCGACGTCGCTCTGGGCATCGATATAGCGCCCGCCGGGGCTGAGCCGGTCGACCAGGGATTTGAACGGGAAACCGACATCGACGATCTCGGCGCGGTCGGACGGCGGCGCCGTCATGACTGAAGACATATCAAGCTCCTCTCAGCCGCTCGACGATGGCTCGCCTTGTCCGTCCCGTCTTGCACTGGGGCGAAGCCGACCCGGACGATCGCGAAGCGCCGGCGCGGTCTCCTTGAGCCAGGCGGCGCAGAAAGCGGCGGCGATCGCCAGCCCCAGCATGATCCACAGCGGCGCCGCCAGATTTGTCGCATCCGCCGCGCGCCCCGCCGCCCAGGGGGTGAGCACGCCGCCGATCAATTCGCCCGCCCCCATGCACAGCCCGAGCGCGGTGGCGATGTGGAGCGGCTTGACGCTTTCCGACGGCACCGTCGCCATCACCAGCGGGAGGATGCCGTTGAGCCCCCAGCCGATGAAGAAGGCGGCGGCGAGCAGCCAGGTCGGCCCGAACAGGAACATCGCGCTGAGCGGCAGCAAGGCGCCGATCAGCGGGGTCGCGATCATCACCGGGCGCCGCCCGATCCGGTCCGACAGCCCCGAGACGAGGAAGCTGCCGAGCGCCGCGGAGAGCCCCAGCGTGCCCATCAGCCATTGCATCACCTTCGGCGCATAGCCGCGCGTCTCGGTGAGATAGAGCGGCATGAACACCCAGCAGACCACGACATAGGAGACGAGCAGGACCGACATCAGCGCGCAGATCAGCACGTTGCGATTGGCGAGCAGCCCCAGCCCCGCGCCGCCCGCCGCCGGCTCCCGCACCGGCCGCTGCGCCATTTCGGGTTCGCGGATCAGCAGCCAGATCAACCCCGCGCTGATCAGCCCCGGCACCCCGGCGAGATAGAACGCCTCGCGCCACCCATAAGCCGCGGCGAAGGAGACGAGCAGCACCGGCGCGACGAACGAGCCGAGCAGGTTCGATCCCAGGTTCTGCGCGATGCCCTGCGCGATGCCGCGCCGCTCGGGCGAGACCCCTTCGGCGACCATCGCATGGCTGATCGGCATCACCCCGCCCTCGGCCGCCCCCATCAGCAGCCGCGCGCCGAGCAGCAACGCGAAGCCCTGCGCCAGCCCGGTGAGGAACGAGCAGACCGAAAAGGTCAGCGTCGACAGCACCAGCAGCAATTTGCGGTTGCGGATCGCGTCGGAGAGCCGGCCGATGCCGAAGGCGGCGAGCGCCCAGGTCAGCGAAAGCCCGCTCTGGATCAGCCCGACCTGTTCGTTGCTCAGCCCGAATTCGGGCTTCACGAACGGCATCAGGAAATTGAGCGCGTTGCGATCGAAGAAGACGATGCCGAAATTGAGGCTGAGCAGCCCGACCAGCAGGATCTGATAGGCATTCGACGGGGCGGGCGAGGGGGGCGATGCGGTGGTCAAGGACACGTTCTCCGATGCGCTAGTGGATAGACCCGGACGCGGGATTCCCGTTTTTTCCAGCCCTCATGCCGCGCTCGGCCAGGCATCCAGAGTCGCAAGGACCGCCGCCTGTTGCTCTCGATGCCGGGTGAGAGCCCGGCATGACGGCTGGAAAGGCGGAACCATCCGTCAGAGCCCATCCGCTGCATGACGAAACGATTGCGCAGCATGCCGCGTCAATTGTCGATCCCGAAATGATCGGCCAGTTCCTTGCCGCTGAAGCCATAGCTTGGCGCATTGGGATCGTTGAGCATCTGCACATTCCATTGCGCGAATGCGGCCTTGAGCGCGGCGAAGGTCTGCGGATCGCGATCCTTGAGATTGGCGCGTTCGAGCGGATCGGCGACCACGTCGAACAGGAATTCGTTGCCGGCGATCGACAGATATTTCATCCGCCCGCGGCGCACCGCTTTCTGGTCGTGATTCTTGAAGCGCCAGTACAGCGTGCGCTCGGGCAATGCTTGCCCGGCCAGCGCGGGCCTGAGGTCGATGCCGTCGCTGGGGTAATGCGGATCGGGCGCGCCGCCGGCCGCGGCAAGGAAGGTCGGCAGCCAGTCCATCAGCATCGTCTGCTCCGCGCATGTCCGTCCGGCCGCGGTGACGCCCGGCCAGCGCACGATCGAGGGGATGCGCAGCCCTCCTTCGAGCAATTCGGTCTTCTTGCCGGTGAACGGCCAGGTGCGCGAGAAACGCTCGCCGCCATTGTCGCTGGTGAAGACGACGATCGTATCCTCGGCCATGCCGAGTGCAGCCAGCCTATTGAGGATGCGCCCGATATTGGCGTCGAGCGACCCGACCATCGCGGCATAGGTCGCCATCGATCCGCCGTCATAATGGAAATAGGCGTCGGGGTTGCGCGAGGCGGCGATCCGATCGGATTCGGCCTTGCCCGCGGCATCGGGCTCCTCCCACGGCCAATGCGGCGCGGTGAAGTGCAGGCTGATGAAGAACGGCTTGCCGTCGGCCTTGCGCCGATCGAGCGCGAGGAGCGTGCGATCGGCGAGCAGGTCGGTCATATAGCCGGCCTGCGCCACCTCGGTCGTGCCGTCCCACAGATCGTGTGCGCCTTGAAAGGCGTGGCGGTAATAATCGATCCCGCCGCCGCGCAACCCCCAGAATTCGTCATAGCCGCTCTTGAGCGGGCCATATTTCGGCAGCGCGCCCATGTGCCATTTGCCGATCAGCGACGTGGCATAGCCGCGCGCGCGCAGCAGCGACGCGATCGTCGGCACCGCGGGCGGCAGGCCGATATCCTGCCGGCCGAGCGGCTCCTGCAAGCCGATCGGCAGGCGATATTGATACCGCCCGGTGATCAGCGCGACGCGCGACGCGGTGCATACCGCGCTATTGGCGTAGGCGTGGGTGAAGCGCACCCCTTCTGCCGCCAGCCGATCGAGGACGGGGGTCTGATATTCCTGCCGCCCGTAGCAGGAGAGATCGGCGAACCCCATGTCATCGGCCATGATGAACAGGATGTTGGGCTGCTTCTGCCTGACCTTGCCATTGAAGGTCCGCGCGACCGCCGGCGCCCCCGCCAGCGCCGCCGCACCTGCCACCCCGGCGATCGCCTGACGACGTGAGAATGCTTTGGGCATTACCGTCTGGTTCATAGCGCGAACTTCATCCCGACGGTGAAGCGCCGGCCGAGCAGATCGAACAACACCGAGTTGAACTGGATCGCCC
Organism: Sphingomonas sp.; assembly: GCA_017849555.1. GTDB lineage: Bacteria > Pseudomonadota > Alphaproteobacteria > Sphingomonadales > Sphingomonadaceae > Sphingomonas > Sphingomonas lycopersici. The sequence continues at coordinate 87,699 of JAFIGU010000040.1, read as the reverse complement.
GGGTGTAGAAGTTGCTGTAATAAGGTGTGACCGGTGGCGAACGATCGGTGAGGTTGGTGACCGAGCCGAATATTTCCACTTCGCTGTCGGTGCCGAACTTCACTTTCTGCGCGAGCCTGAGATCGAGGTAGAAGGCTGAATCGACCTTGTTATAGGCAGCGTCCCTTGGCCGGGCGTTTTCCTGCGTGCCCGAGCCGATGTAGCGCGCCTGGGTGAAGAACGAGAAACCGCCGCTCGTATAAGTGACATTGCCGGTCAGCTTGAACTTCGGCAGGCCATAAGGAAAGCCATCTGATTGCTGGATACCGGTCTGCCCGGCGCGATCGATATAGGTGCCGTTACTGAGGGTTTGCGAATTTTCGAACAGCCAATTGGCGAAGAGTCGCAGATTGATTGCCTCACCCTCGCCGCCGGTCAGGTTCATCGGGCGGGTATAATTGGCCTCCACGTCCAGCCCGCGCACGCGATTCTGGTTAACGTTGATGAAAATATCGCCGATCAGCGTCGGCTGTCCGGCCGTGTCGAAACTCACCAGCGCGCACAATTCGGGAGCAGCATCGATCACGCAGCCGTTAAACACGCCCTGCGAGCCAAGCCGGGCGATCGCCCCTTTGACGCGGATGTCATAATAATCGGCGGAGAGTGACAGGCCCGGGACGAAGCCGGGGCGGATCACCGCGCCCGCCGTCCATGTATCGGCCTTCTCCGGGTTCACCCTGGGGTTGCCACCCGAATAATTTGTCACAGAGATGGATTCGATGACGCCTGGCGTCCGCGGATCGTCGATTGATGTGATCCCGCCGGTCTTGTCGAACCGCTCGGACAGATTGGCGGCGCGCACGTCGCGCGACCAGGTGCCGCGCAAGCGCAGGAAATCGGCGATATCGGCTTCCAGCCCGGCCTTATACGCCCAGATTCCGCCTGACCCGGTGTAATTCGCCCAGCGTCCGGCGAGATGCAGATTGGCCGAGCGGATCGGGCCCGCCTCGCTGAGCAGCGGCACCTGAGTCTCGCCGAACAATTCGGTGACGTTGATCGCGCCGCGGATATTGGACACTTTCGAATATTGCAGCGCAACCGAATTGCCGCAATCGGCGTTTGACACGTTGCGCAGACCAGGCGGCGGATTGGCCGTAACCTTCGGATCGCTGCACTGCACCGGTCGGAAGGTATCGTGGTTGGCGGCGGGGTTGCCCGGGTCCTGCACGACCTGCCGGATCGCCTCGCGCCGCCACGATCCGCCGAACGCGGCCTTGATCGGTCCGGCCCAGCCTTCGACCAGCGTGCCATTCATCGAGAATTCGAACTGATGCTGGCGCAGATCGGTGATGCCCACCTTTTCCGTGCCGGAGACGTAGCTCAGCGTCTCGCCGCGCGCGAAACCGGTATCGGCATAATAGATCGGGGTGGTGATCTGCTGCCCCGGCTCATAGCCGGTGACGTAATCGATCGCCGCGGCCGATGCATTGCCCTGACCGAACAGGTTGATCGGCACGCATCCCGGAAAGCTGTTGCCATAGAGTGATACGCGACAGACCGGCTGGCCGGTTGCCGGATCGGTCACCGCATCGAGCGCGGCGAAGATACGATCGAGCCGCAGCCCGTTCTGATAGGCTTTCCGCTTGTTGGTGCCATATTGATAATAAAGATCGGCCTGCCAGCCATCCAGCGCCCCGCCGGAAATATCCCAGGTGAGGCCGCCGGCGAACGAATTCATCACGCTGTTGTCGCGTTGGGTCGACAGCCTGCCGAAATCGCTGTCACCGCCGATCCGGCGGAACTCGAACGACTCGATTCCATCGGCCGTCATGATTTGCTGCACCGACGCGGGCAGGAACGCATTGCCCGAATAAATCCTCGCCACACTGGGCGTGCCGCTCAGCGAGCCGGTCGGCTCGTTGTAGCGGAAAGTCTTGTTCTGTCCGCGGATATATTGCGCGTAGACCGTCACATGATCGGCGATCTCATAATCGGCATAGGCATAGATGCTGCTGCGATCGGCGTCGGGAAAGATCGTGAGCTGATCGCGCCCGATATAATCGCCGCTACCGCCGTTGGTGATCGATTGGCTGCCGGCCAGGGGCCCCCGGCCGCCGATCGTCCCGGCGCTGACGCTGCTGGCAACGAACGGCGTGATCCCGCTGCCGTCGCGCAGGAATTGCATCGCGTTGAGCCGCGTACCCGGCGCATAGATGAGGCCGTTGAACGAGGTGGAGGTCGAGACGACATCGGGATAGACGTTGCCGTTGATCACGCCATAGGCTTTGTACCAGTCCCGCCCGCGCATCGTGTGCACGCCGTCCTGCATCGAAAATTCGCCCGAAAGCAGGATATGCCCGCGATCGCCTAACTTGGTGCCGTAACTCACCGACGCCTGCAGTCCTCGGTTGTCGCCGCGCGAGGTGATGCTTTGCTGCACATCGGCGCGCAGCCCGGTGAAATTGCGGTTGAGCTTGAAATTCACCACCCCGGCGACCGCGTCGGTGCCATAAGCGGCGGAGGCGCCGCCGGTCACCGTCTCGACGTTGTTTACCATCGCCTTGGGGATGACGTTGACGTCGACTCCCCCGAACGCGCTCGACGAGATGACGCGATGGCCGTTGAGCAAGGTCAGCGTGCGGTTGATACCGAGCCCGCGCAGGTCGAGGTTGCCATAGCCGCCGCGCAGGAACCAGCCGTTGCCGCCGACCCCTGCGGTCTGCACCGCGGCGACCGACTGGCTGGCGAAGAATTGCGGCAATTGGCTGACGCCTTCGACGAGGCCGCTCGGCCCCATCGCCGCGAGCTGATCGGCGCTGACCACGGTGAGCGGGGTCGGCGATTTGCTGCCGTCGCTGCGGATGCGCGATCCGGTGACGACGACTTCCTGCACGGCAGGGGCCTCGGTGGCCGGCGCTTCCTGCGCCGATGCCGGCGTTGCCAAGGATGCCAGCGCCGCGGCGCCGCTGCTCCCCAACAGCGCCGCCAGCGGCTTGCGCCCACGCCCGATCGATTGCCGCATTGCTTCCTCCCCCTCGCATTGCCTGGGCGGGAGCTTCGCGACTGTTTCCCAGGCAAGCAATGCATCGCCAAGTGATGACAGGACATTGATTGTAGATTATGATTTTGTGGCGGGAGGATCATATGGCGAATCTGCCATTCACATTGCGCCAGCTCGAAGTATTCTCGAGCCTCTGCGCAACCAAAAGCTTCAGGATAAGCGCCGAGAATCTCGGTATTTCTCAGGCATCGGTCAGCAATCAACTCAAGACGTTGGAAGAGCAACTTGGGGTCGCGCTGCTCGATCGCAAGCCGGGCCGGCGCCCGCTGATCACCCCGACGGGCGCAGCTTTCCTGCAAGATCTCCAGCGCTTCGAGGCAGCGACCACCGCGCTGGCGGCGCATCGGCGGGCGAATCCGGTCAAGACCGGATCGACACGCTTCCAATTGTTGATCGGGCAGGGGCTGGCGGAAAACTTCATTCGGCCCAAGCTCGGCGGCTTTCTTACCCGTCACCCGGAGGTTGAACTGGTGTTCGACCTTCATTTGCCGCGCAAGGAACTGGACGCGGCCTTGGCGCGCGCAAAATATGACTTCGCGCTCGTCCATCAGATCGAGCCCGCCCCGGTCGCCGATTTCCTGCGGCCGGTCGCGCTGGTCCGCGGGGGCATATACGGGCACCGTCGGCTGGCCGGGGGGCGGGCGTTGCCGCTGACCGCCGACGAGGTTGCGGCGCTGCCCTTCGCCTTGCCGCGGATCAGCGGCACTTATGAGCGCGACGAGCTGAAAGCGCTGGGACGGCACGGCATCCGGCCAGCGCAGATCGTCGGGCGCCCGCCCTATTTCGACGTGTTCGTCTCGATGCTGGAGAGTGGCGTCGCGGTCGGCATGTTCACCGAGGCGATGATCCCGCTGGCGATGCGCGAGGCGATCGTTCTGCTTTATCCGACCGAAACCTGGCAGCTATTGTGGTTCCGAAAGGATGACAGCTGCGGCTATTACGGTGATATCGTTGAGAATTTCCTGTTGGAGAGCGTCGTCGGCGATCCGCGCTACGGTTCGGCGCGGATCGCGTGACGGCGGCGCGCCACAACCGCTCACTCGTGTGAACTTCGTGAACTTTGACGCTACAGGTAAAGCTGCTCGTTGATCGGCAGCCCGTGTTCGCGGCAATGGCTCTCATAGTGGTTCATGAACCACCACACATCGAGCGTCTCGATGTGGTTGCCGTGCTCGTCGTAGAATTCATTGGCGCCCTGCATGTGGAACAGCGCCTTCATCCCATTGGGATCGTCGGTCACCAACGTGTGCGCCGTCCCCGGCGTTTCGGTGATGAACTCGCCCGGCCGGCACACCCAGCCATATTCGAGATAGCGGAACGACCCCTCGAGCCCGATCGCCCACACCCGTCCGCGATGCTTGTGGGTGCCGATCACCCCCGGTCCCTTGATCCACAGGATGTTGACGTAGATGTTGTCGCGCACGTCGAAGGCGAGGTGGCGGATCGCGGCATTGTCGCCGAACGGCACCCACGGGCTCTCCGCCTCGGACGCGCCGACATAGCTTCCCTCCACCCCGCGCGCGCGGATCAGATCGGGGTAAAGCTCCGGGATGTCGACGATCTTATATGCGCCGGACGGGGGTGCCTTCATCGTGCTCATGGGGGGTGTTTCCTTCTGCATCAGAATTTCACGCCAAGCCGCGCATACCATTCGGCGGGGCGGTTATAGGTGCCGAAGATCGGGCCGCCGGCGAGCTGCGCCTGGCCGGTGACGATCAGCCTCTTGTCGGTCAGATTGGTGCCGCCCAGCGTCACGTCCCAATTGCCCGACGGTGCCTTGTAGGTGACGCTCGCGTTGATCAGCGCATTGGCGGGGCGCATCAGCAGGTAGGTCCCCTCGGTGTCGTTTTTGACCGCGCTGGTATAGGTCACGTCACCGAGCAGCACGATCGTGCCGTGGCCGCCCAGCTCCGCCTCGTACCGCGGGCCGAAATTGAGCTTCCATTTCGGCGTCTTGGGCAAGGTCGCGCCCTTGAATACGCCGACCTGCAGCGCCGAGGGCGCGACCGCCGCGCCGGCCAGCACATTGGTGTAATAAGCATCGGTATAGCCCACCGATCCGGTCAGCGAGAGGCCGCGCGCGGCCAGCGCGGTCATCTCCAGCTCGAAGCCTTTGATCCGCGCGTCGCCGGCATTCTGGATCACCGGCGAAACCCCCTGCTGGAAGTTGAGCTGGATGCCCTTGTAATTGGTCAGGAACGACGCGGCATTGATCTGCAGCCGCCGCGCCAGCAATGTCGATTTGACCCCGGCCTCCCAGGTCTCGGCCTTTTCCGGCCCGAAGGTCGGCGCATAGGGCAGGGGCGCGGACAGCCGCGTCGTCCAGCCGCCGGTCTTGTAACCGCGCGACCAGTTGGCGAAGATCATCACATCGTCGCCGGGATGATATTGCAGGCCGACCTTGGGCGAGAAGTTGCTGAACGTCTGCTTCTGCACCCCGGCGATATAATAGCGCAGCGGCTGGCCGGGATTGGGGAAGCCGTTATCGATCCGGCATCGATCGCTGATCGGATCGAGCGACGCGCAATCGGGATTGCCGAAGGCTTGCGCCAATTTGTAGTTCAGCCCGTTGAGATCGGACTGGAACCCTTCGAATTCCTTGTTCTCGCGGGTGTAACGCCCGCCCAGCGTCAGGCCCAGCCGCTCGGTCACCTTGTAATCGACCTGGCCATAGAAAGCGAAATTCCGCGTCGCCAGATTGTTCGGCCCGTCGACCTGCAACAGCCCTTCGGCAAAGGTGACGAAATCGCGCATATTGCCGGATTCGGTAAAATAATAAGCGCCGAGCACATATTTGACGCGGTCGTCCAGCGCATTCCCGGTGAGCTGCAATTCCTCGCTGAACTGCTTCTGAAACATCGGGAAGCTGGTGTTGAGAAAGTTGAGCGGCGACCCGTCCAGGTCCATCGCGACCTTCCAGCGCAATTGGCGATAGGCGGTGATCGACTTGAGCGTCGCGTTGCGCGACAGATCATATTCGAGCGTCAGCGCCGCGCCGCCCTGCTTCAGCTTGTTGAAGTTGTTGCCGTTCGCGTAACTGGTGTCGATATCCTTGGTGATGAAGCGACCGTCGTAGGGCAGGCGGTTATTGTCCGGGTTGGCATCGGCATTCACCCCGAACAAGGCGGGATGATCGAACAGCCCGGTCAGCCCGCCGCGGCGCGCGGCATAGGCAACCGCCGGCGGGCCGGCGATCTGGGAATCGCACCTGCCCCCGCCGGCGACCACCGGATTGCCCGCGATCGCGCAATTATAGGTGCCTGCGAAAATCCCCGGGAAGATCGCGATCACGCGATTGGCGATCTGTGACGTATCGGTATTGCTGTAATCGGCGGAGAGCACCGCGCGGAAGCCGCCGCCCGAATATTTGATCTTGCCGCGCAGGTTATAGGTCTTGTCGCCGCCCTCGGTGCCGTAGCCGATATTCTCATAGCCCGACGCGCGGAACGCGGTCACCGGATCCGATGCGTAAGCCGTGGCGCCGGGATAGGGTATGCGGCGCAGATAACCGTTGCGGCTGTTGACCGCGAAGCTCAGCGACGAGGCAAGGCCGGTGGCGATCGGGACATCGACCGTGCCCTTCACGTTGATCAGATTGTAGCTGCCGGTGGTGGCGCTGCCGATGAAGCGGAATTCGTCGCCCGGATCGTGGGTGACGATCGAGATCGCACCGCCGATCGTATTGCGGCCGAACAAGGTGCCCTGCGGCCCCTTGAGCACCTCGACCCGCTCGACGTCGGGCAGATCCTGATTGGCGCCCACCGATCGCGCGAGATACACGCCGTCGAGATAGATGCCGACGCCCGGATCGATGTTGAACGCGAAATCGTTCGCGCCGATGCCGCGGATATAGGCGGCGAGCACCTGGCCCGAACCGGAAAACGGCGTTCCCGCATCGAGCGTGACATTGGGCGCGAGGTTCGACATCGCGGCGACGCTGGTCACGGCGCGCTCCTGCAGCGCGCTGGCGGTGAAGGCGCTGATCGAGATCGGGACGTTCTGTACATTCTCCACGCGCTTCTGCGCGGTGACGACGATGTCCTGAATTCCCTCGCTGGACGCCTTTTGCTCCTGCGCCGTCGCCGGCGCGGCCAGTGCCGCCGCAAGAACGGCGAGTGAAACCGATACGCGCTCGATCATCGCAAACCTCCCCCGAACCATCTGCGCCTGATCCGAAGCCTTCGGGCTTCGCCGCAGATGACCGGGGAACACTGCCGTCGCCGGCGCCGCCGGTGCTTGCACTGCGGCGCAGATCGTCAGGACGGAAACGCAGACGCAGCGGTGGGGATCAGCGCGCGGCGCGCCAGTCGCGCGGGGCGGCGCCGAAATGCCGGCGGAAGCAACGGGTGAAATAGGCGCTGTCGTTGAACCCGAGGTCGAAGGCGATATCGGTGATGCTGGTATCGGGGGCGACGATCAGCCGGTCCGCCGCGCGGCGCAGGCGGCGTTCGAGGATATAGGCGGTCGGGGTCGTGCCCATTGCGGCGAACACGTTCTGGATCGTGCGGATCGAGGTGTTGCATGATGTCGCCAGCATCGCGCTGCCCAAGGCCGGATCGCCCAGGCTCGCCTCGACCAGCGAGACCATGCGTTCGCTCAGCGCGTGATCGCCGGCATGCGCGCCGCGCGGGGCGTGCCGCGCACCGCGCATCGCCAGCGCGAACAGATCGTAGAATACCGTGGTCACGCCGCTTTCCCATTCGGGGTCCAGCTCGCTCTGATCGCCCAATTGCCACAGCGAGAGCAGGAAATCGTGGAATACGCGCCCGCCGGGGGTGCCGCCGGTCATATGCCGGCGCAGCATGTCGTCCAGCTTCGGTATCCGCTCCGCCAGCGGCGCGCGCGGGAATTCGACCACCAGCAATTCATGCTCGCGAAGATCGATCGTATAGGGCTGGTGCGGCGAACTGAGCACGAAATCGCCCGGCTGCAGCACGCATTCGTCGCCGTTCTGGGTGTGGCGGCTGCTGCCGCGGCACTGCAGGTGCAGGATCACGCGCTCCTCGCCCCCGGCGGCGGCGCCGCGCCGCCCGACCGTCGATTGCGTGGAACGCGGGCGGATCATCGCCAGGTCGCCGATGTCCCAGCGCCACATCTCGCCGCGGAATTCCTCGCCCTGCGTGTTGACCCAGGTGCCGGTGTAGATCCGGTCGACCAGATCGTTCCAGTAACGTAGCCGCTGGCGCGGCGCGATCCGGGTCGTTGCGAACTTTTCGATCGTTCCCACACCCGCCTCCCGTCACAGAAAGGGCCGGACGGGATCCCGTCCATCCCATGCCCGTGAGGCGCGCCAGAAGCGCGTGAAATGCTCGTTCATCGCCGGGGTGGCGGGCAGAAGCTCCAGGAAGGCCGGCGCGGCCACGTCGCCGCCTTCCAGATACGCCACGGCACCGCCGGTCGGAACGGCGGCGCGAAAGGCCAGTTGATAGCCGCACGCCTGATACCGGCCCAGATCGGCATCGACATCGGCGCAGGCGATGCCGAAATGGTGAAAGCCATAGCCGCGCCGGTCGATCGTCTCGCGATAGACCGATGGATTGTCGTCGAGCGGCTGGATCAGCTCGATCTGCATATGCCCGGCGAACCCCATCGCGATCGTGACGTCAGCGCGCGACGGCTCCCCGCGATAGCATTGATCGGGCGCGAGAAAGTGTTCGAGCACGAAAAACGGGCCAGCCCGGCAATCGCGCACGAAATGGTCGATCGACGCGCGAAGATCCTCGACGACGAACGCCGTCTGCATGATCCCGCCCAAAGTCTGCCCGAAGCCCAGATCCATGCTGCCGCTCTCTTCTCTCTCCCGCGGCGATCTTCCGGTCGCCTTTCGACATCGGAAGTTCTTATAGGTGAAATTTTCAAAAATGCGAATCCGGGCTTGGAACTTCGATGATCGGGCCGCCGCCGGTCAGCCGGTCCAGCCGAAGCGTTTGTCGAGCTTGGTGAGCTGGCTGGTGAACCCCATGCGCTGCATCTGCGTCATCTTCGCGTCGTGCATCTGGTGCAGCGTGACGATCATCCGCACCTTCCCCTCGGCGGCCGGGATGAAATCCACCTCGATCGTGCTGTCATAGGGCTGTACCCCCGGCAGAAAGTCGATGATCTGCGTCAGGACCAGCCGGTCATAGGGGCGGAATTCCGAGAAGCGGCCCTTGCATTCGGTCGATGTCGGCTGGCCCATCTGCTTCATCGCGGCGACCATGTCGGGCGCGTCGGCCACCATCGCATAGTGCAACGCGCCGTCGGGCTGCGCCTCGATCTCCCGCACGTCCGCCCGGAATCCCTCGGGGCCCCACCAGGATTCGAACCCGTCCTTCGTCGTCCACAGCGCCCACAATGCCTCGCGGTCGGCGGCATAGCTGCGCTCGATCACGATGCTCGACTGGATCTGGTCGGTCATTCTTCTTCACTCCGTGCTTGATCTTGTTGCGCCTGCCGGGCCTCGAGCGCCGCGCCGAAGCGATCGAGCCGCTTCTCCCAGAGCGCGCGATACTGGGCGAGCCATTCGTCGATTTCGCGGAACGGGCCGGGCGCCAGTGAATAGAGCCGCCGCTGCCCGTCTGGCCGCATCGTGACGAAACCCGCCTCGCTGAGGATGCGTAGATGGCGGGACACGCCCGACTGGTGGATGCCCACCGCCGCGACGAGATCGTTCACCTGCCGCTCACCTTGCCGCAACGCCGCAACCACGCGGCGTCGCGTCGGATCGGCCAGGGCGTCGAAAACATCTATATCCATATCCGTGCATATGCATGATTGCACATATTTCGTCAATAGCGGATCACGACGGTCGTGTTGCCGGCCGATGCCGGTGCTGATAAAAGCGCGCCGTCGAAAAAGGGGAGGCCGGTGCGGTTAGCCCGGTCCCCGTGAAAACGGGCCCTGACCTTCGCTGCGGCGTTGAGTCCCAAGACCTTGAACGCTGCCCGCACTGGCGCGGGAGCGAATGGAAGGTTTTGGTTATGCAACAACAGATATCGGTCATCACGCTTGGCGTCGCGAATCTGGCGCGGTCGCGTCGATTCTACGTGGACGGATTCGGCTGGGCGCCGGTGTTCGAGAATCACGAGATCGTCTTCTATCAGATGAACGGATCGGTGCTGGGGACGTTCGACAAGACCGCGCTCGAAAAGGACATGAATCGTTTCGGCTTATCCTCTCCCGGCGCATTCTCGCTCGGGCATAATGTGTCGAGCGAGGCCGAGGTCGAAGAAGTGATGGCCCGCCTGACCGCGGCGGGCGGACGTATCGTCAGGCCCGCCGATGCGCCGCCGCACGGCGGCGTTCGCGGCTATGTCGCCGATCCCGACGATCACGCCTGGGAAATCGCGTGGAACCCGGCGTGGCATATCGACGAGAAGGGATTCGTTACGTTTTCAATCTGATGGCTCTGCCGCTCATGCGGGGCGGGCTGGAATCGACAGCGAACCAGCCCGACTTGCCCTGCACGAGCGCTTCCGCGGCGCGACGACACCTGCTTAGATCGCGTCATGCGTATCCTTCTTTCTCTTGCACTGGTGATTTCCGGTACGGCGGCGGCGCAGACGACCGTCCCCGCGCCGATCGATGCGGTCGATCCGATGATCGGGACGGGCGGGGAGGGGCATACCTTTCCCGGCGCGACCGCGCCGTTCGGGATGGTGCAATTGTCGCCGGACACCGACACGAGTTGCGAGATCCGCGCCTGCTACGGGCATGCCGCGGGCTATCGCTTCGAGGATCCGACGATCCAGGGGTTCAGCCACACGCATTTCTCGGGCGCGGGCCATTCCGATCTCGGCGACGTGCTGGTCATGCCGCAGGCGGGCGAGCAGGTGCGGCTCGATCCGGGCGATCCGCGGCGGCCGGGTTCGGGGTATCGATCGCGCTTCGATCACGCGTCGGAAGTGGCGCGGCCCGGCTATTATGCGGTGACGCTCGCCGATCACGATATTCGCGCCGAACTGACCGCCGGGACGCGGATCGGGGTCCACCGCTACAGCTTCCCCGCCGGCCGCGCGGCGCATCTGCTGATCGACCTGCGCACGTCGCTCTACAATTATCCGGGCAAGATCCTGTGGTCGGGGCTGCATCTCCGCCCGGATGGCACGCTGACCGGATTTCGCGAGACGCGCGGCTGGGCGCCCGGCCGCAAGCTCTATTTCGCGATGCGCTTTTCCGCGCCGCTGACCGGGCATGCGTTCGTCGATCGTGATACCGCGGTAGCGTACAAGGGCTTTCAGGGGCCGGGCCGGGGCAGCGATGCGGTGGCGGAGAAGCTGGGACGGGCGCTGGAGGCGCGGCTCGATTTCGGCCGGCTGACCGCCCCGCTCGAAATGCGGGTGGCGCTGTCCGGCGTCGACGAGGCGGGGGCGGTCGCCAATCTCGATGCCGAGCCCGGCGGTTTCGACGCGATCCGTGGCGCCACCGCACAGGCCTGGGCGAAGGCGCTGGGGGCGATCGAGATCGACGCGCCCGCGCCGATGCGCACCAATGTCTATACCGCGCTCTATCACGCGCTGCTCGCGCCGAGCGTGTGGAGCGATGCCGACGGGCGCTATCGCGGGCCCGACGACCAGGTCCATGTCGCCAAGGGCTTCACCTTCCGCTCGACCTTCTCATTATGGGATACGTTCCGCGCCGAACATCCGCTGCTCACGCTGGTTCAGCCAGCGCAGACCACCGTCGACGTCGTTCGTTCGCTCGTCGAGAGCCGGCGGCACAGCCCCTATGACATCCTGCCGGTGTGGCAGTTCGCGGGGCGCGAGACCTGGACGATGATCGGCTATCACGCCGCGCCGGTGATCGCCGACGCCTATCTGAAGGGCATCCGCGGGTTCGACGCCGATGCGGCGCTCGACGCGATGGTCGCGAGCGCGGATTATGCGCCTTACGGCGGGCTCGGTGATTATATCGCGCGCGGCTATGTCGCGATCGACAAGGAGCCCGAGGCGGCGTCCAAGACGGTCGAATATGCCTATGACGATTGGACGATCGCGCGGATGGCGCGCGCGATGGGGCGGACGCAGATCGCCGACCGTTTCGAGCGTCGCGCGGGCTATTGGCGCAACAGTTTCGATGCCAGCACCGGTTGGGTGCGCGCGCGGCTGTCGTCGGGCGCATTCCGCACGCCGTTCGATCCGACCGCGATCAATTACGGATCCGATTATACCGAGGGTAATGCGTGGCAATATAGCTGGTTCATGCCGCAGGACGAGGCCGGGCTGGTCCGCCTGCTCGGCGGCGACGCGAAGGCGATCGCCAAGCTCGACGCGATGTTCGACTATGACAACTCGAAGCTCGATTACAGCCATGCGGAGGATATCGCCGGGCTGATCGGCCAATATATCCACGGCAACGAGCCCAGCCACCACGTCGCCTATCTCTACAATTTCGCCGGCGCGCCGTGGCGCACGCAGGAGCGGCTCGCGCAGATCGTGGCGTCGCAATATAAACCGGCGCCCGACGGCCTCGCCGGCAACGACGACCTCGGCCAGATGTCCGCCTGGCTGGTGTTCACCGCGCTCGGTTTCTATCCCGTCGCGCCGGGATCGAACGAATATGTCATCGGCCGGCCGTTCGTCGATCGCGCAACGCTCAACCTGCCCGACGGCAAGCGCTTCACCGTCATCGCCGACGGCCTGTCCGCCACCAACCGCTATGTCGCCGGCGCGACGCTGAACGGCGCCGCGCTCGAACGCAGCTACATCCGGGACGAGGAGGTGCGCGCCGGGGGCGAGCTGCGCTTCACGATGAGCGCATCGCCGAACAAGCTTTGGGGCAGCGGGGAGGCGGCGCGGCCATTTTCGATGTCGAAGCGATAGCGGGCAGATCGATCCACAGGTGCACGCTGGCGGACGAGCGCGAATTCAGCTCTTGATTTCGCTTCGCCCAACCCGAAAAGCAGCCGCACGTAAAAGGGGAGCGAGAATGAAGGCGTCGGCTGCCATCGTCACCGTCTTGATGATCGCGGCCACCGCCGCGTCGGCTGCGCCGCGGGCGCGGGAGGCGGGGGTGCGCATCGGCGTTCTCCAGCCCGGCGCGCTCAACGCGATCACCGACGTCGCGGGCGTCAAGGTCGGGCAGGTGACGATCGTCCGCGGCGATCATGTCCATACCGGGGTGACCGCGGTGCTGCCGCACGGCGGCAATCTGTTTCAGGACAAGGTGCCGGCGGGTTTCTTCGTCGCCAACGCGTTCGGCAAGTTCGTCGGCTCGACCCAGATCGAGGAACTGGGCGAGATCGAGACGCCGATCCTCCTCACCAATACGCTCAATGTCGCGGAGGGCGCCGCGGCGGCGGTCGAATGGACGCTGGCGCAGCCCGGGAACGAGCAGGTGCGGTCGGTCAACGCCGTCGTCGGTGAAACCAATGACGGTTTTCTGAACGATATCCGCGGCCGACACGTCACGATCGCCGATGCGCGCCGCGCGATCGAAGACGCGAAGGACGGGCCGGTCGCGGAGGGCGGCGTCGGCGCGGGCACCGGCACCGTCGCGTTCGGCTGGAAAGGCGGGATCGGCACGGCGTCGCGCAAGCTTCCCGCGTCCCTCGGCGGCTGGACGGTAGGCGTGCTCACCCAGACCAATTACGGCGGGGTGCTGAGCATCGCGGGCGTGCCGGTCGGCGTCCGGCTCGGTCGCTATGATTTCAAGCGCGAGATCGAACAGAAGAAAGCTGACGGGTCGGTCGTCGTGATCGTTGCCACAGATGCGCCGCTCTCCGATCGCAACCTGCGCCGGCTGGCGGAGCGCGCCTTCGCCGGGATCGCGCGGACCGGCTCGGGCTTCTCGAACGGCTCGGGCGATTATGCCGTCGCCTTCTCAACCAATCCGGCGGTGCGTCGCACGCCGGCGCGGCGATCGGGGGTGGCGGCGTCCGACCAGCTCGCCAATGACGCGATGTCGCCGCTATTCCAGGCTGTGGCGGAGGCGACCGAGGAAGCCGCGATCAACTCGCTGTTCGCCGGCACCACGGTCAAAGGGGATCAGGGGACGATCGAGGCGCTGCCGCTCGACAAGGTCCTGCCGATGCTGCGCGTCCCATGATCGGCGGCGTAGATGAAAGCTGAGCAGATGAACGGGGCCGCCAAGATGCGAAATCTGATTCTGCGAATATCGATCGCGATCCTCGGCTTGTCCTGCCTCGGTGCGGCGCCGGTTGGCTTCACCGATCTCGCCACGCCCTTCGAGCAGGTGGCCCTTGCGACCGCGGGGCAGCCGGAGGCGATGCGGATTGCCGCGGTGCGCCGCACGCTCTCCGCCTTGCTGCCGGGGGTTTATGCCGACGGCGCGGCCACGGATCGGCGCATCGCCAGGGCCCTTGCCGATTTCCCGGCGAGGCAGGACGGATATGATCGCGCGATCAGCACCTTTCCCGGCGCACTGTCCGACGCCGTGACAAAGTTCCGCACCGTTTTTCCGAGCTTCACGCCCCCGCTGCCGATCTATCTCTATCATTCGCTCGGCGTGCGCGACGGCGGCTCGGACTATCTGGAGCCCGGGCACCGCCTGGTCATGCTGTTCGGCGCCGACATGATCGCGCGGCTCCACGCCGACGATTCGCTCGAGCCTTTCCTCGATCACGAACTGTTCCACCTCGAACACCAGCGGGCGTTTCGCGATTGCGATCAATTCTGGTGCGTGCTGTGGCAGGAGGGGCTGGCGGTCGATGCCGCGGCCTCGATGAACCCGGGCGCGACCGATCATCAGCTTCTGCTCGACATGCCGGCGCCGATCAGGGCCGCGACCGATCAGCGCTGGACGACGGCGCTCTGCTTCGTTGCCGCCCATTTCGACGATACCGACGACGCGGTCGTGGCGCAGGCGTTGCAGGGCGGGGGCCACCCGCCGTCGGATTTGCCCGAGCGCTTCGGCTATTATGTCGGGTTCCGGATCGCCACCGCGACCGGGCGGAGGATCGATCAGCTCGATCGTCTCGATCATCCCGCGGCGCGCAAGCTGCTGCGCGCGACGCTCGTCCGCCTCATGGCCGATGCCAAGGCGAATTGTCCGCCGCCGGCGCTGAAGGCTGCGACGACCCAGCGAGCGGCTCATCCCGTTTGACGGAATCTGCTCCCGGGCGCAACGCGCAGGAATCCAACGGTTGACACCGATCGTTACGCTGCGTTTACTGACGACATGGGGGTTGCGATCTCCCCACGAGGCGACAGGCTGAAGCATCGCGTCCTGCTTTTGCGAAAGGGCGCGTTATGTCTGTTTTGAATATTATCTCATCCGACAAGCTCGCGCGGCTGATCGGCATTCCGACCGGTCCGGCCTTGATCGACGTGCGCGGGGGCGATGAATTCGCCGCCGAGCCGCTTCTCGTTCCCGGCAGCTTCCATCGCCCGTCGCCCGATATCGCGAGCTGGGCGCCGGCGTTCCGCGGGCGCTCGGCGGTCGTCATCTGTCGCGATGGCGGCGCATCGAGCCAGGGTGTCGCTGCCCGGCTGCGCCACGAAGGGGTCGCGGCGGAGGCGCTCGACGGCGGTCTTGCCGAATGGGCCGGCGCCGGCCTGCCGCTCGTGCCGGAGACGGCCTTGCCGCCGCGCGACGCCGACGGGCGGACGATCTGGGTGACGCGCGCCCGGCCCAAGGTCGATCGGATCGCCTGCCCGTGGCTGATCCGGCGGTTCGTCGATCCCGGCGCGGTGTTCCTGTTCGTGGCGCCGTCGGAGGTGCAGGCGGTTGCCGAGCGTTTCGATGCAGCACCGTTCGACATCGAAGGCGAAGGGGTGCGCTGGAGCCACCGCGGCGAGCTTTGCACCTTCGACGTGATGATCGAGGCGTTCGGGCTCGGCGGATATCCCGCGCTCGCGCGGCTCGCGCCGATCGTGCGCGGCGCGGATACCGCGCGGCCGGATCTCGTGCCGGAGGCGGCGGGGCTGCTCGCCGCATCGCTCGGGCTTTCGCGCATGTATGCCGACGATCTGGAGCAGCTCGAGGCGGGGATGCTTCTCTACGACGCCTTCTTCCGCTGGTGCCGCGACGCGACCGACGAAACCCACAATTGGGTATCGCACCAGCCGGCAAAGGCGCGCGCTGCGGGAAAGGGGCGGTCATGAGCGGCGCGGTCGATATCGCCGCGGCGCAGCGAAGCCACGACATCACGTTGGGCGAGGCAGTGCGCGTCTGGGCGCGGATCGCGGCACTGAGCTTCGGTGGCCCCGCCGGGCAGATTGCGGTGATGCACCGCATCCTCGTCGACGAGAAAAGATGGATCGGCGAGGCGCGTTTCCTCCACGCGCTCAATTATTGCATGCTGCTTCCCGGCCCGGAGGCACAGCAGCTCGCGGCCTATATCGGCTGGCTGCTTCACAGGACAAAGGGCGGGCTGATCGCCGGGGGGCTGTTCGTCCTGCCCGGTTTCGTCGCGATCCTCGGGCTCAGCTATCTCTATGTCCTGCTTGGCCATACACCGCTGATCACGGGGCTGTTCTTCGGGCTCAAGGCGGCGGTGCTGGCGGTGGTCGTCCAGGCGGTGGTGCGGGTCGGATCGCGTGCGCTCAAGAACAATGTGATGCGCGGGGTCGCGGCCGCGGCGTTCGTCACGATCTTCTTCTTCAATGCGCCATTCCCGCTGATCGTGCTTGCCGCCGCCGTCATCGGTTATCTTGGGGGCCGGCTCGGTTTGCCTGCCTTCTCGGGAGGAGGGGGGCACGGTCCGTCCGGCGGGAATGTCGTCCACGACCGCGATACCGTGCTCGGGGAAGACTTGCCTGACCATGCGCGTCCCAACCTCCGCTGGTCGCTCACTATCTCCAGCGTTTTCCTGATCCTCTGGCTGGCGCCGGTCGCGCTGCTCCTGGCGCTGTTCGGCCCGAGCAACGTGTTCAGCCAGATCGCGCTGTTCTTCAGCCAGATGGCGGTAGTTACCTTCGGCGGTGCCTATGCCGTGCTGGCCTATGTCGCGCAGGAGGCGGTCGGCACCTACGGCTGGCTCAGGCCAGGGGAGATGCTCGACGGCCTCGGGCTCGCCGAAACGACGCCGGGGCCGCTGATCATGGTGACGCAATTCGTCGGCTTCCTCGCCGCTTATCGCGATGCGGGCGTGTTGCAGCCGTTGGTCGCCGCGACCTTGGGGGCGATCCTCACCACCTGGGTGACGTTCGTGCCGTGCTTCCTGTGGATTTTCGCCGGAGCACCGTTCGTCGAGCGGCTGCGCGGCAATCGCGCGCTCTCCGCCGCGCTTGGCGCGATCACCGCGGCGGTGGTGGGGGTGATCCTCAACCTTGCGGTGTGGTTCGGCATCCACACGCTGTTTCGCGCGGTGCTGCGGGTCCATTATGCCGGGCTCGGGTTCGACGTGCCGGTGCTCGCGTCGCTCGATCTCGCGGCATTGCTGCTCGCGCTGGGCGCCGCGATTGCGGTATTTCGGTTCAAGGTCGGGATGATCCCGGTTCTGGCGACGACATCGGCGGTCGGCGTGTTGCTCTATTTGTCCGGCGTGGTGGCCTGAGGCGAGAGGAGAAAGACATGATGCGCGTTGCGGCAATTGCCCTGTCCAGCCTTCTCGCCTTCACGGTTCCCGCGCAGGCGGCCGAACCGTGGCAACAGGCGGTCGCCGCGGCGATCGGCAAGCCGGGCGCGGAGATGCCCGGCGGCGTCTATCGCATCGGCCTGCCGCGCAGCGATCTCAAGGTGACGCTCGACGGCGTGACGCTGAAGCCGGCGCTGGCGCTGGGATCGTGGCTGGCGTTCGCGCCGCACGGGCCGGGGCAGGCGATGGTCATGGGCGATCTGGTGCTCACCGATACCGAGGTGAATCCGGTGATGGCCAAGCTGATCGCCGGCGGGATCGAGATCACCGCGCTCCACAACCATCTGCTGCGCAACACGCCGCACACGATGTACATGCACATCGCCGGACATGGCGACCCGGCCCAGCTGGCGCGGACGCTGCACGACGCGCTGGCGCTGAGCGGCACCCCGCTCTCGGCGCCGCCCGCGAATGCTTCGGCTGCGCCCGAGGCGCTGGATCTCGATACCGGGGCGCTCGACCGCATCCTTGGCCACAAGGGCAAAGCGGGCGGCGGAGTCTATGCCTTCGGCATTCCCCGTGCCGAAGCGCCGCGCGAGGGCGAGATGGTCTTGCCGCCGGCGATGGGCGCGGCGGAGGCGATCAATTTTCAGCCGACCGAGGGCGGCAAGGCCGCGATCACCGGCGACTTCGTACTCACCGCCACAGAGGTCAACCCGGTGCTGCGGACGCTGCGCGCGAACGGGATCGAGGTGACGGCGCTCCACAACCATATGCTCGATGACGAGCCGCGGCTGTTCTTCATGCACTTCTGGGCCGATGACGACGCGCAGAAACTGGCGCGCGGGTTGGCGGCGGCGCTGAAGCACGTGGCCGTCGCGGCGAATTGAGCCGCGGCGATGCGCCGCCGCACACGCCTCTCGGCCGCGTTGCTGATCGGGCTGCCCGGATGCAGCCTGGCGCAGCCCGAACAGTCGATTTCGTCGTTCGTGCTCGAACGGACGATCCCGCTCCCCGACACCAGCGGCCGGATCGACCATCTCGCGATCGATCTGGCGGATCGTCGCCTGCTCGTCGCCGAAATCGCCAACGGGACGGTCGATATCGTCGATATCGAGGGCGGGCGCGTCGAAGCGCGGATCGCGGGTCTTTCCGAACCGCAGGGCGTCGCCTGGCTTCCGGCAGTGCGGCAGCTGGTCGTCGCCTGTGGTGACGGCACCGTGCGCTTTTATGCCGCCGATCACCACGAACTCGCGCGGCTCGACCTCGGCGACGATGCCGACAACATTCGGGTCGACCAGCGCAACGGGCGTGTCGTCGTCGGCTATGGCAAGGGCGGCCTCGCGACGATCGATCCGGCGCGTCACATCGTCGTCGCCCGGTTAGCGCTGCCCGGTCATCCCGAGGGGTTCCAGCTCGCGGGCGCGCGCGCCTATATCAATGTGCCGGGGAACGGATCGATCATCGCGGCGGATATCGATCAGGGACGGCAGCTCGCACGTTGGCTGACCGGGCTCCAGCGCCTCAACTTTCCGATGGCGATCGAGCCCAGCGGGCAGTCGATCAAGATCGCCTATCGGCTACCCGCCGGGCTCGCGACGATCGATACGCGGAACGGAAAGACGCTGTCGCTGAAGTTCGCTTGCGGGGATGCCGACGACCTGTTCCTGGCGGGCAAGCGCGTGCTGGTGATATGCGGCACCGGCCATGTCGACATCGTCGACGATGACGGCCGACGCGAGCGCATCGAAACCCAGGATGGCGCCCGCACCGGGCTCTATGTGCCTGAACTCGAAAGGTTGTTCGTCGCGGTCCCGTCACGCGGGCAGCCCGCGGCGATCTGGGTGTTCAAACAGAGCCTGCTTCATCGCCGCTGATCGCATGGCGGTCGCGCCGGTCGCGGCTCCAATGTCAAAATAGCCGAGGGCCGGCGTTTGACGGTTGTCCGGAGGGATTCTCGCGCTAGCAAGGAGACATGGGGCCACTCGATATCGCCGTCGCCGGTTGCGGGCCGGGGGGACTCGCAGCCGCTCTGCTGTTGAAGCGCGACGGACACCGCGTGACATTGTTCGAGCGGTTCGAAGCGCCGCAGCCGATCGGATCGGGGCTCATGCTCCAGCCGACCGGCCTCGCCGTGCTGAAACAGCTCGGGCTGGCCGAGATCGCGCTGGAGAGCGGGGCGCGGGTCGATCGGCTGATCGGTCAGGCCGGGACGGCCGGCCCCGTCGTGCTGGACGTGCGCTATGCCGCGCTGGGCCGCCCGTCCGCCTTCGGCATCGGCATCCATCGCGCGAGCCTGTTCGCGCTGCTTCACGATGCGGTCACCACCGCCGGCGTGCCGATCGCGACGGGACGGACGGTGGCGGGCAGCGTTGCTGACGGCGCGAAGCGTCGCCTGCATTTCGCCGACGGCGATATGGCCGGGCCTTTCGACCTCGTCGTGGACGCGCTGGGAACGCGCACCCCGCTTGCGCCACCCACGGGGCATTCGCTGGCCTATGGCGCCTTATGGGCCAGCCTCGACTGGCCCGACGCGACGACCTTCGACGAGGCGGCGCTCGAGCAGCGCTATCTGCGGGCGAGCACGATGGTCGGCGTTCTCCCCGTCGGTGCGTCGCCGCACGCCGGGCGGCGGCAGGCTGCCTTCTTCTGGTCGCTCCGCGCCGATCGGCTGGACGCCTGGCGCACCGCCGGGCTGGATGCGTGGAAAGCCGAGGTTCTGGGGCTGTGGCCCGCGTGCGCGCCGTTGCTCGATCAGATCGTCAGCCCCGATCAGCTCACCTTCGCGCATTATGCCCATCGCACGTTGCGGGATCCGGCCGAACCCGCGCTCATCCACATCGGCGACGCCTGGCATTCGGCGAGCCCGCAGCTCGGGCAGGGCGCCAATATGGCGCTGCTCGACGCCTGGGCGCTCGCCAAGGGGCTCCGCGAGAGCGAGAGCGTGGCGGAGGGGTTGGCCGACGCGGTCGCCCGACGGCGACGGCATGTCCATCTGTATCAGCGGCTCACCGCGCTGTTCACGCCGGTCTATCAATCCGACAGCCGCCTGTTGCCGCTCGTTCGCGACCGACTGGTCGGGCCGCTGTCGAAACTGTGGCCGGCAACCTGGATACAGGCGGCGATGGTCAGCGGGCTGATCGGCAATCCGCTGCGCCCGCTCGGCCTCGACGCACGGCAACCGGCTCAGCCGGACGAGCCGATCCGGCACGCGGCATGAGAAGCAAGACATCGGCCCGGGCTGATCCCGCGGCTGAACCAGCGTCGCGCCTGCCTTGAGCCGCATCCTCGTCCTCGGCGGCTACGGCGGTTTTGGCGGACGTATTGCGCGGAGGCTCGCTGCGGCCGGGCACGATGTGCTTGTCGCGGGTCGTAGTCTCGCGAAGGCTCGGGCCTTTTGCGCTGACCAGCCGCGCTTGACCCCGGTCGCGATCGATCGCGCCGCCGTCGCCGCAGCGTTGCGCGACCATCGACCAGCCGTGCTGGTCGACGCTTCGGGTCCTTTCCAGACGCTCGATTATACGATCCCGGCGGCGTGCGTCGCGGCCGGGGTCCATTATGTCGACATCGCCGACGCGCGCGCATTCGTGTGCGGCATTGTGACGCTTGACGCCGCGGCGAAGGCCGCCGGTGTCGTCGTCATCTCGGGTGCGTCCAGCGTGCCCGCGTTGTCCGGCGCCGTCGTCCGCAAACTCGCCGTCGGTTTCGAGCAGGTGCGGGCGGTCGAAATGGCGATCAGCGCGTCGAATCGCACCACCGCCGGGCCAGCCGTCGCGGCCGCGATCCTCGCCCAGCTTGGCCAGCCGCTGAAGCTCTGGCGGGGCAGGCGGTGGATCGAACGGATCGGGTGGCAAGAGCTTCGCCGCGAACATTTCGTCGTCGCCGGAGAGCGGCCGCTGGATCGCCGTCTGGTCGCGCTCGTCGATGTGCCGGACCACGAACTATTGCCGGAAAGGCTGCCCGGTCGACCGGCCGTCACCTTCCGCGCGGGCACCGAACTCGGGTTTCAGACGCGCGTATTATGGCTCGCAAGCTGGCTGGTTCGGTGGAAATTGCTGTCGAACCTGGCGCCGATGGCGCGTTTCTTGCGACCGCTGCAGGGCCTGACGGGCTGGATGGGGAGCGACCGGTCGGCGATGATCGTGCGACTGTTCGGCCTAATCGGCGGTAAGCGCGTCGAGCGCCGCTGGACGCTGCTCGCGAGCAGGGGCGACGGCCCGGAGATTCCCGCGCTGTCGGTGCCGCCCTTGATTTCGCATATCCTCGACGGGCTTGAGCCGGCCGGCGCGCGCGACGCAGGGATGAGTCTCGGTCTCTCGGACTATCAGCCTGCATTCGACGGGCTCTCGATCCGCCACGAGGTGACCGAGCATATTCGCTCGCCACCGCTCTACGCGCGGGTGATGGGGACCCGGTTCGAGCAATTGCCGCCCGCCGTCCGCGCCATGCACGAGACGCTGCGCGATGGCGGGGCGAGCGGCGTTGCCGAGGTGACCGGATCGAGAAACCTCCTGACGGGGGCCATCGCGTCGCTCATCGGCTTTCCGCGCGCCGGGACGCATGAACTCCACGTCGCATTCGAGGAGCGAGACGGTGTGGAAACGTGGATACGCACCTTCAGCGGCAAGCGCTTCCATAGCCGGCTGAGCCAGGACGGCCGCTGGCTGGTCGAGCGCTTCGGCGCGTTTCGCTTCGGGTTCGAGCTTCCTTCCGACGAACATGGGCTGGCGATGGTCATGCGCCGGTGGTGGATCGGCCCGCTTCGCCTGCCGCTGGCGCTTGCACCACGCTCGCTCGCGCGGGAATGGGAAGAGGACGGCCGTTTCCATTTTGACGTGCCGATCGCGCTGCCGGTTCTGGGCCGGATCGTGCACTATCGCGGGCGGCTTGAGGCGCGATAGATCAATGGCCGGCGACAAGCGTGCCGCCCGCCCTTGTATTCGCGTCGGCGCCGAGGCAGTCCTTCACGGATGTCCACCGAGCCGGAACTGGAAACCATCCTGCTGGGGCCGGTGCTTGCCGATCGCGAGTGCGGCGGGTGCGTGGCATGTTGCACCGTCCTGACGGTGGATACGCCCGAGTTCAAGAAACCCGCGGGAACGCCCTGCGCGCATCTCGTTCCGGGCGGGTGCGGCATTCACGAGACGCGCCCTCCGATCTGCCGGACATGGTTCTGCGCTTGGCGCCGGATCGCGAGCCTGCCCGACGAAGCCCGACCCGATCGGTCCGGTCTGCTGGTTTCGCTCAATTTCGTGCGCGAGCCGCGCAATTGCTTCGAGGGTGTCTCGATCAATGTCCGCAAGCTCGCCGGCAGCGACGCGATAGAGAGCGGGATGGCGCGCATCGTGCTCGACAGCCTGTGCGACCGGCTGGCGCCCGTCTGGTTCAGCGACGGATCGGAGAAGATGCTGATGCATCCCGACGGCGATGTCGCCCGCCTGGTTATATCGGGCGATCCCGCGCCGGCGCATCTCCGCGACGAAGTGGCCGCGTGGCGCGAGCATTACGGCGTCTTTTCGACCGAGGGCTAGAAGCTCGTTCGAACGGCGGGTTGATGCGGGGCATCCTCAACCTGCATCAGCGCCTCGGGCAGCAGGTTTACCGCTTCGGCCAATCGCTGATCCAGCAATGGCAGGAGATCGGTCCACCCGGTGATGCCGTCGATCTCCCCGGGGCCGTCGGATATCCCGCGTAGGCCGATCAACGACAGGCCGAAGCCCTGGCACGCGCGCGCCACGGCATAGGTTTCCATATCCACCATATCCGCGTCGATCGCGGCGAAAGCCTCGCCACCGACGATGTTCGCCCCGGTCGAGAGCCGCGCCGTTTCCAGCCGTAGCGGTGTCGACAGCGATATCTCGGCGGGTTGGCCGAGAAAGGGCGTCACCCCCTTCGGAAAGCCGATCCGCGAGGCATCCATATCGCGCCAGGAGACGGTACTGACCTGATAGACCTCGCCAAGCGCGCACCGCCGCGATCCTGCCGATCCGAGCGAAACGACCACATCCGGCAGGCCGCCGGATTGCTTCATCGAGGCACATGCCTGCCCCATCGCCAGCGCAGCCTCGATCGGGCCGACGCCGGTCATTAGCGGCCTGAACAACTTGCGGAGGTGAGGGCCATATTCCGCGTCCGTCGCCATGACGAACAGGACGCGCTTGCCCGCGATAAGCTCAAAATCGCCCACGAACCCTCACTTCTATCGGGAAACCTCTTATGGGCTGCGCGAAGTCTTTTCTGCAACAAGACCCGCAACCGCTAAAGATTTTGACAGCGCCGCTCGGCCGGTTTGGCGCATCACCGCCTCCACAAACGGAGGACCCGCTATGAACCGCAGAGATATGCTGCGCTTTGGCGTAGGCGCGATCGCATGCGCCGCGATCGCGCACCCCGCGCGCGCCGCACCGAGCTTCGATCGGTTTCGCGTGCCGGAATGGAGCCGGCGTCGACGCTTCGTCAGCAACGGTTTCGGCCGGATCGCCTTTATCGATCAGGGATCGGGCGACCCCGCGCTCTTTCTGCACGGTTATCCGCTGAGCGGTTTTCAATGGCGGGATGCAGTCGAGCAGCTCGGGCTGTTTTACCGCTGTATCGTGCCCGATTTCCTAGGGTTGGGTGCGACCGAAGCGGCCGAGGGGCAGGACCTGTCGGCGCCGAGCCAGGCCGCGATGCTCATCGCGCTGCTCGACGCGCTGAAGATCGCCCGCGTCCATGTCGTCGCCAACGACAGCGGCGGTGCGGTGGCGCAATTGCTCGCGGCGCATCACCCCGATCGCGTCCGCACCTTGTTGCTCACCAATTGCGATACCGAGCGGCAGAGTCCACCGCCGGCGATGCGGCCGGTGATCGAGCTGGCGCGCAACGGCCTCTATGTGAAGCAATGGATCGAGCCGTGGTACGCAAGCCGCGACCGCGCCCGTGCCGCCGATCAGTTCGGCGGGATGTGCTACGCCGATCCGGCCAATCCCACCGACGAAGCGATCGAGATGTATTTCGGCCCGCTTCTGTCGAGCCCGGCGCGCGCGCGTCAGGCCGAGGCGCACGCGATCGCGCAGGGCGGCAACGCGTTGCGCGGTATCGCGCCGATGCTGGCGCGCTGTCCCGTCCCGACGCGTATCGTGTGGGGAACGGCCGATACGATCTTCGAACCCGCGAACGCCGATTTTCTCGCGCAGGCTTTCGGCAATTCGCGCGGCGTCCGGCGGATCGAAAAGGCCAAATTGTTCTGGCCCGAGGAGCGGCCGGACGTAATCGTCGAAGAGGCCGACGCGCTGTGGCGCGGGGCCAAAGCGTGAAAGGGCCGATCGTGCTGCAATCGCTGTCCCGCGCCGTGCAGGGCGCGGCGTTGCTCCTGGCGACTATCGTCGCGACGCCGTCCGTTGCATCGGATCATCTCGATTCGCCGTCGGTGATCGCCGATCCGCGCGCCGACATCGGCGATCTCTTCGCCTGGATCGCGCCCGACGGACGGCATCTCAATCTGGTGATGACGATCGTCGGGCACAGCCTTTCCGACAAGATCGCTTATGTCTTTCATATCGACAGCGGACGCCGCTTCGGCCGGACGACCGCGACGATCGATCTCGTTTGCCGCTTCGCCAACGCGACCGCCGCCGATTGCACGTTAGGGAAAGTCGACCGGGCGCGCGGCGATGCCAGCTATGCGGAGGGGCTGCTGAGCGGCGGGAAAAGCTTCCGCGTCTATGCCGGGCTGCGTGACGATCCCTTCTTCAACAACGTCCGCGGCACGCGTGACATGTACAATGTCGCGACCAAGGCGCTCGCCGGCTCCGCGCGCTATGATGCTGCGAACTGTCCGAGGTTCGATGCGGCGCAAACCGCCGCGATCCGCGATGCGTGGCGGCACACCAACGGCGGACCACCGACGAACTTCCTGCGCGGATGGACGCCGGATTCGATCGTCGTCTCGGTCGATCTCGCGCCGGTCACCCGGGGTGGCCCGCTGATCGCGGTCTGGGCATCGACGCGCGGCCCCAAAGGGCAGATCGACCGGGCGGCGCGTCCGCTCACCGGCAATGCGCTGCTCGTCACGCTGGGATCGGACGATGCGCAGAACGAGATCAAGGAGCGATACAATCACGCGAGCCCGGCAACCGGCGCGCCCTTTGTCGCGGAGATCGCCAAAGGGATCGCATTGTACGACGGCCTCGACGGCCGATGCGGCGACAGCCTGCTGGTCGACCACAATGCCCCGCCGGCGCGGCGATACTGGCCGTTGGCGCGGTTGCTTGCCGACGACCGGTTATGGATCAACAGCCGCTCGTCGATCTGCACCCAGCTTTTCGCGGCCGAGCGCGCCGCGCTGAACGGCGAGCGCGCGCTGGAGAAGGATTGCGGGGGCCGCACGATCAATTACGACGCGGTGAACGTCTATCGATCGTTGCTCGCCAATGGCACCACCAGCGGCATCGACGACGGCGTCCATGCGGATGAGAAGGTGCATTCCACCTCGATCTTCCCGTTCCTGGCTGCGCCCGATCCTGCGGTGCCGGGGTCATGAGGAACATCGTGCCGGCCGTCGCCGCCGCGGCGCTTGCGATCATATCCAGCCCGGCGGCCGCGCATACCGGGACGGGGCTCGCCGGTGGGTTCGCGTCGGGGTTCATGCATCCGTTGAGCGGGTGGGATCATCTTCTCGCGATGATCTCGGTCGGGCTTTGGGGCGCATTTCTCGGCCGGCCGCTGATCTACCTGCTGCCGGTTACTTTCCCGCTGATGATGGTGGTCGGCGCGGTAGCGGGCATGTTCGCGCTGCCGATGCCGCCGGTCGAGATCGGGATCGCCTTGTCGGTGCTCGTTCTCGGCGGCTGCGTCGCGGCCGCTTTCCGCGCGCCGGTCTGGCTCGCGGTGACCGTCGTTGCGACGTTCGCGCTGTTCCACGGCTACGCTCATGGCCGCGAACTGCCCTCCGCCGCCGATCCGATCGGCTATAGCACCGGCTTCGTTCTCGCCACCGGCGCTCTCCATGTCGTCGGCATAGCGATCGGCCTTGCTGCGGATCACCGGCACGGTGCGATCGCGATTCGGCTGGCGGGCGGCGCGATCGCCGTGCTGGGCGTCGTCTTTCTGGTACAGGCGGCGGGCGCATGAGAGATCCGCATCTCGCGCTCGCGTTGCTCGGGGTCGCGACCGGGGGGCTGACGGTCGGTTTCGGCCGGAAAGGGGGCGTGCTGCTCGGCGCGATTGCGCTCGCCGTGATCGTCGGTGCGGTCTTGCCCACGCCCGACGCGGGAAGGGGCGAGCCGCTGCTGGCGCTGGCCTGGGGGCTCATCATCATCGCGGCGGGCAGCCTGTGGTTGCCCGATCGCTTGCGCCCCCACGCGCTGAACCTCGTGATCGCGATCGTTTCGGGCGGCACGGCGGGACTGCTCGGCCGGGTGGCGGGCGTGGGAACGCTCGGCTGGTTCGCCGTGGCGCTCACCTTCTCCACCGTCGTGAGCATCCTGCTGGCAAGGAAGCGCTCGCGGTTGCCAATCCGTGTGGTTGCCGGCTGGCTTGTCGCGATCGGGGCGCTGAACGCCACGCTCACGATCCTGCCCGTGACGCCGGGCTATCTGCCCGATCATCTGGAGTAAGCGATGCCTCTTCGTTTCGCCCCGCTGTGCCTGCTCGCCGTCGCCGTCGCCGCCGACGCGCATGATTTCTGGCTCCAACCCGCGCGCTGGCAAGCCGCGCCGGGCGAGCCGATCCGGATGACGCTGCAGGTCGGGCACGGCCCGTATCGCCAGCGCTCGCCGATCCCCGCGCGACGGATCGTGCGGTTTGCGGCGATCGCGCCGAACGGGCGGCAGATCGACCTCAGGCCCGGCATGCATATCGGCGGCGCGGATGACGCGACGGCGGCGTTCGGTGCGCCGGGAACCTATGTCGTCTTGCTCGAAACCGACAATCGCGCCGAAAGCCATCTGCCGGCGATCCGCTTCAACGATTATCTCAAGGTCGAAGGTTTGACGCCCGCGATCGCGCTGCGCACCAGCGCGGGGCGCATGGATGCGGACGGCGCGGAGAATTATAGCCGCCACGCGAAGACGATCGTACGCGTCGGGCTTGCGGGTGCGCAGCCGGCGAGCCGCGTGACGAAGCCCGCCGGGTTGGCGCTGGAGATCGTGCCGGAGGCCGATCCGCTGACGATCGGGCGCGGCGGCGCGCTGCCGGTGCGCATCTATTATCGCGGCACGCCGCTCGCCGGCGCGCTGGTGAAGCTGAACGACCTCGACCACGATGCCGAACCCGTCGCGATGCGCCGCAGCGACGCGCAGGGGCGTGCGGTGTTCAGATTGCCCGGCAAGGGCAACTGGCAGCTCAACGTCATCTGGACGCGGCCGCAGCCGAAAACCAGCCTCACCGATTTCGACACCAGTTTCTCCAGCCTCAGCTTTGGCGCGATCGAATGATGCGCTACATTGGCAGGGAGATGGGCAGGCCATGAACGAATTGCGCGTCACATCGCTGCTGGAAACGACGACGCTGTCGATCCGTGACATACGGTGCAGCGGCGACTGCAAGCATAAGACGCCGAGCGAATGCGCGACCGCGCTCCACCTCGTCTATCCCTATCGCGGCGCGTTCATGCGGCATGTCGGCGCGGGGGAAACCGTCGCGGAGGCCAATCAGCTCGTCTTCTTCAACGAAGACGAGGAATATGCCGTCAGCCATCCCGTATCGGGCGGCGACGGTTGCTTGTCGATCGCGGTCGATCCCGCGCTGATCCGGGAATTGGCACCCGCCGACCAGCTCGCGGAGGGGCCGGCGACCCGCTTCAGGCGCGCCCATCGCGGCATCGATCCCAGGGCGCAGGCGCTCGTCGCGCTGCTGCGCCACGGCCTCGCGCGCGGGGCAATGGAAACGCTGGAGGCGGAAACGCTTGCCCTCACGCTGATCCGCCGGTCGCTCGGCGAGCGCACCTCGCACGAACGGGCGACGAGCTATGGGCGCGAGAAATTGGTCGACCGGACCAAGCTGCTGCTCGCCGCCGATCCCGGGCGTCGCTGGACGCTGGCGGCGATTGCGCGGGAGGTCGGGGTGTCGCCGGTGTATCTCACCCAGGTCTTCGCACAGGCCGAAGGGGTGCCGCTCTATCGCTATCAGCTACGCCTGCGGCTGGCGCGCGCGCTCGATCTGCTCAGCGATTGCCGCGATCTGACCATGCTCGCGCTCGATCTCGGCTTTTCCAGCCACAGCCATTTCACCTCCGCGTTCCGCCAGCTCTATGGTCGCTCGCCGGGGGAATTCCAGCGCGCCGTCCGGGTACGGTGACCTTAAGAGCGGCTAAGTAATCGACAGCGGACAACGCCTTCCGTCGGCATCGTTGAATCGAGGAGAAAAGCCATGCAGGACAATTGCGCAGCATGCGACATGCCGCTCGACGAGGCGCGCCGATCGGTCACCATCGGCGGCACCGTCGTCGAAGTGTGCTGCGAGCAATGTGCCATCGCGCTGCGCGAAGCGACGGCGTCCGTCGATCGGGAGGGCGTGTGACGGTTCGACGCACTCGATGTGCGTGGGGCGTCCACAAGGGCTAGCCACGCGCACCACAGGTCGTAATCACTGCTCGTCAAATCGGCTTGGCCGGCTAAATATAATCCGGAGCGGAGGCGGGCGAATGAATATTTTCATTGGGGAGTTATTGGGGACGGCGGCGCTTATCTTGTTTGGCAACGGTGTCGTCGCCGGCGTCCTCCTCAAGGATTCGAAAGCCGAGAGCGCGGGATGGATGGCGATCACGACCGGCTGGGCCTTCGCCGTTCTTATCGGCATCATTGTCGCCAAGGCATGCGGCAGCCAGCCGGCCTATCTCAACCCCGCATTCGCGATCGGCATGGCGATATTGCACAACAATTGGACGGATATAGCCCAAGCAGTGGCGGGCGAAATGCTCGGCGCGATCTTGGGCGCGACGCTGGTTTTCCTTCATTATTTGCCCCATTGGCAAAGAACGCCCGATCCCGCGATCAAGCGCGCGGCCTTCTGCACCGAGCCCGCCATTCGCCGCCCGACGGCAAATTTCGTGAGCGAGGTCATCGGGACATTCGCTCTGACGTTCGTCGCCGGCGCGCTCTTTTCCCGGCAGGTATCGCCGAACGGGGTCCCTGACGGGATCGGCCCTTATCTTGTTGGCGTCCTCGTCTGGGGCATCGGCCTGTCGCTCGGCGGAACCACCGGCTATGCCATCAATCCCGCACGCGATCTGGGACCCCGTATCGCGCACGCGCTGCTGCCTGTTCCCGGCAAGGGCAGTTCGGATTGGGGCTATGCCGCGATTCCAGTCCTCGGGCCGATTGTCGGCGGCTGCCTCGCCGGCCTCGCGCTTTTGTGCGTTATTGGTTGAGGTTCGGAAACGGGCGCGCGCACGGGGGCGTGGAACAATCTTACATGGCAGAAGCCCCGCGCGAGCTAGGTTATCGTCGCTGACGCCCCTTTCTCGGTGATCGCCGCCGGGAGATCAGGGCAGCGACAAAGGTTCCTGATCTACCCGATAGGCAAAGAGTCGCTCCTGCGCCTTCTGTCCGAGCGGGACGAAAAGCGGCAGCAGCAAATCGCGCAGGCGCAGCGAGAGCCAGCCCTGGGCCTTTTTGGGCGTGCCGCTCTGCCGACCGAGGCGAACTGCCGCTTCGACCCGCGCGCGGCGCAGCGATTCGAAGCGCTCGAACGCCCGGGCGGGCGCGGGTTCGGCCGCGATCGCGGCCGCGAGCACGAGCGCGTCCTCCAGCGCCATCGAGGCGCCTTGGCCGGAATGGGGCGTGACTGCGTGGGCCGCGTCGCCGATCAATACCACCCGCCCGAGCGACCAGTGCGAGAGGCTTGGAATGTCGAAATCCGGATAGACACGAATGTCCGCTGGATCGACTGCCGCGATGATCCGTCGATTGACCTCAGGGTCGAGCCGGTGAAGGCCCGCCAGGAATTGCGCCAGCGGTGCGCCCGTCAGGGGTGTGGCGCGGTTTTCTTCGGCCTGGGGAAAGGTGTTGAACCAATGGACTGGGGCGGCTGGCGCCTTGATGTAGCCGAAGAAGGCATTGCGACCGAAGGTCATGTGCATGCGGCCGTCGGTGGGGGGCACATCGGGCACGTCGACGATGCCGCCGCTGCCCTGCAGGCCGTTATAGGCGGGCGCCGGGAGGTCGGGCATGGTGAGGCGGCGCACGCGCGAGCGCAGCCCGTCGGCGCCGACCAGGATGTCAAAGCGCTCGCCGCCGCCGTCCGATCCGGTCACCAGCACGTCGGACGAGGTTTGCGTGACAGCGTCGACCGCCGTGCCGAAGCGGATGGCGATCCCGGCAGCCCGCGCCGCCTCGAGCAGGATCGCGCCCAATTCGCCACGGGGGATAGTGACCGATGGCGCGGCGAAACGCTGGACGTGCCTCGTATAATCGAGCGCCCCCAGCACGCGGCCACGTTCGTTGTGAAAGACCAGACCGCGGGTCTCGATGCCGCGCGCGAGCGCCGCGTCCGCCAGGCCCAGTCCGCGCAGCGCGTTCATGCCGTTGGGCGCCAGCGTCAGGAAGATGCCTTCGTTCCGCAGCTGCTCCTCGCTTCTCTTCTCGATGACGGTGGGCGCAAAGCCCCGGCGGACCAGCGCCAGGGCGAGCGCCAGCCCGGCGAAACCCGCCCCGACGATACCGATCCGTGTTTTCATCCTTGCCCCATCGATCTTGCCGGTACATGCTATGACAATTGAACTATTAGACGATATGATAATTAGATGATCGAATCAAATGAGTCGAGCAAGGCCTGGCTGATCGAGCGGCTTGGTGGCCTGATCATGCGCTGGCAGGACGCCACCCAGCGCTACGACGAAACCGTGGGCGAGATCTTTCGGCTGGGTCCCGCCGAGCGGCTGTGCCTGAGCTTCCTCGCCGGCGGCCCGCAGCCGGCGAGCGCGATTGCCCGGGCTACCCGGCTCACCCCTGCGGCGGTGACGGCGCTGGTCGACCGGCTGGAAGCCCGCAACTATGTTCGCCGCCGCCCGGACCCGCTCGACAGGCGCAAGGTGTTGGTGGAGGCGGGCGCAGCAACCGAAGCGCTGATCCAGAAGGCCTATCTGCCGCTGGCCCAGGCCGGCGCCGCCGCGTTCGACCAGCGCAGCACCGAGGAATTGCGGATCGTGGCCGACGTGCTGGAACAAATCATCGCCATCCAGGACGGCATGACCGAACAATTGCTCGCCCCTTAGGGAGAGCGAGCCGCTTGCGAGAGCATAACGTGCGGCGTTGATAATATTCGAGCGCGCAAACTCTGCCGCGCTCCCTGAGAATCGTGGCGCCGGGATCACCGTGGTTACCGGCGTTTAATAAATCCGGCCGGTTTATACCTGTTTTCGGGGATACTCGCCGCACTCATTCTGAACTAATTGGACGTCCGATTTTGCATCGGGCCGGCGCTGGGGCGAAGAAGCCCGGCCCGTTGCACCTTAAAGGAAGGGCAACGGGGAATGAAGCGACGGCGGCATGGCTTGATGCTGGGCGTATCCTGGCTTTGGGCGAGCGCGCTCGGCGGCGCGCCGGCGCAGGCCCAGACCGCGAGCCAGATCACCCCGCCGAGCTATGCGCCGGCGCTCGAACGCCCCGCAGCGCCCGTCGTCATCCCCCAGGGGCCGGGGGTGACCGCGCCGCCGGGATCGGAAGCGCTGATCGTTACCCTGTCGGGGGTGCGCGTCGACGGGCTCGCGATCGAGCCGGCCGAACTGGCGACCTTGCGTGAAACCCTGGTCGGGCATCCCGTGAGCATCGCCGAAATCTTCGCGACGGCGCGCGCGCTGGAAACGTGGTTCGCGGCGAGCGGGCGCGTGCTGGTGCGGGTCAGCGTTCCTGCGCAGCACCTCGATAACGGTGCCGAGCTTCGCCTCGTCGTCACCGCGGGGCAGATCGAAAGCGTCGATACGAGCAATCTGCCCCCGCCGGTGCGCGGCCGGATCGCGCACATGCTGGCGCCGCTGGTCGGGCAATCGGCGGTGACGATGGCCGCGATCGAGCGACGGCTGCTGCTGGCGGGGGATATGCCGGGCGTCGCGCTGCGCTCGACGCTGGCACCGGGCACGACCCCCGGCGGCACGGTCCTCATCATCTCCGCCGATTATCGCCCGGTGAGCGGCTATCTCACGCTCGATAACAATCTGCCGCGCGCATTGGGCGGCGATGCGTTCGGGCTCGGCGTCAATTTCAACACGATGCTCGGGCTGGGGGAGACGATCTATCTGCGCGCGAGCGGTTTTCCGAACGGCGGCAACGGGATCAGCCTGCTCGACGCGACCCCGCGCAACCGCGCGCTGGTCGGCGGCGTGATCGTGCCGCTCGGCACCAACGGGCTGACCTTCAACGTCGAGGCGACCGACGCGCGCACCGCGCCGCGCCACGACGCGCTGTCGCTGGGCACCGCTAGCAAATTCCAGCGGATCAGCGCGCGGCTCGCTTATCCCTTCATTCGCAGCCGCGCGCTGACCGTCTCGGGCGAGCTTGCGTTCGATACGCAGCGCGAGGCGGTCGATGCGATCAGCCCGTTGCGGCTGCCGCTCTCGCTCGATCGGATGCGGATCGCGCGCGCGGCCGGGTCGGTGGCGGGGGCACTGGCCGGCGGCGGCAACTTCTTCGCGCGGCTCGAGGCATCGGTCGGGATCGACGGGCTCGGCGCCCGCTCGGCCGCCGATGCGACGCCGCTGTTGCCGCTCTCGCGGCAGGGAGCAGACGCCAGCTTTACCAAGCTGATGCTGGATATGTCGCTGCGCCAGCCGGTGCCGGCGGGATTCACGATCGCGGTCAATGGCCGCGCGCAGACCGCGTTCGGCAATACGCTGGTCAACGCCGAGCAGATCGGCCTCGCGACGCTCGACGGGGTTTCCCCGCTGCGTTCGGGCACCTTGCAGGGCGATAGCGGCTATGTCGCGCGCGCCGAGCTGGCGCGCCCGATCGACGTCGCGCTCGGCGCCGGGCGGGCGGAGATCGCGCCCTATCTGTTCGGGGTCGCCGGCAATACGCATCTCGCACGCCCGACGATATTCGAGCGCCGCTCGACCGACGTTTATGCATTCGGTGCGGGCGCGCGGTTCCACTTGCGCACGCGGCGCGGCGCGCCGGCGCTGTCGACCGCGCTCGAATGGGGCCGCGCGCATATCGAGCGCGCCGGCAACGCCGATCGCGTCACCTTCACGATGATCACCCGGTTCTGACAGGGGGAGCCGCCATGACCCGTCCATTTTCCATCCTGCTCCTCGCCACCAGCGCGCTGGCCCCGGCCGTCGCTCATGCCGGCGATTTGCCGACCGGCGGGCAGATCGTGCGCGGCGACGCCGCGATCGGCGCGCCGGCCAACGGCGCGATGACGATCAACCAAGGCAGCGATCGCGCGATCATCAACTGGCAGAGCTTCTCGATCGGCGCAGGCAATCGCGTCGATATCGTCCAGCCGAGCCGCCAGTCGGTCTTGCTCAACCGCGTCACCGGCGATGCGAGCTCGACCATCGCCGGGGCGCTCAACGCCAACGGCCAGGTGTTTCTGGTCAACCCCAATGGGATCCAGATCACCGCGACCGGCAGCGTCCGCGCGGCGGGGTTTGTCGCCTCGACGCTCGATGTGGCGGACGATGCCTTCATGCGCGGCGATATCGTCGTCACCGGCAAGGCTGGGCGGGTGAGCAATGCCGGGACGATCTCGATCGTCGCGGGCGGCTATGCGGCGCTGATCGGGGGCAAGGTCGACAATGCCGGCCTGATCGTCGCCCCGCTGGGGCGCGTCGCGCTGGCTTCGGGGAGCCGCGCCACGCTCGATTTGGCCGGCGACGGTTTCCTCCAGATCGCGCTGCCTGCCGATGGTGGCGCGGTCGGCATGTCGGGGCGGATCTCGGCGGACGGCGGCAGCGTGTTGCTGAGCGCGGCGAGCGCGCTCGATGCGGCGCGCAATCTGGTAAACCTTTCGGGCGTGATCGAGGCGCGCGGGGTGAGCGGGCGCAGCGGATCGGTCACGCTGACCGGCGACGCGGTCGCGCTGACCGGGGCGACCATCGATGTGTCGGGTGCCGGCGGCGGAGGCGAGGTGCGAATCGGCGGCGGGCGCCAGGGCGGCGGCGATCTGGCGCATGCGGCGACGGTGACGGTCGATGCCGGCAGCGCGATCCGCGCCGATGCGATCGGCAGCGGCAATGGCGGCGATGTCGCGATCTGGTCCGATCGCGCGACACGTTTCGCGGGCACGATTTCGGCGCGCGGCGCGGGCAGGGGAAGCGGCGGCGAGGTGGAAGTCTCGTCGGCCGGGCAACTCGACTATCGCGGCACCGCCGATCTGCGCGGCGCGCGGCTCGGCACCTTGTTGCTCGATCCCTATAATCTCACGATTTCCGACGACGCCGATGTCAATGCGCCGGGCTTCACCGCTTCGGGCAACGACAGCGTGGTCAACGCCACCACGCTGATCGACGCGCTTGCGCTGGGCAATGTCATCGTCTCGACCGGGACGGGCGGCGGCCAGGCGGGCAATATCACGCTGGCGACCAGCCTCGCCTGGGCCTCCAACGCGAAGCTGACGCTGACGGCGGCGAACGACATCATCCTCAACGGCGGGATCAACGCCGCGGCGGGTGGATTGGCGCTCGATGCCGGCGCGAATATCAGCGCCAGCGGCGATATTGCGCTCGGCAGCTTCAGCCTGCTGCGCGGCAATTGGCAGCAGCTCGGCGCGGCGCCGCCGGCATTCCACGCGGCCGATTTCAGCCTTGCCGCGGGCACCACCTTCCTCCGCGCGTTAGGCGGGACGGGCAGCGCGGCCGATCCGTGGCAGCTTGCCGACATTTATGGCGTGCAGGGGATCAACACGCTGCTGAGCGGCAATTTCGCGCTCGCCACCGATATCGACGCGTCCGGCACCGCGAATTGGAACGGCGGGCGCGGCTTCGTCGCGATCGGCACCAACGGCGCGGGTGTCGCCGCCAATGGCGGCAACGGTTTCACCGGATCGCTCGACGGCCGCGATCACATGATCAACGGGCTGAGGATCAACCGTGGTAGCAACGGCTTCGGCTATGGTCTGTTCGGCGTCGTCGGCGCAGGTGGCTTGCTCACCGCGATCGGGCTCGACGCGGCCAATGTCACCGGTGGGGGCGATGTCGGCGCGCTGGTCGGCCGCAACGCGGGTACGGTGCGGTTCGCGCGGGTTGGTGGGAGTGTGACCGGTCTTACCGCGACGGGCGGGCTCGTCGGCACCAACCTGGCCGGCGGAACGATCACCGATTCCTATTCGATCGCGACGGTGAGCGGCCCGCTCCAGCAAGCGAGCAATCTCGGCGGGTTCGTCGGGGAAAATTACGGGGGCATCGCGCGTGCTTATGCGCGCGGCGCGGTGAGCGGGTTCATCTATGCTGGCGGGTTCGCCGGGCGGAATGCCGGCGCGATCGATCAGGTCTATGCCACCGGGCAAGTGACCGGCGGCAATAGTGGCGGGCTGATCGGCTTTTCAGATTCGGGGAGCAGCCTCAGCAACAGTTTCTGGGACACCGCCGCCACCGGGCAGGGGTTCGCGCGCGGCAGCACCAGTTCCAACGCGGGCGCGCAGGGGCTCACCACCGCGCAATTCCAGGACAGCCAGGCATTCGCGACGCTGGCACGGGCGTGGAACTTCCGCACCGTCTGGGCGCCGCCGAGCGCCGGCTATTATCCCGAATTCTACCGCTGGTCGCGCGTGCTGACGATCATCCCCGATGCGGTGAGCCGCGTCTACGGCGATGCCAATCCCACGCTGACGGCGGGCTATTATGGTCTGCGACCCGGCGACACGCCACTGACCCAGGCGACATTATCGACCGCGGCGAACGCCGCCAGCGGTGTCGGCAGCTATACGATCGTCGCCACCGGCGGCTCGGCCGATCCGTCGTACCGCGTGATCAATTTGCTCTGCACGCTGACCGTCACCCCGCGCCTCCTGACGATCACGCCCGATGCGGTGAGCCGCATCTACGGCGACGCCAATCCGCTGACCGGCAGCGCGACCGGCACCGGGCTGGTCAATGGCGATACGATCACCAGCGTCCGCCTGTCGTCGATCGCGACCGGCATGAGCGGTGTCGGCGGCTACGGCCTCACCGCGTCGAACGCGGTCGGGTCGGGGTTGAGCAATTACGCGATCACTTATGTCCCGCTCGCCAACGGGCTGATCGTGTCGCCGCGCGCGCTGACGGTCACCGCCGATCCGGTGAGCCGCGTCTACGGCAGCAGCAATCCGGCGACCGGTACGGCGACGGGCACCGGGCTGGTCAACGGCGATACGATCAGCGCCGTCAGCCTGTCCTCGCCCGCCACCAGCATGAGCGGCATCGGCAGCTACGACCTCACCGCGTCGAACGCGGTGGGGACGGGGCTCGGCAATTACGCGATCAGCTATGTCACGCTGGCCGGCGGGCTGACCGTCACCCCGCTCGGGCTGACGCTGACGATCACCCCCGACGCGGTGACCCGCCTTTACGGCGACGCCAATCCGACGACCGGCACCGCGACCGGCGTGGGGCTGATCGGCAACGACCGGATCGACAGCGTCAGCCTCGCGTCGACCGCGACCCGCACGAGCGGGATCGGCAGCTACGATCTCGTCGCGTCGAATGCGGTCGGCGTCGGGCTCGGCAATTACACGATCAGCTATCAGGTGCTCGCCGGCGGCTTGACCGTCACGGCGCGCCCGCTGGTCATCACTGCCAATGCGGTGAGCCGCATCTACGGCGACGCCAATCCGCTGACCGGCGGCGCGACGGGCGTGGGCCTCGTCAACGGTGACACGATCAGCAGCGTCAGCCTGTCCTCCTCGGCGAGCGGTGGGAGCGGGGTCGGCGGCTATGATCTGACCGCCTCGAATGCGGTCGGGACGGGGCTGGGCAATTACGCGATCAGCTATGCCACGCTGGCCAACGGGCTGACGGTCACGCCGCGTGCGTTGACGATCACTGCCAATGCGGTGAGCCGCATCTACGGCGACGCCAATCCGCTGACCGGGGGCGCGACGGGCGTTGGGCTGGTCAATGGCGACACGATCAACAGCGTCAGCCTGTCCTCGCCGGCGACTGGCGGGAGTGGCGTCGGCGGCTATGACCTGACCGCCTCGAATGCGGTCGGGACGGGCCTCGGCAATTACGCGATCAGCTATGCCATGCTGGCCAACGGGTTGACCATCACGCCGCGTGCGTTGGTCGTCACGGCCAATGCGGTGAGCCGTATCTACGGCGATGCCAACCCGGCCACGGGCAGCGCGACGGGGGCGGGATTGGTCAACGGCGATGCGATCACCGCGGTCAGCCTGTCTTCGTCCGCGACGAGCGGCAGCGGCATCGGCGGTTATGACCTCAATGCCTCCAACGCGATCGGCACCGGACTGGGCAATTATGCGATCAGCTATCGCACGCTGGCGAACGGTCTGACGGTTACGCCCCGGACCCTGTACATTACTGCCGACAGCAAGAGCATCCTGGCCGGCGCGGCGATCCCGGCGCTGACCTATAATGTTCAGGGGCTGGTGAACGGCGATACGCTGAGCGGCAATCTCGGTACGACCGCGACGACGACGGCGAGCGCCGGATCCTATCAGATCAATCTCGGCTCGCTGGCCGCGTCGAAAAACTACAATATCGCGTTCACGACAGGGACTCTGGATGTGAAGAATACGACCGGGCCGTCGCCGACTATCTCCCCGGCAACCCTGCCCGGCCTCGATTTGCAGGGGATAGATATCGAGACCGCGCTGATGGCGGTGCAGAGCGACCGGGCGAAGCTTCTCGACAGCCAGTTGGCGCAGCAGATCGAGGATGTTCAGAAGAGGAGCGGGGAAATCGCGAGCCTGAACGATCAAATCACTGAAAAAACAATAGAATATCAGAAGAAGATTTACCTGGCGACCTCGAAATCGCAACAGGCGAAGCTCCAGAAAGAGCTGGAGGATATCGTGGCGTCGCTCAAAGTGAAGATCGATGCGCTGTCCAGCTATCAGCAAATTGACATGCTGCTGCTGCAAAGCCTGACCACCAAACGCAACGAGGCGTTCGAGGTCATGACGAAATTCCTCGAGAAAATGCAGAAATCCCGGCAATCGATTGCCGGCGAAATGCGGTGACGTCAGCCGTCGGCGTCGGCCGCTTCGCGCGGTCGCGCGGGGAAGGCGAGGTCGAGGTGGGTTCCCTCGCCTGAGGAATGCACTGCGAGTGCGCCGCCCATCGCCGCGGCGCGCTCGCGCAGGCTTTCCATCCCCGCGCCGGCATGACCCGCCCGCGCCGGCGCGATGCCGTGACCGTTATCGGCGATGCGCACTAGGACGTGATCGCCGTCGCGGATGATCTCCACCTGCGCCCGGGTCGCGCCGCTGTGGCTGAAGATATTGGTCAGCCCCTCCTGCAGAAACCGCAGCAGATTGAGCCCGCGCCGCCCGTCGAGCTCGAAATTGTCGACATTGCTCAGCCGCCAGTCGAGCTCGATCCCCGAGGTTTCAAGCAACTGCCCCGATCGATGCCGCAGCGGCGCGAGCATTTCGACCAGCCCGCCCTGATCGATCATCGTCTGGTCGATCACCAGTCGCAGATCGTTGCGCATCGCCTTGAGCATGGCGAGCGTCGCGTCGCCGGGGGCGGGACCGGGGGCATTTTCCATCCGCGCGATCGCGCTGACCAGCATCCCGCCGAACCCGTCATGCAAATCGCGCACGATCCGCAACCGCTCCCCCGCGCGCGAATGGGCGATCGCGAGCCGGTGTTCGCGCTCCAGCGTCGCGCTCAGTTCGGCGGTGGCGGCGGCGACTTCGGCCTGCAATTCGGCGTTGAACTGCTCGATCCGGCGCGTCGCGCCGACCAGTCGATAGGCGACCGCGAAGCTGCCCCCCAGCAAAGCCAGCATCGCCGACGCGCCAAACAGATAGCTATCGCCGCGAATCCAGTCGAAATAGAGCGCAAGATCGTGCGCCGAGGCCAACACCGGCAGGCTCTGGCATACGAGGAGCGCGATATTGTCCGGCCGCGGCACGCGGATCGCATGGCGCGCGAACCACGCCACGCCGGCGTAATAGAGCAATACCCCGGCCAGATGATAATAACCGACATAATGGCCCGCCATGGGCGGAGCGACGATGCCGATCATCGTCGCGATAAGACAGGCGGCGGCAGCCCAGCGCTCCACCCGCGGATAAAATGCATCGCCGTAGCGGAGGAGAAAGGTCGCAAAGGCGGCGCCGGCGAGCATATTGGAGATGCCGACGAACATCTGCCACCCGTCGGTCGTCTGGAACGGCCAGATTTCCCGCGCGACGAAATTATTATAATAAAGCGAGGCGCAGAATTGTGCGACGGCGATCCAGCCGAACATCCCGTCCCGCCGCCTCAGCAGCCAGATCAGCAAGAACAAGGCCGCCATCGTCAGCGCGGCGACGATCGAGATCAGCTTCAGGTCGTAATTGACGAAGGTGGCACGGCGGAATTGAGCGTCGATCGCCGCGGGCGCGCCGATCTCGATCTTGCCGAGCCCCGGCTTGTATCGCGCGAGGCCCGAAACCCGGATCGTCAGCAGGTTTTCGCCTTTGCGCAATGTCGGTGCACTCAGCAGGAAATATTGCGGCATTGCCCAATGCCGCGACAACGGCTCGGTCAGGTGCCGGTCGCGCGCGATCAGGCTGCCGTTGACGTAGATCGCGCCGGCGAGCGTGACCTGATCGACCATGATCGCAACCGGGCGGCGCGCATCGTCTTGTCGCCAGCGCAGGCGATACCAGGTGACGCCATCATGCTCGGGCCAGCGCGCCGCCCACAGATCGGGCAATTGCACCCTGGTCCAGCCGGTGGGCGGCGGCGCAGCGCTGTCCCAGCCGGCCGGTACCGCTTCCGCCTCGGTCAGCGCCGTCGGCAGCGTGCCTTGGTCGCGGAGTGCGCCGAAGGCCAGCACAAGACACAGCGTGATCAGCGGGATCAGCAGCAACCGGGCGCGCAGCGTCACCCGAGCAGGCCCAGTGATTTCGCCTTGAACACCGCGGCGGTCCGCGAACTCACCGCCAGCTTGCGATAGATCGTCTTGGCGTGGGTCTCGATCGTCAGGCGCGACAGGCAGAGCTCGTCGGCGATCTCGCGATTGGTGCGGCCGAGCGA
Organism: Sphingomonas sp.; assembly: GCA_017849555.1. Lineage (GTDB taxonomy): Bacteria > Pseudomonadota > Alphaproteobacteria > Sphingomonadales > Sphingomonadaceae > Sphingomonas > Sphingomonas lycopersici. The sequence continues at coordinate 47,094 of JAFIGU010000040.1, read as the reverse complement.
CACGAGGTGCAGGATTTCGCGCTCGCGCGTCGTGATCTGGCTGGTCGACGCTTGTGGCGCGCTGGCGGCATGTTGCTCGGCGGGGAGGAAGGTGAGGATCTGGCGCGCGATCGCCGGGTCGATCGGTGCGCCGCCGCGCTGGATGCTCCGCAGCAGCAGATCGAGTTCGACGTCTTCGCGTTCCTTGAGCAGATAGCCGATCGCGCCGCTGCGCAGCGCGTTGATGACGACGGATTCGCTGCCCCAGGCCGAGATCACCACCGTCTGGATGCTCGCTTTGCGTTCGTGGAGTTCGGCGATCAGATCGCAGCCATTGCCGTCGGGCAAACCGATATCGATCAGCGCCAGCGCATAATTGCTCCTGACCAGCAGCGCGCGCGCCTCGGCGAGCGTGGCGGCGGTGTCGATCGCGGCATCCGGCCCCTCGATGCCCCTGACCAGGCGCCTGATGCGAAACTGGATCGCCGGATCATCCTCGACGATCAATGTCGGCGACAGCGCCGTTCGCCCGTCTTGCACCCCATTTCCTTTGCAACCCCGTCGCGAGCGTCACAGCATTATGCCGGGCGTCGATCAAGCGCCACGCGCCGTCATCGTGGTTGCACATGGCGCTCGACCCGCGATTGAGGCAAACAGCGTCGCAATGGCGGATTTCGCATCAGATCCGGATTCCGACCTGTTGTCCGCCGCGGTCGATGGCGACCGGCGCGCGGTCGAGGCGCTGCTACGCCGGCATTATGACCGCATCCACGGTCTGGCGTGGCAGTTGACCGGATCGCGCAGCGACGCGGACGATATCGCACAGGATGTCTGTTGCGTTCTGGTCGAGAAAATCGGCGGGTTTCGGCGCGAGGCCAAATTCAGCACCTGGCTGTGCGGCATCGTGTTCAATGCGTGCCGCGATTTCCGCCGCCGCCGCCGGTCATTCGCGGGGTTTACCGAGCGGCTGGCGGTCGTCGTCGGGCTCGCACGCGCGCCCGACGGGCGCGACCTCCACGACGCGATGTGGCTGCGCAGCGCGATCGCACGGCTGAAGCCGGCCTATCGCGATGCGGTGGTGCTGGTCGCCGGGCAACAGCTCAGTCACGCCGAGGCGGCCGAGATTCTGGGCATCGCGGAGGCGACGGTGTCGTGGCGGATGCACGAGGCCCGGCGGCTGATCGCCATCGCGCGGGGAGAGGACTGAAAAAAATCTCATGGGGGTCCCAAGGATTCGCCGGGGAGGCGCGTCCCAGTGATTGACGGGCGGTTTTGCCCGCCATTGTCAGGGAGACGTCCATGCCTCGCTTCCAACCAATCCTTGTCCTTGGATCAGCGGCCGTCCTGCTCGCATCCTGCGCTGCGCCGTCGGCGCCGCCTCCGCCGCCGCCTTGGTCGGCGCCCCCGCCACCACCGCCGCCCCCGCCGCCGCCGCCGCAATCGTCGCCGGAGGCTGAGATGGTCGTAACGGCCGCGCGACTTCCTTCGCGTGGCCGCCATGCCGGCGCGCCCGTCGGGGTCGTCCAATCCTATGCGGCACCAGTGCCGGTGCCGCGGGAAACCTATCAGCCGCGGCTTCCCGCCTACCACGATGTCGGCCGCGACCGCTTCACCGCCAAGGACGAAAACCCGTTCAAGCGGGTCGGTGAGGATCCGGTGTCGACCTTTTCGATCGATGTGGACACCGCGTCCTACGGCTTCGTCCGCGCCTCGCTGAACCGCAATGTCCTGCCCCAGCCGGCGGCGGTGCGGACCGAGGAGATGATCAATTATTTCCCCTATGATTATGCGGCGCCCGCCTCGGCGGAACATCCGTTCAGCAGCAATGTGGCGGTGTTCCCGAGCCCGTGGTCGGCCGGTCGCAAGCTGGTGCGGATCGGGATCAAGGGCTTCACGATCCAGCGCGCCGCGCGGCCGCGGGCCAATCTGGTCTTTCTGATCGATACGTCGGGGTCGATGAACGAGCCCAACAAGCTGCCGCTGGTCCAGCAGTCGCTGGCGATGCTGCTCGATCAGCTTGCGCCGGACGATCGGGTGGCGATCGTCACTTATGCCGGCAATGCCGGCGTCGCGCTGGAGCCGACCGCGGTGAGCGAGAAAACCCGCATCCGCGCGGTGATCGACCGGCTGACCGCCTGGGGCGGCACCGCGGGCGCGGAGGGTATTCGCCAGGCCTATAAGCTGGCCGAGCAGAACCTCGATCCGAAGGGCGTCAATCGCGTCATCCTTGCCACCGACGGCGATTTCAACGTCGGCATCACCAACGAGAATGAGCTGAAAGGCTATGTCGAGCGCGAGCGCGGCAAGGGCGTGTTCCTCTCCGTCCTCGGCTTCGGCATGGGGAATTACAATGATGCGATGATGCAGACGCTGGCGCAGAACGGCAATGGCGCGGCGGCCTATATCGACACGATCAGCGAAGCGCGGAAGACGCTGGTGGACGAAGCCAGCTCGACGCTCTTCCCGATCGCCAAGGATGTGAAGATCCAGGTCGAGTTCAACCCCGCGACCGTCTCCGAATACCGGCTGATCGGCTATGAAACGCGGATGCTCAATCGCGACGACTTCAACAACGACAAGGTCGACGCGGGCGATGTCGGCTCGGGCCAGACGGTGACCGCGCTCTACGAAATCGTGCCGGCCGGCGGGCCGCGGACGATGGACGATCTGCGCTATGCGCGACCGGCGCCGGTGACCGCGAGCGGCGGCGAATATGGCTTTGTGAAAATTCGCTACAAGCTGCCGAAATCGGACACCAGCCTGCTGATCGCGAAGCCGATCGACCGTGCCGCGGAGGTTTCGCTCTTCGCCGATGCGCCGCAGGATGCGCGCTTTGCCGCGAGTGTCGCCGCCTTTGCCGAGCTGCTGCGCGGCGGGAAATACAGCGGGACGATGAGCTATGACGAGGTGATGAAGATCGCCAATGCGGCGAAAGGATCGGATGAGTTCGGCTATCGCGCCGAGTTCGTCCAGATGGTCCGAACCGCGAAAACCGCCGCGGCGCTGCCGCAGCTGGAACGTTGATCGCGATGCGGCGGCGATATTCCGTCGCCGCCGCATCACAGGATATTCGACCGGCCGGCAAAGGGGCGGTATAGGGACGCCAGATGCGCGCCAAGCCTTTCAGATGGGTCGAGATCCTCCGCTTCGTCAGCAGCCGGAGCCGCTGAATGGCGGAGGACGACGATCTCAAGGCCGTGTTGCCCGAGCCCCCGCCGCCCGCGCCCGCCCGGCGAGAGGCCGCGATCGAGCGCGCGATGCGGCGGTTCGACGGAAAGCCACCGCTTGCCGAAGCGCCGCCGCGTCGCGGCCGCCGCGCCGGCTGGTTCCAACGGCCGCAGGTCGGGGCGCTCGTTGCAGTGGCGCTGATGGCGGTGATCGGCGTGCCGGCCGCCTGGGTCACGATCGAGCGCTACGATCAAGGGCCGGGCGAGCAGGCAGCATCGCCGGCGCCGGCTCCGGCGCCCGCCGTCACCGCGCCGGCCGGCGAACTCGCGCCGAATGCCGCCGCGCCTGTTGGCCCGGCTATGCCCAAAGAGGTGGCAAGCACCGGTCCGGCGCCGGAAGCCAAAACCCCTTCCAGCGTGCCGGAGACGCCCTCTGCGCCGTCGCCGGAGGCTTCGGCTTCCCGGCCGCCGGAGGTGGCAGCGGAGACGCGCGAGAGGGCGAGGGTCGCGTCGCGCGCGTCATCAGGGTTTGCGATGTCCGCCGCGCCGATCGTGGCTGCGGCGCCACCGCCGCCTCCTCCTCCTCCTCCTCCTCCGCCGCCGCCGCCGCCGCCGCCGGCGCCAGGCCGGCACATGGAATCATCCCAGGCGGATGGTGCTTCGGATATTGTCGTTACGGGTGCGCATGCCGCGCCGTGGCGATCGCGAAGGGGGGATTGGAATGCCTGTACGGTGGACGATCCGAGTCGTGATTTGTCACTGTGTCGCAACTTCGTCGGTGCGGGCCGGCGCGGCCCCGCCGGGGTGGCCGGCGCGCATGTCGCGGACGGCCTGACGCGCGCCTGGCAGGGCGATATGAGCGGGGCGATCGAGGCGTTCGATCAGGCGATCGCGATCGCGCCCAAATCGTCGCAGGCGTATCTCAACCGCAGCATCGCTCATGCGCATGACGGCGATGAGGAACGTGCGCTCGAGGATGCGGATAAGGCAATCCGCTACGCCCCCGGATCGGCGACCGCTTATTTCAACCGCAGCCTCGTGCTGCGCGGCATGGGCAAGACGAGCCGGGCGCGGGCCGACGAGCGCCGCGCGGTCGAACTCGATGCGAGCTACGAAGACATCCTGCCGCGATGATCGGATTTCCCCGCGGGGCCTGGTGCCGTCGCGCGTCCTGCCGCTGGTGACCCCTACGGGACTCGAACCCGTGTTTTCGCCGTGAGAGGGCGACGTCCTAGACCGCTAGACGAAGGGGCCATCTTGCAGGTGGAGGCGGGCGCTTAGGGCCCGCCGCCGTCTACGTCAAGCGGCAGCTTTGCGTCGCTCCGCCATTTCTTCGTTGAGCATCTCCGCGAGCAGGAATGCCAGCTCGAGGCTCTGGCTCGCGTTGAGCCGCGGATCGCAATGCGTGTGATAGCGATCGGCCAACGTTTGCTCGGTCACGTCGATCGCGCCGCCGGTGCATTCGGTGACATTCTGCCCGGTCATCTCGGCGTGGATGCCGCCGGCGTGCGTTCCCTCGGCGCGGTGCACCGCGAAGAAGCCGCGCACTTCGGCGAGGATGCGCTCGAACGGGCGCGTCTTATAGCCGTTGGCCGCCTTCACGACATTGCCGTGCATCGGATCGCAGCTCCACACTACCGGATGCCCCTCGCGCGTCACCGCGCGGAGCAGACGCGGGAAGGCGGCCTCGATCTTGTCGTGGCCGTAGCGCGTGATCAGCGTGATCCGCCCCGCGGCGCGCGCCGGATTGAGCGTGTCGAGCAGCCGCAGCAACTCGTCCGGGTCGAGGCTCGGGCCGCATTTCACCCCGATCGGATTGCCCACGCCGCGCAGGAACTCGACATGCGCCGATCCCTCGAACCGCGTGCGATCACCGATCCACAGCATATGCGCGCTGGTGTCATACCAGTCGCCGGTCAGCGAATCCTGCCGGGTCAGCGCCTGCTCATAGGGGAGCAGCAGCGCCTCGTGGCTGGTGTAGAATTGCGTCTGCGACAATTGCGGCACGGTTTCGGGATCGATCCCGCACGCCGCCATGAAATCGAGCGCCTCGCCGATGCGATCCGCGGTCTCGGCATATTTCGCCGCCCAGGGCGAACGGGCCATGAAATCATGCGTCCAGCGATGCACCTGATGCAGATTGGCATAGCCGCCGCCCGAGAAGGCGCGCAGCAGGTTGAGCGTCGCCGCCGACTGGTTGTAGCCCTGCACCATCCGCGCCGGATCGGGGATGCGCGATGCGGGGGTGAAGGCGATGTCGTTGACATTGTCGCCGCGATAACTGGGCAATTCGACGCCATCGATCGTCTCGGTCGGTGCCGAGCGCGGCTTGGCGAACTGGCCCGCCATCCGACCGACCTTCACCACCGGCAGCTTGGAGGCAAAGGTGAGCACCACCGCCATCTGCAGCAGCACGCGGAAGGTGTCGCGGATGTTGTTGGGATGGAATTCGGCAAAGCTCTCCGCGCAATCGCCGCCTTGGAGCAGAAAACCCTTGCCCTCCGACACGCGCGCGAGATCGGCGGTGAGGTTGCGCGCCTCGCCCGCAAACACCAGCGGCGGATAGCTGCCGAGCTGATCGGTCGTCGCCTTCAGCGCGGCGGCGTCGGGATAATCAGGGAGCTGGCGCGCCTCATGCGTGGTCCAGCTTTCGGGGGCCCAATTGGCGGCCATGACATCAATTCCATCGATACAAAGAGCAATGAAGCTGCGCGCGATAGCGCCGCAACGCAACGAAGGGAAGCTTTGGCTGTGTGAAGAAGGATGCGGGCGGGCCGTGGAGGGGTGGTTCGGACGCGCTTCTGATCGCAACTTCAAGGGAATAGAGTGAATGTCGGGCTTAAAGCCCCTCCCGTTCGCGCTGAGCTTGTCGAGGGGCTGCACTTCCCCGGAAGAAAGGACAGGGCTTCGACAAGCTCAGCCCGAACGGGGAGAGGTGGTCCCGTTCTGGTCCAGTGCGCTACATGATCCCGGTGTAGCTGCCGCCGTCGATCAACAGGCTTTGCCCGGTGATATAGCCCGCCTGCGCCGAGCAAAGGAACGCGCAGGCCGCGCCGAATTCGGCGGGATCGCCGAAGCGACGCGCGGGGATGCGCTCGCGGTTGCGGCGTTCGGCTTCGTCGGGGGTGATGCCGGCGGCGTCGGCGGCGAAGCGGTTCACCCCTTCCAGTCGGCGGGTCGCGAACAGCCCGGGGAGGAGGAAGTTGATCGTCACCCCCGAGGCGGCGACCTGCCGCGCCACCCCGGCGAGGAAGCCGGTGAGCCCGACCCGCGCGCCGCTCGACAGATCGAGCCCCGCGGTCGGCGATTTCACCGAGGATGAGGTGATGCACACGATCCGCCCGAAGCCGCGCGCGGTCATGCCGTCGATCACGCGCTGCACCATCTCGATCGGGGTGACCATATTGGCGTTGAGCCCGGCGTGGATCGCGGCGGCGTCGAGCTGGCGGAAATCGCGCAGCGGCGGGCCGCCGTTATTGTTGATCAGGATGTCGCAGGTCGGGGCGGCGGCGACCAGCGCCTCTTGCACCGCGCTGTCGGCGACATCGCCGGCGACCGTCTTGACCGACACGCCGGTTTCGGCGCGGATCGCCGCGGCGGTTTCCTCCAGCGCGGCAGAGTCACGCCCGTTGACCACCACCGCCACCCCGGCGCGGGCAAGCTCGGTCGCGCAGGCGCGGCCGAGACCGTGGCTGGAGGCGCAGACGATCGCGGTGCGGCCGTTCAATCCGAGGTCCATGCGCTGATCTCCTTATCCGTGAGAGACCAGCGCAATGGACCGGATCAAGCCGGTTGTGAAGGCAACCAATTGCCGTGGAACCCCGGCGGGATGCGGTGCGGCACGCGGACGCTCGCGACCGGCGTGCCGGCGAAGTCGCGCACGTCGATGATCACCAGATCGGTCGTCTCATGCGGCAGATCGATTACCAGCCCGATCAGCCAGCCCTCGTCCTCTGCCGCATCGGGATGCGCGGGGACAAAGACGAACTCGCCGGGATAACGGCCGGTGCCGAAATCGTGCATTTCTTTCGCGCCGGTTTCGAGATCATGTTTGTAGAGCCGTGTCGCGCCGATGAAAGCATCGTCGTCACTCTCGGGCAGCGCCATCGCATAGGCATAGCGATAGGGTTGGCCGAAGCGGCGCTCGTCGGGGCGGGGGAATTCCTGCGGCGCGGCGTCGATCGTCTGCCGCGTCACTTTCTTCGCCAGCGGGTCGACCGTCCAGCGTTCGAGCCCGAGGTTGCGGCCGTTCGGCCCCTCCGGCCCGCCGGCGAACATGGTTTCATAGGCGCAGACGTCCATCACCACGCGGCCGTCGGCATCGTCATAGGCATTGGCGACGTGGAAGACATAAGCGGGGTCGACGTCGCACCAGATCACGTCTTCCGCCGCGCCGTCGCGCGGCAGCAGCCCGACGCGGGCGTGATGCTCCGGGTTCCAGCGATAGGGGAAGCGGTGTCCGCCGATCAGCGCCTTCATCGAGAAGGTGACCGGCAGATCGAGGATCACCACATAGCGCGCGGTGATCGCGCAATCGTGGATCGACGGGCCGTGCTTCACCGCGATCGGCAGTTCGCGCGTCACTTTGCCCTCGGCCGAGAGGACGACGTGGCGGATCGTTTCCGGGTCGGTCGCGTCATAGGTGATCGCATGATTCTCGCCGGTCAGCGGATCGAGATGCGGATGCGCGGTGAAAGAGCCCTGCAGCGTGCCGTCGAACGGGTTGAAGGTCTGCTCGTCGAGCGTCTCGTTGAGCTCGACCGGATAGCTGCCCGCCTCGACCAGCGCCCAGGTGCGCCCCGCGATCTCGACGACATTGGTGTTGACCGTATCGAAGTCGCCGCGGCGCGGGCCGGGGGCAGGGGGCTCGCCGAGCGCCGCGCCCACCGCGCGCGACCGGATCCAGCGATTGCGATACCACAAGGCGCGGCCGTCCTTGATCGCGATGCCGTGGACCATCCCGTCGCCGACGAACCAATGATAGCCTGCGGGATCGGGTGCCACCGGATTGGGGCCGATGCGCAGATAGCGCCCGTCGAGCGCGGCCGGGATCGCGCCGGTGACGGGCAGGTCGACCAGCGTCATCTCGCCGCCGAGCGGTTTGTGAATGCCGTTGAGAAAGGGATGATCGGTTTCGGGCATGCGCTTGCGGTTGAAATCGGCGACCGCGCCGATGCCCTTGGTGACGACCGAGCGGATCGCGGTTTCGATAGTTCCGGCCACGGCGATTCTCCTCATGTGAGTGGCGTAAACATAACATTGATGTGAGCGTTGTCAACATCGCTCTTGCCGGGGGCGGTGGATGCGCGCTATCGACCGGTGATGACGGCTGCGGCGAAACCCTATCACCACGGCGATCTGCGCGCGGCGCTGGTCGCGGAAGGATTGCTGCTGATCGAGGAGCAGGATGCCGACGATCTGTCGCTGCGCGAACTGGCGCGGCGGGTCGGGGTCAGCGCGACCGCGGTCTATCGCCATTTCCCCGATAAAGCGGCGCTGATGGCGGCACTGGCGGGCGAGGCGCTGACGCGGCTCGCGGCGGCGCAGCGCGCGGCGTCGGAGCGCGCCGGCGGCGGCTCGGCGGGGTTCAGCGCGACGGGGGCGGCCTATGTCCGCTTCGCGCGCGACAATCCGGGGCTGTTCCGGCTGGTCTTCGCGCATCCGGTGACCCCGGGGCACGCCGAAAAGTCGAACGACGAGGCGATGACGATGCTCAAGGCCGGCGCCGCGGCGCTGGCGCCGCCGGGGACAGACGCGCGCGTCTTCGCGTTGCGCTCATGGGCGCTCGCGCACGGGCTGGCGATGCTGATGCTCGACGGTCAGGTCCAGGTAGACGATGCGACGATCGATCGGGTGATCGACGTAACGATGAGCGGCTAGGCCGACCGCCCCTGATCCTCGCGCACGGCGTTGACGATCGCGCGGCCGTAGGCGGTCTTGCTCAGTGCCTCGCCACGCGCCAATGCCTGCTCGGCAGTAATGAAGCCCTGCTGATAGGCGATTTCCTCCAGGCAGGCGATCTGGATACCCTGGCGATGCTGGATCGTGCGGACGAATTCGCTGGCTTCGAGCAGGCTGTCGTGCGTTCCGGTGTCGAGCCAGGCATAGCCGCGCCCCATCTGTTCGACGTAAAGGTCGCCTGATTCCATATAGAGCCGGTTGAGATCGGTGATCTCCAGCTCGCCGCGCGCCGAGGGTTTGAGGTCGCGCGCCAGATCGAGCACGCGATTGTCGTAGAAATAAAGCCCGGTCACCGCGCAGTTCGACCGCGGCTGCGCCGGCTTTTCCTCAAGGCTGATCGCGCGGCCGTCGCGATCGAGCTCGACCACGCCGTAGCGCTCGGGATCCTCGACGCGATAGCTGAACACCGTCGCGCCCTCGGTGCGCGCCACCGCGCTCGCCAGGAGGTTGGTGAGCCGCGCACCGAAGAAGATATTGTCGCCCAGCACCAAAGCGACGTTGTCGCCGCCGACGAAATCGCGCCCGATCGTGAACGCCTGCGCCAGCCCCTCGGGGCGCGGCTGCTCGGCATAGGAAATGGCAAGCCCCCAGTCGCTGCCGGTGCCGAACATGCGGCGGTAATTATCGATGAATTCGGGGCTGGAGATGATCAGGATATCGCGGATGCCGGCCATCATCAGCACCGACAGCGGATAATAGATCATCGGCTTGTCATAGACTGGCAGCAGCTGCTTGTTGATCGCCAGCGTCGCCGGATGGAGCCGCGTGCCGGACCCGCCGGCGAGGATGATGCCCTTCATTTCTTGGCGGCTCCGATCAGTTCGTCGAGGATGTCGTCGAGCGCGTCCTGCCACGCGCGCGGGGTGATGCCGTAAGCGGCTTGGATCGCGGTGTGATCGAGCCGCGAATTGGCCGGGCGACGCGCCGGCGTGGGATAGTCGGCGGTGGCGATCGCCTCGACATGGGGGGAGGGGCCGCCGCGTTGCGCCGCGCGCGCGAATATCTCCCGCGCGAAGCCGCACCACGTCGTCTCGCCGGCGTTGCTGAAGTGGAAGGTGCCGGTGGGGGCTTGCGCGTCGTCGGCCATGCGCAGCGCGATCGTCGCCACCGCGGCGGCGAGATCGGCGGCGGCGGTCGGCGCGCCATGCTGGTCGTCGACGACGCGCAACGTGTCGCGCTCGGCGCCGACGCGCAGCATCGTCTTGATGAAATTGTTGCCGTGCGCCGAGACGACCCACGAGGTACGAACGATCGCATAACGCCGGCAGCTGGTGGCGACCGCGAGATCGCCGCCGAGCTTCGACGCGCCATAGACGCCGAGCGGCCCGGTCGCGTCGCCGGGCGCCCAGCGACCCTGTTTGGCGCCGTCGAATACATAATCGGTCGAAACATGGACCAGCGGGATATCCGCCGCGCGGCATGCCTTGGCGAAGGCGGCCGGGGCGAGCGCGTTGACCGCCCAAGCGGTGACGCTGTCCTCCTCGGCCTTGTCGACCGCGGTATAGGCGCCGCCCGAGATCACCGCCGCCCAGGGGCGCGAAGCGACCGTCGCCTCGATCGCGGTGGTATCGCGCAGATCAAGCTCGTCGATATCGACCGCGACGATCGCCCAGCCCGCGGGCCACGGATAGCGTTTCAGCTCGGTGCCGAGCTGCCCGTTGCCGCCGGTGACGAGGATCTCACGCATCAGGCGGCCAGCCCGCGCCGCTTGTCCGCCTGCCGCTCGTCGACGATCGCGCGCCACCACGGTTCGTTGGCGAGATACCAGCGCACCGTCTTCTCGATCCCGCTCTCGAACGTCTCGGCCGGCTCCCAGCCGAGCTCGTCGCGGATGCGCGTCGCGTCGATCGCGTAGCGCGCGTCATGGCCTGGCCGGTCGGCGACGAAGCCGATCTGCTCCTTGTACGATTTGCCGTCGGCGCGCGGGCGCTCGCGATCGAGGATCGCGCAGACCGTCTCGACCACTTCGAGGTTCTTCTTCTCGTTGTTGCCGCCGACATTATAGGTCCGCCCCGGCGCGCCGCGCTCGAACACCGCCTGCAGCGCGCGGACGTGATCCTCGACGTAGAGCCAGTCGCGCACGTTCGCGCCCTTGCCGTAGACCGGCAGCGTCTCTCCCGCGAGCGCCTTGACGATCATCAGCGGGATCAATTTCTCGGGGAAATGATATGGCCCGTAATTGTTCGAGCAATTGGTGATCAGCACCGGCAGGCCGAAGGTATGCCCCCAGGCGCTGACGAGATGGTCGCTCCCCGCCTTGGACGCCGAATAAGGCGAACGCGGATCGTAAGGGGTGTCCTCGGTGAACAGCCCCTCGTCGCCGAGCGAGCCATAGACTTCGTCGGTCGAAATATGGTGGAAGCGGAAGGCGTCCTTCGCCGCGCCCTCCAGCGACTGCCAATAGCCGCGCGCCTCGGCGAGCATCGTATAGGTGCCGACGAGGTTGGTCTGGATGAAGGCGTCGGGCGCGTCGATCGAACGGTCGACATGGCTCTCGGCCGCCAGATGCGTGATCACCTCGGGGCGGAATTCCTCGATCGCCTGCCGCACCGCGGCGGCGTCGCATACATCGCCCTGGACGAAGCGATAGCGGTTGCTCTGCGCCACTTCCTCGACGGTCGAGAGCGTGCCGGCATAAGTGAGCTTGTCGAAGTTGAGCACCTCGTGGCTGGTGTTGGCGATCAGGTGGCGAACCAGCGCCGAGCCGATGAACCCGGCGCCGCCGGTGACGAAAATGCGCATATCAGGCCTCAAGCAAGCGGCGCCAAGGGGCGGCCGTCATAGGGAAAGGGGCTGTCGAATTCGGCCAAGGTCGGAAGCTTGGCATCCTTCGCCGACAATTCGGGCGAAGCACCCGCGGGGAGCGGCCAGTCGATCCCGACGCTGTCCCAGCGGATGCCGCCGTCGCAATCGGGGGCGTAATAATCGGAGACCTTATAGGTCACCTCGCAATTGTCCTCGAGCGTCAGGAAGGCGTGCGCGAAGCCGATCGGCACGAACAATTGCCGCCCGTTCTCCGCCGACAATTCCGCCGCGACCCAATTGCCATAGGTCGGCGACCCGCGCCGCACGTCGACCGCGACGTCGAGGATGCGGCCGCGGATGCAGCGCACCAATTTGTCCTGCCCGTGCGGCGGGGTCTGGAAATGCAGCCCGCGCAAGGTGAGCGCGGGGACCGACAGCGAATGATTGTCCTGCACGAAGCGGCAGGTGATGCCGCGCTCGGCGAAACGGCGCTCGGTATAATATTCGGTGAACCAGCCGCGCGCATCGCCGTGACGCACCGGATCGATCAGTTGGACGGGATTATCGCTCATCGGCAATCGCCATAGCGGGGCATAGCTTTACGGACAATCAAGGTAACCCTCATCATCAATAGCCGGCGTCCAGATTTGCGACATTTTCCATTGGCTTGCTTTCTAGGAACGCCGTCAGGTTGCGCAGGAACAAGGCGGCTGCGCGGCGAAACATCATGCCCCGGCCGCTGCGCCCCGAAAGATGCATCGTGATCATGCAATCGGGCGCCGACCACAATGGATGATCGGCAGGCAGAGGCTCCGGATTGGTCGGATCGAGGAACGCGCCGCCGATCTTCCTGCCGTGGAGCGCGGCGAGCAGGGCATCGTCGTCGATCATGTCGCCGCGCGCGATATTGATGATCCACGCGCTCGGCTTCATCGCGGCGAGCTCGGTCGCGCCGATCATCGCCTTGGTATCGGCGGTGGACGGGGCGGCGAGCACCACCCAGTCGAAATCGCCCAGCCGCGCGCGCCATTGATCGGGCGTCAGCGTGCCGCCGCGCCCCGATCGGGTCACCCCGGTGACCTCGACGCCGAGCCCGCTGAGCCGCTCGCCGATCACGCGGCCGATCGCGCCCATCCCGATCACCAGCGCACGCGACCCGGTGACCTCGATCATCCCCGGCGCTTCGAGCAGCCATTCGTGGCGATCGGCGGCGCGGACGATATTGTCGAAGCGCTTGGCGGCGGTCAGCACCCCCATCACCGCATATTCGGCGACCGGGATCGCGTTGATGCCGGCACCGTTCGTCACCGTAACCTGCTGCGCGCGCAGGAAATCCAGCGGAAAGGCATCGAGCCCGGCGTAGATCGTCGAGACCCATTTGAGCTGCGGCCCGGCGGCGCGAATCGTTTCGGCGACCTTGGCGCTGTTCTCCATATCAACCCACGCGATGTCGGCCTCGGCGATCATCTCCTTCGCCTCTTGCGCGTGTTGCCACCAGTCGACGGAGAGGCCGGCGGGGAGGTGGGGCTCGACGAGCGGACGGGCGAGCGCTGGCAGAACGGCTTTCATCGCCACGACGATAGCGTCGCGATCGTGCCGCGCCTATCGTTACGATCGTGAGGAAAGTTCATATCGTCGCAGCGACGCTGCTGCTCGCCCCAATCACCCCCGCGATCGCCGCGGCTCCCACCGGGCTATCGGTCGAAAGTCTTGAGGTTCTGCGCAGTTACGATCAGCGCCTGGCAACGATCGGCTGGCGGCTGGCGACCGCCAATGCCGCGTTATGCGACGCGCGCGCGCCGGCGACCGGGGCGGTGCTCCACGCGATCACGCAATATGAGGTGGTGACCGAGGCCGCGGCTCGGCGCGCCTTCGACTTCGCGACACCGGTAGCGATCGAGGCGGTGGTCGCCGAATCGCCCGCCGCGCGCGCGGGGCTCCGCGCCAATGACGCGGTGGCGGCGATCGATGGCCACCCGCTCACAGCGACCGCCAAGCCGCCGTCGGTGGTCGATCGCGATGCCGCGCTGGCGGCGATCGCGCGCGGCGGGGAGACGGTGCGCTTCACGATCGTCCGCGACCGCGAGCGGCGCGACGTGTCGGTCGCGGCGACGCCGGGCTGCGCCGCGACCTTCGAGGTGGTGCTCGGCCCGGAGATGACCGCGCAATCGAACGGCCGCGTGGTGCAGATCGGGGTCCGCTTCCTCGAGCGCTACCGCGACGAGGAGGTGGCGGTGGTCGCGGCGCACGAGCTGGCGCATATCGTGCTCAGGCATCGCGCGCGGCTCGAGGCGGCGGGGGTGAAGGGGGGGCTGTTCGGCGAGCTTGGCCGCAATGCGCGCCTTTCACAGCGTGCGGAGGAGGAAGCGGACCGGCTGGGCGTTCATCTGCTCTACAATGCGGGTTATGATCCGGCGGTGGCGGCGCGTTTCTGGCGGGCGCACGGCGGGGAGATCGACGGCGGCTTTTTCCGCAGCCGTACCCATCCGGCGACAAAGTTGCGCGTCGCGGCGATCGAGGCGGAGGCGGCGACTCTGGCTGCCGCGCCGCCGCGCCCGTCGATCCCGGCGCTCGTCGCCCAGCGCGATCAGCCGATGAAATAGGGGAGAGCTCATGACGAAACGAACAGCGGCGTGCAGTTGCGGACAGCTCCATCTGGCGTGCAACGGGGAGCCGGTGCGCATCTCGATCTGCCATTGCCTCGAATGCCAGAAGCGGACCGGCAGCATCTTCGGCGCGCAGGCGCGCTATCCGCGCGAACAGGTGACGATCGAGGGAGATTCGTCGCAATGGACGCGGCGTGGCGATAGCGGCGAATCGGCGACGTTGCATTTCTGCCCGACCTGCGGCGCGACGGTCTATTGGGAGCCCAACGCCATGCCGGGGTTCGTCTCGGTTGCGGTGGGCGCGTTCGCCGACCCCGCTTTTCCGCCGCCCTATGTCTCGGTCTATGAGGAACGGGTCCACCCTTGGGCGCTTGCACTGGGCGAGCTGCCGCTGGAGCGTCATTTCTAGAGCATCGAGCGCAAAATATGATCCGTTCGCCCGGAGCCTGTCGAAGGGCGTCCAACCTATCGGGCGACACGACGCCCTTCGACAAGCTCAGGGCGAACGGGGAGAGGCGATCCTGACGCTCAAGGGAAGCGAGGCATTTGCCGCCCGATTACGATTTCGCGCCCCGCGGATCGCGAACGACGACCTCGACGATGATATCGTCGCGCTGCAGGAGCCTGGCCTCTTTTTCCCAGAAACCATAGGCCTTGCCCTGGCGATACAGGCTCAGTCCGCGTCCGCTGGTCGCGAGTTCGTCGATGCTGCGACCGATTTCATCGTCGACGATCGCCCGCTCGCGAAGCTGGACGCGCCCGTCGATCCCGGCGAGATCGGCGATATAATCGGCGACATGCTCGCCCTGCGCCGATCCGGCGAGCAGCAGGCCGGTGAAGCTGACCGGATTGATGACATTGGTCGCACCGGCCTGCCGCGCGAGCAGCTCATTGTCCTGCGAGCGGATGACCACGCTGATCGGGACCTGCGGCGCCAGATGGCGCACCGTCAGCACGATCAGGATCGTCGTGTCGTCGCGCCCCGCCGATACCAGCACCGACCGTGCCCGTTCCACGCGGATGTCGAGCAACGTGTCGTCGTTCGACGCATCGCCCTCCAGCACGTTACAGCCCATCTGTTCGGCGGCGTCGACGCGGTGGCGCGCGCCGTCGACGACGACGATCTGCGCCGGATCGCTGCCGCGCGCGATCAGCTCGCGCACTGCTTCGCTGCCGCTGACGCCGAAGCCCAGGACGACGATATGGTCGGTAAGCTTTGCCTGAATGCGGGCCATGCGCCATTTTTCCCATGTCTGCTTGAGCACGAAGCGATAGGCGGTGCCGATGAAGATGAAGAGGACCGCGATGCGGATCGGGGTCACGATCACCGCCTCGATCAGGCGCGCACGATCGGACACCGGCGTGATGTCGCCGAAGCCCGTCGTCGTCACCGAAATCATCGTAAAATAGACGACATCGAGGAAGCTGATCTGGCCGTCGTGGCTGTCATGCAGCCCGGCCCGGTCGGACCAATGGACGAGCACGACGATCCCGACCAGCAGGAACGCCACGCCGAGCCGCAGGAGGACATCGAGCCAGATCGGCCATCGGTTGGCCCGGCGCAACGGCGCGCCGCGGCGGAGGCGCTGGTGCCTTGAGGTCTGGCGACTGCTCATCGCGACGTCGCTATCCGATCTTCACCCCGCCGAAAATGCGACGTGACAGATTTTGACGGGATGACCGTGCTTTAAACCGTCACCCGCCAGTCCCATGCCAGCGCATCGCCGTCCATCACCTCGACCCCGGCGGCGATCAGCTCGTCGCGGATCGCGTCGGAACGGGCGAAGTCCTTCGCCGCGCGCGCCTCGCGGCGTTCGGCGAGGCGCGCCGCGATGCCGGCCTCGTCGATCGTCGCGCTGGCCGGTCGCACGCGCAAATCCTCGCGGCGGAGGCGCGACAGATCGAGCCCGAGCAGGGCGTCGAAATCGGCCAGCGCGAGCAGCCGCTCCTGCGGCGCGATCTTGCGCTCGGCGAGCATCGCATCGAGCACCGGCAGCGCCTTCGGGGTGTTGAGATCGTCCGACAGCGCGGCGTCGAGCTGTTCGCGATACATCGCCGCCGATTGCGCCGACGGGGCGGGCGGGCGCGCGCGCAGCCCCTCGACCGCCTGGACCAGCCGCTTCAACCGCACCTGCGCCGCGGCGAGATTCTCCCACGAGAATTCGAGCTCGCTGCGATAATGCGCCTGCAGGCACAGCATCCGATAGGCGAGCGGGTGGAAGCCGCGATCGACCAGCGCCGCCAGCGTGAGGAACTCGCCCGAGGATTTGCTCATCTTCCCCGCGCGTTCGACGAGGAAGTTATTGTGCATCCACAAAGTCGCGCCGGTATCGGCGCAGCCGCAATGCGCCTGGTTCTGCGCGATCTCGTTGGGGTGGTGGATCTCGCGGTGGTCGATCCCGCCGGTGTGGATGTCGAATTTCTCGCCGAGATATTTCTTGCTCATCACCGAGCATTCGAGATGCCAGCCCGGCGCGCCGCGGCCCCAGGGCGAATCCCATTCCATCTGGCGGTTCTCGCCCGGCGGGGAGGTGCGCCAGATCGCGAAGTCCTGCGCGTGGCGCTTACCGGCGACGGGGTCGATCCGGCTTTCGCCCTCATCGTCGCGCGCGCGGGCGAGCCGGCCGTAATCGGGGACGGTCGAGACGTCGAAATAGAGCCCGCTGTCGAGCTGATAGCAATGCTTGGCCTCGATCGACCGCGCGAAATCGATCATCTCGGCGATATGATCGGTGGCGAGCGGGAAGCGGCTGGGATCGCCGATGTTGAGGTCTTTGAGGTTCTGCTTGAACGCCTGCGTATAATGCGCGGCGATCGCCCAGATATCCTGGCCCGATTTCTTCGCCGCCGCTTCCATCTTGTCGTCGCCGGCGTCGGCGTCCGAGGTCAGATGGCCGACATCGGTGATGTTGATGATATGGGTGAGGTCATAGCCCTTCCACCGCAAGGCGCGTGCCAGCGTGTCGGTGAACACATAAGCGCGCAGATTGCCGACATGGGCGTAATTATAGACCGTCGGCCCGCACGAATAGACGCCGACCTTGGGGGCCGCGAGCGGCGCGAAGGTTTCCAGCTCGCGGGTGAGGCTGTTGTAAAGGACGAGAGGGGCGCCGTGCATATCTGCGCTCCTACGGGTCAAACCGGGCCGGGGCAACGCCGGGATCACCCCGGAAACGAAAGCCCCCGCCAGCCGGGAGTCTGGCGGGGGCGGGCGCGACGACGAATCGCTGCGCCATCTCGTGCGGCGGATCGCCGGCCTGCTCGCAAGGCCGGTTGCCGCCGTAAGCGTCGAGGGACCATTTCGCGGGACAACATCACGCCGATATTTCAACAGGCCGCCCAAACATTTCAGATTGTTTCAATGCGGCCACGCCGGGGATGCTCGATTCCCCCGTCATCCCCACGAAGGCGGGGGTCCGTTCGCACAGGTCAGCAATAGAGCCGCGCCGCCAGCCGGAGTGGATTCCCGCCTGCGCGGGAATGACGAGAAGGATCAGCGCCCCAGCGCAAGCGGCAGGTTGACGGTGGCGATCGCGCCGCCGCTGTCGCGGTTGGCGAGGCTGACCTGGCCTTCGTGTCGCGCGACGATCGCGCGGGCGATCGCCAGGCCCAGCCCGGTGCCACCGGTCGCGCGGTTGCGCGAAGGGTCGCCGCGGACGAACGGGTCGAACAATCGCTCGGCCTGAGCCGGGTCGATCCCCGGGCCGTCGTCCTCGATGCGGATCGTCGCGGTGGTTTCCTCGGTCGTCCAATTGACCCGCGCCGCGCCGCCATAGCGGATCGCATTGCCAATCAAATTGGTGAGCATCCGCCGCAACGCGCGCGGATCGCCGCGCACCACCGCGCGCGAGCCGGGCGAAAGCGACACCGCCGCGCCGCCGACGCTCATATCCTCGACCACGCTGTCGAGCAGGCTGCCGAGCTCGACCAGCGACGCGTCGCGCTCGCCCGCCTCGTCGCGCGCGAAGCCCAAAGTGTCGCTGATCATCGCACGCATCTCATCGATGTCGGCGACCGCGCGGTTGCGGGCTTCCTCGGGCAATTGCTCGATCCAGAAGGCGAGCCGCGACAGCGGGGTGCCCATATCGTGCGCGATCGCCGCGAGCATCGCGGTGCGCTGCTCGGCGTGGCGCGCGAGGCGATCGTGCATGTCGGCGACCGCGGTAGTCAGCGCGCGCACCTCGGCCGGGCCGCGCGCGGGAAAGACCGGGCGCGCCGCCCCCGCGCGCGCCTGATCCGCCGCATCGGCGAGCCGGCGCAGCGGGCGTGAGATGGCGAGCGCGATCCACCACGCCGGAATCGCGAGCAGCGCGATCGTGATGAGCATCGCGACGAGCGTGCGGCTGTGCCAGTTGCTGAAGCGCGGGCCGGGGCGTCCCTCGACGATCCGCCACCCCGCCGGGGTGCGCCAGCCGAAGGCGAAGCCGCCGATGAACGCGCTGGGGATGCCGGGCGGGGTGCGGAAGATCAGCGCGACCACGTCCTGCGCCGGCACGTTGAGCGCGGCGGCCAGCCGGCGCGCGGCATCGGCATCGGGACGCTCCCGCCCCAACGACACCGGCGGACGATCGGCGGTATAGATGCGCAGCGGCGGGCCGGGATCGCCGGGCTGGCGCCCGGTGCGCATCGCATAAGCGATGCTGGCGATGCCGCGCGGCGGGTCCTTCGGCGGGGGGCCGTTGAAGGTGACGACGAACAGCACCACCGCGGTGAGCACCACCGCGCCCAGCACCAGCACGACGATCGGCGCCGCGATCGAGCGCGACGCGCGGGGATCAGCGACGGTCGACATCGACGACGAACATATAGCCTTCGTTGCGCACGGTACGGATCAGCTCGTCATCCCCGTCGCGCGCGAGCTTGCGGCGGAGGCGGCTGATCTGCACGTCGATCGCGCGGTCGAAATGCTCGGCATTCACCCCGCGCGACAGATCGAGCAGCTGATCGCGGGTCATCACCCGGCGCGGATGCTCGACGAAGGCGAGCAGCAGGCGGAACTCGCCGTCGGACAGGTTGATCACCACGTCTTCGGGATCGATCAGCTGCCGCCCGACCGGATCGAGCCGCCAGCCAGAGAAGCGCAGATGCGGCCGTTCGCCCGGCGCGGCGCGCGCGCCGCCCTGGTTGCGGCGCAGCACCGAGCGGATTCGCGCGAGCAATTCGCGTGGGTTGGCGGGCTTGGCGACATAATCGTCGGCGCCCATTTCCAGCCCGACGATCCGATCGATCTCCTCGCCGATCACCGACAGGATGATCACCGCGGGGGAAGTGGCGCGGTCGAGCGAGCGCAGGATCGATAGCCCGTCCTCGCCCGGCATCATCACGTCGAGCACGATCAGCGCGTAATTTTCGGTGGCGAGCAGCCGGCGCATCTCGGTGCCGTCGGCAGCGGTGTCGACGATATAACCGTGGGTGGCGAGGAAGCCCGCGGTCAGCTCGCGGATGCCGGGATCGTCGTCCACGATCAGCAGGCGCGTTTCCATATCCATATCGGCGATGGGATGTAGCATGAACCGCCGATTAGGCGAGCCATGTCTCGCGCGCGTTTCACCGCTGAAACAATTGCACTTGTATGACGCCTAACTTGCCTTTGTGGCGGCACGCTGATAGGGGACCTTCGTTCACGGCGCGGACGTTGTTCGTCGCCGGGTTAGGTGTTTGGCCGAAAGCCATCGATTCGGAGAAGTGCGGGTTTATGCAGATCATCGTTCGCGACAATAACGTCGACCAGGCGCTGCGCGCGCTCAAGAAGAAGCTGCAGCGTGAGGGCGTCTATCGCGAGATGAAGCTCCGTCGCCACTATGAGAAGCCGTCGGAAAAGCGCGCGCGTGAGCGTGCCGCTGCCGTGCGCCGCGCCCGCAAGCTGGAGCGCAAGCGCGCCGAGCGCGACGGCGCCCGGTAAGCAAGACCTATCGTGCCGCCCCCGCTCCGGCGGGCGGCGCGTGGAATCCGAATCGCGACGGGGCGTGCGTGGCGCGACCCGGCTCATCCTTGAGGGTTAGTATGTCGACCGTCACCGCCGTCCCGATTCCGCCCGTCAAGCGCAGCTATATCGTGTGGCTGGTGGTCGGCATCGTCGCCGCGCTGGTCGCGGCGACCGCGCTCGCGTTTCAGGGCGACGATTTCCTCACCCGCAACGCCCGCCAAAAGGGCGTCGTGACCACCGCGTCGGGTCTGCAATATAAGGTGCTGACCCCCGGCAACGGCGCGAAGCCGACCGATACCGACGTGGTGCTGGTGAATTACGAGGGCAAGCTGCTCAACGGCACGACCTTCGACAAGTCGCAGCAGCCGACCCCGTTCCCGGTGACCGGGGTGGTGCCGGGCTTCAGCGAAGGGCTGAAGCTGATGCCCAAGGGCTCGAAGTATCGCTTCTGGATCAAGCCGTCGCTCGGTTATGGCGCCGAGACGAAGGGGCCGATCCCGGGCAATTCGACCCTGGTGTTCGACGTCGAGATGATCGACTTCCTGCCTGAGGCGGTGATCCGCCAGATGCAGATGCAGCAGCAAATGGGCGGCGCGGGCGCGGCCGGTGCTGCTGGTGCTGGCGCAGAAGGCGTCCCGGGCGCGCCGCCGCACCCGTAAGCAGGGCGGACTCCCATCGTTTTCGTCATTCCCGCCTTCGCGGGAATGACGATGTTTTGAGATTGCCTGACGATCAGGCCTCGTTCGATTTTCAGTAGTTGCCCGGCGCCTTGCGCGATTCGATGATCCGCTGGCTTTCGCCCTCGAGCACCAGCGCGGTCAGGCGGCCGCTGGCGAAGGCGCCGGTATCGATCCCGATCCGGTTGTGGCGGATTTCCGGGGCATCGCTGATCGTATGCCCGTGGACGACCACACCGTCGAAACTGCCCTCATAGGTCAGGAAATCGCGGCGGATCCACCGCAGGTCGGAGTCGCGCTGTTCGTCGAACGGCAGCCCGGGGCGCATGCCGGCATGGACGAAGCGATAATCGCCGAGCGCGACGCCGTTGCCGAACGAATCGAGGAAGGCGAGATGCTCGGCGGGCACCGCGTCGCGGATCAGCCCGGCGAGCTGCTCGAAATCGCATGCGTCATAGACGTCGGGGTCGACGCCGTAGCTGAGCAGCGTCTCGCGCCCGCCCGCGCGGTGGAAGACCGATAGCGCGCTGCGATCGCCCTCGGCGGCGTGGAGCAGCAATTCTTCGTGATTGCCCTTGATGAAATGGCAGATGCGGTCCGACGCGGCGAGCGCCATCGCGCGCTCCACCACGCCGCGCGACTCGGGGCCGCGATCGATCAGGTCGCCGAGCAGGATCAGCTGCACTTCGCCCGTCGCGGTCGCGCTGTCGCGGTCGATCAGCGCGAGCAAATCGTCGAAGCAGTCGCGCCGCCCGTGGATGTCGCCGATCGCATAGACGCGCAGCCCCGCGGGCAATCGCGGCGGCTCGACGACGGGGGCAGGGGCCGATTTACGGAAGAGACGCGAAATCACCATATGGACGCGCGACGATATAGCCGCGCCGCCGGCAGGCTCAAGGGAATCCCGCGTTCGGGCCCGTCGTCAGGCGGCGTGCCGGCGGATCGCGGGCAGCGATTTGCCGGGGATCGCGTCGCCCCAGATGCCGCGGGTGTCGAGGACATATTTGTCGGCGCGTTCCTCCGCCGGCACCGAGCGGAAGATATCGTGATCGACCAGCACGATCATGATCGGGCAATCGGCCAGCGCGCTATCGATGTCGATCAGCCGCGCGCCGGCCGCGGCCAGTGAAGCGGGGAGCGCGCGCGCATAGGGCTCGACCACCGCGATCCGCTCGCCGAAGCGCTCGGTCAACGCCTCGACCGCCTTGAGCGCGGGGCTTTCGCGGAAATCGTCGATATTGGGTTTGAAGGCGAGCCCGAGGCAGGCGACCGGCGCGCCCGGCAGCGCCTCGAGCAATTCGGTTGCGCGCTCGATCACCCAGTCGGTCTTGCCGTCGTTGACTTCGCGCGCGGTGCGGATCAGCGGGGTTCCGGCGGGATCGGCGTGGACGAGGAACCACGGATCAACCGCGATGCAATGCCCGCCGACGCCAGGGCCGGGCTGGAGGATGTTGACCCGCGGGTGGCGGTTGGCGAGGCGAATCACCTCCCATACATCGACCCCCATCTTGTCCGCGACGATGCTCAGCTCGTTGGCGAAGGCGATGTTGACGTCGCGGAAGGCGTTTTCGGTCAGCTTGGTCATCTCCGCCGCGCGCGCATTGGTGGTGACGCAGGCGCCGCGCACGAAGCGGCGGTAGAAGGAGAGGGCCTTGCGCGCGCAGCGCGGGGTGATCCCGCCGATGACGCGATCGTTATCGATCAGCTCGACGAGGATGCGCCCCGGCAGCACGCGTTCGGGGCAATAAGCGATCGCGACGTCCGCCGCCTCGCCCGACGCGCCCGGCACCTTGAGGTCGGGGCGCAATTTGGCGAGCAGATCGCGCACCTCCTCGGTCGTGCCGACGGGGGAGGTGGATTCGAGCACCACGGTGTCGCCCGGCTTCAATACCGTCGCGATCGTCGTCGCGGCGCGCAGCACATAGCCGATATTGGGCGCGTGATCCTCGCCGAAGGGCGTGGGGACCGCGATGACGAAGACGTCCGCTGGCTCGATCGCGAGCGAGGCGCGCAGATTGCCGCGCGCCACCACGCCCGAAACCAGCCCGTCGAGATCGACTTCCTCGATATGCACGCGGCCCGAATTGACCGTCTCGACCACCGCCGGATCGACGTCGATGCCGACCACCTTTGCCCCGGTGCGCGCGATCACCGCGGCGGTGGGCAGGCCGATATAGCCCAGCCCGAGCACCGCGACCTTCAGCTCAACCTCGCCCATCATCGGCAATCAACCCCCTGCAATCACCCGTGCGATCCGCGAGGCGGCTTGGCCGTCCCCGAACGGATTATGGGCGCGCGCCATCGCGGCATAGGCTGCCTTGTCGTTGATAAGCGTGAAAACTTCGGAAACGATGCGATCGGCGTCGGCGCCGACCAGCCGCGCCGTGCCGGCAGCGATCCCCTCGGGCCGCTCGGTCGTATCACGCATCACCAGCACCGGCTTGCCCAGCGCGGGCGCTTCCTCCTGCACCCCGCCCGAATCGCTCAGCGCGAGGTGGCACAGCCCCAGCGCGCGGATGAAATGCGGGTAATCGAGCGGATCGATCCGCGCGACGTTCGGCCGGTCGCCGAGGATCGCGTCCATCACCGCGCCGACATTGGGATTGGGATGCATCGGGAACAGCACCGCGACATCGTCATGCGCGGCGATGCGCGCGATGGCATTGGCGATATTGGCCATCCCGTCGCCGAAATTCTCGCGGCGATGCGTGGTGACGAGAACGATCTTCTTCCCCGCGAAGCGCGCCGCGATCGGGTCGAGCCCCGTGGCGAGCGCGGGATCGGCGGCGATCCGCGCGCTGGTCCATTGCAGCGCGTCGATCACGGTATTGCCGGTAACGTGAACCCCGGCGGTGATATTCTCGCGCGCCAGCGACTCGGCGGCGGTGGCGGTGGGGGCGAAGTGCAGGTCGGCGATCGGCGCGACGATGCGGCGGTTCACCTCCTCCGGCCAGGGGTGATAGATATTGCCCGAACGCAGCCCGGCCTCGACATGCGCCACCGGGATGCGGCGATAATAAGCCGCCAGCGCTCCTGTCATCGCGGTGGCGGTATCGCCCTGGACGATCACCCGATCCGGCTTGAGGCGGTCCATCGCCTCGCCGAGCCCGGTGAGCAGCCGCGCGGTGAGCCGATCGAGCGTCTGCCCCGGTTCCATCAGGTCGAGGTCGACATCGGGGGTCAGCCCGGCGATCGCCAGCACCTGATCGAGCAGCCCGCGATGCTGCGCGGTGACGCAGATCAACGGGTCCACGCCGGGCGTCTCCGCCAGCGCACGGGCGACCGGAAACAATTTGATGGCTTCGGGCCGGGTGCCGAATATGAGCAGGATCTTCATCGCCGCCTGCTCTATTCGTCGTTGTTTAAGGACGGGCTAACCTTGCCCGCATAGTTAAGGGAATTGTCGCCGCCGACGGCGATGGATAATGCCGGCCGCGTTGCATCGGGGATGAATGAATGTCGATCAAGCCATTGCGTAAGGCCGTTTTTCCCGTCGCGGGCCTCGGCACCCGCTTCCTTCCGGCGACCAAGGCGATGCCGAAGGAGATGCTGACCATCGTCGATAAGCCGCTGATCCAATATGCGGTGGAGGAAGCGCTCGAGGCGGGGATCGAGCAGATCATCTTCGTCACCGGGCGCGGTAAATCGGCGCTCGAGGATCATTTCGACATTTCCTACGAGCTGGAGGCGACGCTCAAGGACCGCGGCAAGAGCCTCGCGGCGATCGAGGGCATCCGGCAGAAGCCCGGCTCGCCGGTTTATGTCGGCCAGCAGGAGCCGCTCGGGCTGGGCCACGCGGTGTGGTGCGCGCGCGAGATCGTCGGCGACGAGCCGTTCGCGGTGCTGCTGCCGGACGAGCTGATGGTCGGCCAGCCCGGGCTGCTCGCGCAGATGGTCGAGGTCTATCAGCGCACCGGCGGCAATGTGATCGGGGCGCTGGAGATTCCGGCGGAGCAGACCGACAAATATGGCATCATCTCCCCCGGCGCGCGCGACGGCCGCGTCGTGGAGGTGGCGGCGCTGGTCGAAAAGCCCGCTTTGGGCACCGCGCCGTCCAACCTGATGATTCCGGGCCGTTACATCCTGCAGCCCGAGGTGATGAAGATCCTCGACAATCCCGTCCGCGGCGCGGGCGGCGAAATCCAGCTCACCGATGCGATGGCGCAGCTGATCGGGCAGCAGCCGTTCAGCGGCGTGATGTTCGACGGTCAGCGGTATGATTGCGGCGACAAGGCCGGCTATATCCAGGCCAATCTCGCGCTCGCGCTGGCGCGGGACGATATCGGGCCGGTGGTGCGCGATTTCGCGCGGCAGTTGCTCGCTTGACGGTCCTCGTCACCGGGATCGCGGGTTTTATCGGCCACGCCGTTGCCGCCGCGCTCGCCGCGCGCGGCGAGCAGGTGGTCGGGATCGACAATCTCAACGATTATTACGATCCCGCGCTCAAACACGCGCGGCTGGCCGATCTGCGCGCGCGTTTCGGTGACGCGGTCGCGTTCGTGAAGGGCGATATCGCCGACGACGAAGCGCTCGATGCGGCGGTCGCCGGGCGTCAGGTGGACCGGATCGTCCATCTCGCGGCGCAGGCGGGGGTGCGTTACTCGCTGGAAACCCCCCGTACCTATGTTCGCTCGAACCTTGCCGGGCACGTCAACATGCTCGAACTGGCGCGCGGGCTGGCGGTGCGCCATCTCGTCTATGCCTCATCTTCCTCGGTCTATGGCGGCAACCGCCAATTGCCGTTCCGGGTGGAGGATCGCGCCGATCATCCCGTCTCGCTTTACGCGGCGACCAAGAAGTCGGACGAGTTGCTTAGCGAAAGCTATGCACATCTGTTCCGCATCCCGCAGACCGGGTTGCGTTTCTTCACGGTGTACGGGCCGTGGGGGCGGCCGGAGATGGCGGTGTGGCTGTTTACCGCGGCGATTCTGGCAGGTCAGCCGATCAAGGTGTTCAACGGCGGCGCGATGCGGCGGGACTTCACCTATATCGACGATATCGTCGCCGGCGTCCTCGCCGCGCTCGATCGGCCGCCGGCTGATGACGGGGCAGCGAAGCCCGGCGGCAGCATTTCCCCGCATGCCATCTACAATCTCGGCAACAACAATGCCGAAGAACTGACGCGGCTGATCGAGGTGATCGAGGAAGCCTGCGGCCGGCCGGCGGTGCGCGAACTGCATCCGATGCAGCCGGGCGACGTTTCGGCGACCTATGCGGATATCGCCGCGGCCGCGCGCGATCTGGGCTTCACGCCGTCGACGTCGATCGAGCGCGGGGTGCGCGCATTCGTCGACTGGTATCGCGCGCATTACGCGATCTGACCGCATAATATCATCCGCCCCGGCGGAGGCCGGGTCCAGCATCGGGCCGATAGTAACTGGACTCCGGCCCGCGCCGGGGTGGAAAGCAATGTTGCCGGCCAACGCTCTACGCTCATTCGGACGGATGCGTCGTCGCCCTGCCGCCGGATCGCAGGCAAAAAAATAGCGGCCCGAAGACCGCTATTTCTTCCGATTTCTCGGGGAAATCAGTTGCTGCTCGACTTGCTATCCGAGTCGGCGATCACAACGATGCCCGCGATCACAGCAGCCGCCGCGAGAACGGCGACGATCACGCCACCGCCGGCCAGCTTGTCCTTCTTCGCGCTCGGCGACGCCGCACGGGCCTGGCCGATCGAAAGGCTGGACGCCGGATTGGCCGAAGCGGCCATAGCCGGGGCAACCGCCAGCGAAGCAGCGGCAGCAGCGGCAATGTACTTGGCAAGACGCATTGAAAAACTCCCTTTCCGGTCCGTCGGCCTAATTGCATCAACCTCCGGGCTTTGCAAGCCTCTAAAGCCCGATCGTTAACAAAGTTCCGCGGTGCTGCGTCATCCAGTTGTAATTCTGCAACGGCAGCCGGGGTCCTTCGGCAATCGGATGGTGCGAAATGTAAAATAGAGTAAATCCGCGAGTAACAATTTCCCCGCCGGGTCTTCGCCGAACGGCACGATCGCACGAATCGCTTCGAGTGCGGCAAGGCTGCCGATCATGCCGACCATTGGGCCGAGCACGCCGTCTTCTGCGCAGGACACGCCTTCGCGCGCGGGATCGTCGCCGACGAGGCAGCGGTAGCACGGCTTGTCCGCTTCCCAGCCACGATAGACTGCGACTTGTCCTTCGAACTGGCCGACCGCCGCCGAAACGAGCGGGATGCGCGCGCCGAGCGCAGCATCGGCAACCGCGAGACGGGTGTCGAAACTGTCGCTACCGTCGATCACGACGTCCGCGCCGTCGAGCAGCGCGGGTGCATTGTCGCGATCGAGCCGCACCGGTCGTTGTTCGATCGCGACATGCGGGTTGATCGCGGTTGCCGCCCGCGCGGCGGCGGCGATCTTCGGCGTCCCCACGTCGGTGGTGCGGAAGATCGTCTGTCGCTGGAGATTGGAGGCGTCGACGCGATCGTCGTCGATCAGGATCAGCCGCCCGACCCCCGCGCCGGCGAGATATTGGATCGCGGGTGAGCCGATGCCCCCGGCGCCGACCAGCGCGACGGTCGCGCGCTTCAATCGCAGCTGCCCGGCACCGCCGATTTCCTTGAGGACGATATGGCGCGCGTAACGCGCCAGTTCGTCGGGCTCGAGCGTCAATCCCTCCATGAGAAGGTGAGCGCGGTGCGGTACCAGGTATCCGATTGCGGGGTCGGCACATTGTCTCGCGTGACGCGCGAGACGATGCCGGCCGAATATTGTTCGACCGTCGGGCAGCCGATCGCGCGGGGCACGATCCGCCGCACCGTTCCGGCATTGTCGATCAGCACCGCCAGATCGACCCGCAGCACATAGCCGTCGCTGCCGCGCTGCGCCGCCGCGCACCGCCCCGCCGCGACTTCGGCCTGCACGAACGGCGACAGGCTCGCGCCGCTCGGCCAGTGGCGGGCCAGCGGCAGATCGGGCAGCTGCGTCCAGTCGGCGGGCGGCGGCGCGATGACCGGGGCGGGCGCCGGCGCCGGTGGCGCTTGAAGTTGCAGAAGAAGGGCGGCGAGCAGGATCACAAGCCGGTCGACCCGAACCCGCCGGCGCCGCGCGTCGTATCGTCCAGCGTCGCGACCTCCGCCAGCGTGGCGCGTTGCACGAGGGCAGGGACGAGCTGCGCGATTCGCTGGCCGCGCGTTACCGCGAATGCCGCGTCGCCGAGATTGGCGAGGATCACCTTCACCTCGCCGCGATAGTCGCTGTCGATCGTGCCGGGGGTGTTGAGGCAGGTGACGCCGTGATTGAGCGCAAGGCCCGAGCGCGGGCGCACCTGCACCTCATAGCCCGCCGGAATGGCAAGCGCGAAGCCGGTCGCGACGGCGTGGCGCGCGCCGGGGGCGAGCGTCACGTCTTCCGCCGCCACCACATCCATTCCCGCCGCGCCGGCGGTCGCGTAGACGGGGAGCGGCAGACCTTCGCCGTGCGGCAGGCGCTTCAACTTGATCGAGATCGGTTCGAGCATCGTCGCATCATATAGCGCGGCCATTGCAACGCGCTAGCGGGGCCGACGTAAGCCGTC
Organism: Sphingomonas sp.; assembly: GCA_017849555.1. GTDB lineage: Bacteria > Pseudomonadota > Alphaproteobacteria > Sphingomonadales > Sphingomonadaceae > Sphingomonas > Sphingomonas lycopersici. The sequence continues at coordinate 18,501 of JAFIGU010000040.1, read as the reverse complement.
GACAATCAGCGGGGCGATCCCGGGAGACGGGGCGGTCTTAGTCCAAGGCGTCCGCGATCCGCGTCGCCAGCCGATCGGCGACCGCGTCCTTGGGCAATTTCTCCCAGCTTTCGACCCCGTCGGCGGTGACGATATGGATCGTATTGGCGTCGCCGCCCATCACGTCGCCCGATACGTCGTTGGCGACGATCCAGTCCGCGCCCTTGCGCGCGCGCTTGGCGGTGGCGTGATCGATCACCTGCTCGGTTTCGGCGGCGAAGCCGATGACGAGGCGGGGGCGGTGGTCGCCCTTCGCCAGCGTCGCCAATATGTCGGGGTTCTCCGCCAGCCGCAGCGTCGGGGTGCCACCGCTGCCGTCCTTCTTGATCTTCTGCGGCGCGGCGCCCTTCGCGCGCCAGTCCGCCACCGCGGCGACCATCACCGCGGCGTCCGCCGGGAGCGCCGCATCGACCGCCGCCGCCATCTCGCGCGCCGTCTCGACATCGACGCGGGTCACCCCGAGGGGGGTCGGCAGCGCGACCGGGCCGGCGACCAGCGTCACCCGCGCGCCGAGCCGGGCGAGCGCGCCGGCGATCGCGAACCCCTGTTTCCCGGAGCTGCGATTGGCGATGTAGCGCACCGGATCGATCGGCTCGTGGGTCGGCCCGGCGGTGATCAGGACATGCTTGCCGGCGAGCGGCGCGGGCGCATCGCGCGCGGCAAGCGCGGCCTCGATCGCGGCGAAGATCGCCGGCGGCTCGGGCAGCCGGCCGGGGCCATATTCGCCGCACGCCATCGCGCCTTCATCGGGTTCGAGCACGGTCACCCCGTCGGCGCGCAATTGGGCGACGTTGCGGCGGGTCGCCGCGTGCTGCCACATGCGCACATTCATCGCCGGCGCCGCCAGCACCGGCTTGTCGGTGGCGAGCAGCAAGGTGGTGGCGAGATCGTCGGCGATTCCTGCCGCCATCCGCGCGAGCAGATCGGCGGTGGCGGGCGCGACGACCACCAGATCGGCCTCGCGGCTGAGCTGGATATGCCCCATCTCCGCCTCGTCCTTGAGGTCCCACAAGGTCGTATAGACCTTGTCCTCCGACAAAGCCGCGAGCGTCATCGGGGTCACGAAATGCGCGCCGCTTTCGGTCAGCACGCAGCGGACGCGGTGGCCGGCCTTGCGCAACAGCCGCACCAGCTCGCACGCTTTATAGGCGGCGATCCCGCCGCCGACGATCAACAGGATGCGCTTCATCTTCCCATTCCTATCGGACCACCCGGGTCACCGTGATGCGGCGCGTGTTACGCGCGGCGGCGATCAGGTCGCGCAGGCCGTCGGGAACGAACGCCAACCCGACGAGCAGCACCGGCGCGGCGAGCAGCCCCCAGTAGAAATTGTTGAGCCGCGCGAAACAGCCGATCAGCACGCCATAAGCGATCAGCATCGCCGCGACGCGCGACGCCAGCGGATGATCGGGCACCGTCCAGCCGAACAGCGCCAGCGCGATCACCGGCGCGGCGACGGCGAACGGGAAAACCTCCAGGATCGTCGCGTGCTTCAGCGTCATTGCGTAGAACCACGCGCCGTTGAGGCCGCTCCAGCCGTCCGACGCAAGGTCGAGCGGCCCGGTGACTCGCGACACTGCGAGCGCATGGAATGCGACCACTGCCGCGAGCACGAGCAACGACAGGCACCAGCCCGAGGTTTCGCGGCGGTGTCCGCCGAACAATGCAAAGCCGGCCATCACCAGCACATATAGTGCGGCGGTCTCGCGAATCAGCATCGCGCTCGTCGCCAGCGCGACGGCGGTGATCCAGCGCCCTGCGCGCCGCTCGGCGAGCGACCAGGCGATCAGCAGCGCCGCCCAGATCTCGTGAAAGGCGACGAGCGCGGGCTGGAGCGCTGCGATCAACCCGCCGGCGAGCAGCAGCCCCGCAATGATGTGCGGCGCGCGTGCGGGGAGGAACTCGCCGAGCCGCGACAGCCACGCCGCCGCGGTCGCGGCGACCAGCCCCCATAGCAGCAGGACCGCGCCCCATTCGGGCATCGCCGCCCTGACCCGCGCCAGCGTCGGCAAGCGGACGGTGACGAACGGGCGCAGCGGGTAGCTCCGCGCGCGCATCTCGCGGGCTGCCGCCTGATAATAATCGTCGCCGTGCCGCATATCGCCGACGATCACGTCATAGAGCGCGACGTCGAGCGAGCTGCTGTCGTGGCGCGCATTGTCCGGCGCCGCCGCGCCGCGCCACGGCTGGATCGTGAAGGCGGCGATCAACAACAGCAGGACGATCAGCGCGCCGCGTGCCCGTGCGGTGGGCCAGCCGGCATAGCGCGACGGCGCGGCGAGCCAGATCGGCGCGAAGCGACTCACCACCAATGCAGCGCGAGCAGTGCCGCGCCCGCTCCGGCGACCGCCGCGACCAGCGCCACCGCGGCATAGCGCCAGCCGCCGCCGATCCGCACCACCTCGATATCGCGCAGCGGCGGGGCAGGGGGGGCGCCGCCGGGTGCGGGAAAACGCTCCTCGATGCGGCGGACCAGCTCGGGGAGGCGCGCCAGCGTGCGGAAATCGCCGATCAGCCGGTCGGCGATCGCGGCTTCCGGCCCCAGCTCGGTGCGGATCCATTCCTCCACCACCGGTCCGGCGGTGTCCCACATATTGATATCGGGATCGAGGCTGGTCGCCACGCCCTCGACCATCACCATCGTCTTCTGGAGCAACAAAAGATGCGGCTGGGTCGCCATGTCGAAATCGCGGGTGATCGAGAACAGCCCGTCGAGCATCATCCCGATCGACATTTCCTTCACCGGCAGGCCGCGCATTGGTTCGCCCACCGCGCGCAACGCGGTGGCGAACTCGGCGACATTGTGGTGCGGCGGGACATAGCCGGCCTCGAAGTGGATCTCGGCGACGCGGCGGTAATTGCCGGTGATCAGCCCGTAGAGAATCTCCGCCAGCCAGATCCGTGCGCGGCGGTCGATCCGGCCCATGATGCCGAAATCGATCGCCGCGATGCGATTGCCGGGGACGGCGAACAGATTCCCCTGATGCATGTCGGCATGGAAGAAGCCCTCGGCGATCGCCTGCCGCAGAAAGGCGTGAACCAGGGTGCGCGCCAGCACCGGCGGATCGAAGCCCGCTTCGAGCAGCGCGGCGCGATCGGTGAGCTTGATGCCGTCGATCCATTCGATCGTCAGCACCTTGCCGGTGGTGCGCTGCCAGTCGACCGTCGGGACGATATAGCCCGGCTCGGCGGTCATCCCCTCGGCAAGTTCGGAGGCCGAGGCCGCCTCGCGCCGCAGATCGAGCTCGCGCGCCGTCCAGCGCTTGAAGGTCTCGATCACCAATCTCGGCTGGAGCCGCGCGATTTCGCCGCCCATCGGCTCGACCTGCGCCGCGGCCCATTCATAGGTCTCGATCGCACGGGCGAATTCGTCCTCGACCCCCGGCCGCAGCACCTTGACCGCGACCTGCCGTCCGTCGGTCGTCACCGCGCGGTGGACCTGCGCGATCGAGGCGGCGCCGACCGGCGCCTCCTCGATGCTCTGGAACAATTCCTCGAGCGGGCGGCCGAGGCTCGCGCGCAAGATCGGGCGAATTTCCGCGAACGGCACCGGCGGCACCGCATCCTGCAGCCGCAGCAGATCGTGCGCCGCGGCCTCGCCGATCAGATCGGGGCGCGTCGCGAGCGTCTGGCCGAGCTTGATCGCGGCGGGGCCGATCGCCTGGAATGCATCGGCATAGCGCGGCACCGCCGGGGTGCGCGCGCCGAACCGCGCGATGCGCAGCAGGTGGCGCAGCCGCGGCGGGGTATTCGCGTCGCGTTCGATCCCGCGCAGCGCCCCGTGGCGCGCGAGAATCCGGCCCCATTTGAGGAGCCGCCAGCTATGAACGAGCGCGGAGGTCAAATCTTCCAGCCGCTATGGATCGCCACCAGCCCGCCGAGCAGCGGCTCGACCTTGGTCTGGACGAAGCCGGCGTCGCGGATCATCGCCTCGAACGCGGGCATGTCCGGGAAGCGGCGGATCGATTCGATCAGGTAGCGATAGCTGTCGCGATCATGCGCCAGCGCGGCGCCGATGCGCGGCACCAGATGGTGCGAATAAGCGTCATAGACCTCGCGGAACCCCGGCCATTGCGTGGTCGAGAATTCGAGGCAGAAGAAGCGCCCGCCGCGCCGCAGCACGCGATGCGCCTCGCGCAGCGCCTTCGGAATATCGGTGACGTTGCGGATGCCGAAGGCGATCGTATAGCCGTCGAAGAAACGATCGGGGAAGGTCAGCGTCTCGGCATTGGCCTCGGTCCAGACGAGATCGTCGATCCCGCGCTGCTGCGCGCGCTCGATCCCGACTTCGAGCATCGCCGGGTTGATGTCCGCCACCGTGACGCTCGCCCCGGCGCGCTGGAGGCGGAAGGCGATGTCGCCGGTGCCGCCCGCCATGTCGAGGATCTGCTCGCCCGCGCGCGGTTTCACGCGGCGGACGAAGCGATCCTTCCACAGCCGGTGCATCCCTGCGGACATCGCGTCGTTCATCAGATCGTAGCGGCTGGCGACGCTGGCAAAGACCCCGCCGACGCGGGCGGTCTTTTCCGCCGGCGATACTTCTTCATAGCCAAAGGAGACGGTTTCGCTCATGCGACGCAGCCCTAGCGGGGGCGGGGCGCGCGGGCTAGGGTCGATCGACATTCCCGGCGGGCGGCGGCATCCCCGCTATCCCATTCATCGTCATGCCGGACTTGATCCGGCATCCAGCGCAACGAGCGATGGCCTGTGTGGCTCTGGATGCCGGGTCGAGCCCGGCATGATGCCAAGAGGCAAGCGAGAACCATGCCCGAGCTTCCCGAAGTCGAAACCACCGTCCGCGGGCTCGCGCCGGTGCTGGAGGGCGCGACGATCGCCGCGATCGAAACGCGCCGCGCCGACCTGCGCCGCCCGTTCCCGGTCGATCTGCGCCAGCGGATGACGGGCACGCGGGTCGTCGCGCTCGGGCGCCGCGCCAAATATGGCCTGATCGACACCGATCGCGGCGATACCTTGATCTTCCATCTCGGCATGTCGGGGCGGTGGCGGATCGACCCGGGCGAATTGCTGCCGCACGATCATCTGCTGATCGATACCGGCGCGGGGCGGCGCATCGCGCTCAACGATCCGCGTCGATTCGGCTCGGTCGATCTGTGGCCGAGCGACGCATTGGCCGAATTCCCTGCCTTCGCGGCGCTGGGGCCGGAACCGCTCGGCCCGGGCCTGACCGGCGCTGGGCTGCACAAGGCGCTCGCGGGGCGGCGCGCGTCGATCAAGCTGATGCTGCTCGACCAGCGGATCGTCGCGGGGCTCGGCAATATATATGTCTGCGAGGCGCTGCATCTCGCGCGCATCGCGCCGCAACGCCCCGCGGGCGATCTGTCGCGTGCCAAGCTCGACCGGCTGGTCGAGGCGATTCGCGCGGTGCTGCTCTCCGCGATCGAGGCGGGGGGATCGACGTTGCGCGATTACGCCCGCCCCGATGGCGAGCTCGGCTATTTCTCCAAACAGTTCGCGGTCTACGGCCGCGAGGGCGAGGCATGCGCTTGCGGGGGAATCGTGGCGCGTTATGCCGAGGGCGGGCGATCGACCTTCTGGTGCCCGAAGTGCCAGCGTGGTTGACCGCGCCGGCATCCCGCGCTAAGGGCGCCGCTTCCAGGGCGAAGGGATTTCCCGGCGCCCTTTTTTCATCGACCAGATTTCGAGGACGTCAATGGCGAACACGCCGCAAGCGAAGAAGCGTATCCGTCGCAACCAGCGCCGGGCCGAAGTCAACGGTGCCCGCGTGGGCCGTATCCGCACCTTCGTGAAGCGGGTCGAAGCCGCGCTCGCCGCCGGCGACAAGACCGCGGCGACCGCCGCGCTGGCCGAAGCGCAGCCGGAACTGGCGCGCGGCGTCGCGCGGGGCGTGCTCCACGGCAATACCGCCAGCCGCAAGTTCTCGCGGCTGACGAAGCGCGTCGCGGCGCTCGCCTAACAGCTTCAGCACTTATTAAGCATAAGGCCCGTCGGATGCGTTCCGGCGGGCCTTATGCTGCGTCTGCGTATTGTCATCAAAGAGTCATGGATTCCCCGCGATTCGCGTGCAGCCATATTTGTGCGTTTTGGAATTCTGGCCTGATTTCAGCTGCTTGTTAAATTTTCGACGGATTTTGGCCGCTCCACGCGAGTCAACTTGTTTATTTCGAGAATGTGTCAGGCATCGGTCTTGATCGACTCACCGGCTTGTTCCTAAACCTCCCCTTGTCGCGCTGGCAGCCGTCGCGCGCCCAGACATTCAGCGTCGTATCCGACCGTGGCAGGGAACCACATCGGGGGACTTTTTTTGGTGGATTTCATGAGCCGTTGCGACACCCGTGTCGCGGCCGGGGGAGGGTTGTGCGTGGCGTTCAATGGTCGATATGCGGTGCAGGAGAGCGAAGCGGCACGGGCCTGGACCCGCGTGCGCGCCAGCCTGCGCGAATCGGCCGGCGCGCGTCTGTTCGAGCAATGGCTGAAGCCGATCGAACTGGTCGAGACGGGTGACGCCGATGCGATTCGGCTGACGCTGCCGTCGGCGTTCATGACCAACTGGGTCCGCAATCATTATGCGGACCGGTTGCTCCACGAATTCCGCGCGATTCTGCCGACGGTGCGCACCGTCGCGATCGAGACCGCGGCGGCGGCCGAAGCGCCGCTGACACTGGTGCCCGCGGTCGCCGCGCCGGCCGCCCCGGCCCCGGCACAGCCGGCCGGCGAGCGCCCGGTACTCGATCCGCGCTTCACCTTCGATCGCTTCGTCGCCGATGCGTCGAACAAGGTCGCGTTCAACGCCGCGCGTGCGCTCGCCGCGCCGGGGCCGGTGCGGTTCAGCCCGTTGTTCCTCCATTCGGGGACCGGGCAGGGCAAGACCCACCTGATGCACGCGATCGCGCATGAATTTCTCGCCGCGCAGCCCGATGCGCGGGTGATGTTCATGTCGGCCGAGCGCTTCATGTTCGATTTCGTCGCCGCGCTGCGCGCCCGCGATACCTTCGCGTTCAAGGCGCGGCTGCGCGGCTGCGATCTGCTGCTGATCGACGATCTGCAGTTCATCGCCGGCAAGGATTCGACGCAGGAAGAATTCTTCCACACCGTCAACGAGATCATGGCGGCGGGCAAAAGGCTGGTGATTTCCGCCGACCGCTGCCCGCAGGCGCTCGACGGGATCGAATCGCGTATCCTGGGGCGGATGGCGATCGGGCTGGTCGCCGATATCAAGACCCCGCCGCTCGAGCTGCGCCGCGCTATCCTCGATCGCAAGCTCGCCGACATGCCCGAAGGGGTGAAGGTGCCCGCCGAGGTGCTCGATCTGCTGGCGGGGCGGATTCGCACCAGCGTGCGCGAGCTCGAAGGCGCGCTCAACCGCGTCATCGCTTATGCCCAGCTCACCGGGGATGCGATCGACCTCGATTTCGCGATCAGCGTGCTCGGCGACGTGCTGCGCGGCGGCCAGCGCCGGATCACGATCGACGAGATCCAGAAGGCGGTCTCGGCGCATTTCGAACTGAAGCCGATCGACCTGGTTTCCGCGCGCCGTGCGCGGGCGGTGGCGCGGCCGCGGCAGATCGCCATGTATCTGGCGAAGCGCCTCACCACGCGCTCGCTGCCGGAGATCGGGCGCAAGTTCGGCGGACGCGATCATTCGACGGTGATCCACGCGGTGCGCCGGATCGAGGAGTTGCGCGACAGCGACAACGATATCGACGGCGCGGTGCGGTTGCTGATGCGGCAGCTCGAAAGCTGAAAATTCACGCCACCCTCACCCCCGGCTTCGTGCGGGGGTGGGGGACCGTGGCGATTTACGCGGCCTGCTGGAATTCCGGGGTGCGGACGGCCTCGCGCGTCACGACCGGGGCGGGGGTGTCCTGGCGAACCGCGGCGCGCTTCGCCTCCGGCGCGAGCAGCCGGCTGACCAGCACGATCAGCCCCATTGCGGCATAGGCCGCCACGACGCCCTCGATGCTGAACACCAGCCCGACCGCCAGCGCGATGCGCAGGATGTTCGGGTGAAAGCCGAAATCGTCGCCGAGGCGGCGGCAGACGCCGAAGATCTCGGGCTTGTCACTGGCGTTCTTGGCGTTGGCAGCGGACATCTTACAGGCTCCAATCGGGTGGCGAAGCGGCGCTTCGCGCTGATGCCCGTTACTCTGCAGGAGCCGTGCCAGATTATTATCTGATTGAAATTCAATGATTTAATTTCGGGGCTTGGCTGACGCGTACGCCCGGCTTGAGGTGTTGCGCCAATAGTTGGCGAATTCCACCAGTATCCCCGCGAAAGCGGGGACCCAGGGCCAAATCAACCGGCGCTATATTGTTTGGCTCTGCGTCCCCGCCTGCGCGGGATACAAGGGCTACGCGACCAGCCCCATCGCTTCCTGCGTGCTGCGCAGCACCGGCGCGGCGAGCGCGCGGGCCTTTTCCGCGCCGCGCGCGAGGATCGCGTCGATTTCGCCGCGATCGCCCAGCAGGCGGAGCATCTCGTCGCGAATCGGGCCGAGCTTGGCCACCGCGAGATCGGCCAGCGCCGGCTTGAACTGGCCGAAGCCCTTGCCGGCGAATTCCGCCACCACATCCTCCGGGGTGCGATCGGCCAAAGCGGCGAAGATCGTGACGAGGTTGCGCGCCTCGGCCCGAACCTCCAGCGCGTCCCACGAATCGGGCAACGGCTCGGGGTCGGTCTTGGCCTTGCGGAACTTGTCAGCGATCGTCTCGTCCGAATCGATCAGCTTGATCAGCGATTGCTCGGACGGGTTGGACTTGGACATCTTGGCCGAGGCGTCGCGCAGGCTCATGATGCGCGGCGCCTTCTTGCTCACCAGCGGCTCGGGCAGGGTGAACAAGTCGCGGCCGTAATCGAGGTTGAACTTGGTCGCGATATCGCGCGCCAGCTCCAGATGCTGCTTCTGATCCTCACCCACCGGTACATGGGTGGCGTTGTAGATCAGCACGTCCGCCGCCATCAGCACCGGATAATCGTACAGCCCGACCGAGGCGCCCTCGCGGTTCTTCCCCGCTTTGTCCTTGAACTGCGTCATGCGGTTGAGCCAGCCGACCCGCGCGACATTGTTGAGCAGCCATGCCAGTTCGCTATGCGCCGGCACGCGCGTCTGGTTGAACAGGATCGAACGCGCGGGATCGATCCCCGCGGCGACCAGGGTCGCGGTCATCTCGATCGTATTGGCGTAGAGATTGGCGGGCTCGATCCACTCGGTCAGCCCGTGGAGGTCGGCGATGAAATACATCGTCTCGCCCCCGGCGGCCTGCACCTCGTCCTGCATCGCCACCCACTGCTTCACCGCGCCAAGATAATTGCCGAGGTGGAGATTGCCGGTGGGCTTGATGCCGGAAACGACGCGCATGTTCTTCCCTTGCTGAGAATTATCGACGGATCAGCCTTCGTGCGTCGGCGAGCCGGAACGCGCCGAACAGGAAGGTCGCCGCCACGTAGACCAGCCCGCCGAGCGCGACCAGCACGAACATCGCCCCCCAGCGTTCGAGGCTCGGCCCGGTGGTATAGGGGCGGAACAGATCGTTGGCGAAATACATCACCCCGCCCATCAGCAGCGCCGCCGCCGCCAGCCGCCACGCGCGGCGGCGGAGTTGCGCATCGGGGGTGAAATGCCCGCGCCGGCGCAATTCGTGCCACAGCATCCAGACGTTGACGGTCGAGGCGAGCGCGGTGGCGAGCGGCGGCCCCATATGTTTGAGCGGGAGGATGAAGGCGAGGTTGAGGATCAGGTTCACCCCGATCGAGATCGTCGCGAAACGCACCGGGGTCCTGGTGTCCTGCCGGGCGTAATAGCCGGGGGTCAGCACCTTGACGAGAATGTAGCTCGGCAGCCCGATCGAGAAAGCGGCGAGCGCCTGCGCGGTCGCGACGGTATCGCCGGGGTTGAACTTGCCGTGCTGGAACAAAGCCGCGACGATCGGCCCGCCGCACACGATCAGCGCGACCGTCGCGGGGAGGGTGAAGAACAGCGCGAGCTCCATGCCCCGGTTCTGCGTTTCCATCGCCGCGGCTTCCTCGCCGCGCCCGAGCTGCGAGGAAATGGTGGGGAGCAGGACGGTGCCGAGCCCGATCCCGATCAACCCGAGCGGCAATTGGTTCAGCCGGTCGGCGAAATAGATGTAGCTCACCGACCCCGCCGACAGCAGGCTCGCGGCCAATGCGGTGGAGATGACGAGGTTGATCTGCACCGCCCCCGCGCCCGCCGCCGCCGGCCAGATCAGCGATAGCAGTTTCTTGACGTCGGGGTTGAGCCGCGGCCAGCGGAAGCGCAGGTGGACCCCGGCGCGGCGGCACGCCCAGGCCAGCCACAACAACTGCAGCGCCCCCGATATCGTCACCGCGATCGCCTGGTTGCGCGCGGTGAACAAGGGCTCGTGGCTGTGGAAGAACAGTAGCGCCGCGATCAGCGTCAGGTTGAGCAGGATCGGCGCCGCCGCCGCGACCCAGAAACGGTGCAGCGAATTGAGAATCCCGCCGAGCAGCGAGACGAGGCTGATCAGCAGCAGATAGGGAAAGGTGATCCGCGACAGCTCGACGGCGAAGGCGAATTGCGCGGGCGTCGCCTCGTTGAACCCGCCCGAGAGCAGCCAGGTCACCGGCCAGGCGGCGATTTCCATAATGATCGTCATCACGATCAGCACGGGGAGCAGCACCGACAGCGCGTCCTCCGCGAAGGTCACCCCGTCGCTTAGGCCGCGCCCCTCGGGGTCGGCGACCTTGCGGTTGAACATCGGGATGAACGCCGCGGAAAACGCGCCTTCGGCGAAAAGCGCGCGAAACATGTTGGGCAGGCGGAATGCGATCAGGAACGCATCCGACGCAAACCCCGCGCCGACGAACCGCGCGAACAGCGAATCGCGCACCAGCCCGAGCACGCGGCTCGCCAGCGTCAGCCCGCCGACCGAGCCGAGCGCGCGGGTCAGGTTCATGCGATCACCAGTCCGCTCAATGCGGCGTCAGGCGTTGCCGACGGTGCCCGTGTCGCCCTGCTGCTCGCGCGCGGCGGCCTGCTGGAGATAGAGGCCGTTGAAATCGACCGGCTCGAGCAGCAGCGGCGGGAAGCCGCCGTCGCGGATCGCATCGGCCACCACCCGGCGCGCGAACGGGAACAGCAGGCGCGGGCCTTCGCCGAGCAGGAACGGCTGGACCGCATCGAGCGGCACGTTGCGCAGCCCGAACAGCCCGGCATAGGAAAGCTCGACGAGGAAGGCGACGGTACCCGCGCTCTCGGCGCGGATCTCGACCTTGAGCGTCACTTCGTGGACGTCCTCGGCCACCTGCTGCGCGCCGATGTCGAACTGCACGTTGATCTCCGGCGCCTGCTGGCTCTGGTAGATCGCCGGGGCGTTCGGGTTCTCGAACGACAGATCCTTAACATATTGCGAGATCAGCCCGACCTGCGGCAGCGTGTCGGCGCCGTTGGGCAGCGGCTCGTTGCCGGTCGTCACGCCATTATCCTGTTCGGCCATCTCGTCCTGTTCCTCAAAAAATGATGCGATGGGGAGCGCTTCCCGCGCCCAAAAAAACGGTGTCCGCGCGCCTAGCAGCAGCATTGCACTGTTTCAACGCCGTGAAAAATTGAATCGCGGGCACATCGCGCCTATGTTGGGCGTTCAGTTAGCGGAGGCCGAGTGTTTTATATTGTCCTTCTCGCGATGGTCGCCGGGTTTCTGGCGTTGCGTCTCTACTCGGTGCTCGGCAAGCGCACCGGGCATGAGCAGCCGTTGCCCAAGCCTGCCGATGTGCCGGCCGGCGCGGTCGCGCGTACCATCGACGTGACCCCGGAAGTGCGCGAAACCGCCGTCCGCCCGATCGAAAGCGGCGCGGAAGCCGGGCTTCGCGCGATCGTCTCCGGCGAACCCGGCTTCGATGTGCCGCGCTTCCTCGAAGGCGCGCAGGCGGCCTATCGCATGATCCTCGAAGCCTTTTGGCGCGGCGACGACAAGGCGCTGGCCGGGCTGGTCGAGCCCGATGTCGCGCATGCCTTCGCCGAATCGATCGCCGCGCGTACCGCGGCGGGCGAGGTGCTGGAGAATCGCCTCGTCTCGATCGAACGCGCGACGATCGTCGGCGCCTCGCTGTCGGGTCGCGACGCGCGGATCACCGTGCGCTTCGACGCCGATATCGCCGCGGTGACCCGCAATGCCGAGGGTCAGGTGATCGCCGGATCGACCAGCGACGCGGTGGAAACCCACGACGTCTGGACCTTCGCCCGGACGCTCAAGAGCGGCGATCCGAACTGGAAGCTCGCGGACACCGACGAAGCTTAAGCGCAGGGTTTGAACCCTAGCCTTAGAAACCCGTCACCCCGGCCTTGAGCCGGGGTCCATCGCGCGGCAAAGGCAGGACAAGAGGTTCCTGCCGCTGTACGTGCGGCATGTGGACCCCGGATCGAGGCCGGGGTGATGTGGGATAAGGGGCAGAGTTGCGTAATGTCGATTGGTCCTGAGGGTAGGGGCGGGATGATCCGTCGCTGGGGGTTCACGCTGGCCGGGGCGCTTGCTTTGTCGGCCTGCGTCGGGGGCGTGGAGCCGCCGCCGCGCCCGGGTAACGTCCGCCCGCCACGCCCGTCGGGCGAATTGCCGGTGCGTCAGCCGACCCCCGCCACCCCGCTGCCGCCGGTGCCGCAGATCGCGACCCCGGGGGCGACGACCGCCGCCACCACCGGCATCGCGCGCGGCCCCGATATCACCTCGCTGCCAATGACGCGGGACGGCGCGGCACAGGCGCTCGCCGCCTTCCGCACGAGTTGCCCCTCGCTGGTGCGACGCGCCGACGTTTCAGGGCTGACGACGGGGGCGGACTGGCAGCCGGCCTGCGCCGCCGCGGCGACGACCGCGCCGGGCGATGCCGCTGCCTTCTTTTCGCGCTGGTTCGAGACCGCGCAGGTCGGTGACGGGCGCGCCTATGCCACGGGCTATTACATCCCCGAGATCGCGGGTTCGCCGACCTATCGCGAGGGCTATGCCCCGATCTATGCCCGCCCCGACGATCTGATCGACGTCGACCTCGGCCTGTTTTCCGACGCGCTCAAGGGCAAGAGCGTCCGCGGCCGCGTCGACGGGACCAAGCTGGTGCCTTATTACGATCGCACCGCGATCGAGCAGGGCGTGCTGCAGGGCCGCGCACGGATCCTCGGTTATGCGGTCGATCCGGTCGAATTCTTCTTCCTCCAGGTGCAGGGATCGGGGCTGGTGCGGATGCCCGACGGGCGCGAGCTGCGCATCGGCTATGATTCGCAGAACGGCCGTGATTACACCGGCATCGGCGCGCTGATGCGGAAACGCGGACTGCTCGGCCCCAACCAGCTGTCGATGCAGGGCATCGTCCAGTGGCTCCACGACAATCCCGAGCAGGGCCGCGCGATCATGCGCGAGAACAAGAGCTTCGTCTTCTTCCGCGTGCTCGACGGGGCACCGGTCGGCGCGCTCGGGCTGCCGGTGGTCGGCGGGGCGACCGTGGCGGCCGATCCGCGCTTCATCCCGCTCGGCGCGCCGGTGTTCCTGTCGATGGATCGCACCGACGCGACCGGTTTATGGGTGGCGCAGGACACCGGGGGCGCGATCAAGGGCGCCAACCGGTTCGACACCTTCTGGGGCATCGGCAACGAGGCGCGGGCGATCGCGGGCGGGATGAGCGCACGCGGCACCGCCTTCCTGCTGCTGCCGGTGGGAACGATCGACCGGGTGCAGCGCGGGGTTGGCAATGCCGGGCCGTCGCCGTCTCGACGCTGAGGAGGCGGCATTATGGGCGCGGGTGAAGGCCAGCGTCCGCCCGCTCCATCCGACAGCAAAGGCCAAAGCCGCGCCGGAGCCCGATCCGGCGCCGGCTTCGGGCAAGCGCCGGGTCGCGACACCGCCCCCGGCGCGCATCATCCCCGCACCGCGCGCGCCGAAGACGCCGCCGGCAAGCGCGGCGACGCTCGACGGCAGCTGGGATCGCCAGATCACGCGCGGCGCGATCCAGCCCGATGCGACACTCGACCTTCACGGCCACACGCTCCGCTCGGCGCATGCGATGCTCGATGCCGGGCTGGAGCGCTCGATCGCGCGCGGCGACCGAGTCCTTCTGCTCGTCACCGGCAAGCCGCCGCGCCCCGAAAGCGAGCGCCCGCATGCGCGCGGCGCGATCCGTGCCGCGGTCGCGGATTGGATCGGCGCCTCGCGTCATGCCGCTGATATTGCTGCCTTACGCAACGCGCATCCGCGCCACGGTGGGAGCGGCGCGCTTTACGTGATCTTCCGCCGACGGCGACCGAAACATTAACCTTTCTGTGCGAGGAATAACCTCTCGCGGCGCAATCCATCGCGTCATCGTTTGAAAGGTTCGGATCGGCGCAATGCAAAGCGTCACGCTGAAGAGTCGCGCGGTCAGATTCGCGTTCTACGCCGGCGGCGTGGCATTCTTCCTGTCGCTGCTCGCCACCGCCAACGGCAATCTTTCGGCGGATTCGTTCGCGCGCGCGCTGATTCCGGCGATCGTCTGCGCGACGATGTGCTGGGCCTCGACCCAGCAGGCGCTCGCCACGACCGCTGAGGCGGTCGACAAGGCGGTCGACCAGCTCGCCGAAGCCGCCGACGGCGCGCTCGACCGGCGCGTGCCCAACGAGATCCGCAGCGCGGTGCCGCAGCTTGCCACCGCGATGGACCGGCTGTTCGGCCAGCTTTCGGACAATATGGAGAATATCCAGCGGCTCGCGCTGTTCGATCCAGTGACCGCGCTGGCCAATCGCACCAATTTCCGCGCCAGCGCCGAACGCGTGCTGGCCGAAGCCGCCGAGCAGCCCGGTGCGCTTTTCTTCATCGATCTCGATCGCTTCAAGAAGGTCAACGACACCCACGGCCACGCCTGTGGCGACATGCTGCTGGCGATGGTCGCGGATCGGCTGCGCGCAGTGGCCGACCGCGCGGTCGCGGTGGTCGATATCGATCGCTACCCGCCGCTGATCGGGCGGCTGGCGGGCGACGAATTCACGATGCTGTTTCCGGTGCTGACCGACCAGCGCGATGCGGGGTGGATCGCCACGCAAGTGCTCGACGCGCTCGCCTCGCCGTTCGCGCTGCCGAGCGGGGAGGTGTCGATCGGCGCGTCGATCGGGATCGCGCTGCGCCCCGATCACGGCTTCACGCTCCACGATCTGATGCGTTCGGCCGATGCCGCGATGTATCACGCCAAATCCGACGGACGCGGGCGGTTCGAATTCTACAGCGAGACGCTGGCGGCGGAACTGGCCGAACGGCTGCGGCTCGATGCCGAGCTGCGCGCGGCGCTCGACAATGACGAATTCATCCTGGTGTTCCAGCCGCAGGTCGCGCTCGCGGCGGGCAAAGTGGTCGCTGCCGAGGCGCTGCTGCGCTGGCAGCATCCGACCGACGGATTGCGACTGCCGGCGACCTTCATCGGCCGTGCCGAAGAGAGCGGGCTGATGATCGAGATCGGCGACTGGGCGATCGGGCGTGTCGCGCGGACGATCGCGCAATGGGCGGCGCTGGGGGTGGAAACGCGGCTGGCGGTCAACATCAGCGCGCGGCAGATCGATCGGGTCGATTTCCTCCTGCGGCTCCATGCCGCGATGCGCGAAGCGGGGGCGCCGGGGCGGCTACTCGAACTAGAAATGAACGAAACCGTCGCGGCGCACGCCCGCACCGATGCGATCGCCGCGATCTCGATGTTGCGTGAGGACGGCGCGAAGATCGCGATCGACGGCTTCGGCACCGGGCTGTCGAGCGTCGCGCGGCTGCGGCAATTGCCGATCGACCGGATCAAGCTCGATCGCAGCCTGATCGCGACGATCACCACCGATTCCTCGACCCGGCTGATCGCCGGTGCCTTGGTCGGGCTGATCCACGGGCTCGGGTGCGAGGCGGTGGCCGAGGGGGTGGAAACCCCCGCGCAAGTCGATCTGCTGCGCGTCATCGGGTGCGACGCGGTGCAGGGCTTCGGGATC
Organism: Sphingomonas sp.; assembly: GCA_017849555.1. Taxonomy (GTDB): domain Bacteria; phylum Pseudomonadota; class Alphaproteobacteria; order Sphingomonadales; family Sphingomonadaceae; genus Sphingomonas; species Sphingomonas lycopersici. Next base: position 2,527 of record JAFIGU010000040.1, on the reverse strand, counting down.
GCGCGGCCGATGGCTGAGGTGGATTTCCTCGCCTGGTCGGCGGCGCTGGGCGGCCGCGCGCCGGAGATCAGGCGCGCGTCGCTCGCGTGATGATATCGGCGTAGATATCGGTCAGCGCGGCGAGATCGTCGATCGCCACCGCCTCGTCGAGCTTGTGCATCGTCGCATTGATTAGCCCGAATTCGACCACCGGGCAGATCGCCGAAATGAACCGCGCGTCGGACGTGCCGCCGGTCGTCGACAGCGCCGGGGTGATGCCGGTGCGTGCGAGCACCGCCGCCGAAACCATCGCCGACAGCGCGCCCGGCTCGGTGAGGAATGCCTCGCCCGAGATGCGCGCCTCGACCTTCGCCGTCGGGGCGTGGGCGTGGACGGTGCGTTCGATCAGCCGCACCAGATCGGGGCCGTGCTGCTCGTCGTTGAAGCGGATCGACAGCCGCGCCGTGGCGCGCGCCGGGATCACATTGGTCGCGGGGTTGCCGACGGTGATGTCGGTCACCTCGATGTTCGAGGGCTGGAACCAGTCATTGCCGTGATCGAGCGTGATCGCATCGATCGCCGCCAGCGCCGCGACCAGCTTGGGGATCGGATTGTCGGCAAGCTGCGGATAGGCGACATGCCCCTGCCGGCCGGGCACCTCGATCCAGATGTTGACCGACCCGCGCCGCCCGATCTTGAGCGTATCGCCGAGCCGGTCGGCCGAGGTCGGTTCGCCGACGAGGCACAGATCGGGCTTGAGCCCGCGTTCGGCCAGCCGATCGAGGATCGCGCGGGTGCCGTAGATCGCCGGGCCTTCCTCGTCGCCGGTGAGCAACAGGCTGACGATCCCGTCGCTCGGGGTGCGTGCGGCGGCGGCGATGAAGGCGGCGATCGCGCCCTTCATGTCGACCGCGCCGCGCCCGTGGAGCAGATCGCCGCGGATCTCGGGGGAGAAGGCGCCCGAGGTCCAGCCCTCGCCCGGCGGCACCACGTCGAGATGGCCGGCGAAGGCGAAGTGCGTGCCGCCGGTGCCGCGCACCGCGATCATATTCTCGACCGGCCCGTCGGGCGCCTCGCCGACCGTGAAGCGATCGACCGCGAAGCCGAGCGGGGCGAGCAGCGCTTCCACCGTGTCGAACACATGGCCGGTGGCGGGCGTCACGCTCTCGCAGGCGATCAAAGCTTCGGCGAGGGCGACCGGATCGGTTAGGGTAGCGGGCATCTTCATGGGAGGCCTCCTTGCCCAAGCTCGATCTCGATACAATCCCGCAGACCAATGCGACCGGCTATCCGCCCGAATATGCTGCGGCGGTGCAGGGGCGCTGGTATCGCCGGCTGGCCCCCGCCGCCGGGCTGGCGGACTTCGGCGTCAGCCATGTCGTGCTCAAGCCCGGGGCGTGGTCGTCGCAGCGCCATTGGCATGAGGGCGAGGACGAAATCGTCGTGATGCTGGCGGGCGAGGCGGTGCTGGTGGACGATTCGGGGGAAACGATCATGCGCCCGGGCGATATCGCCGCCTTTCCCAAGGGGGACGGCAACGGGCATGTGCTGCAGAACCGCGGCGCGGCGGATTGCGTGTTCGTCGCGGTCGGGCGGCCGTCGGAAACCGACTGCCATTATCCCGATATCGACATGCATCTGTTCGAAGGGGAGGGATTCCGGCGGAAGGACGGGCGCGAGTTCTAGCGAACGGGGAGAGGGAAACCTGTGTTGCCTCAACCCGTCGCAGGCTGTTCGAACTTCTCGATCACCCATTCCTCCTCCTGCGCGGCGGCGATCCAGTCCTGCATGAAGGGGTGGTTGAGCACCGCCTCGACATAGCCGGTGGCGAAACGCGCGACGGGCAGCGAATAGGTCACGATCCGGGTGCAGACCGGGGCGAACATGATGTCCGCCGCGCCGAAGGTGCCGAACAGGAAATCCCTGTCGCCGCCGAAGCGCGCCCGCGCCTGCGCCCACAATTCCATGATCCGCGTGAGATCGGCGATCACCTCGTCCGACGGTCGCTTGGGCGGATAGACCTGGCGGATGTTCATCCCATGCTCGCGGCGCAGCGGGGCGAAGCTCGAATGCATCTCGGCCGCCATCGACCGCGCCATTGCGCGCGCGGCATTGTCTTCGGGCCAGAATTTCTCGCGCCCGACCTTGTCGGCAAGATATTCGATGATCGCCAGGCTGTCCCACACCACGGCGTCGTCGTCCCACAGGATCGGCACCTTGCCCGATGAGGGCGCGAATTCGTCGCCCTCGCGGCGCTGATCCCACTCCTGATCGTAGAGCGGGACGACCATTTCCTCGAAAAGCAGCCCCGACTGGCGGCAGGCGAGCCAGCCACGCAGCGACCACGACGAATAGGCCTTGTTGCCGATGATGAGCTTCATGTCGCGCGGCTCGCGGTGGTTGACGGGAGGAACCGCGATAGCGCATTTTGCGCGCGCTGCGAGAGGGAAGTGGCCCTCAGGCCATGAAGATCAGCCGATCGCCTCGATCACCGCCGCGCGAAGCTCGGGGATGCCCAGCCCGCCTTCCGATGAGGTGGCGATGATGT
>JAFIGU010000039.1 GCA_017849555.1 Sphingomonas sp. | reverse complement strand
CAGGAAGCCGCGCTGCGCACCGCGCAGATCGATCTGGCGCGGACCACGATCCGCGCGCCGATTTCCGGGCGGATCGGGCGGTCCGATTTCACCACCGGTGCCCTGGTCACCGCGGCGCAGGCCAATGCGCTGACGACGATCCAGCGGCTCGATCCGATCTATGTCGACGTCCAGCAATCGAGCGCCGAGGTGCTCAAGCTCCGGCAGCGGATCATGGCCGGCGAGATCGCGCGCGAGGGCGGCGCGGCGCGCGTCCAGCTCAAGCTTGAGGACGGTTCGGTCTATCCGATCGAGGGCGAGCTGAAGTTCACCGACGTGACGGTCGATCCGACTACCGGCAGCCAGGCGATCCGCATCCGCTTCGCCAATCCGAAGGGGTTGCTGCTGCCCGGCATGTACGTCCGCGCGCAATTGGTCGAAGGGACCAAGGCCGAGGGGATATTGGTGCCGCAGCGCGCCGTCGGGCGCGACGATCGCGGCCATGCGACGGTGATGGTCGTCGGCCAGGGCAACAAGGTCGAACAGCGCCAGCTCGAAACGTCGCGGACGGTGGGCGATTCGTGGCTGGTCACCGGCGGGATCAAGCCAGGCGACCGGGTGATCATCGAGGGCGGCATGATGCTCCAGCCGGGGATGCCGGTGAAGCCGGTGCCTTATTCGCCCAAGGCGGCGTCGGCGGGCAAGCCGGCCGCCGCGCCGGCGCAGGCGAAGTAATCCCCGATGGCACGCTTTTTCATCGACAGACCCATTTTCGCATGGGTCATCGCGATCATCATGATGCTGGCGGGCGCGATCGCGATCCGCTCGCTGCCGGTCGCGCAATTCCCCGAGATCGCGCCGCCCGCGGTGTCGATCAGCGCGGTCTATCCCGGCGCCGACGCCGAGACGCTCGAACGCACCACGACGCAGATCATCGAGCAGCAGCTCAAGGGCATCGATCACCTGCGCTATTTCTCGTCATCCTCCTCCTCGGCGGGGACGGTGACGATCACGCTGACCTTCGAACAGGGCACCAACCCCGATATCGCGCAGGTCCAGGTGCAGAACAAATTGCAGGCCGCGACGCCGCTGTTGCCGCGCGAGGTGCAGCAGCAGGGCCTGCAGGTGCAGAAAGCGTCGGCGAACTTCCTCGTCATCGTCGGGCTTTATTCGAAGGACGGCTCGCATAGCGCGACCGACCTCGCCGATATGGTGGTGTCGAAGCTGCAGGATCCGATCAGCCGTGTGAACGGCGTGGGCGAGATCCAGACCTTCGGCTCGCAATATGCGATGCGCATCTGGGTCGATCCGCTCAAGCTCAACGCCTATCAGCTGACGATCGCCGACGTCACCAACGCGGTGCAGGCGCAGAATGCGCAGGTTTCGGCGGGGCAGATCGGCGCGCAGCCGGCGCCCAAGGAGCAGATGCTCAACGCCACCGTCTCGGTCCAGTCGCGGCTGCAGACCCCCGAGCAATTCGGCGCGATCCGGCTCAAGAACGGCGCGGACGGCTCGGTGGTGCGTCTGTCGGATGTCGCGCGGGTCGAGCTGGGCGCGGAAAATTACGGGTTCGATTCGCGGTTCAACGGCCTTCCCGCGGCGGCCTTCGGCGTCAAGCTCGCCTCCGGCGCCAATGCGCTGGCCACCGTCGATGCGGTGAAGACGCGGGTGGCCGAGCTGTCGCGCGGGCTGCCGAGCGACGTCGCGGTCGTCTATCCCTATGACACCACGCCGTTCGTGCGGCTGTCGGTCAAGCAGGTGGTCGAGACCTTGTTCGAGGCGGTCGTCCTCGTCTTCCTCGTCATGTTCCTGTTCCTGCAGAATTTGCGCGCGACCCTGGTGCCGACGATCGCGGTGCCGGTGGTGCTGCTCGGCACCTTCGCGATGATGGCGGTCGCGGGGTTCACGATCAACACGCTGACCTTGTTCGGCATGGTGCTGGCGATCGGCCTGTTGGTCGACGACGCGATCGTCGTGGTGGAGAATGTCGAACGGCTGATCACCACCGAGGGGCTCAGCCCGCGCGATGCGGCGCGCAAGTCGATGGACGAAATCAGCAGCGCGCTGGTCGGCATCGGCATGGTGCTCTCCGCGGTATTCCTGCCGATGGCGTTCTTCGGCGGATCGACCGGGGTGATCTATCGCCAGTTCTCGATCACGATCGTCTCGGCGATGGTGCTGTCGGTGCTGGTCGCGCTGATCCTCACCCCGGCCTTGTGCGCGACGATCCTCAAGCCGCACGATCCGACCAAGCACGAAGGCGATGGCCTGCTCGCGCGCTTCTTCCGCTGGTTCAACGACAAGTTCGAACGCGGCCAGGTGCGCTACGAAAAGGGCGTGCGGACCACCGCGCGCAACTGGAAGCGTTCGTTCGTCCTCTATCTGCTGATCGTGGTCGGGATGGGCTTCCTGTTCTACCGGATGCCGAGCGCCTTCCTGCCCGACGAGGATCAGGGCATCGTGCTCGCGCTGGTGCAGGGGCCGTCGGGCGCGACCAGCGCGCGTACCGACAAGGGGCTCGATCTGGTGCGCAACCATTTCAGGAGCGAGCAGGGCGTCGAATCGGTGTTCACGATCAACGGCTTCAGCTTCTCGGGGCAGGGGCAGAACGCCGGTATCGCCTTCGTCAAGCTGAAGCCGTGGGACGAGCGCCCCGGCACGGCGAACAAGGCGCAGACGATCGCCGGGCGCGCGATGGGGGCATTCTCGCAATATAAGGACGGCATGATCTTCGCGCTGGTGCCGCCGGCGGTGACCGAGCTCGGCAACGCCACCGGGTTCGACCTGCAATTGGTCGATACCGGCAACATCGGGCACGAGAAGCTCGTCCAGGCGCGCAACATGATGCTCGGCATGTCGATGCAGGACAAGCGCGTCGCGCAGGTCCGCCCGGTCAGCCTGGAAGATGCGCCGCAGCTCCGGGTCGATATCGATCAGGACAAGGCGCGCGCGCTGGGGCTCGATCTCGCGGCGGTCAATTCGACCATCTCGACCGCCTGGGGCGGCGCCTATGTCAACGATTTCATCGATCGCGGGCGGGTGAAACGCGTCTATATCCAGGCCGACGGGCCCTATCGTCTGCGCCCCGAGGATATCGGCAGCTTCTACGTGCGCGGCGCGAACGGGCAGATGGTGCCGTTCACCGCCTTCTCGACGCTGAGCTGGGCCAATGCGCCGGTGCAGCTCACCCGCTACAACGGCCTGCCCGCGGTCGAGGTGCAGGGCGGCGCCGGCGCCGGGGTCAGCACCGGCACCGCGATGAAGGCGATGGAGGAGATGCAGGCGAAGCTGCCGCCGGGCACCGCGCTCGAATGGACCGGTCTCTCCTATGAGGAACGGCTGTCGGGCGGGCAGGCGCCGGCGCTCTATGCCCTGTCGCTGCTGATCGTGTTCCTGTGCCTCGCCGCGCTGTACGAAAGCTGGTCGGTGCCGATCTCGGTGCTGCTGGTCGTCCCGCTCGGGGTGATCGGCGCGATCATCGCCGCGACGCTGACCGGGCTCAACAACGACATCTATCTGCAGGTCGGGCTGATCACGACGATCGGCGTGTCGGCGAAGAACGCGATCCTGATCGTCGAATTCGCCGAGGAGCGGATCGCCGACGGGATGCGGCCGTTCGACGCCGCGATCGAGGCGGCGAAGCTGCGGCTGCGGCCGATCCTGATGACCAGCTTCGCCTTCGTGTTCGGCGTGCTGCCGCTGGCGATCTCGGCCGGCGCCGGGGCGGGCGGGCAGCATGCGATCGGCCGCTCGGTGGTCGGCGGGATGCTGTCGGCGACCGCGCTGGGGATCTTCTTCGTCCCGATGTTCTTCGTCGCGGTGCTGCGGATGTTCGGTCACGGCAAGGACGACGACCATAATGATGACGGGGCGCCCGATGCCGCGCCGCAAGGAGTGACCGCGTGACCCGCCGTTTCCGTACCCTCACCGCGCTGACTGCCGCGACCGCGCTGGCGGCGTGCAATTTCGCGCCCAAATATGTCCGGCCGGTCGGCGCGGTGCCGGCCGAGCTGCCGCAGGGCGGGCCCTATCCCGCCGCGGCGAGCGACGCGCCCGACGTCACCAGGATCGGCTGGCGCGATTTCTTCACCGACGCGCGACTGCGCCAGGTGATTGAGACCGGGCTCGCCAACAACCGCGATCTGCGCGTCGCCGCCGCCAACGTGCTCCAGGCGCGCGCGCAATATCATGTCCAGCGCGCCGATCTGGTGCCGTCGACCAGCATCAGCGGCGGCGCGACCTATACCAATAATGCCGCCAACCTCGGCGGCGGTGCGGCAGCGGGGGCGGGCGGCCCGTCGAACAATCTCGAAATCTATTCGGTCAGCGCCGGTTTCTCCTCGTTCGAGCTCGATCTGTTCGGCCGGGTCCGCAATCTCAGCCGCGCGGCGCAGGAGCGCTTCTTCGCGAGCGAGGAGGCGCAGCGCTCGACGCGGATCAGCCTGATCGCGGAGATCGCGACGGCGTGGCTGACGCTGGCTTCGGATCGCGACCAGCTCGCGCTGGCCGAGGAGACGCTCAAGGCATTCGAGCAGACGCTCGAGCTGACCCGCGCGCAATTCCGCATCGGCGTCGCCTCCGAGCTGGCCGCGCGGCAGGCCGAGACGAGCTATCAGAGCGCGCGCAACGATATCGCGACGCTGCGCACCCGGATCGCGCAGGATCAGAATGCGCTCAACCTGCTCGCCGGGACGACCATCCCCGCGGACCAGCTGCCCGCCGGGCTCGATGCCGGGAAGGTGACGCTCGACGCGCTGCCCGCCGATCTGTCGTCGCAGGTGTTGTTGCGCCGCCCCGATGTATTGCAGGCCGAGCATCAGCTGATCGCGTCGAACGCCGATATCGGCGCGGCGCGCGCGGCGTTCTTCCCCAAGATTTCGCTGACCGCGACGCTCGGCACGATCTCGACCGCGCTCTCGGGGCTGTTCGCCGGAGGGAGCTTCACCTACACCGGCGCGCCGAGCGCGGCGCTGCCGCTGTTCGACGGCGGGCGCAACGCGGCCAACCTCGCTTATGCCAAGGCGTCGCAGCAGGCGGCGGTCGCGACCTATGAAAAGGCGGTGCAGACCGCGTTCAAGGAGGTCGCCGACGCGCTGGCGACGCGCGGGACGATCGGCGAACAGGTCGCCGCGCAAAATGCACGGGTCGAGGCGGCCAATGTCGCGGCGAATCTGTCCGACGCGCGCTATCGCGCCGGGGTCGATTCGTTCCTCACCGCGCTCGATGCACAGCGCACCGCTTATGCCGCACGCCAGCAGCTCCAGACGACGCGGCTTGCCCGCGCGAGCAATCTGGTCGAGCTCTATCGCGCGCTGGGGGGCGGGCTGGAGTAAAAAATACTTCGCTGACTTGCCTTTTCGCGTAACAGGCATATCCTCTCTCTACGCAAAGGAGAGAGATGCGATGAACAGGATCGAGCTGGGCGTAGGCGATTCGGGTGACAAGAGCCTGGTGATCTTACAAAGCCTGCTCTGCCTGCTGCGCGAAAAGAACCTGCTAACCCGCGCAGATATCGAGGAATTGCGCGAGAAGGTGGAAGCGCGCGCGAGCGATCATGCGGGCGATCCGTTGCCCTGCTGCATCGAGGGCGCGGCCGCGGCGGCGAGCGAAATGAATCGGTTGGGCGAATATATCGGCCGTCGGTACGGCGGTAAGCACCGCCGAATCTGAGCGGTCCCGGCGGCGCGTCGGCGCGCCGCTGCACGTATGATAATCGGGGCGCTGGTTCGCTGGCGCTGTGGGCGTGCAACTATTCGCTAGGCAAAACCCGCATTCCCCCCGGTCTTTGAGTCGCAAGGCAATGATATTTGGCGGCTTGCCCCTTCGTCACGCCGGCCTTGTGCCGGCGTCCACTGCGCCTCCCGTCTTGGAGCAAGAGCCGCTTGTCCTGCCGATGCCTCCCGGTGGATCCCGGCAAAGGCCGGGGTGACGGGGTAGCCGGAAAATGGCCGCCGATCTCCCTTAACTCAAGAAACTGAAATAGCGGCTGTTCCTGTCGACGCCGCGCTTGCGTGGCGGGCTTTCGCGCGTCACATTGTTACGCAGCGATGACATTTGCGTGCGGGGCGGATATGGGGCCGCCGAGACGATCTATTCGCAAAGAGACAGGCCATTCGCCAGATTGCCGCTTTACCCTATCGCCTTGATGGCGTCGCGCCGGACGGTGAAATCCGCGTCCTGCTGATCACGTCGCGCGACACCGGCCGCTGGGTCGTGCCGAAGGGCAATATCGGACCGGGAACCTCGCTCCATGTCGCCGCCGCGCAAGAGGCGGAGGAAGAGGCGGGTGTGAGCGGTGCCCTGTGCCCGGTGCCGCTCGGCACTTATCGCTATCGCAAGCGGCGCAGCAGCGGCGCGTCACTGATGATCGACGTCGACGTCTTTCCGCTCGCGGTGACGCGCGAGCTGACGAGGTGGAAGGAGCAGGCGCAGCGCGAGCGCCGCTGGTTCACCTTGGCCGATGCGGCGCATGCGGTGGACGAGCCCGATCTGCGCGAATTGATCCGTTCTTTTGCGCCGTCTCAATTCGAGGCGGCGGTGCGGCGACGGTCGTCGCTCGTCACCCAACAACCGATTTCGGGAGTCCGTTCGATGTTCGCCTGGTTCCAGCGCCTGCTGCCCAAGACCGGCAATTTTTTCGAGCTGTTCGAGGCGCATGCCGCGACAGTGCTGGCCGGCGCCGAGGCGACCGCGCGGTTGCTGGAGGGCGGCCCCGCCGCGCGCGAGCATATCCGCGAGATCGTCGAGCGCGAGCATGACGCCGATCAGATCACCCGCGACGTGCTCAAGACGGTGCGCTCGACCTTCCTCACCCCGTTCGATCGCGCCTCGATCACCGCGCTGATCGGCGCGCTCGACGATACGATCGACGAGATGCACGCCGCGGCGATGGCGATCGATCTCTATGAGGTCAACGAATTCGCGCCCGAGATGCGCGACATGGCGGGGATCGTGCTCGATGCCGCGCGCGTCGCGGCGGAGGCGATGCCGCTGCTGCGCGACGTGAGCCGCAACGGCGACCGGCTCCACGAGCTGACCGAGCGGCTGGTGCGGATCGAGGGGCATGCCGACGAGATCCACAGCGCCGGGCTCAAGCGCTCGCTCGAAAATTACGGGAAGCAGGATACGCTGCGCTTCGTCGTCGAGCGCGAGTTGTACAAGCATCTCGAGCGGATCGTCGACGCATTCGAGGATGTCGCCGATGAGATCGACGGCATCGTGATCGATCACGCCTGATCGCGCCGACGATGCACGATCTCGCTTTTCCGTTGCTCGTCGGCCTGATCGCGGTCGCGCTGGCGTTCGACTATCTCAACGGGCTGCATGATGCGGCCAATTCGATCGCCACGGTGGTCGCGACGCGCTTGCTGTCGCCGGTCCAGGCGGTGGCGTTCGCGGCCTTCTTCAACTTCGCCGCCTATTTTCTGACGATCGCCTTTCCCAGCCTCCACGCCGTCGCGGAGACGATCGGCAAGGGGTTGATCAACAAGGATATCGTGACGCCCGCGGTGATCTTCGGCGCGCTTGGCGGGGCGATGTCGTGGAATGTCATCACCTGGCTGCGCGGGATTCCCTCGTCGTCGAGCCACGCGCTGATCGGCGGGCTGATCGGCGCCGGGGTGGCGCATGGCGGCATCGGCACGATCCAATGGGCCGGGCTCAACAAGACGCTGCTCGCGATCGTGCTCTCGCCGATGATCGGCATGATGCTGGCGATGCTGGTGATGCTGCTCAGCAGCTGGGCGCTGCGTCGCGCGACGACCTTCCAGGCCGAGCGTTCGTTCCGCGCGCTGCACCTGCTCTCCTCCGCGACCTACTCGCTGAGCCACGGGCTCAACGATGCGCAGAAGACGATGGGGATCATCACCGTCCTGCTCTATTCGACCGGCTATCTCTCCGGGCCGTTCGCGGTGCCGCATTGGGTGGCGGTGAGCTGCTATATCGCAATCGCGCTCGGCACGATGACCGGCGGGTGGAAGATCATCGAGACGATGGGCTCGCGGATCACCAAATTGTCGCAGCATCAGGGGTTCAGCGCATCGGCCGCGGGGTCGATCGTGCTGTTCGGCGCCTCGGCGCTCGGCATTCCGGTGTCGACGACGCACACCATCACCGGCGCGATCGTCGGCGCGGGCACCGCCCGGCGCGCTTCGTCGGTGCGCTGGGGGGTGGCGAGCAACGTGGTGGTGGCGTGGATCATCACCATCCCCGCCTCGGCCGCGGTGGGCGCGGCTTTCTACCTCCTGACCAGGCTGTTCTGATAGCGGTGGTGGGGGTCGTTTCTCCCCTCCCTTGAGCAAGGGAGCATCTGTGATGTTGATCAAGCGGGTCGAGGTATCCATGGCCGGTTTTGAGCGACGAGAGAGTTAGCGAGGACGAGGAGTTTTCGCATGACGGCGGTGATGGCGACTTTGGGTGGT
>JAFIGU010000038.1 GCA_017849555.1 Sphingomonas sp. | reverse complement strand
GAGAAGAGCCGATCACTCGGCGCGCATCGTCACGATCTTGCCCGGCTCGCGCGGCGGCTCGCCCTTGGGGAGCGCGTCGATCAGCTCCATCCCGCCGGTCACTTCGCCCCACACGGTATATTGGCCGTCGAGGAAGCGCGCGTCGTCGAAGCAGATGAAGAATTGCGAATTGGCGCTGTCCGGGTTGCTGGTCCGCGCCATCGAGCAGACGCCGCGGACGTGCGGCTCGCGGCTGAATTCCTGCTTGAGGTCGGGCAGGTCGGAGCCGTGCATCCCAGTGCCGGTCGGATCGCCGCCCTGCGCCATGAAGCCGGGGATCACGCGGTGGAACACCACGCCGTCGTAAAAGCCGTCATTGGCGAGCGTCGCGATGCGCTCGACATGATTGGGGGCGAGATCGGGACGCAGCTTGATCGTCACGTCGCCGTCGGCGAGCGTCATGGTCAGCGTGTGAAAGGTATCGGCCATCATCGGCTCCTGAATTCCGCGGAAGGCCTGAGCCCTAGCTTTGCCGCGGCGGCAAGGCAATCGGGGGAGGCTCTGTGGAAAATGCGGGTTGCCCGCATTCGCCTGTTCCTCCCCCGGAGGGGGAGGGGGACCGTTGCGCAGCAACGGCGGAGGGGTAGCCGCAGCGGGCGGTATCGCCTGCGGCTGATACCCCTCCACCAGCCTTCGGCTGGTCCCCCTCCCCTTCCAGGGGAGGAATAACGCGGCCCGGTGGCGCCCGAGCCACGGGTTGTCGATCCGCGCGCTTCGCCATATCAGGTCGTTGCGTCACGTTATGTCATGTCGGAAGGGGCCAAGCGATGAGCGAAACCGAACTCCGCGTGGCCGACGACGATAGCCAGCTCGACGCCGACGATCGGCTCCGGCCCGAATTCGTCGATGCGGTGCTCGATGCGGTCGAGGCGGGGCATGCCGAGGAGGCGCGCGCGCTGGTCGAGCCGCTGCACCCGGCCGATATCGCCGATCTGTTCGAGCTGACCCCGGAGGATCGCCGCGCGGCGCTCGCCGCGGCGCTCGCCGATCTGCTCGATGCCGACGTCTTCGCCGAGATGAACGATTATGTCCGCGAGGACGTGATCGACACGCTCGACGCGCGGCAGGTCGCGGATATCGCGTCCGAACTCGATACCGACGATGCGGTCGCGATCATCGAGGATCTCGACGCCGACGAGCAGCGCGAGGTGCTCCGCGCGATGGAGCCCGACGATCGCGCCGCGATCGAGGAGGCGCTGAGCTACCCCGAGGAATCCGCCGGCCGCCTGATGCAGCGCGAGTTGATCGCGGTGCCGGAACATTGGACGATCGGCGACACGATCGATTTCCTGCGCGGATCGGAGGAGCTGACCACCGATTTCTGGGAAGTGTTTGTCGTCGATCCGGCGCATCGCCCGGTCGGCACCGTCGCGCTCTCCTGGATCCTGCGCACCCCGCGCTCGGTGGCGATCGCCGATGTGATGCAGCGCGAACAGACCTTGATCCCGGTCGATATGGATCAGGAAGAGGTCGCGCTGCGCTTCCAGAAATATGCGTTGATCTCGGCCGCCGTGGTCGATGCCAGCGGGCGGCTGGTCGGGATGATCACCGTCGACGACGTGGTCCATATCATCCAGGAGGAGGCGGGCGAGGATACGTTGAAGCTCGCCGGCGCAGGCGACGGCGACATCAACGAGCCGATCGCAGTCACCGTGCGCACCCGCGTCGCGTGGCTGGTGGTCAATCTCGGCGCGACGATGCTGTCGGCCTCGGTGGTCGGGCTGTTCCAGGGGGAGATCGCGCGCTTCGCGCTGCTCGCCGCGCTGATGCCGATCGTCTCGGCGCTCGGCGGCAATGCCGGGACGCAGACGCTCGCGGTGGTGGTGCGCGCGCTCGCGACCAACCAGCTCACCAGCTCGAATACCGCGCGGATGCTGTTCCGCGAGTTCCGCGTCGCGATCTTCAACGGCGCCGCGCTCGGCACGGTCGGCGCGTTGGGCAGCTATGTCATCCTCGCCAACGCCGGGCTGTCGACGGTGTTCGCGCTGTCGATGATCTTCAACTCGATCGTCGCGGGGCTGGTCGGGGTGGTCGTGCCGGTGGCGCTCGACAAGGCCAATGTCGATCCGGCGGTATCCTCTGCGGTGTTCGTCACCACGATCACCGATGTGATGGGATTCTTCTCTTTCCTTGGCCTTGCCACCTTGTGGGGCCTCGGGCACTAGACCACATTTCGCTGATGCCGCTTCATCTTACCAAGGTCGCGTTCGGCGCCGCCGGCGTCGAGGATCTCGCCGAGCGTCTGCGCATCCGGGGCGAGCAGGGGCCGGTGTTCCTCACCACGCGCTATCTGCCCAAGCGCCATGAGGAGATCGCCGGGCAGGGTTCGCTGTTCTGGATCATCAAACATGCGCTGGTCGCGCGCTCGCCGATCCTGTCGTTCGGCGAGGCGGAAGGCGGCCGCGTCGCGATCCATATCGATCCGCTGCTGCGGCTGGTCCACCCGCGGCCGAAGCGCGCGCATCAGGGCTGGCGCTATCTCGAGGCGGCCGATGCGCCGATCGATCTTGCGGGCGGCGAGGCGGAGGCGGTGTTGCCCGCGTCGCTCGCCGGCAGACTCGCCGAATTGGGGCTGCTATGAGACCAGTTTAGAAAATGCGGTTTCACCGCATTTTCGCGGCACCGGCCCGCTCCCCCACCCGACCTCCCATCAGGATACACTCGGGGGAGGTCGGGTGGGGGAGCGGGCCGGTGCCGCCTCGAAATGCACCGCAGGGGCATTTCCAAAAGGTGTCTGACGCGCCTGCCACGCGGCGCGTAATGTCTCGCTGGTGTCGCGGCTGCCGTCGTGGCTCCAGCCGGGTGGGCCGAGCAGATAGCCCGGCTTCGCCCGCCACGGCGCGGCGCGCAGATCGCGCGCAATCCCGATCCATTCGTGGAACGCCGCCCAGCCGAGGTTGAACGAGCCCAATTGGTGGACGATGCCGTAGCGCGGGCGATCCTCGGCGAGCTCGGGGGTGAAGGTGCCGAACAGCCGGTCCCAGACGATGAACACCCCGGCATAATTGCGATCGAGATAGCGCGGGTTGGTCGCGTGGTGGACGCGGTGGTGCGAGGGGGTGTTCATCACCGCCTCGAACCAGCGCGGCATCCGCCCGATCACCTCGGTGTGGATCCAGAATTGATAGACGAGGTTCACCCCCGCGACGAAGAAGACCATCGCCGGCGGGAAGCCGATCAGGAACAGCGGCAGGCGGAACAGGAAAGCGAGGCTGAAGAAGCCGGTCCAGGTCTGCCTGAGCGCGGTCGACAGGTTATAATGCTGCGAGCTGTGGTGGATGACGTGGCTCGCCCAGAACCAGCGGACGCGATGCGCCGAGCGGTGGAAGACGTAATAGGCCAGATCGTCGAGCACAAAGGCGACGACGAACCAATACCATTGCCAGCCGATATCGAACAATCGGAAGCGCCACACCCATAAGGCCAAGGCATAGACCGCGCCGGCCGAAAGCGCCCCGGCGATCGTGCTGCCGAAGCCGAGCATCAGGCTGGTCAGCGTATCGCGCGGCTCGTAGCGGCGACGATCGCGCACCCGCGCGACGAGCATTTCCGCCAGCACGAGCAGGACGAAGCCGGGAACGGCGATGGTCACGGGATCGGGCAGCTGCGGCTCCACGGCCGCAGGGCTTACACCTGTGTCAGTTGCGGCGCCAGCCTGCGCACGTCGAGCGCGTCGACCCCCGGCAGCGCGACCGCGCCGAAGCGTCGCTCGCCCGTTTCGACCAGCATCCCGCCCGGCGTGGCGCGCACCGCATCCCAGGCGATCACCCGCGCGGCGATATGCGCGCCATGCGCCTTGAGCACGACGACACGGCGATCCTCGCCGAACACCAGAGCGCCGCGCCCGTCGCTGCCGATCACCGCGGAGATGCCCGCGAACCCCGCGACCGCCTGATCGGCCTCGCGCAGCGCATCGGCTTCCTCGACCAGAATCCGCTCCGACCGGCCGAGCTTGAGCGCCGCCGCGACCCCGCCCAGCGCGAGCACCGCGGCGAGCGACCCGCCGAGCGTCATCCAGTTCATCGCGGTCAAATGCGTCAGCCCTGCTGCGCCACCGCATCCATCAGCGGGCGGAGGTTGGTGAGGTTGTAGCCCGCGCCGGCGCCCTTGGCGGTCAGCTCGTCGCGGTCGGCACCCAGGCTCGCCTGCGCCAGCGCCCAGAGGTTGCACGAGCGCGTCCCCGAGCGGCAGAAGGCGAGCACCGGGCCGTTGGCATTGGCCAGCGCCTCGCTCATCGCGACGACCTGCGCCTGCGAGAAGCCGGCATGGGTGATCGGGATCGCGGTGTAAGCGAGCCCGGCATCCTCGGCCGCGGTGCGGATCGCGTCGCCGCTCGGCTGGCCGCCTTCCTCGTCGTCGGGGCGGTTGTTGACGATCGCGACGAAACCCGCGGCCTTGATCGCGGCGATATCCTCGGGCGCGATCTGCGGCGCGACGGAGATGGTGGCGTCGATAGGACGGATGTCGAGCATGATCGAAAACCTGGCTGGCAAGGAACGGCGTGTCCCGCCTCTAACGCAGCTCGTCGCCGGTTTGAACCGGGTCACCCGTCAGTTTTCGTGGATAACCCGGAGAAACGCCTCGCCATAGGCATCGAGCTTGCGCTGACCCACCCCGGCGATCCCCGCCATTTGCGCGATCGATGCCGGCCGCATCGCGGCCATCTCGCGCAGCACCGAATCGTGGAAGATGACATAGGGCGGCACCTGCGCCTCGCGCGCAAGATCGCGGCGCTTGGCGCGCAGCGCCTCGAACAAGGGATCGCCGACCGGATTGGCGGCGGCCTCGCCCTTGCGGCGGCGCTCGCGCTTGGGCGGCAGGACGAGCGCGACCGGCTCCTCGCCCTTGAGGATCGCGCGTGCCGCGGGGCCGAATTCGAGCCCGCCGTGCGGGTTGGCGCGGAGCGCGTCGCGCAGCTGCAGCGCGCGGCCGACCGGCTTGAGCAGGATCGTCTCCTCGCCGTCGACGATCCCCCAGACCGAGAGCGATTCATGCCCGTTGACTAGGCTGCGCTCGGTCGATTTGCCGGTCAGCACCTGCTCGACATAGGTCGAGCCGAACATCTGCCCGGTGCGGAACACCGCCGAGAGATATTTGCGCGCGGTCTCGGTCGCGTCGATCGCCTTGGGCGGGGCGAGGCAATTGTCGCAATTGCCGCAGGCGGCGGGCGCCTCCTCGCCGAAATGCGCGAGCAGGATGCGGCGGCGGCACCCCGCGGTCTCGACCAGCGCGCCAAGCGCGTTGAGCCGCGCGCGCTCGCCGGGCTGGCGGTGCGCCTCGACCTCGCCGATCCGCTGGCGCGCGCGCGCGAAATCCTCGGCGCCCCAGAAGAGATGCGCGACCGCCGGATCGCCGTCGCGCCCGGCGCGGCCGGTTTCCTGATAATAAGCCTCGATCGACTTGGGCAGCCCGGCGTGCGCGACGAAGCGCACGTCGGGCTTGTCGATCCCCATCCCGAACGCGACCGTGGCGCAGATCACCATATCCTCCGAGGCGACGAAGGCGGCCTGATTGGCGGCGCGCACCGCGGGGTCGAGCCCGGCATGATAGGCGCGCACCGGGCGCCCGGTGACGGCGAGCGCCTCGGCCAGCCGCTCGGTGCCGGCGCGGGTCTGGGCATAGACGATGCCGGGGCCGGGAGTCGCGCGGACAAGATCGACGATCTGCCGCGTCGTTCCGTCGCGCGGGGTGATCGCGTAGCGGATATTGGGGCGGTCGAACCCGGCGACGATCATCCCCTGGTGGGGGATGCCGAGCTGTTCGAGGATATCGGCGCGGGTATGCGCATCGGCGGTGGCGGTCAGCGCGAGCCGGGGGACGCCGGCGAAACTGTCGAGCAGCGGGCGCAGCAGCCGGTAATCGGGGCGGAAATCATGCCCCCATTCGCTGACGCAATGCGCCTCGTCGATCGCGAACAGCGCGACCTTGCCGCGGTCGAGCAGATCGCGGAAATCGGCGGTCGAGGCACGTTCAGGCGCGACGTAGAGCAGATCGAGCGCGCCATCGAGGAAGCGCCCGCGGGTCTCGGCGCGATTCTCGTCGACGCTGGTCAAGGTCGCGGCGCGGATGCCGACCGCCTCGGCGGCGCGCAGCTGGTCGTGCATCAGCGCGATCAGCGGCGAGACGACGACGCATGTCCCCTCCAGCATCACCGCGGGAAGCTGGTAGCACAGCGACTTGCCCGCCCCGGTCGGCATCACCGCGAGCGTATTCTCGCCCGTCAATACGCGGCTCACCACGTCGCGCTGGACGCCGCGGAAATCGGGAAAGCCAAAGATACGCTGGAGAACGGAAACGGGATCGGCAGCCATGATCCAATCGCTATAGCGGCACGCGACAGCGATCGGGAAAGGACTTTCGATGGAAATCGTGCGGGACAATCGGGCGGAGCAGGAATTCGAGCTGGATGTGGCGGGGCATCGCGCGGTGGCGGCCTATCAGCGCGAGGGCGACCGCATCGTGTTCACGCACACGCTCGTGCCGCATGCGATCGAGGGGAAGGGCGTGGGGTCGAAGCTGATCCGCGGCGCGCTCGACAGCGCGCGCGACCAGAAGCTCAAGGTGATCCCGCAATGCTCGTTCGTCCGCGCCTATATCGCGCGGCACCCCGAATATCGCGATCTGCTGGCATGAGAGTGCCTAAACCACTCCGTTCGCCCTGAGCTTGTCGAAGGGCTGTACTTCTTCTCCCGCGGAAGAAAAGTGCAGGGCTTCGACAGGCTCAGCCCGAACGGGGATAGGTGCGTCGCTTTGACGAGAGCGGGCAGTTACTCCGCCGCCAGCGCTTCCTCGCGTTCCTTGGCCTGGCGCGCCCACATCTCCGCATAGAGCCCGTTGCGCGCGAGCAGTTGCGCGTGGCTTCCCTGTTCGACGATCTGCCCCGCTTCGAGCACGACGATCTTGTCGGCGTGGACCACGGTGGAGAGGCGGTGCGCGATGATGATCGTCGTCCGCCCGCGCTCGATCGCCTCCAGCGTCGCCATGATCTCCGCCTCCGTGCGGCTGTCGAGCGCGCTGGTCGCTTCGTCGAGGATCAGGATCGGCGGGTTCTTGAGCAAGGTGCGCGCGATCGCGACGCGCTGCTTCTCGCCGCCCGACAGCTTGAGCCCGCGCTCGCCGACCCGCGTCGCATAGCGCTCGGGCTGATGCTCGATGAAGCCCGCGATCGCCGCCCCCCGCGCCGCCGCCTCGATCTCCGCCTCGGTGGCGCCCTCGCGGCCGTAGGCGATATTGTAGCCGATCGTGTCGTTGAACAGCACCGTATCCTGCGGGACGATGCCGATCGCGGCGCGCAGCGAGGCCTGTGTCACCTCGGCGATATCCTGCCCGTCGATCGTCAGCCGCCCGCCGGTGAGGTCGTAGAAACGATAGAGCAATCGCGCCAAGGTCGACTTGCCCGCGCCCGACGGCCCGACCACCGCCACGGTCGCGCCGGGCGGCACGTCGAGATCGATGCCCTTGAGGATATCGCGCCCGGGGTCGTAGCCGAAGCGGACGTTCTCGAAGCGCAGATGGCCGGCGGTGACGTGGAGCGGTTGCGCGCCGGGCGCATCGACCACCTCGGCGGCGGTGTCGACCAGATCGAACATCGCCCCCATGTCGATCACCCCCTGACGGATCGTGCGATAGACCATCCCGAGCAGATCGAGCGGACGGAACAATTGCGACAGCAAGGTCGAGACGAGCACGACATTGCCCGCGGTGAACTTGCCCTGGCCCCAGCCGATCACCACCCAGGCCATGCCCGCGGCCATCATCAGATTGGTGATCAGCGCCTGCCCGATATTGAGCCAGGCGAGGCTGTTCTCGGAGGTGACCGCGGCCTTGGCATAAGCGGTCATCGCGCCCTCGTAGCGACGCCCTTCGCGATCCTCGGCGCCGAAATATTTCACCGTCTCGAAGTTGAGCAAGGAATCGACCGCATGCGCCACCGCGCCGGTATCGAGATCGTTCATCCGCTCGCGTAGCGCCGCGCGCCAGTCGGTCACCACGCGGGTAAACCAGATATAGACCGCGACCATCACCAGCGTCGCGACAACCAGCGGCCAGCCGAATTTGGTCCAGAAGATGCCGATGACGAGCGTCAGTTCGAGCACCGTCGGGGCGATGTTGAACAGCATGAAATAGAGCATCGTATCGATGCTCTTGGTGCCGCGCTCGACCACCTTGGTGACCGCGCCGGTGCGGCGTTCGAGATGGAAGCGCAGCGACAATTGGTGGAGGTGGCGGAACACGCGCACCGCCAGCCGCCGCGTCGCCTCCTGCCCGACGCTTTCGAACACCGCGTTGCGGAGGTTGTCGAACAAGGTCGAGCCGAACCGCGCCGCGGCATAGCCGATCGCGAGCAGCACGATCAGCGTCACCGGGGAGCGCGACCCCGGCACCATCCCGTCGACCACGCCCTGCAACGCGAAGGGCGCGCCATAGACCTGCACCAGCTTCGAACAGACGACGAGCGCGAGCGCAGCCGCGACGCGCAGCCGCATCCCCGGCGAATCCGACGGCCAGAGATAGGGAAGGAAACGGCGCAGCGTCGGCCACATCGGGCGGTCGGCGGCCTTGGCGGAAGAGGGGGCGAGGGGCGGCATGGGCAACGCGCATGTCAGAACGCGGGGGGCCGGCGTCAATAGCTAGGCATTGCGCGAGACAATTGTGTCCCGCGAAGGCGGGAACCCAGACTGGGCTCCCGCCTTCGCGGGAGCACCAAAGTTGTTGCGTAACCACCCCGGTGAAGGCCGGGGTCCAGTTGCGAGCAGCTCGATAGTGGGTCCCGGCCTGCGCCGGGACGGTAAAAGGTTTACGCCGCCACCGCGGTCACGAAATAATCGAGCGTGGTCGATTCGCTCAGCGTAAACCCGCGCGTCGGGGAAAAGCTCAGCCCCTGCACATCGACCACCTTCATCCCCGCCGCCGCCAGCATCTCGCGCAGTTCATCGGGGGTGATGAACCGCGCCCAGTCGTGCGTCCCGCGCGGGATCTGCCCCGATCCCTCCGCCAGCGTGATCAGCGCGAGCCGCGAGAGCGCGGTGCGATTGGGGGTGGAAAGGATCAACAGACCGCCCGGCGCCACCGCCTGCGCCAGCCCGGCGACGAACGCCGCGGCATCGGCGACATGCTCGATCACCTCGAGACAGGTGACGAGATCGAACGTCTCGCCCGCCGCCGCCTCGACCCCGCCGACGCGATAGTCGATCGCGAGCGCACCGGCATGCGCGCGCGCCGCGGCGATATTCTCGGGCGCGGCGTCGATCGCGGTGACGGTGCCGCCGAGGCGCGCCAGCGGCTCGGCAAGCAGCCCCGCGCCGCACCCGACATCGAGCACGCGGCGCCCGGCGAGCGGGGTGAACGTCTCGCCGTCGCCGTCCCAATGCATGTCGATCCGCTCGCGGATATAGCCGAGTCGCGCCGGGTTGAGCCGGTGGAGCATCGCCGAGGAGCCGTGCGGATTCCACCAATCGCCGGCCATCGCGCCGAAATGCGCCGCCTCGTCCGCGCGCACCGATGAAGGTGCGCTTGGGGGGACCGTCGCTTTTGTTACGGTTGCGTCTGTCATGCGCCCTACCTATCAGGGCCGCCGTTTTCACCCAAGGGAGGTTGGACGGGAGCGATAATGGCGCGCATCGTGATGAAGTTCGGCGGCACGTCGATGGCCGGGATCGAGCGCATCCGGAGTGTCGCCGCGCGCGTCAAACGCGAGGTCGACGCCGGCAACCAGGTCGCGGTGGTGGTTTCCGCGATGGCGGGCGAGACCGACCGCCTCGTCGGCTTCTGCCGCGAAGCCTCCCCGCTCTACGATCCGCGCGAATATGACGTGGTGGTCTCCGCCGGCGAGCAGGTGACGAGCGGGCTGCTCGCGATCGCGCTCCAGGCGCTCGGGGTCAAAGCGCGCTCGTGGCTCGGCTGGCAATTGCCGATCAACACCTCCGACGCCTTTGCCAAGGCGCGGATCGGGACGATCGACACCGAGGCGCTCGACGCGAGCCTCGCCTCGGGCGAGGTGGCGGTGATCCCCGGTTTCCAGGGGGTCAACGAAGGCCGCGTGACGACGCTCGGCCGCGGCGGATCGGATACCTCGGCGGTCGCGGTGGCGGCGGCGATGAAGGCCGATCGCTGCGACATCTACACCGATGTCGACGGCGTCTATACCACCGATCCGCGCATCGTCCCGCGCGCGCGCAAGCTCGCCAAGGTGACGTATGAGGAGATGCTGGAGCTCGCCAGCGTCGGGGCCAAGGTGCTCCAGACGCGCTCGGTGGGGCTGGCGATGAAGGAAAAGGTCCGCGTCCAGGTGCTCTCGTCGTTCACCGGCGAAGACGCCCCGATGGCGGACACATTGCCCGGTACGATGATCGTGGGCGAAGAGGAGATCGACGACGTGGAACGCCAGCTCATCACCGGCATCGCGCACGACAAGAACGAGGCCAAGATCACGCTGACCAGCGTGCCCGACAAGCCCGGCGCGGTGGCGAGCGTCTTCGAGCCGCTGGCCGAGGCCAATATCAACGTCGATATGATCATCCAGAATATCGCGCACGGCTCGGGGTCGACCGACGTGACCTTCACGGTGCCCGCGGCGGATCTGGCGCGCTCGATCGAGACGCTCAACCAGGCGCGCGCGGTGATCGGCTTTGCCGAGCTGGTCCACGATACGCGGGTCGCCAAGGTCTCGGTGGTCGGGGTCGGGATGCGCAGCCACGCCGGCGTCGCCTCGACGATGTTCACCACGCTCGGCGCGCGCGGGATCAACATCCAGGCGATCACCACCAGCGAGATCAAGGTCTCGGTGCTGATCCACGAGGACGAGACCGAACTCGCGGTGCGTGTGCTCCACACCGCTTACGGGCTGGACGCCGAAGAAGCGGCATAAGGGGTGAGGGCTCACCCCTCCCCTTCAGGGGAGGCGCCGGGGGTGGGGCGGTGTCTCACCGAGATCATTCGCCCGTGATTCCTGACTTTTACTGTCGCTTCGCGGCCACGCCGCACACCACCGGGCCGTCGGCCACCGCCTTGACGGTGCATTTGGCGGTGCCGAGCACGGTCACCTTGCCGAGCCCGGTGGTCGACACCTGGGCGGTATAATGCGCCGTCGCGCGGGTCTCGCCGGTGCCTTCGACGCTGACGGTGAGGTCGTTGACGGCAAGATCGGCGGCGTCGATCGTGCCGGGGCCGTTGGTCGTCAGCCGCGCGCGCGCCGCCTTGCCGGCGAGACGCAGCTTGCCGGTGCCGATCAGCATCGCGTTGAGCTGATCGGCCGCGGCGCCGTCGACGGTCAGCGCGCCCGCGCCCGTCACGCCCAGATCGATGCGCTGGGCGGCAATCTTGCTTGCGGTGACCGTTGCCCCCGCGGTGAGCAGGATCGAGGTGATGCGCGGGCTCGACAAGGTGACGACCACCGGGCTGGTGCCGCCCGCGCGCTTGGGGGTCTCGCCCCAGCCGCCGGGGCCGAGCCGCACCGCCAGCGTATTGCCGTTCACCGCGAGGTCGAGCCGTGCCAGCATCGCCTCGCTTCCCCTGGCGCTGGCGTGCGGCGACGCGCCCGCGACGATATGCACCTCGAACGGCCCCTCGACCCGCACCCGCTCATAGCTGCCGACGCTATAGCTGCGCTCCGCGGCATCAGCAGGGGCGGCGAGCAAAGTGGAGGCGGCGGCGGCGAGCGCGAGGGAAAGTCTCATCGCGCGGCAGCGTCGCGCGAAGCGGCGCCGCGCGCAAGCCTTCACCCGCCGCAGCGCACCTCGCCCGATCCGACCTTATGGACGTCGCATTTCGCCTTGGCGCCAAGATCGACGTCGCCCGATCCCATGATCGAGACCTGCGCCGGCCCGTCGACCGTCGCCTTCACGCTGCCCGATCCGGCGATATCGACCGACGCCTCGCGCGCAGCGAGCTTCGCGGCGGTGATGTCGCCCGATCCGGCGATCGACGCCTTGAAGCGCGCGGCGTCGCCGCCGTCGACGGTGATGCTGCCCGATCCGGCGATCGAGAGCGCGCTGGTCTCGGCGGCGAGGCGGCCGATCTTCATATTGCCCGATCCGGCGAGCGAGCCGTGGAAATCGCTGCCGTCGACGCGATCGATCGTCAGGTCGCCCGATCCGGCGAGCGCGCCGGCGGTGATCCGCGGCATCGTCACGAACACCTTGACCTTGCCGCTGCTGCCCCAATGGAAGAAGCCCGTCTTGCGGCCGATGCGCAGCTTGCCGCCGTCGCGCGCGATCACCAGCCGGTCGAGCGTCGCGGAATCGCCCTCCGCGCGGACCGAGAAGGCCGAGCCGACGCGTACGTCGACATCATCCGGCCCGCGCAGGTCGACCGCGGTGAAGTCGGCCGCGGCATAAGTGCGCGCCGACCCCGATCCGCTCGCGGGGATTGCGTTGCGCGTGTCGATGCTGTCGCCGCTGTTGCACGCGGCGAGCGGCAGCAAGAGCGAAAGGGCGAGGATACGCATGAGGGGCTAGTCTCCTGTGTGTTACTTAGATAATACTCCTTTGGCCGCATGAGGCAAGCCGCGTTGGTTAACGCGCGGCGCTGCCCGCCCTCGTCCCGAGCCGGAAACGACGGCGGGGCAGGGAAAAGCTCAGCTCCCGCAGCGTGCCCGGCCGCTGCCGACGCGGTTGACCGCGCACCGCGCGCGCGGGCCGAGATCGGCGTCGCCGCTGCCCGCGATCGAGACGGTGGCATTGCCGTCGACCTGCGCGCGGACCCCGCCCGAGCCGGCGATCGCGACCGTCGCGGCGCGCGCGCGCAGCCGCTCGCCGGCGAAGCGCCCCGAGCCGCCGACATTGACCTTGAGATCGCCGGTGGTGCCTCCGGCGACGATCGACCCGCTGCCGCCGATTTCCCCGCTCAGCCGGTCGACCGCGACGCTATCGAGCGTGAGCGACCCCGACCCGCCGATCGCGGCGTCGAAGCGCCGGCCGTTGACGCGATCGACCCGGATCCCGCCGCTGCCGCCGATATTGGCGCCGTCGATCCGCGGCATCGTCACGACGAAGCGTACCCCGCGCGCGGCGTCTTCGTCGCGTACCCGCCCGCGATAGCGGCGTTCGATCTGCAGCGACGATCCGTTGCGGGTGACGCGGATGTCGTTGAACGCCCGCGCCGGGCCGGTTGCGCGCACCGAAAAGCCGGGGCCGACGCGGACGTCGACATTGGCCGGCAGCGCGAGGCTGACCGCGGTGAAGCCGTCGATCGGATAGACCAGCGCCCCGCCGGCATTGCGCGGCGCGACCCCCGGCCCGCGATCGTCGCCCCATTGCGCGGTGGCGGTGCCGGCGATGACGAGGGCAAGCGGCAGGGCGAGAAAATGGCGGCGCATCATGACTCTCCTAGGTGTGTTGACGCGCCAATACACTAAGGGATTACAGACGTAAACGGCGAAATGAGGCGCAAGAGATTGGCGCAAATGCGAACCGTTCGCCCTTCCCCCGGATCAAGTCCGGGGGACGGGCGTACTTCCTGGCCAGAAAGGGCGGGGCTTCGACAAGCTCGGCCCGAACGGGGAGAGGTGCGCCCGCGAAACGCGCGTGCTCCCACGAAAAAGGGGCCGCCCGTCGCCGGGCAGCCCCTCAATTCGCCGGATCGGTGGCGGCGATCAGGCCGGCACCTTGTCCTTGTTGTAGATCGCCGCAGCCTTGCGCAGGATCTCGAGGATCTTCTCCTGCGCGGCGCCTTCGTCGATCTGCTCCATCGCGGCCAGTTCGCGGGCGAGACGGCTGGTCGCGCCTTCGAAGATCTGGCGCTCGGAATAGCTCTGCTCGGGCTGGTCGTCGGCGCGGAACAGATCGCGGACCACCTCGGCGATCGACACGAGGTCGCCCGAGTTGATCTTCGCTTCATATTCCTGCGCCCGGCGCGACCACATGGTGCGCTTGATCTTGGGCTTGCCCTTCAGCGTCTCCATCGCCTCGCGCATCGTCTTGTCCGACGAGAGCTTGCGCATGCCGACCGACTCGGCCTTGTTGGTGGGGACGCGAAGCGTCATCTTCTCCTTCTCGAAGCGCAGCACGTAGAGCTCGAGCTGCATGCCGGCGATTTCCTGTTTCTGCAGTTCGATGACCCTGCCGACCCCGTGCTTGGGGTACACGACATAATCACCGACATCGAAATGCAGAGCCTTGGCAGCCATTTAGGGGCCTTTCGTCAGGACAGTCCCGCCACCAGCGCGGTGTAAGCCACGTAGCGTTTCGGACGGGAGGGTAAGGGTTGGACATCTCCACGGCCGCGGGTTCGAACTGGCCGTCTTGGGCCTATATAGCACGCCTGTAACAAAATTGCCAGCATCACAACGTCAGTGATGCTGGCCTGCTTTGCCCGGTGGTGTCATGACGGCGTGTGGCCGTGGAACGGCACCGGCCCGCTCCCCCGCCTCGCCTCCCCGATCATCATGTCGATGGGAGGCGGGGTGGGGGCGCGGGCCGGTGCCGCCCAAACAGATAATCTCAGTCGCCGGCGCCGGGCTCGGCCGAGAAATATTTGTCGTACTTGCCCGTCTCGCCCTTGTGCTCGTCGGCATCGGCCGGGGTCTGGTCGCCCTTGCGGGTGACGTTGGGCCATTGCGCCGAGAAAGTCGTGTTGAGCTCGAGCCACTTTTCGAGCCCGCTCTCGGTATCGGGCAGGATCGCCTCGGCCGGGCATTCGGGCTCGCACACCCCGCAGTCGATGCACTCGCTGGGGTTGATGACGAGCATGTTCTCGCCCTCGTAGAAACAGTCGACCGGACACACCTCGACGCAATCCATGTACTTGCAGCGGATGCAGGCGTCGGTGACGACATAGGTCATTGCCGGATAACTCCCCTCGGACGGACTAACGCGCTGCTATGCCGCGCGATCCGCATCGTCAATCGTTCCCGGCTTGCTGCGAGTTGTTATCAGTAATCAGTTCCTCGTAGCAGGCGCGCCCCTCGGCCGGGGGGCCGCGCCGCGCGGGCAGTTTCTCGACGCGCAGCGCGCGGACGCGGCCGTGGTGCGCGAAGGTCAGGATATTGCCGACGCGCACCGCCGCCGCGGCGCGGTCGACCGCGCGGCCGTCGATCCGCAAATGCCCGTCGCCGGCCAGTTCCTGCGCCAGCACCCGCGTCTTGACGATCCGCGCGAACCACAGGAAGCGATCGAGCCGCATCGTGGCGCGCGCGGGGGCGTCAGCCACGGCGCAACCCGGCGAAGGCGGCGGCGAAGGCATTGTCGCGCGGCGGCGGGGGCGCCTCAGCGCGCGGGCGGCCGTGCCAGCGCCACGCCGGCGGGCCTTCCACCCCGCGCACCGGACGGAAGCCGAGTTCGGCCATCAGCCGCGCGATCGTCGCGGGGAGCAGCCCCATCGAGGTGGCGAGCGCGGGATCGGGGGCGAAGGGCTTGCGCCCCTCGCGCGCCTCATGCGCGGCGCGCGCGACGCGCTCGACCAGATCGACCCGCACCGCCTGCATCGCCAGCGCGCGATAGCCCATCACCGCGGTCGCGCCCGGCGTGTCGCGCGGCACCGCGCTCGCCCCCGGCTGCGGGGGGCCAGGCCGCACACCGCGCGCACCGAGCAACCCGATGCGCAACGACAGCCCCCACGACTTGGTCAACTACAAACCCAACCGATCACACGCACCAATCTACACCCCCGCCGCG
>JAFIGU010000037.1 GCA_017849555.1 Sphingomonas sp. | reverse complement strand
TCGGCGTGTGCGGCAAGTGCTACGGGCGCGATCTCGCGCGCGGCACGCCGGTCAACATCGGCGAGGCGGTGGGCGTCATCGCCGCCCAGTCGATCGGCGAGCCGGGCACTCAGCTGACGATGCGTACCTTCCACATCGGCGGCGCGGCGCAGCTCAACGAAACCTCCAACCTCGAGGCGCATGCCGACGGGACGGTGGAATTCCGCGACCTGCGTCTGATCGAGGACCAGCGTGGCCGCCGCGTCGTGCTGAGCCGCTCGGGCGAGATCGCGATCAAGGACATGGACGGCCGCGAGCTGTCGGTCGATCGCATCCCGTACGGCGCCTATGTCATGTTCGACGACGGCCATATCGTCTCCAAGGGCGATCGCATGGCCGAGTGGGATCCGTTCACCATGCCGGTGATCACCGAGACCGGCGGCACGGTGAAGTTCCAGGATCTCGTCGAGAACAAGACGCTGACCGAGCAGGTCGACGAAGCGACGGGCATCGCCCAGCGCGTCGTCACCGAGTTCCGCGCCGGTTCCAAGTCGAAGGAGGATCTGCGTCCGCGGATCACCCTGCTCGACGCGGGCTCGGGCGAGACCGCGCGCTACATGCTGGCGCCGGGTGCGGTGCTGTCGGTCGAGGACGGTGCGACGGTGCAGGCGGGTGACGTGCTGGCGCGTGTCGCGCGCGAAAGCGCCAAGACCCGCGACATCACCGGCGGTCTGCCGCGCGTCGCCGAGCTGTTCGAGGCGCGCAAGCCGAAGGAGAATGCGATCATCGCAAAGGTCTCCGGCCGTGTCGTGTTCGGCAAGGACTATAAGGCGAAGCGCAAGATCGGCATCCAGCCCGAGGATGGCGGCGACGTCGTCGAATATCTGGTGCCGAAGTCGAAGGTGATCGACGTTCAGGAAGGCGACTACGTCAAGCGTGGCGACAACCTGATCGGCGGCAGCCCCGACCCGCATGACATTCTGGAAGTGCTCGGGATCGAGCCGCTGGCGGAATATCTCGTCAGCGAAATCCAGGAAGTCTATCGACTGCAGGGCGTGAAGATCAACGACAAGCACATCGAGGTGATCGTTCGCCAGATGCTGCAGAAGGTCGAGATCACCGAGGCCGGCGACACCACCCTGCTCCCCGGCGAGCAGGTGGATCGCGAGGAGATGGACGAGGTCAACGCGAAGCTCGGCAAGGGCATGCAGCCCGCGCAGGGCAAGCCGATCCTCCTCGGCATCACCAAGGCGTCGCTGCAGACCCGCTCGTTCATCTCGGCCGCGTCGTTCCAGGAAACGACCCGCGTGCTCACCGAGGCGGCCGTGCAGGGCAAGCAGGACACGCTGATGGGGCTCAAGGAGAATGTCATCGTCGGCCGCCTGATCCCGGCGGGCACCGGCGCGGGCATGAACCGCCTCAGGGTCGCGGCATCGTCGCGCGATGCGGCGCTCCGCGTCCAGCAGCGCAAGCTCGCCGAGGCGATGGCGATCACCGCGCCGACCAGCGCGGCGGCCGAACATGCCGCCGAGCTGGCCCGCTCGCCGCGCGATGCGCAGGGCACCGGCCCGGACCCGCTCGCCGCAGTCGTCCCCTCGGGTGACGGCAGCGACGAGGCTGCGGGCGAATATCTGAACGACTGATCCGGTCGCTCGACGTGAAAGAAGAACCGCCGTCCGGGGATGCCCGGGCGGCGGTTTTTTTTATCCAAGTCCCTCATGCCAGCGAAAGCCG
The DNA here is from genome assembly GCA_017849555.1 of Sphingomonas sp. Classification (GTDB taxonomy): domain Bacteria; phylum Pseudomonadota; class Alphaproteobacteria; order Sphingomonadales; family Sphingomonadaceae; genus Sphingomonas; species Sphingomonas lycopersici. The sequence goes on along the minus strand of JAFIGU010000037.1, from coordinate 34,340 downwards.
CATCTCGATCGGCACACGGTAGGATGTCGGATGGGCGGTTGGACCTATATCATGACCAACAAACCCCGCGGTGTCCTCGACACTGGCGTGACGGCGTATCTCGCGGAAAGGGTCGATCAGCATCGGCCCGGGGCTGGTCCATCGTTCTGCCGACGCTACGGTTTGACGCGGCTTGTCCACGCCGAACTTCATGACTCGATGGGAAAGCCCTCACGCGAGAAAGGGCGCTCAAGGCGTGGAAGCGCGATTGGAAGATTGCGTTGATCGACGCCGCCAACGCCTAATGGGACGATCTGTTCGACCGCATCCCTGAGGCACGAGATGCCAGCTCTCGCTAGCATGACGGATGCGGGCTATCCCCGCACCAAGGTCACGAAACTATACGCCGGCCGGCCTTCCGCCGCCGGGTGGTCCTCCCGCGCCGCCTCGCGCCAGCCGGTGAACGGGGGGACGATCGTGTCGCCTTCCGCGTCGAGATGCACTTCGGTCAGTTCGACGCGGTCGGCGAACGGCAGGAACAGCGCGAACACCTCCGCCCCGCCGATCACCGCCGCATCCTCCCCGGCCAGCGCCAGCGCTCCGGCAACATCGCGCGCCACTTCGGCGCCTTCCGCCCGCCACGCCGGATCGCGCGTCAGCACGATATGACGGCGGCCGGGCAGGGGCGCGGGGAAGCTTTCGAAGGTCTTGCGGCCCATGATCATCGGTCGCCCCATCGTCTGCGCCTTGAAGCGCTTGAGGTCCGCCGGGAGCCGCCACGGCAGCCCGCCGTCGCGGCCGATCACGCCGTTGTCGGCGCGCGCGAGGTGCAGCGAGACACGGGTCACGCCGCGACCCTCGGCATCAATCCCCTGCCGGCGGGCTCGGCGTCGCCATCGGCGAAGGCGTTGCCGGCGCCGGCGGGACGCTGTATTGAAGAATCCACGCGGCCGCCGTCGCGGTGATGATGGTGATCAAATAGTCGCGCATCGCACCGTCTCCCAAACCATTGACTACACTTGTAGTCGATGCGGCTGAACGGCAGATTAACGAGCATTGTCATGCGCGAACGCTAGGCGAAATGGCGCGCGAGCGGAAGCCGCGCGCCGTCGCTGCCCTCCTCCTCATTCATCGTCATGCCGGACTTGATCCGGCATCCAGAGCCACAAAGGTCATCGCTCGCGACTCTGGATGCCGGGTCGAGCCCGGCATGACAGGAGATTACCCCCGCGCCTTCGCCTCGGCGCGGAAGCGGTGGAGCAACGGCTCGGTATAGCCGCTCGGCTGGCCGACCCCTTCGAACACCAGGGCCTTGGCCGCGCGATAGGCGAGATTCGCGTCGCCCTCGCCTGCCATCGGGCGATAGGCCGCGTCGCCGGCATTCTGCGCATCGACCTTCGTCGCCATCCGCGCGAACGCCTGATTGACCGCCTCTTCGGTCGCGACGCCGTGAAGCAGCCAATTGGCGAGATGCTGCGACGAGATGCGCAAGGTCGCGCGATCCTCCATCAGCCCGACGTCGTGGATATCGGGCACCTTCGAACAGCCGATCCCCTGATCGATCCAGCGCACGACATAGCCGAGGATGCCCTGCGCATTATTGTCGAGCTCGTCGCGCACCTCCTCCGCCTGCCAGTTGCGGCCGGGCGCGACCGGAACCGTCAGCAGCTTCTCCAGCGGCGCCGGCGCCTCCGCGCTGCGCTCGCGCTGGCGGGCGAAGACGTCGACGCGGTGGTAATGAGTCGCATGAAGCGTCGCCGCGGTCGGCGACGGCACCCAGGCGGTATTCGCCCCCGATCGCGGATGGCCGATCTTCTGTTCGAGCATATCGGCCATGCGATCGGGCGCGGCCCACATGCCCTTGCCGATCTGCGCGCGGCCCGAAAGCCCGCAGGCGAGACCGATCTGGACGTTGCGATCCTCATAAGCCGCGATCCACGGCGCGGTCTTCATCTCGCCTTTGCGGATCATCGCGCCGGCGCGCATCGCGGTGTGCATCTCGTCGCCGGTGCGGTCGAGGAAACCGGTGTTGATGAACATGATGCGGTCCTTCACCGCATGGATGCACGCGGCGAGATTGGCCGAGGTGCGGCGCTCCTCGTCCATCACCCCGACCTTGATCGTATGCCGCACGAGCCCGAGCAGATCCTCGACGCGATCGAACAGCCGATTGGTGAAGGCGCATTCCGCCGGCCCGTGCATCTTGGGCTTGACGATATAGAGCGAGCCCGCACGGCTGTTGGCGAATGCCCCCTGCCGCTTGAGATCGTGCAGCGCGATCAGGCTGGTGACGATCGCGTCGAGAATACCCTCGGGCGCCTCGCTGCCGTCGGGCAGCCGGACCGCAGGGTTGGTCATCAGATGCCCGACGTTGCGCACCAGCAACAGGCTCCGCCCCGGCAAAGTCAGCGTCGACCCGTCGGGCGCGGCGTAGACGCGATCGGGGTTGAGCCGCCGCGTCATCATCCGCCCGTTCTTTTCGAAACTGTCCTCCAGATCGCCGCGCATCAGCCCGAGCCAATTGGCATAGGCCGCCACCTTGTCCTCGGCATCGACCGCCGCGACCGAATCCTCGAGGTCGCAGATCGTGGTCAGCGCGGATTCGAGCACGACATCGGCGATGCCGGCAGGATCGTCGCGCCCGATCGGGTGATCGCGATCGATCACCACCTCGATATGCAGGCCGTTGTGGCGATAGAGCAGAGCCTTGTCGCGCCGCCCGACGAATTGCGCCGGATCGCGCAACACCGGATCGCCCGCGAGGTCCGCCCACGAACCCTGCGCCAGCGGCACCGCCTCGTCGAGGAATGCCTTGGCCCAGGCGATCACCTGCGCGCCGCGCGCCGCATCATAGCCGCCCGGCGCCGCGCTGCCGGGGATCGCATCGGTGCCGTAAAGCGCGTCGTACAGGCTGCCCCAGCGAGCATTGGCGGCGTTGAGCAGGAAGCGCGCGTTGAGGATCGGCACGACAAGCTGCGGCCCGGCGAGCCGCGCGATCTCGTCATCGACATTGGCGGTGCCGACGGTGAAGCGCGCGGGGTCGTCGACGAGATAGCCGATGCTCCGCAGAAACGCTTCGTCGACTGCCTCGCCGGCCTGATAGCGCGCATCGATCGCCTGCTGCAGCCGCTCGCGTTCGGCGAGCAGCGCCCGATTCTCGGGGGCGAGATCGGCGAAGATCGCCGCGGCGCCGCGCCAGAAATCCTCAGGGGCGATCCCGGTGCCCGGCAGCACGCGATCATCGACGAATTGCGCCAGTTCCGCCGCAACCTGCAATCCCGCTTTGTCGTTCATCGTCATCGCCTGCTCCTTTGTCCAAGGCGAATAGACCAGCCGTATCCTGATCGGTAGGCTATAAGAAATTGAAGCAGCTTTTCCTCCAAGGAACGAATGATGCTCGATCCCGATTATGAGCTGTTCGCCAGGGTGGTCGATGCCGGCAGCCTTTCCGCTGCCGGGCGGGCGCTCGGAATCTCCCCGGCGATGGCGTCGAAACGGCTCGCGCGGCTGGAGGAAAGGCTGGGGGTACGGCTGGTCCACCGCACGACGCGGCGGCTGGCGCTGACCGAGCCGGGCGCGCGTTTCCACGCCGATCTCATCGCGATCCTCGCGACGATGCGCGAGGCCGAGGCGCGCGTCACCGGGGTGCGCGCCGCCCCGAGCGGGCCGCTACGCGTTTCCGCTCCCACCTCGTTCGGGCGGCTGCATATCGCGCCGCATCTGCATCGCTTTCTCGACGATCATCCTGCGGTGGCGCTGGAATTCAACCTGTCGGACGGGTTCGTCGATCTGATCGGCGAGCGGATCGACGTCGCGCTGCGCATCGCGCCCGAGATCGCGCCCGATCTTGTCGCGCACCGGCTCGGCACCAGCCGGCGGCTGCTGTGCGCCGCGCCCGCCTATCTTGCGCGGCACGATGCGCCGGAGACGATCGCGCAATTGAGCGACCACCGCCTGCTCGCCGCGACCGGCCAAATGCCCTGGCGGCTGGTGAGCGGGACACGCCGCGCGACGATCGAGCAGCCGAGCGCAGTCATCACCAATTCGAGCGAGATCGTCCGCGAACTCGCGCTGACCGGGGTGGGAATCGCGCTACGCTCGTTATGGGATGTCGGCGAGACGCTGGCGCGCGGCGATCTCGTCCGCATATTGCCCGACTGGGAGGGATCGACGGACGTCGGGATCTACGCGGTCCACCCGCGCGCGCCGGCGGTGCTGCCGGCGGTGACGGCGTTCATCGCATTCCTGCGCGAGACGCTGGCGGATACGAGGTTTTAAAACTCTCCCCGTTCGGAGGCTAATTCAGACCGCCACCGGCGCCGCGATATGCGGGTGCGGATCGTAATCGGTCACCGCGAAATCCTCGATCGCATAGTCGAAGATCGACGCGGGCCGCCGCGCGATATGCAGCCGCGGCTCGCTGCGCGGGGTGCGCGCCAGCGTCTCCTCCACCAGATGCGCGTGGTTGAGATAGATATGCGCGTCGCCCGCGCTCCACACCAATTCGCCAGGCGCGAGATCGCATTGCTGCGCGAGCATCCGCAGCAGCATCGCCGCCGAAAAGGCGTTGAACGCGAAACCCAGCCCGAGGTCGCACGAGCGCTGCCACAGCATCCCCGAAAGCCGCCCGCCGGCGACATGATATTGATAGGTCATGTGGCACGGCGGCAGCGCCATCCCGCCGAGCTCGGCGACATTCCAGCCGGTGAACAGCAAGCGGCGCGACGTGGGGTTATGCCGGATCATCTCGACCAGTTCGGCGATCTGGTTGACCGGCTTGCCCAGGCGAAACAGCCCCTCGCCCGCCGGTTCATACGTATCCCAATTGACCCATTGCTTGCCGTAGACCGGGCCGAGATCGCCCCATTGCGCGGCGAAATCCGGGTCGGCGAGGATGCGCGCCTCGAACGCGTCGCGATCGATCGTCTCGCCGGTCGCGCGGCGATAGCGATCGAGCGGCCAGTCGGTCCAGATATGCACCTTCTGCCGCACCAATTCGCGGATATTGGTGTCGCCGGTGAGGAACCATAGCATCTCGCGCGCCGCGGTCTTCCACGCGACGCGTTTGGTGGTCAGCAAGGGCACGCGGTCGTCGCTGAGATCGAAGCGCAGCGTCGGGCCGAACAAGGATCGCGTCCCCACCCCGGTGCGGTCGCGGCGTTCGTCGCCCCGTTCCCACACCTCGCGCAACAGCCGGAGATATTGGTCCTCGAAATGCGCATCGCTCATGCCGCAGCAGTGACAGGCACATGTCGGTCGCACAAGGGCGATGAGCGGAAGAGAAAGATCGATCCGAAACGGATGATAATAGTGGTTAACCCGGTGCCCAGCCGTTAGCTCGCACGATGAATTTCGCCCATCTGGCCGGCCTGTTCGCACCAATCGCATCCGCTACGGTTGAGATTGTCGCCTTCGCCTATCTCGATTCGGCCGGGCGCGTGCTGGGGCTGCGCCATATTCGGTCGGGCGATACGCTCTGCATCGACGTACCCATTCGCACGGTGGTGCGCGACGCGCTTTCGTTCGACGCGAAACTGGTTGCGATGGCGCACAATCACCCGTCGGGCCACGCCGAACCGAGCCGCAACGACCTGACGGTCACGCGCCTCGTCGTCACGGTGTTCAATGCCTTAGGGATTCGGCTCGTCGACCATCTGGTGCTTGGGGGCGGCGCCATTGTCAGCCTGCGCGCCCGTGGACTGTTGTGACGGCCGCAGCCGGCACGGCTTGATCGCGCCCGGTGCCGGGCGCGGCCCGACCGCCTTGAAGGTCGCGAAATAGCCGCCCGCCGACGGCATGTTCTCCATCCCGACGAGTTGATAGCCGACCGCGGCGAATTCGCAGCGCAGCAGCGCCGGCGGCGTGCCGTGATCGACAACGAGACGGTTGGCGTCGACCACCACCACCAGCCCCTCGGGACGCAGCGAGGGGCGCATCCGCCACAGGAATTCATAGGGCTGCTCGATCTCATGATACATATGCACCATGAAGATCCGATCGAAGCTGGCATCGGGCAGCTTGGGATCGGCCGGCACGCCGAGCCGCACGCTCACATTATCGAGCCGCTCGCGCGCAACGCGCTCGGCCAGCGCATCGCGCACCGCCGGCATGATATCCTCGGCGAGCACACGCCCGTCCTTGCCGACGCGTTGCGCGAGACGAATCGTGTAATAACCCTCGCCCGCACCGATATCGGCGACGGTCATGCCGGGCCTGATCTTGGCGCGGTCCATCACTATCGTCGCTTCGTTGAGCCGGTCGCGCGCCTCCTCGTTCGACCAGCGCGACGAGACGATATGCGCCACCGGGCGATCCGCGGCGGGAAACGGCCCGGGCTCACCCTTGTCGTCATGCCGGATCAGCGGCTGCGACCCGTCGCAACCGCCCAGCATCGCCGCCAGAGCAATCAGGGCCGCGCCCAGCCTCAATCGACATCCTCCACGTCGACCGTCTCGCCGGTCACGCGCTGCGACAGCGCGGCGGCCATGAAGTCGTCGAGATCGCCGTCGAGCACGTCGCTCGGCGAGGTGGAGGTGGTGCCGGTGCGCAGATCCTTCACCAGTTGATAGGGCTGGAGCACATAGGAACGGATCTGGTGCCCCCAGCCGATATCGGTCTTGGTGGCGTTGACCGCATTGGCCTCTTCCTCGCGCTTGCGCAGCTCATGCTCGTAAAGCCGCGCGCGGAGCTGGTTATACGCCTCGGCGCGGTTCTTGTGCTGGCTGCGCTGGTTCTGGCAGGCGACGACGATCCCGGTCGGCAGGTGGGTGATGCGCACCGCCGAATCGGTCGTGTTGATATGCTGCCCGCCCGCGCCCGACGCGCGATAGGTGTCGATGCGCAGCTCGCTGTCGTTGATCTCGATGTCGATCGAATCGTCGATCACCGGATAGACCCACACCGACGAGAAGCTGGTGTGGCGCCGCGCCGAGCTGTCATAGGGCGAAATCCGCACCAGCCGGTGGCCCCCGCTCTCGACCTTGGCATAGCCATAGGCATTCTCGCCCTTGACCAGCAACGTCGCGGATTTGATCCCGGCCTGCTCGCCGGCGTGATAATCGACCAGTTCGACCTTATAGCCGCGGCGTTCGGCCCAGCGCGTGTACATGCGCTGGAGCATCTCCGCCCAGTCCTGGCTCTCGGTGCCGCCGGCGCCGGCGTTGATCTCCAGATAGGTGTCGTTGCTGTCAGCCTCACCGGCGAGCAGCGCCTTCACCTTGTCCTGCTGCGCACGCTCGGCGAGCTGGGCGAGCGCTTGCGTCCCCTCGACCGCGAGATCCTCGTCGCCCTCGGCTTCCGCGAGCTCGATCAGTTCGCTGGTGTCGGCGAGTTCGCGCTCGATCGCACGGGTCGCGGTGATCGCCTCGTCGAGCCGGCGACGCTCGCGCATCACTTCCTGCGCCTGTTTGGGATTTTCCCACAACGTCGGGTCCTCGACCCGCGCGTTGAGCTCGTCGAGCCGGCGGAGCGCGCGATCCCAATCGAGGAAGCGGCGCAACAGCGCCAGCGCCTCGTTGATCGTCTCGACATGGGCCTGCGCTTCGGCGCGCATCGTTCATTCTCCAAATCTCGTCATTCCGGCGACGGCCGGAATCTCGCGGGACAAGCTGTTCGCCTGATAACCGGGAAATCCCCGCCTTCGCCGGGATGACGTCTCAATTCAAGCCGGCGGGATTTAGTAAATCCCCCCCTGCCGCTGCAAGAAGTCGCTATCGCCGGGCTGTGCGCGCGGCGCGGCATTGGTTGCGGTGGCGGTCGGCGCCGCTTCCGGCCGGCGCGGTGCGCGGCGCGCCTCGCTCTGCGGCTTGAACGCTTCCCAGATCACCGCCGGGGTATATTCGCCGAAGGCCGGCCAGGCGCCGAACACCGGACGGCCCGAGGCGCGGTCGACGCGCACCATGCGGATTCCCTGGGGCGCACGGAACGGCAGTTTCTCCAGTCCGTCGAACGCCTTGACTGCGAATTCCTTGAAGATCGGCGCGGCCATCGTGCCGCCCTGGGCATAGCCGCCGAGGCTGGTCGGCGCGTCATAGCCCATATAGAGCCCACCGACCATTTGCGGGGTGCCGCCGATGAACCACACGTCGGTCGGCCCCGAATTGGTGCCGGTCTTGCCGAACATCGGGCGATCGAGATCGCGCAGCACGGTCGCGGTGCCGCGCTGGATCACGCCCTCGGTGATGTGGATCATCTGATAGGCGGTCATCGCATCGACCACCTGCCGCCCGCGCAGCCCGGGGCGCGGCATTGGCTTGCCGTCCCAATCGGGCATGTTGCAGCGATCGCAGGCGCGCCAATTCTCCGGCCAGATCACCTTGCCGTGACGGTCCTGGACGAAATCGACCAACGTCGGCGAATGCCAGCGGCCCTGATTGGCAAGCACGCCATAGGCATTGACCATCCGCATCACCGTCGTCTCGCCCGCGCCGAGCGCATAGGAGAGATAGGGCTGGTAATCGCCGATGTTCATCGCCTTCATCAGCCCGACGACATTGGTCATCCCGGTTTGCGCGGCGGCGCGCACCGTCATCAGGTTGCGCGATTGCTCGATGCCCCAGCGCATCGTGTGCGGGCCGGCGCCGCGGCTGTTGCCGAAGTTGCGGAAGCATTTCTGCCCCAGCCGCGCGCCCTGATAGACGCAGAACGGCCCGTCGACGATGATCGACGCCGGGGTCATGCCGTGTTCGAGCGCGGCGGAATAGACGATCGGCTTGATCGTCGACCCCGGCTGACGCATCGCCTGGGTCGCGCGGTTGAACGACTGGATCGAGGCATCGAACCCGCCCTGCATCGCAAGGATGCGGCCGGTCGCCGGCTCCTGCACGACGAACCCGCCCGAGACCTTGGGCACCGCGCGCAACGCGAACTGCCCGCCCTGCGGCGCGACCGCGATGATGTCGCCCGGCTTAATCGCGGCGAAGGCGGTGCCACCCTTGCCGCGCACCGGCATCTGCGCCAGATCGCGCGGCATCGATCCGGTCTGGCCGTTGGCGAAGCCGATCTGCCACGCATCGCCCTCACGCGCGATCGCGATTGCGGCGCGCCAGTCGTTGTAATCGATGCTGATATTGGTGTTGGCGAGCGCCCCAAGCCAGCTATCGCCCTCGAAATCGACATGCCGCAGCGGGCCGTTCCAGCCACGCCCGCGATCGTAGCGCACCAGCCCGTCGCGCAGCGCCTGCGCAGCATAGGCCTGAAGCTTGGGATCGAGCGAGGTGCGCACCCACAGGCCGCCCGAATAGACGCTGTTGGGCCCGTCGCGCGCGGTCTCGCCATATTTGCCGATCAGCTGGCGACGGACTTCCTCGACGAAATAGCCGCCGACCTGCTCGAACTTCGGCGTGCGGCGGATGATCGCGCCGATCGGCGCGGCGCGGGCTTCGTCTCTTTGCGCGGCGGTGATGTAGCCGTTCTTCTCCATCTCGCCGAGCACCCAGTTGCGGCGGGCGATTGCGCGATCGGTGTCGCGGAACGGATCGTAGTTCGACGGCCCCTTGGGCAATATGGCGAGATAGGCCATCTGCGGCAGGCTGAGCTCGGTCAGCTCCTTGTCGAAATAGGCGTGGCTCGCCGCTTCGACGCCATAAGCGTTCCGCCCGAGGAAGATCTGGTTGAGATAGAGTTCGAGGATCTGCTGCTTGCTCAGCGAATCCTCGATACGCCACGCCAGCACCGCCTCGCGCATCTTGCGCGTCGGGGAATAAGCATTGCCGATCAGCAGGTTCTTCGCGACCTGCTGGGTGATCGTCGACCCGCCCTTGGCGCGCCGGCCCGATCCCATCTTCGACACATAATCGACTACCGCGCCGGCAAGCCCGGGGTAATCGACGCCGTGATGCTCGAAGAAGGTCTTGTCCTCCGCAGACAGGAAAGCGTGGATCAGCTGTGGCGGATATTCGGCGAACGACAGTTCGACACGGCGTTCGCGCGCATAGGAATAGATCGGCGTGCCGTCGCCGCCGCGCACGTTGGTCGGCAGCGGCGGCTCATAGGTGCGCAGCTGATCGACCGACGGCAGATCGCGTGCGATCGCGAACCAGAACACCCCATAAGCGATCGCCGCCAGCACCGCGACCGCCGCGCCGATCTTGACCCAGCGCTTCGCCCACGCCTCACGCAGCGACCGCCGCCAATGGCCGGCATCGCGGCGCAGCTTGAGGGTCGTTTCGGGTTCAGGGGGAGAAGACGCCATACGCTTGGGGGGTATTTAGCAGGATTGCCGGGCGGGGGAACCCGGCATTATTTCGCCGCGATCCGCCGCGCGAAATAGATTTGCACCGCGCGCCTGACGCTCTCGGCAATCTTGGCGCGCCCGGCCTTGCTGTCGAGGAAGGCGGCGTCCTTGGGGTTGGAGATATAGCCGGTTTCGAACAGGATCGAGGGCATGTCCGGCGCCTTCAGCACCATCAGCGAGGCCATGCGGTGGAATTTCGCCTTGGTCGGCATCAAGGGCGCCGCCTCGCGCCCCAGGAGCCGCGCGAACCCCGCCGAGGCGTTCATCGTCTCGCGCTGGGTGAGATCGATCAGGATCGTCGAGACATCGGGGTTCTGATCGAGATCGACCCCGGCGATGATATCCGACTTGTTTTCGCGCGCCGCGAGCCGCGCGGCTTCCTTGTCGGAGGCAACCTCAGACAAGGTATAGGCGGTCGCGCCGGTGGCGTCGCCCGCCCCCACGCTGTCGCAATGGATCGAGATGAACAGATCGGCGCGCATCCGTCGCGCAATGCCGAAGCGCTCGCGCAGCACGAGATAGCGATCGTCGCTCCGCGTCAGCGCGACGCGCACGCGGCCGCTGGCGACCAGCGCGTCACGGATCGCCTTGGCGATCTTGAGCGTCACATCCTTTTCGCGCAGCCCGGTCTTGGGATTGATCGCGCCGGGATCGGGGCCGCCGTGCCCGGCGTCGATCACCACCAGCGGGCGATCCGCTTCCCCTTCCGCATGCGGCAGCGGTGCGCGCCGCGCCGGGGGAACGGGGGCCGAAACCCTGTAGCTCGCGACGCGCTCCGCGCCGAAGCCGAACGGCTGGAAGCTCAGCGGCCGCTGATCGATCGCCGCGGCGAAATGGCGCGCATCGGTCGGCGCGAGGATCAGCGCCAATGTGCGCCCCTCATCCTCGAACCCGCCGCCCGACACCAGCATCGGACGATCGAGATCGAGCACCACTCGCGCCCCGTCGCTGCCACGCCAGCCCTGCCGGATCGCGCTGACCACGCCCTCGCCCGGCAGCGACGGGCCGGGACGCGCGCCGTCGATATCGATCGCGATGCGGCGCGGGCCATCGAGGACGAAGCTCGATGCCTGCTCCACCGCGGCATCGAAATGGATCAGCACGCGGCCGCCGTCGATCTCGACGCGCTGGACGGTGGTGGCTTGCGCCGGGGCCGCGAACGCGACGGACACGAGCAATGCGGACACGCATCGCCACCGCCCTATCGCTCTGGCCCACCGCCCCGCCATCGAGAAACCGCCCTTTACCCCTTACACGCGCCTTATCGCGACGCTTTTCCACGCTGGCCCGAGGTCGGTTAACAGAAGCTTGACGGGGCAACGAGCTTTTTGCGGCGGAATGAGCGGATTTGAGCTAGTTGATGCATGACAAGTCCGGTGCTAATCCCCATCTCGACCGGACAGGCACGTCGTATTCGTGCCTTTACCTCCGGCCCACCGCTCGGTTCGCATTTTGCGGGGCCGGGCTTTCAGGTTGACGTTCGAATGCCGCATCTTTTCCCACCGCTGAACCGCCCGGCTTTCGCCGGCGGCGCGGGTTCGGGCCTGTTCCGGGGCGAGGCGCCCCGGCGTGCGGCACGAGCGAAGGCGATTTTACCAACAATTCGCGTGGCCGGGCGCAGCGCCCCGCCATTGCCAGATTATCGCACGACGGCGCCGCCCGGCGGCACGCGTGCGCGGAGACCATATAATGACCATGCGTATGCTGATCGACGCACGCCACCGGGAGGAAACCCGGGTCGCCGTCGTCAAGGGAAACCGGATCGAGGAATTTGATTTCGAGAGCGCTGAGCGCAAGCAGCTCAAGGGGAACATCTATCTCGCCAAGGTGACGCGCGTCGAGCCGTCGCTGCAGGCGGCGTTCGTCGATTACGGCGGCAATCGCCACGGCTTCCTCGCCTTTTCCGAAATCCACCCGGATTATTATCAGATCCCCAAGGAGGATCGCGACGCGCTGCTGCGTGAAGAGGCGGAGCATGCCGCCGAGGAAGCCAAGCTGCGCGCCGAGCAGGAAGCCGCCGAGGAGGCGGACGAGCCGTCCGAAGAGGATATCGAGCGTTTCGAGGACGATGGCGGAATGGACCCCGACGTCGCCGAGGACATGGATGGCGAGGCGCGCCCCGCCCGCTCGACCGTCAACGACGATCAGGTCGAGGCGCTGCGCCAGCGCCGCATGAACCTGCGCCGCCGCTACAAGATCCAGGACGTGATCCATCGCCGCCAGGTGCTGCTGGTCCAGGTGGTGAAGGAAGAGCGCGGCAATAAGGGCGCGGCGCTGACCACCTATCTCAGCCTCGCCGGGCGTTATTGCGTGCTGATGCCCAACACCTCGCACGGCGGCGGCATCTCGCGGAAGATCAGCAACACCGGCGACCGCAAGCGCCTGAAGTCGATCATGGCGGAGCTCAAGCTGCCGCCGTCAATGGGTTGCATCGTCCGCACCGCCGGGCTCCAGCGCACCAAGACCGAGATCAAGCGGGATTTCGATTATCTTGCGCGCCTGTGGGACGAAATCCGCGAAAAGACCTTGAAATCGACCGCGCCGGCGATGATCTATGGCGACAGCGACCTGATCAAGCGCGCGATCCGCGATATCTATAACAAGGATATCGACGAAGTGATCGTCGAAGGCGACGAAGGCTATCGCCAGGCGAAGGACTTCATGAAGCTGCTGATGCCGAGCCACGCGCGCCGCGTGAAGCATTACAGCGATCCGATTCCCCTGTTCCAGCGCAGCCATGTCGAGGATCAGCTCGCCGCGATGTATCATCCGGTGGTGCAGCTTAAGTCGGGCGGCTATCTGGTGATCAACCCGACCGAGGCGCTGGTGTCGATCGACATCAACTCGGGCCGGTCGACCCGCGAGCACAATATCGAGCAGACCGCGACCGCGACCAATCTGGAAGCGGCACACGAGATCGCCCGCCAGCTCCGCCTGCGCGACATGGCCGGGCTGGTCGTGATCGACTTCATCGACATGGACAATAATTCCAATGTCCGGAAGGTCGAGAAGGCGATGAAGGAGGCGCTCAAGAACGATCGCGCGCGCATCCAGGTCGGCCGCATCTCCTCGTTCGGGCTGATGGAAATGAGCCGCCAGCGGCTGCGCACCGGGGTGCTCGAGGCATCGACCCGCGCCTGCCCGCATTGCGAGGGCACCGGGCTCGTCCGCACCGCGTCGTCGGCCGGCCTTTCCGCGCTGCGGCTGCTGGAGGATGAAGCGGCGCGCGGGCGCGGCTCGCTGCTGACGCTGCGCGCCAGCCAGGAAGCCGCTTTCTACGTGCTCAACCGCAAGCGCGGCGACATCGCCGAGATCGAGGATCGCTACGGCGTGCGCGTCGAGATCCTGCCCGACGGTGAGCAGGAAGGCGCGCGCATGTCGGTCGAGGCCTCGGGCCCGCCGCCGGCCTATGCGCCGAAGTTCGCCGCCCCGGTCGAGGAAATCGAGGAAGATTTCCCCGAGGAGTACGAAGCCGAGGAGGCTGAGGAAGAGGAAGTCGCCGAGGAGCGTCACGCGAGTCAGCCGCGCGAGGACGGCGATCGCGAAGGCGGGCGTCGCCGCCGTCGCCGTCGCGGCCGGCGCGGTCGCGGGCGGCCGGAGAATGGCGAGGCGCATGAGGGTGGCGAACATGCCGACGCCGAGGCCGAGGAGGCCGAAGCCGAGGTCGTTGCACAGCCCGAGGCGCACGCCGAAGAGGAAGGCGAACGCGAAGGTGTGCGTCGGCGCAACCGGCGCGGCCGGCGCGGTCGCAACCGCGGCGGTGCCGAGGCACCGGTTGAAACGGCGGTCGAAACCGTCGAGGAAGCGCCGGCTGCCGAGCCCGTCGCCGAGGAGCCGGCCGAAGTGCTCGCCGAGGTAGCGCCCAAGACGCGCCGCCGCCCGCGTGCCCGTGCCAAGGCCGAAACGGTCGCCGAGGCGCCCGCGGCCGAAGCGCCGGTGATCGAAGTCCCGGCACCGGCCGAAGCGGCGGCGGCGGAAGCCGCACCGAAGCCGAAGCGCGCACCGCGTCGCAAGAAGGCGGACGCGGCTGCGCCCGAGGCCGCCCCGGCCCCCGAAGCCGCGCCGGCCGAAGCGGCCGAAGCGCCGGCCAAGCCGAAGCGCACGCGCCGCAAGAAGGCCGATACGGCGGAAACGCCCGTCGCCGCCGAGGCCGCCAACGCCAATGGCGCGGCCGAGGAGGAAGCGGCACCCGAAGCGGCGAACGACGCACCCGCCGGCGGCCCGCGTCGCGGCTGGTGGCAGCGGACGTTCGGCGCCTGAGCCGTGCGTGGCCGGGTTTCAGCGGCGGTTCATCGCGAACCGCGCAGAAATCCGGCCACCACCGCCCCGTTCGGGCCATGCGCAGGAAAGACGTGATGACGCGCAGGGCTTTTGCCTGTTCCGTAAAGTGTTTGCGCGATAGCGCGCGCCTCCTTGTGTCCCCGCGCGGGCGGGGACCCAGCCTGTGCTTCCGCCCGCGCGGGAGCACAGCGGCGGCCGGGGTGACGGTCGAGGCGGTCATCTGATGAAGAAGACGCTCGCCGCCGCGCTCACCGCGATCCTGATCTGGGCGCAGCCCGCGCATGCGCAGTCGCTGCTGCGCGACGCCGAGACCGAGGCGCTGTTCAAGGACATGTCCGCGCCGCTGGTGAAAGCGGCCGGGCTCAACCCGCGCGACGTGCAGTTCGCGCTGATCAACGACGATTCGATCAACGCCTTCGTCGTCGGCGGGCAGGTCGTCTATATCCATAGCGGGCTGATCCAGGCGGCGGATAACGCCAATCAGGTGCAGGGCGTGATCGCGCACGAGCTGGGCCACATCGCCGACGGCCATATCGTCAACGCCGATGCCGGGACGAGGCCGGCGATGGCGATCTATCTGCTCTCGATGGTGCTGGGGCTGGCCGCGACCGCTGCGGGCGCGGGCGAGGCCGGGATGGGCGTGATGGCCGCCGGGCAGCAGGCGGCGATGGGCAAGTTCCTCGCCTTCAGCCGCACCCAGGAATCGACCGCGGACGCCAGCGCGGTCAAATATCTCAACGCCGCCGGGATCACCGGCAAAGGCATGCTGTCTTTCTTCAAGATCTTGCAGCAGCAGGAATATCGCTACGGGGTCGGCAAGATCGATCCGTTCATGCAGACCCACCCCTTGTCGGGCGAGCGCATCCAGACGATGACCGCCGACATCACCGCTTCGCCGGCCTATAACAAGCCGGCGGACCCGGCGCTGCAGGAGCGTTTCCTGCGCGTGAAGGCCAAGCTGATCGGCTATGTCGGCACGCCGACGCAAACGCTCAACACCTATCCGCTGAGCGACCAGAGCGTCTATGCGCATTATGCGCGCGCTTATGCCTATCATAAGGGCGGCTATCCCGACAAAGCCGATGCTGAGGACGATGCGCTGGTCAAGGCCGCGCCGCACGACCCCTATTTCCTCGAGGTGAAGGGGCAGATCCTGCTCGAAGCCGGCAAGCCGGCCGAAGCGCTCGCGCCGCTGCGCGAGGCGACCGAGCTGTCGCGCAGCAACCCGCTGATCGCCACGACCTTCGGCCACGCGCTGATCGCGACCGAGAACAAGGCCAATTACCCGGAGGCGATCAAGGTGCTGCGTACCGCGGTGGCGCGCGACACCGAAAATCCCTTCGCCTGGCTCCAGCTCGGTACGGTCTACGAGCTGACCGGCGACGAGCCGCGCGCGATGCTCGCCACCGCCGAGCGGGCGAGCATGAACGGCGACAGCCGCACCGCCGCCTATAGCGCGCGCGCGGCGATGGCCGGCATCCCGAAGAACACGCCGGACTGGATTCGCGCGCAGGATATCGCGATGACGGCGCAGAACGACATGGACGACAATCCGAAGAAGTATAAGCGCAGATGAATCGGACTTTATTGGTGGGGCTGGTGCTGCTCGGCGCAGCTTTCGGCGCGGGCGGAACATGGCTTGCCGAGCGCGTCGCGCCCGGCGAGCTGAGCGGGGCGGATCGCGCGCGCGTCGATCGCGCGGTGCATGATTACATCCTCGCCAACCCCGATATCATCCCGGAGGCGATGCAGCGGCTCGCCGACCGCGAGAACGGCAAGGTGATCGCCGCGCAGCGCTCGGCGATCGAGACGCCCTATGGCAATGCCTATATGGGCAATCCCAACGGCGATGTGACGCTGGTCGAATTCTACGATTACAATTGCGGCTATTGCCGCGCGAGCCTGCCGACGCTCGACAAATTGGTGCAGGCCGATCCCAAATTGCGCATCGTGTTCCGCGAGATGCCGGTGCTGGCGGAGAGCAGCATCGCCGCCGCGCGCGCCGCGCTGACCGCCGCGTCGCAGGGCAAGTTCAAGCCGTTCCACGACGCGCTCTACGCCGCCGGGCCGGTGAGCGACCAGACGATCGCCGCCGCCGCGCGCACCGCCGGGGTCGACCTTTCCAAGCGGCCGTCCGACACCGACGACGAGATCCGCAATAACCTCGCGCTCACCGCCAAGCTCGGGATGCGCGGCACCCCGAGCTGGATCGTCGGCGATCGCGTGCTATCGGGCGCGCTCCCGCTCGATCGCCTCCAGGAAGCGATCGCCGCTGCACGGGCAGCAAAATCGTGAGCGAAAACACGATCCTGCGCCTGGAGGGCGTCACCAAGACCTATGCCGGCGGGGTCACCGCGCTGTCGCCGGTCGACCTTTCGATCCGCAAGGGCGAGATCTTCGCGTTGCTCGGGCCGAACGGCGCGGGCAAGACGACGCTGATCAGCATCATCTGCGGCATCGTCACCCCCTCCGCCGGGACGATCACCGTCGCGGGGCATGACGCGCAGCGCGACTACAAGGCCGCGCGCCGCGCGATCGGGCTGGTGCCGCAGGAGCTTTCGACCGATTCGTTCGAAAGCGTGCTCGCCACCGTCACCTTCTCGCGGCGGCTGTTCGGGCACGGCCCCAACCCCGCCTATATCGAGCAGATATTGCGCGACCTGTCGCTGTGGGACAAACGCAAGTCGCGGATCCTGGAGCTTTCCGGCGGGGTGAAGCGCCGCGTGCTGATCGCCAAGGCGCTGGCGCACGAGCCGCAGATTCTGTTCCTCGACGAGCCGACCGCCGGGGTCGACGTCGCGCTGCGTCGCGACATGTGGAAACTGGTCCACCGGCTGCGCGACAATGGCGCGACGATCATCCTGACGACGCATTATATCGAGGAGGCCGAGGAAATGGCCGACCGCGTCGGCGTCATCAACCGCGGCAAATTGCTGCTGGTCGAGGAGAAGGACGCGCTGATGAAGAAGCTCGGCCGCCGCCAGCTCGCGCTGACGCTCGCCGAGCCGCTCGCCGCGCTGCCCGCGGGGCTGGAGCAATGGCATCTCGAGCTTGAGGCCGACGGGCGGATCCTGCGCTACACGTTCGATGCACAGGCCGAGCATACCGGCATCCCCTCGTTGCTCCGCGCGCTATCGGATCGCGGCATTTCGTTCAGCGATCTCGAAACCAAGCGATCGAGCCTCGAGGACATCTTCGTCGATCTGGTGAGGGAAACGGCATGAACCTCAACGGTATCTGGGCGATCTATCGCTTCGAGATGGCGCGCTTCGGCCGCACCTTCTGGACCAGCCTGCTGGTGCCGGTGATCACCACCTCGCTCTATTTCGTCGTGTTCGGCTCGGCGATCGGGTCGCAGATGCGCGAGGTTTCGGGGGTGCCCTATGGCGCGTTCATCGTGCCGGGGATGATGCTGCTCGCGATCTTCTCCGAGAGCATCTTGAACGGCAGCTTCGGCATCTACATGCCCAAGTTCACCGGGACGATCTACGAACTGCTCTCGGCGCCGCTATCGCCGTTCGAGACGGTGCTCGGCTATGTCAGCGCGGCGGCGACCAAGTCGCTGGTGATCGCGCTGATCATCCTTGCCACCGCGCATCTGTTCGTCGATCTGACGATCGTCCACCCGTTCGCGATGATCGGCTATCTGGTGCTGATCTGTGTCACCTTCTGCCTGTTCGGTTTCGTGATCGGGATTTTCGCCAAGGGGTTCGAGCAGCTTCAGGTGATCCCGTTGCTGATCGTCACCCCCCTCACCTTCTTGGGCGGCGCTTTCTATTCGGTGATGATCCTGCCCGAGCCGTGGCGGACGGTGACGCTGTTCAACCCGGTAGTGTACCTCATCAACGGCTTCCGCTGGACCTTCTTCGGCACCAGCGACGTCGCGGTGGCGGTGAGCCTTTCAGCGACGTTCGCGCTGTTCGCGGCGTGCCTGATCGCGGTGACGGTGATCTTCCGCACCGGGTGGCGGCTCAAGCATTAGGGGCAAGCTGCCCCTCCCCGTTCGGGCTGAGCTTGTCGAAGCCCTGCACTTTTCTTCCACGCAAGAAGGGCAGCCCTTCGACAAGCTCAGGGCGAACGGGAGACACCGTCCTTCCGTGCGCCAAGGCTCAAATCTTCGGAAAATTGTTCGAGCGCTTCACCACGCCGTAGGCAAAGCTCGTATCGATCGACGCGATATGCTTCAGCCGGTGGAGCTTCGAGCGGACGAAATGCTCGTAATCGGCGAGGTCCTTCGCCAGCACGCGCAGCAGATAATCGGCGTCGCCGGTCATCACATAGCAATCGAGGATATTGTCCATCCCGCCGATGCTCGCCTCGAAGCTCGCGACCGCCTCCTCGCTATGCCGATCGAGCCGGATGCGGACGAAGGCGGTCAGCGGCAGGCCATAGGCCTGTTCGTCGACGATCGCGGTATAGCCTTGGATCACCCCGCTCTTTTCGAGCGCGCGCAACCGCCGCAGGCACGGCGACGGTGACAGTGCGACGCGTTCGGACAGCTCCAAATTGGTCAGCCGTCCGTCTTCCTGCAGCGCGGCGAGAATCTGGCGGTCTTTCGCATCCATCGACGATCCTTCACGACGATCGGGGCGTTTCGTCAATGCGCGCGCGCGATCAGGCGGCGAGCGCGGTCACCGATCCGCCCAGCGCCCGATCGAGATCGGCGATGATATCCTCGACATCCTCCAACCCGACCGACAGCCGGATCAGCCCCTCGGAAATGCCGTAAGCGGCGCGCTCCTCGGGGGTGTAGGTCGAATGCGTCATCGAGGCGGGATGCTGGATCAGCGTCTCGGCATCGCCGAGCGATACCGCGCGCTGGATCAGCGCCAGGCGGTTCATCATCGCGCGCCCCGCGGCCGCGCCGCCGGCCAGTTCGAACGCGATCATCCCGCCGAACCCCGGCATCTGGCGCGCCGCCAGCTCATGCTGCGCGAAGCTTTCGAGCCCGGGATAATGGACCGCCTCCACCGCCGGATGCGCCTCCAGCATCCGCGCCACCGCCAGCGCGTTGACGCAATGCCGCTCGACGCGGAGCTTGAGCGTCTTGAGTCCGCGCAGCACCAGCATCGCGTTGAACGGCGCCATCACCGCGCCGGTCATGTCCTTCATCCCGACGAGGCGCACTTCGGCGATATCCGCGCGCGAGCCGACCGCGATGCCGCCGATCAGATCACCGTGGCCACCCATATATTTGGTCGCGGAATGCACCACGATATCCGCGCCGTGCTCGATCGGGCGGGTCAGCACCGGGGTGGCATAGGTATTGTCGACGACGACCTTGGCGCCCTTCGCCTTGGCGACCCGTGCCACCGCCGCGATATCGATCAGCCGCATATTGGGGTTGGCCGGAGTCTCGAAATAGACCACGCGCGTCTTGTCCGAGATCGCCGCCGCGACCGCATCCAGATCCATCATGTCGACATGCGTGACGCGGATGCCGAACCGGCCGAGCCCGTGGCGCATGAAGGCGAAGGTGCAGCCGTAGAGCGTCTTGTCGATGACGATCTCGTCGCCGGGCGAGACAAGCGTCCACAATACCGCGGTGATCGCCCCCATCCCCGAAGCGAGCGCCAGCCCCGCCTCGGCGCCTTCGAGCGAGGCGCAGCGCTGTTCGAGCAGATCGAGCGTGGGGTTGGAAATCCGCGAATATGCGTGGCCGGCACGCTCGCCGGCGAAGATCGCGGCGCCGTGATCGGCATCCTCGAACGCGAAGGTCGAGGTGAGGTGCAGCGGCGGGGTGAGCGCCCAATCGTTATCCGCGGGGTTGTAACCCAGGTGGATCGCGCGGGTCATGAAACCGGGCGCTTTGGGGTCGCTCACTATTTGGTCCTTCCGGTGGAGATGCCACCGGAGACCTAACAGCGCATGCGGGGCAGGTGCTGCCAAAGTCGGCTGCTATTGCGGGCGATTTTGGCAGATGATGCCAATATCGTCCCTCCCCGTCATTCCCGCGAAGGCGGGAATCCATTCTCGCCGGTCAGCGAAAGAACCGCTCCGCCAGCCAGAATGGATTCCCGCCTTTGCGGGAATGACGGAAGATAACGTGGCGCCGCGGCAAAGCCGCGTCGTCGGACGGGTTCGGCTATGCCGACCCGCCAGCCGGGCGACAGCTTCGCTCAGCTCCGCTGCGCGACCGGCGCGCAGCGCGCGCCTAGCTGTTCGCCGCGATCCATTCCTCAACCACGGGCGCGATGCGATTACGCCACTTCGACCCGTTGAAGATCCCATAATGCCCGACGCCCTCGGCGAGCAGATAGCGCTTCTTCGCCGCCGGCAGCTTCTTCGCCAGCGTCAGCGCGGCCTTGGTCTGGCCGATGCCGGAGATATCGTCGCGCTCGCCCTCGATCGCGAGCAACCCGATATCGGTGATCGCCGACAGATCGATCGGGCGCCCGCGGTGGGTCATCAGCCCGCGCGGCAATTTGTGCTCCTGGAACACCACGTCGATTGTCTGGAGGTAGAATTCCTCGGTCATGTCGCACACCGAGCGATATTCGTCGTAAAAATCCTTGGTCGCCTCGGCGCTCTCGCCGTCGCCGCGGACGAGATGTTTGAACATCTCCCAATGGCTCATCATGTGGTTGCCGAGGTTCATCGACATGAAGCCGGTGAGCTGGAGGAAGCCGGGATAGACCCGCCGCCCGCCGCCCGGATAGACCACCGGCACCGTCGCGATGACATTCTGGCGGAACCAGGCATGCGGCCGCTGGGTCGCGAGCTCGTTGACCGCGGTCGGCGCCTCGCGGGTGTCGATCGGGCCGCCCATCATCGTCAACGTCTTGGGACGGCACGGATTCTTATCCGCGCTCATCAGCGCGGCGGCGGCGTAGCACGGCACCGACGGCTGGCACACCGCGAGCATATGCCCGCCCGGCCCGATCGCCTCCATGAACTCGACCAGATAATCGATATAATCGTCGAGGTCGAAGAAGCCCTCGGCCAGCGGCACGAGCTTCGCGTCGCGCCAGTCGGTGATATAGACGTCGCAGGTCGGCAGCATCCGCTCGACCGTGCCGCGCAGCAGCGTGGCATAATGGCCCGACATCGGCGCGACGATCAGCAGCTTCGGCCCACCCTTCACGCCCTTGCGCGCGAACCGCTTCAACTGGCCGAACGGCTTCTGCAGCACGATCTCCTCGATCACCTCGACCTCGCGGCCGTCGACCGTGGTGCGATCGAGCCCGAACGCCGGCTTGCCGCGCGGCGCCGCAGCATGAGCGAACACTTCGAGCGCGGAGGCCATGACCGTTCCGCCGCCGAAATAGGCGAATGGGTTTGCCGGGTTCTGGAGCATGCCCGCGCCAAAATTGGCCAATGCGCTGGCACTGGCGAGCATCGAACGCTGAATTTCATAGGCGTCGTAGAGCATTCGGTATCCTGTTTCCCGACACTTTGAACCTGAAGTAGGTAGCGTGTTTCATCCAGATGACAATTTCAAATGCTGCAATCGCGAAATTGCGGGGTGAAAACGGGGCGACTTGCATCCTTCCCACCACCCGGCGAAGGCCGGGGTCCGGCAACGGTCGGCCCGATACTGGACCCCGGCCTTCGCCGGGTGGTGCGGATGAAATTTCCCGCGTCCCCGCGCAGGCGGGGACCCAGTCCCCAGGTGGCCCGCGTTCCGTTCCGTCGCTCTGGGTCCCCGCCTGCGCGGAGACGCGGAAAGGGAGGCGTAGGACGAATGCGATCGGCGCAGCCGTTGAGCCGCGAGGGCGGCGCTGCTAGGCGCATTGCATCATGTCCAGCGATGCCCCTGCCCCAGCCGAAGCCGCCCCTGCCCCGTCCAACCGGAAACTGGGAAACCTCGCGCTCGTCTGGGATCATGTGCGCCGTTATCCCGGCCAGATCGCCGCGGCGCTCGGCGCGCTCAGCGTCACCTCGCTGGCGACGATCGCGATCCCTTATAGCTTCAAGCGGGTGATCGATCGCGGCTTCGGCCCCGGCGCGCACGGCGATGTCGCCAGCGCCTTCCATTATATGCTGATGATCGTCGCGGTGCTCGCTATCGCGACCGCGATCCGCTTCTATTTCGTCTCGTGGCTCGGGGAGCGCGTCGTCGCGGATATCCGCACCCGCGTGCAGCGCCATCTGCTCACGCTTACCCCGCGCTTCTTCGAGGAAAACCGCCCGTCGGAAATCGCCTCGCGGCTCACCGCCGATACCGCGCAGATCGAAAGCGTCGTCGGATCGACCGTCTCGGTCGCGCTGCGCAACCTGTTCACCGGCATCGGCGGGCTGATCTATCTGTTCGCGATCTCGCCGAAGCTGGCGGGGCTGCTGCTGCTCGGCATCCCGGTGGTGATCCTGCCGATCGTGCTGCTCGGCCGGCGGGTGCGCAGCTATTCGCGCACCTCGCAGGATCGCATCGCCGATGTCGGCGCGATGGCCACTGAAACGCTCGGCGCGATGAAGATCGTCCAGGCGTTCGGGCAGGAAGAGCGCGAAGCGCACCGCTTCTCCGACGCGGTCGAGGCGACGATGGCCGCCGCGCGCCGCCGCATCATGCTCCGCTCGGTGATGACCGCGATCGTCATCGGGCTGATCTTCGGCTCGATCACGCTCGTCCTGTGGGAAGGCGCGATCGACGTCGCCGCGGGGCGGATTTCGGGCGGGTCGATCGCCGCCTTCGTGCTGACCGGCGGGATCGTCGCCGGCGCGTTCGGCGCGCTGACCGAGGTTTACGGCGAGCTGCTGCGCGGCGCGGGCGCCGCCGGGCGCCTCGCCGAATTGCTCGCCGAAAAGCCCGAGATCGCTGCTCCCCCCGCGCCTTTACTGCTGCCGCTCCCGCCGCGCGGCGCGGTGACCTTCGATCATGTCGAATTCCGTTACCCGACCCGCCGCGAAACCGCGGCGCTGCACGATTTCAGCCTGTCGATCGCGCCGGGCGAGACGGTGGCGGTGGTCGGCCCGTCGGGCGCGGGCAAGACGACCTTGTTCCAGCTCATCCAGCGTTTCTACGATCCCGACAATGGACGGGTGCTGATCGACGGGATCGATCTCAGGGAGACCGATCCCGCCGGGATTCGCTCGCGGATCGCGATGGTGCCGCAGGAGACGGTGATTTTCGCCGCCTCGGCGCGCGACAACCTCCGCTACGGCCGCTGGGACGCCAACGATAGCGAATTGTGGGACGCCGCCGAAGCCGCCAATGCCGCCGACTTCCTCCGCGGGCTGCCGCAGGGGCTCGATACCTATCTCGGCGAGGGCGGCGCACGGCTCTCGGGCGGGCAGCGCCAGCGGGTCGCGATCGCGCGCGCCTTGCTGCGCGATGCGCCGATCCTGCTGCTCGACGAGGCGACCAGCGCGCTCGATGCGGAGAGCGAATTGCTCGTCCAACAAGCGCTCGAGCGGCTGATGGTCGACCGCACGACGCTCGTCATCGCGCACCGGCTCGCGACGGTGCGCGCGGCGGGGCGGATCGTGGTGATGGACGACGGCCGGATCGTCGAAGAGGGCACCCATGCCGCGCTGATGAAGCAAGGCGGGCTCTATGCGCGGCTCGCCAGCCTGCAATTCAGCGAAGCGGCATAGCGCCGCCCCGACCTTTCTGCTCTAACCTGTGCCGCACGGCATAAGGGAGAGCAGCAATGGCCCGCGAATTCGACGTCATCGTCTATGGCGCCACCGGTTTTACGGGGCGGCTCGTCGCGGAATATCTCCAGGAGGCCTATGGCACCGCCGGGCCGAAATGGGCGATGGCGGGGCGCTCGCTGAGCAAGCTGCAGGAAGTCCGCGACGAAATGGGCATCGCGGCGGACGTGCCGCTGGTCACCGCCAATTCGGACGATCCCGCCAGCCTCGCCGCGATGGCCGAGCGCGCGACGGTGGTGATCTCGGCGGTCGGGCCATATCAGCTTTACGGCAGCGATCTCGTCGCGGCCTGCGCGGCGACGGGCACCGCTTATGTCGATCTGTGCGGCGAGCCGGCCTGGATGCGCAAGATGATCGACGCGCACGAGGCGACCGCCAAGGCGAGCGGCGCGCGGATCGTCTTTTCCTGCGGGTTCGATTCGATCCCGTTCGATCTCGGTGTGCTGACCTTGCAGGAGGCGGCGATCAAGCGCTTCGGCCGCCCCGCGCCGCGCGTCAAATGCCGCGTCCGCACGATGAAGGGCAAATTCTCCGGCGGCACCGCGGCGAGCCTCAAGGCAACGCTGGCGGCAGCGGCGCGCGATCCCTCGCTCGTCGCGCTGCTGACCAGCCCGTTCGCGCTGACCCCGGGGCATAGCGGGCCGCACCAGCCGACCGGGCTGATCCCCGAATATGATTCGACGATCGCCGCCTGGGTCGCGCCGTTCATCATGGCGCCGATCAACACCAAGAACGTCCACCGCACCAATTTCCTGCTCGGGCAGAAATATGGCGCCGATTTCGTCTATGACGAGATGATCGTCGCCGGGCTCGGCGATGTCGGCAAGGCGGCCGCCGAGGCGCTCGCCAAGATCAACCCGCTCGCCGGCGACAAAGGCCCCAAGCCCGGCGAAGGCCCCTCGAAAGAGGAGCGCGACAGCGGGCATTATGACGTGCTGTTCATCGGGCTGATGCCCGACGGCGCGCGCGTCGACGCGGTCGTCACCGGCGATCGCGATCCGGGTTACGGCTCGACCAGCAAGATGCTCGCGGAAAGCGCGCTTTGCCTCGTCGAGGACGTGAAGGGTGCGGGCGGGATCTGGACCCCGGGCGCGCTGATGGGCGACGCGCTGGTCAAACGGCTGGTCGCCAAGGCGGGGATGACCTTCGCCGCGGGGTGACGCTCGCCTTCGCGGGGACACAAAAAAGACACTAACGTCCCAGCGCGATCGCCCCTGCCGCGGCGAAGCCGGTGAGCGCGATCACGCCGAGCAGCCGCGCCAGTTCCTCCTTGCGGAAATCGGCCAGCGCGCGTTCGTCGAGCCACCAATGCCCTTCCGCCGCCGCGACGATCGCGCCGAAGCGCGTCATGCGACGGAACATGCGCTTCTGCGCGCGCCCCTCGGGCTCGAACGCGATCGCGCGATCCGCGCTGGTCGCCTTCGCCGCGGTGAAATGGGTGACGATCGCTGCTTGCGCGCGGATCGCGACGCGCTCGGCGATACGGCCGACGATGTTCATCCTACCTCCTGCGCCCCTGATGTCGGATATTGGCGGGGCGACCGCGCCGCTTGATCTCGCGCCGCGGCCCCGCCCCGCGCGACGGCGGCAGCGCGCCCTTCCCCTCGGGCAGCTCGAAGCGCAGCGCGCCCGACACCGGATTGGCCTCGGCAAGCCGCAGCGACAGCCGCTGACCCAGCGCATATTCCTCGCCGCTGGTCTCGCCGACCAGCCGCCGCGCCGCCTCGTCGAAGCGGAAATATTCGCCGCCCAGATCGCGCACCGGCATCAGCCCGTCGCCGCCGACCCCGTCGACCGTGGCGAAGAAACCGAAATTGGCTACCCCGGTGATCCGCGCCTCGACCGTCTCGCCGACGCGCTCGGCAAGATAGGCCGCGACATAACGGTCGATCGTGTCGCGCTCCGCCTCCATCGCGCGGCGTTCGAGCCGGCTGATCGTCTCGCCGACGCGTTCGAAATCCTCGTCGCCGTTGAGCCCGCCGTCGCCGAGGCCATAGGCCGAGACGAGCGCGCGATGCACCATGAGGTCCGCATAACGCCGGATCGGCGAGGTGAAATGCGCATAGCTGCCCAGCGCGAGCCCGAAATGGCCGTGGTTGGCGGGGGCGTAATAGGCCTGGGTCTGGGTGCGCAGCACCTGTTCCATCACCTGCGGGCGGAAATCGGCGTCGCCGACCCGCTCGATGATGCGGTTGAAGGTCGCCGGCTTGATCACCTGCCCGAGCGCGAAAGGCACCCCGAAGGTTTCGAGATAATCCTTGAGCGCGACCAGTTTCTCGCGCGCCGGCGGCTCGTGGACGCGGTACATCACCGGGGCCTTCTTCACCTCCAGCGCGCGCGCCGCGGCGACATTGGCAGCAACCATATAATCCTCGATCAGCCGGTGCGCATCGAGCCGCTCGCGCGGCGCGACCGACATGATCCGCCCCTTCTCGTCGAGCACCACGCGGCGCTCGGGCAGATCGAGTTCGAGCGGTTCGCGCTTGTCGCGCGCCGCGGCGAGCGCACGCCAGCAGGCCCAGAGCGGTTCGAGCGCCTCGAACATCGGCCCCGCGCCGGCATCGATCGTCGCCTGCGCATCCTCATAAGCGATATTGGCCGCGATCCGCACCACCGCGCGGGTGAAACGCCACGATTTGAGCGCGCCGCCCTTCGTCACCTGCAGATGGCAGACGAGCGCGGCGCGATCCTCGCCGTGCTTGAGCGAGCAGACATCGGCCGACAATATCTCCGGCAGCATCGGCACGACGCAATCGGGGAAATAGACCGAATTGCCGCGCGATCGGGCCTCGCGGTCGAGCGCCGACCCGGGGCGGACGTAGAAGCTGACATCGGCGATCGCGACGATCGCCTGCCACCCGCCGTCATTGGCCGGATCGTCGTCGGGCGCGGCCCATACCGCGTCGTCGTGGTCGCGCGCATCGGCAGGATCGATCGCGACGATCGGCAGATGCGTCAGATCCTCGCGATCTTCGCCGAGCGGCTGGCGCGCGACGCGGACCGCCTCATCGAGCGCGGCCTCGGCGAATGTGTCGGGGATATCGAATTGGTGGATCGCGATCAGCGAGAAGCTGCGCGGCGCGAAAGGATCGCCCAGCTTCTGCACCACCCGCGCAGTGAAGCGCGGCGGGCGCCCGGCACGCTCGGCGAGCACGAGATCGCCGGCCACCGCCCCGCCCGCATCGGAGACGGGAAATTCGCGGCGTTCCTTCTTCTCCACGCCCTGCAACCACAAACGGTCGCCCTCGCCGCGCAGCACGCCGATCAGTTGCTCGGACGAGGGCGCGAGCGCCTTCATCGGATGCGCGATCCAGCCGTTCCCCGCCTCCTCGGTCCGCGCGAGGATGCGTGCGCCGACGCCGAGCGCGCCGCGCTTGCGCTCGCGCACCCGGAGCCGCGGCGGCGGGGTCTCCGCTTCCCAGCGCTCGGGCACCGCCCAGACATTGCCGCCGTCGTCGACATCGGCAACGCGCAGCACCGTCACCTTGGGTACCCCGCCCATGCGATGAAACGCGCGGCCCGGCGCCGAATCGATCAGCCCCTCGTCGGCCATGTCCTTGAGCAGCGCCTTGAGCGCGATCTTTTCCTGCGCGGTGAGGCCGAAGGCGCGCGCGATTTCGCGCTTGCCGGCGGGGCTCTCGCTCGACGTGATGAAATCCAGGATCTGCTGGCGGGTCGGCAAGCCGGCCTTCGGTTTTCGCATCCGTCGGAAATAGGGACGAAACGCGCCAGCGTCACGCACCAAGCGGATAAATCCCCGCCGGGTTGCCCCCGCGCCGCGTCCCGGCAAGCGGCACTTCCTTACAATTACGCACTAAGATTTTGATAAATATAGATACTGCTGCAATCTCCACGCAAAATTAAGCTTGATCCCTAACCTGATTCCAACCCGCCTTCGCTATCTGCGCCGCTATGGGAAGACTTCATCACGCTGCACGGAGCGCCGATGACGCGGCGCCCCCGACACTGCGCGACCTGTTGGCGCTGGCGCCGACAAGCGATCAGATCGTCGACGCGGCGCGTGCGCGCACCCTCGGCGAGACCCGCGCGATCTGGCCGATCGCGGTGGCGGTATTGGTGTTCGGCCCGATCGCGACGCTCGGCCGCGACCTGTTCGACCGCGCCAATATCGGGCTGGTATTCGATGCCGGCGCGCTCGCCGCGCTGCTCGGGCTGGCGATCTGGGGCATTCTTACCCTGCCCGTGGCCAAGACGCGCCCGCCGCATCAGCGCATCGCGGCGATCGCTGTCCTCGCGATCGGCCTGGGCGTGACGCTGTCGCTGCTGCTGAACGGCGCGCAGACGCTGACCGCGGCCCCGATCCGGCTGGCGGCATTCGTCTCGGCATTCGGCGGGATCATCGTCGTCGCGGTCGCGCTCCACGCCATTCGCGCGGCGAGCATCGCCTTTGCGGTCACGCTCGCGGCGATGGTGGTAGTGTCCGCGGGGCTGGGCCTCGCCTTTCTGATCAGCGCGCTGCTCGCGGCGATCTTCACCGCGGGGATGCTCCGCGTCGCGTCGCGGCAATTGGACGAGCTGGCGACCCAGGCCGCCGAGCGCGACGCCGATCGCCTCGCCTCGCGGCTGGTCGGCGAGTTCGAGGCGCACGGCAGCGGCTGGTTCTGGCAGACCGACCGGATGGGCAACCTCACCTATCTCACGAGCAAGGTCGCCGACGAGCTGAAGCGGATGGGGGTGTCGCCGATCGGCGAGCGGCTGGTGAACATCTTCCGCGTCGATTCGAAGCTCGCCGAGACCGAGCGCACGCTGACCTTCCACCTTTCGTCGCGCACCAGTTTCTCCGATTATTCGGTGCGCCCGGCGTTCGATGCGACGCTCGATCGCTGGTGGTCGATCTCGGGCCGTCCGATCCTCGACGAGCTCGGCTGCTTCCAGGGCTTCATCGGCTCCGGTTCGGATCTGACCGAAAAGCGCCGCGCCGAGGCCGAGATCACCCGGCTGGCGCTGTTCGACAGCCTTACCGGGCTCGCCAACCGCCAGCGGATGCGGCTGTCGCTCGAAAAGACGCTCGCGTCGCATCGCAGCGCGCCGGGCGCGACCAGCCTGTTCCTGCTCGATCTCGATCGCTTCAAGGCGGTCAACGACACGCTCGGGCATCAGGTGGGCGACGAATTGCTCAAGCAGGTCGCGCATCGCTTGCAGCGCACGGTGGGGGATTCGGGGCTGGTCGGGCGGCTGGGCGGCGACGAATTCCAGGTCGTCCTGCCGCGCGAAGGCGATCGCGCGCGGCTGGCGGCGATGGCGCAGGACATTATCGCCGCTTTGTCCGAGCCCTATTTCATTTCGGGTACGACGCTGTCGATCGGCTGCTCGATCGGCATCGCCAATGCCCCCGATCACGGCGAGGACCCCGAGACGCTGGTGCGCAACGCCGATCTCGCGCTTTACGCGGCCAAGGCGGACGGGCGTGGCATCCACCGCTTCTACCGCCCCGAATTGCTCGCCGGAGCGCAGAACCGCAAGCAATTGGAGGACGATCTCCGCCAGGCGCTGGCGAGCGACGAATTCCACCTCACCTATCAGCCGGTGGTCTCGACCGCCGACGAACGGATCGTCGGCTATGAGGCGCTGTTGCGCTGGGATCACCCGGCACGCGGACCGATCAGCCCGGCCGAATTCGTGCCGGTGGCGGAGGAATGCGGGCTGATCGAGCAGATCGGCGAATGGGTGTTGCGCACCGCCTGCGCTGAGGCCGCGCACTGGCCGGAGGATGTGCGCGTCGCGGTCAACGTCTCGCCGATCCAGTTCGCCAATCCGGTGCTCCCCGCGATCGTCACCAGCGCGGTCGCGGCATCGGGGATCGCGCCGCACCGGCTGGAGCTGGAGATCACCGAGGGGGTGTTCCTCGACGAAAGCGCCTCGACCGACTTCATGTTCCGCACCTTGAAGGGGATCGGCGTGCGGCTGGCGCTCGACGATTTCGGCACCGGCTATTCGAGCCTCGGCTATCTGAAGAAGGCGCCGTTCGACAAGATCAAGATCGACCAGACCTTCGTCCGCGGCGCCGTCCAGCCCGGCAACCGCAACGCCGCGATCATCAAGGCGATCGTGACGCTGGCCGAGACCCTGGGGATGGAAACCACCGCCGAGGGGGTCGAGCAGCAGGACGAGATCGCGCTGATCCGCGAGCTGGGGTGCAGCCACATCCAGGGCTTCGTCTACGGCAAGCCCGCGCGTGCCGGCGATGTCGCCGAGCAGCTCAAGGCGGCGGCGGGGCGTGCGCTCGCGATCGGGCACCGCACCAGCCGCGCGCCGCGCACCTCGATCCTGCGCACCGCGCGGCTCGAGATCGGCGACGAGGCGGGCAATATCCGCATCCGCAACATCTCCACCACCGGCGCGCTGATCGACGGGGTCGATTTCCCCGCCGAAGCGGTCGGCGCCGACGTGCTGATCGAATTGCTCGACAACGAGCTGTTCGCCGCGACGATCCGCTGGGCCAGCGACGGCCGCGCGGGGCTGCAATTCGCCGAGGCGTTCGACATCGACCGGCTCGGCCAGAGCGCGCCGGCGGAGAATCGCAAGCGCACCGCGACGGGGTGATTCCCCTCTCCCCCTCCCTGGTGAAGGGAGGGGCTGGGGATGGGTGGGTATAAGGCGCGCGGACCGGTAACCTCGCAGGCCAACCCACCCCCGACCCCTCCTTCGTTCAAGGGAGCGGAGAAGCGTAACAGCCAATTTTGGTGGACGAGCGCTTTACCCTTTCCACCGAAAATTTTTTAAATTTGCCAATTCGCGCTTGCCTTCCCGGAAAGCGGCTCAAGTCCGCGCGTCGCGATTCACGCGATCGGCGAAACCCCGGCGAACTGCGCCGAAGCGCCCGGTGCGGGCCCATTTACGCTCTTGCGCCCCGCGCGCGATTCCCACAATCTGTTGGGGTTGAGTTCGGGGGACGACCCAATCGCTGGTAGAACCGTGTCCGCAATGCTATATTGCGGGGTGGCCTTTCGCGCGCTTTTTTAGGCAGCGCCGGTCACATCGGTCAGAGCGCGGCGGCTCGCCCCGGTGTAGATAGACGAGGGAATGGCGGCGATGGATTTCAGAGACTCGAGCGAGGCAGGTATGGCGACCGAGACACTGGAAGCGACGAGCGGCGCGGGCACCGGCGACAGCGCGACCCCGCGCGCGCCCTTTCCGGTCGAGGTCGATCACGCGCGCGACGCGCTGCTTACCGATTTCGGCAAGGATACGCTCAACGACCGCTATCTGCTGCCGGGCGAATCCTATCAGGATCTGTTCGTCCGCGTCGCCTCGGCCTATGCCGACGATGCCGCGCATGCGCAGCGGCTCTACGACTATATCTCGCGGCTGTGGTTCATGCCGGCGACGCCGGTGCTGTCGAACGGCGGCACCGGGCGCGGCCTCCCGATCTCCTGCTATCTCAATTCGGTGCCCGACAGCCTCAACGGCATCGTCGACACCTGGAACGAGAATGTCTGGCTCGCCTCGCGCGGCGGCGGGATCGGCACCTATTGGGGCAATGTGCGCGGGATCGGCGAGCCGGTCGGGCTCAACGGCAAGACCAGCGGGATCATCCCCTTCGTCCGCGTGATGGACAGCCTGACGCTCGCGATTTCGCAGGGCTCGCTGCGCCGCGGCTCGGCCGCCTGCTATCTCGACATCTCGCACCCGGAGATCGAGGAATTCCTCGAGATCCGCAAACCTTCGGGCGACTTCAACCGCAAGGCGCTCAACCTGCACCACGGCGTGCTGATCCCCGACGCCTTCATGGAAGCGATGCGCGACGGCGCCGAATGGGAGCTGAAATCGCCCAAGGACGGCTCGGTGCGCGGCAAGGTCGACGCGCGCGCGCTGTTCCAGAAGCTGGTCGAAACCCGGCTGGCGACCGGCGAGCCGTATATCGTGTTCGCCGATCACGTGAACAAGAACATGCCCAAGCATCACCGCGATCTCGGGCTCAAGGTTTCCACCTCGAACCTGTGCAGCGAGATCACGCTGCCGACCGGGGTCGATCATCTCGGCAACGATCGCACCGCGGTGTGCTGCCTCTCCTCGCTCAACCTCGAAACCTGGGACGAGTGGAAGGACGACAAGAATTTCATCGAGGACGTGATGCGTTTCCTCGACAATGTGCTGAGCGATTATATTGAGCGCCACGAGCCGGGGATGGAGCGCGCGGCCTATTCCGCCGGGCGCGAGCGTTCGGTCGGGCTCGGCGTGATGGGGTTCCACTCGTTCCTCCAGGCGCGCGGGCTGCCGTTCGAAGGCGCGATGGCCAAATCCTGGAACCTGCGCATCTTCAAGCATATCAAGGCGCAGGTCGATGAAGCGTCGATGCAGCTCGCGGTCGAGCGCGGCCCCTGCCCCGACGCCGCCGACATGGGGGTGATGGAGCGGTTCAGCTGCAAGATGGCGATCGCGCCGACCGCGTCGATCTCGATCATCTGCGGCGGCACGTCCGCCTGCATCGAGCCGATTCCGGCCAATATCTATACCCACAAGACGCTCTCGGGCTCGTTCGTGGTCAAGAACCCCTATCTCGAGAAATTGCTGGTCGAGAAGGCGAAGAACACCGATGCGGTGTGGAATTCGAGCCTCGAACAGGGCGGGTCGGTCCAGCACCTCGATTTCCTGACGCAGGAAGAGAAGGATTGCTTCAAGACCTCGTTCGAGATCGATCAGCGCTGGCTGCTCGAACTGGCGGGGGATCGCGCGCCGTTCATCGATCAGGCGCAGTCGCTCAACCTGTTCATCCCGGCCGATGTGGAGAAATGGGATCTGCTGATGCTCCACTATCGCGCGTGGGAGCTGGGGATCAAATCGCTCTATTACCTCCGCTCGAAATCGGTCCAGCGCGCCGGGTTCGCCGGCGGGGTCGAGGCGGACAATACGATCGAGAAGCCCAAGTTCGAACTGGCCGAGACCACCGATTACGACGAGTGCCTCGCCTGCCAGTAAGGCGGGTGGAGACGCCCCCTATTCCGTCATTCCCGCGAAGGCGGGAATCCATTCGCGCTGCGGTCGCGTTTCTATCGCATGGGCCAGCCAGAATGGATTCCCGCCTTCGCGGGAATGACGTTTAAGCAAAACCCGTTCGCCCTGAGCTTGTCGAAGGGCTGTCCTTCTTCCTTGCGAAGAAAAGTATAGGGCTTCGACAAACTCAGCCCGAACGGGGAGGTGGTTCCGATTTAACCGAAACCGCTCAGTCGCTCTCCGCCGGCAGCATCACCCGCATCGCCAGGATCGCGACCACCGCGACCGCCGCGCCGAGCAGCATGTCCGCCAGATAATGCGTCCCCTCCACCGGGGTGGAGAGCAGCATCGCGACGTTGAGCGCGACGATCGGCGCGCGCAGTTCGCGGCGCGGCCAGGCCGCGGCGATATACAGCACCGCCGCCGCGGTGTGGAAGCTCGGCGCCGAGACGATCCCGCGCAAATGCCCGAGATCGACCCAATGCACCTGATGCGCGCGCAGCGCGGGGATCAGCGACTGCTGCCATTGCTCGCTTTCGGGCAGATAAGGCAGCGGGCCGTGCCACAGGTAGGACAGGGGCCCGATCGCCGGCATCAGCGGATAGAGCGCCAGCGTCAGGATCGCCGCGACCCAGAAGGTCAGCAGGAAGCGATGCGCCGCGGCGCGCTCCCCGGTCCAGGCGAACCAGCCGAGCAGGATCGCCGGGGTGAGATAGATGCTGCGATACGCCGCCAGCCCGAGCCATTGCAGCGGGCGGTGATCGGCGACCAGCCGATACCAGGCGAGCCAGTCGAACCCCAAAGCCGCGTCGATGCGTTGCAGCGCGGCATCGTGCATCCCGCTGGTCAGCGCCGCGATCGGATAGGCGGCGGTCGCCCCGGTCAGCGCGATGAGCATGAAGGCGCCGTAGGATTCGGCGCAATCGGCGATCGCCTGCCCGTAACGCGGGATCCACCGCCCGGCACCGAGCCGCAACGGGATCAGCACCGCGGCGACAACGTAATAAGGCAGGATGCCGCGGCTCGCCGGATCGATCACCAGCCCGGCGGCGTACATCATCGCGGTGAGCGCCGCGAAGCCGGCAAAGAGACAGGCGAACAGCGCCCAGCCATAGCCTCGCGGGGAAGTGGAAGTCGATAATGCCAGCGCGTCCTGCGCCTGCGTGGGCCGCAGCGGCGCAATGGCGGATGTGGATGACTTCAACGGCAGCGCCCTAGGGTCCAAACTCACTCAGGACAGCCCCGTGATCGCCCGGAGAAGTCCGCTGGCAAGGAGCGCAGCGCAGACGCGTAGCAG
>JAFIGU010000004.1 GCA_017849555.1 Sphingomonas sp. | reverse complement strand
GTGAACCTGAAAAACGTTCTTGGCCAAATCGAGGCCGATCGTGCTAATCTCCATGGCGGATGGCTCCTTTGCTCGGGTTTGCCTGACAGCAACCCATCTTGGCACTCAGATGCCGTGAGCGGGAGCCATCCACCTCATCCGATTTCGACCAATTTCCCGCTTCGCCTGCCGTTCATTCGCGCCGACGCCAACCAGCTCGAAATGGCGCTGCTCAACCTGATCGTCAACGCGCGCGACGCGACCCCGGGCGGCGGGCCGATCCTGATTTCGGCGTCGAAGGAGGTGCTGGCCGACGATCCCGCGACCAAGCTGCCAGCGGGACATTATGTCCGGCTGGTCATCACCGATCGGGGGACCGGGATGGACGAGGAAACCGTGCGCCGCGCGGCCGAACCCTTTTTCACGACCAAGGGCGCGGGCCAGGGCACCGGGCTCGGGCTGGCGATGGTCCACGGCATGGCGCAACAGATCGGCGGGATGTTCGAGCTGTTGAGCCGCCCTGGCGAGGGGACGAGCGCGGTCATCTGGCTGCCGGTCGCGCAGGATGACACGGTGTCGGCCGCCGCCGAGCCGGTCGCGGAGCCCGAACCGCAAATCCCGCGGCTGAAGATCCTTGCGGTCGACGACGACGCGCTCGTCCTGATCAACACCGCCGCCCTGCTCGAGGATCTCGGGCATGACGTGATCGAGGCCGATTCCGCCGCCGAGGCGCTGGAGACGTTCCGCGCGCGCGACGATATCGACCTTATCGTGACCGATCAGGCGATGCCCAATATGACCGGCAGCGAATTGATCGCGGCGGTCGACGAAATCCGGCCCGGCACGCCGATCATCCTTGCCAGCGGCTATGGCGAGGATGTCGCGGCACGCAGCAGCGCGATCCGCCTCGGCAAGCCGTTCAACCAGTCGCAACTCGCGATCGCCATCGCCAAGGCGGTCGAGCGCGACGTCGCGACCAGCGCGTAACCACCGCAATGCACGAAGGTTGCGCGCGCCGGGCAGTCGCGCAATGTCCCCGCAATCTCCGTCGGGGACAATCGCACGAAAGGAAGATCGGCTATTGCGTATCCTGCTGCTGGAAGACGAGGCTGAGCTGGCGTCGGCGCTGCGCACGGTGCTGCGGCGATATGACGCGGTGGTCGATATCGTGGCGTGCCTCGCCGAGGCCGAAGAAGCGGCGGCGGGTGCTTCCTATGATGCGATCTTGCTCGATCGCCAATTGCCCGACGGCGACGGGCTTTCGCTCATTCCCTGGCTCCGCACCCGCGGGCTGGCCGCGCCGGTCATCGTGCTGACCGCGCGGCGCGAAATCGACGATCGCGTCGACGGGCTGGATGCCGGCGCGGACGATTATCTCTCCAAGCCATTTGCGATCGAGGAACTGCTCGCGCGGCTCAGGGCGGTGATGCGCCGGCCGTCGGACATGCGCGCCGACGTCGAGACCTTCGGCGAGCTTTCGTTCGATTTCAACGGCCCGGAGGCGCGCGTCGGCGGCGAAAGGCTGGAACTGACCCGCCGCGAATTGCTCGTGCTGCAGGTGCTGCTGCGACGGATCGGACGGACGGTGTCGCGCCAGGCGCTCGAAGATGCGGTCTATGGCTTCGACGACGAGATCCAGTCCAACACACTCGATGCGCATATCTCGCGGCTGCGCCGGAAGCTCGCCGCCGCCGGCGCCGGGCTGGAGGTGCATCCGGTCAGGGGAATCGGCTATCTGCTGAAGCAGGCATCGTGAGCGACACCCCCGCGTCGTTGCGCTGGAGCCTGACGTGGCGGCTGTCGGCGCTGCAGGCGGTATTGCTCACCGTGCTGGCGGTGCTCATCGTCGCGGCGCTGGCGGCGACCGGCAATTTCATGACGCTCGAGCCCGAGGACGAAACGATCGACGCGATCGCGAGCGCGGTCGTGCGCGGCGACAGCGGCTCGTTGAAGCTGCGCGAGACGCCGGCGTTCGCGGCACGCAGCGCCGAGACGCCCGGCCTGTGGTTCGTGGTGCGCCGGCATGACGGCGCCACGCTCGCCTACGGCAAGGTGCCCGCTGCTTATGCCGAGATGGGCGCGGCGCTCGATCGCATCGGGCAGGCGCGGTTCGGCAGCATGCTCAACGGCGATTTCGTCCCCGCCGCGCGGCTCAAGACGGTGCATGCCGCTGCCGGCGATCTCCAGATCCTCACCGGCGCCAATGGCACGGTGTCGCCCGGACGACTGCTGGCGGCGGTCGGCCTGCTGTTCGCCTCGGTCGTCCTGCCGCTGATCGCGATCACCGCAATCGCGACGATCATCGCCGCGCCGCTGGTGGTTCGCCGCGCGCTCGCCTCGGCCGATGCGATCGCAGCGCGCGCGAAGCAGATCGACGTCGACCGGCGCGGGACGCGGCTGCCGTCGCACAATGTCCCGCAGGAAATCGTGCCGCTGGTCGAAGCCGTCAACGGCGCGCTCGCGCGGCTCGACGACGGCTATGAGCATCAGCGCAAATTCTTCGCCTATCTCGCGCACGAATGGCGCACCCCGATCGCGATCCTCCAGACCCGGCTCGACGCGCTGCCGGCGGGGCCGGAGAAGGTGCTGCTGCTGCAGGATCTCGCCCGGCTGGCCAATCTCACCGAGCAATTCCTCGATCTCCAGCGTTTCGGCCATCGTTTCGAGCCGGCGCGGATCAACCTCGTCGCGGTGACGCGGCAGGTCGTCTTCGATCTCGCACCGCTCGCGATCGCTGCCGGCTACGAACCCGTCTTCGAGGCTGACGAGGAAATGATCGACGTGCTCGGCGATGCCGCGGCGATCGAGCGGGCCATCACCAACCTGCTGCAGAATGCGATCCAGCACGGCGGCGGGCGCGGCCAGATCACGACGCAGATCAGCCGATCGAGCGGGATCACGATCAGCGACGAGGGCGAAGGCGTCCCCGCCGACGATCGCGAGCGCATCTTCGACCCCTTCTTCCGCGTCAACGGCCACGGCTTCGGGCTGGGGCTCAATCTCGTGCGGGAGATCGTCGGGCGGCACGGCGGCCGGATCTGGGTCACGGAGGCGCCATCGGGCGGCGCGTCATTCCGGTTGATCCTTCCGCTCCTGCCGGCGGGCTGACAGCGTTCTTCCGGCAGGATCGGGCCGATCCAAAAATAACCTGTCAACCGCGCAATGTTCTTGTAATCGCGGTCGAATATTTCGATCGATAAAGACCGATGAGGTATCGGTCGACGGACAAATGCGTGATGACGAAACGGTTTCTATTCCTTCGATCGTTCCTCAAAAATCCCGGCGTCATTGGCGCGGTGACGCCATCGGGGTCATCGCTGGCGGAATTGATCACGAGCGACCTTGGCCCGGCGACCGGCACGGTGCTCGAACTCGGCCCCGGCACCGGGATTTTCACGGAGGCGGCGTTGAAGCGCGGCGTGCCGGAAAAGGACCTGATCCTGATCGAATATGTCGTGGATTTCGCTCGCATCCTGCAGATGCGCTATCCCCAGGCACGCGTCCTGTGCATGGATGCCGAGCAGCTCGGCACCGCATTGCCGCCCGAAAAGCGCCTCGGCGCCGCGGTCAGCGGGTTGCCGTTGCTCAACATGCGCGGATCGAAGATCGAGACCATGTTGCGCAGCATCTTCTCGCATCTGCGCGAGGGCGGCGCGCTCTACCAATTCACCTACGGCATCACCTGCCCGATCCCGCGCCACATCCTCAAGCGCCTCGATCTGAAGGCCAGCCTCCACGGGCGCGTGCTGCGCAACATCCCGCCGGCGCGCGTGTACAAGATCACGCGCAGCAATCATCGCCCGTTGCGCGACCTCGCGCGGTGAGCGGCCTGCTCTCGACGGTCATCGCGCTGTTCGCGACGATGGGGCCGCTCGGGCTGGCGTCTTGCGCGCTGATCGAGAAGCTGATCCCGATCGTCCCGTCGAGCGGGCTGCTCATCATGCTGGGCCGTTTCGCGGTTGCCGATGCCGCCGCCTTGCCCGGCGCGGTCGTCGCCACGACGGTGGGATCGACGCTCGGATCGCTCGCCTGGTACGGCCTGGGCCGGTGGGTCGGCGCCGAGCGCGGCGCGCGGCTACTGACGTTCGGATCGCTGCGCTCGCTCGGCCATGAGCGCCGCGAGCGGCTGCATCGCGCCTATCTGCGGCGGCGTTTCTGGATCACCTTTCTCAGCCAGACGATGCCGGTCGTCCGGGTCTATATCGCGGTGCCGGCCGGCGCGCTCGCCGTGCCGCTCACCGGCTTCGTCGTGGCGACCTTCGCCGGAGCGGTGGTGTGGAACACCGTGTTCCTCGCGACCGGCGTTATCCTGCGCAACAATCCGGTGGCCGGCGGCCACGGCGACATCGTCACGACGATCGTCGTCGCGCTTCTCGCCGCCGAAGCGATCATTGCGGGCGGCATCCGCCTGCTGCGCCGGCGCCGCGAGCCCGTTTAAAGCTGGGCGGCGCTGGTCGGCCCCTGAACCCTGACGCGCGGGAAAACCGCCTCGAGCGGCTTGGTATCGGGCAGCACGTAGACATAGCCGCCCTTCCTTTGGAAAAGCGGCCGCAGGCTTTTGCTGTAGAAAACCGAGGGCACGTTGATGCAGCCGAAGGTGATGCGATTGTCGTCGGGGGTCGGCGACAGCATCCGCTGGCGTCGCCGCTCCTTCTTGCTCGCGGTCGGCGGGATCGGGTGGAGCGCCACCGAATTGGCGTAATCGACCCACAGCACCTTCTGCTTGCCCGCGGCGAAGCCGTATCTGGCGAGGAAGCGTCCGGCTGGAGTGGTCTTTTCCGCCGGGCCGATCTCGGCGAGATTCTTGGTGCCGACCCCCGGGGTGGCCTCATCCCCCTCGGCGATGCCGATCAGCACCGGCACCCGCGCGAGCGGCTTGCCCTTGGCGTCAAACAGGAAGAGCGAGGCATCCTTCTTGTCGATGATCGCATAGGGCAGCGCGCCATTATCACGCGACGCCGTGATCCAATCGGCGACGCGCACCGCCGCCGCGGACGGCGGCGTCTCAACCTTGGCCTCAACCTTGGCTTCGGCCTTCTTCGCCGGCGCGACGCTGGCCGGCGCGCGCTTGGGCGCGGAAGCCGCCAGCGCAGGTCCGGCAAGCGCCAGAAGCATCATGATCATCGCTTGAGGCACTCGACATACGACCGCTGCCGCCCCGAAGGACGGCAGCGGAGAAATCACGATAATATCAGCAATTGCGCAATTGCGGCATCAGTTCCGCGGGCGCTTCCGGCGATTTTCATTCTCGCGCATGCGCTGCTCGATCCCGTCGACGCGCGCGTTGAGCTGATCGAGCCGCTGGCCATTGTTCTGCGCGGCCTGCCCTGCGGCCTGCGCTTCGGACAATGCCTGCTTCGCGGTGGCATCGGTATCGTGCAGTTTCGCCTCGAGCGCATCCATACGCTGGTTCAACGGCGCGATCTGATCGCGCACATATCCTTTGGTGGCGCAGCCGCCGAGGCCGAGCGCACCAACCATGATCACGACCGCAGGGGCGAGTTTTGTTACAGACGGCGACATGGCTTTTTCCATTCCTTTTTGAACCCGGATCAATCCAAACCGAGCGTTAAACGCGCAACAAACCGATTCTGTCCGACTGTGCATTTGCTCAGGTGAATCGATGATTTACCGGTCAGTTTGCGGCCGCGATCGCCACCAGTGCACGATCGATCGCCCCGGTTGCGGCAGTGTCCTGCGGCATATCGTTGGCGAAGGCCGAGAAGGTGAAGGTCCGCCCGCTCGCCGCGACGAAGAAGCCCGACAGCGCAGTGGCGGCGTTGAGCGTCCCCGTCTTGGCGAACAATTTGCCGGCCAGCGCCGTCCCGACAAAACGATGCTTGAGCGTGCCGTCCTCGCCCGCCACGGGAAGCGTCGTGCGCCACGCCCCGCCCCACGGCTGCGCCTGGGTCCAGCGCAGGAAGGTGACCGCGGCGCGCGGCGAGAGGCGATTGTAGCTCGACATGCCCGACCCGTCGGCGAAGTCATAAGCGGCGCGCGACACCCCCGCCCGCGCCAGCATCGCGCTCACCGCCGCACGCCCGTCCGCCACCGACCCGCTGCCCGAGACGCTGCCGACGCGCCGCAGCAACAGCTCGGCATGCAGGTTCTGGCTGACCTTGTTGGTGTGACGCAGATCGTCCGCCAGCGGCGACGGGGTGAGC
This sequence comes from Sphingomonas sp., assembly GCA_017849555.1. Lineage (GTDB taxonomy): Bacteria > Pseudomonadota > Alphaproteobacteria > Sphingomonadales > Sphingomonadaceae > Sphingomonas > Sphingomonas lycopersici. Next base: position 77,059 of record JAFIGU010000004.1, on the reverse strand, counting down.
CGGGCAAGCTCGGGCGGCGCGGGCGGGCGCGAGACGGGGGCGTCGCCGCGCGCCGCAGGATCGTCGCCCGGCGAAAGCAGCCGGTGGCGGGTGGCGATGTCGCCCGTCACCCGCACGCCCGCCGCGCGCAGCAATCCCGCGAAGCGCCGCGCCGCACGATGCGCCGGATCATCGACCCCGACGCGCAGATTGGCCGCCGCGCCCCCGGCGGGGATCGTGCCCGCGATCCGCAGCATATCGCTCCCCGGCGTGCGGGTTACCTCCAGCGCGGTCTTGCCGCCGGCGATGGTGATCGCGCGATTGTCGATGCGGTAATAGCCGTCTCCGGCGATCGCCGGCGTCGCGCCCGGCCTGCCCGGCGTCACCGTCAGCACGACGACATTGTCGTCGAGTGTCAGCGCGGAGATCGCGGTGCCATATTGGCCGGCCATGTTGTTCCAGCTCATCCCCGCCGGCCAGCGCTCGTCGGGAAAGGCGCTGTCGTCGCCGATCACATCGCGGACGACGCGGGTGCGCGCCGCCACCGCCTGCGCGAGATCGACGAGGCAATCGCTCTGGCAATCCGCCGCGCTCGACAGCCGCGCGTCGCCGTGCCCGGCGAGGATCACGTCGCGCCCCTCCAGCCGCACGCTCGCGCCGCCCACGGTATCGGGCGACGCGGTATCGAGCAGCGCGAACGCCGCGGCGGTGGTGAACATCTTGGTATTGGAGGCCGGCACGAAGCGATCGTCGGGGCGGACCGCCACGATCTCGCGTCCCTGATCGTCGACCACCACCAGCCCGATACGGGTGCCCGCCCCCACGCTGGCGAGCGCCTCCTCCACCGCCGGCGCGGCTGGCGGCGCCGCGGCGAGCAGCAACGGCACCAGCGCGAGCATTCCGCGCATCACCGCCCCTCGATCACATCGGCGAGCAAGGCGAGGAATTGCGTCGCCAGCACGCTCGGCGGGCGATCGAGCAGATGGATCGCGTGGACGTCGAAGGCGAGCGACGGCTTGAGCGGCCGCATCTGCAGCCCCGGCGCCATACACGCCTCTGCGGTGAACGAATCGACCACCGTCACCCCCACTCCGCTGCGCACCAGCGCCGCGGCGATGTAGAAGGTGCGCGCCGAGACCACGACGTTGAGTTCGACCCCCAGCCGCTCGAGCTCGTCGGTGAAGATCCGGCCGAGCGGGCCGCTCGTCGCGACGGTAATGAACGGATGCCCGGCGAGTTGCGCCAGCTCCAGCCGCGGCGGCGCATCGGGCAGATCTTCTTCGCGATAGAGCACCACCAGCTCGCCCTCGCCGAGCCAGCTCTGCCCGAGCGGGACGCCGCGCGGCACCTTGTTGGCGATCGCGATATCGGTCTCGCGCTCGTAGAGTTTCCCCAGCAGATCATCGTGATGCACGGTCTGCAGATCGAAGCGGACGTCGGGGCGCTCCTTCATGAAGCGCGACACCGCGGTCGGCAGCGCGGCGAGCGCGAGGCTGGGCAGTGCGGAGATCCGCAAGGTCATCCCCGCGCTGGCGCGCAGATTGCGCCCCGCCTCGCGCAGGATCCGCACGCGATCCTGGATCTCGGCGACATCGGAGAATAACGCATGCGCATCCTCGGTCGGGACGAGCCGGCCGTTGGTGCGCTGGAACAATTCGAAGCCGAGCAGGCTTTCCGCGTGGCGCAGCGTCTTCGAGACTGACGGCTGCGAGATATTGAGCGCGCGCGCCGCCCCGCTGACCGTGCCGTTGACGTAGACCGCGTGGAAGATCTCGATATGCCGCAGGTTCATGAGGCCGATCCTAACGACGGTATCGCTTATTCGACAACGGCTTGACGAAAGCGCCCCTCGTCGAGCGCATTTTCGGCACGCGCGACGAGCGTGGTGACGGCGAGGTTGGCCGAGGCCGAGGGCACGGTGCGGGTCATGTCGAGCAGCCGGTCGAACGGCAATACCAGCCCGACCACCAGCGCAGTCTGCTCGGGATGCACCCCCACCGCCGCGAGCATCGCCGCGAGCATGAACAAGGACGCCGACGGGATCGGCGCGGTGCCGAATGCGGCGAGCGCGCCGGTCAACAGCATCACCGCGAGCATCCACGGATCGGGTGCTATCCCCAGCGCCTGCAACGCGAATTGCCCAAGCAAGCCGACATACATTGCGGTGCCGTCCTTGCCGATGCTCGCCCCCAGCGGCAGCACCGTCGAGGCGATCGGGCGCGCGATGCCGAGATTGTCCTGCGCGACGCGCAGCGCCACCGGCAGCGTCGCCGACGAGGAAGCGGTCGAAAAGGCGATCGCCAGCGCATCGATGATCCCGCGGAAGAACCGTCCGACCGGGAGCCGCGCGACCAATGCGATCAGCCCGGCGTGGACGATCAGCATCTGCACCAGCGCGGCGAACAGCACGCACAAGGCGAGCCAGCCGATATTGACGAACACCACCGCGCCGCTCGTCGCCACCGCATTGGCGATAAGCGCGCAAACCCCGAACGGCGTCACCTCCATCACGATCCGCACGATCTGGAGCAGCACCGCGGTGAGCCCCTGGAGCAATGCGACCACCGGCTTGCCCGCCTCGCCCGCGATGACGCTGCCGACGCCGAGCAGGATCGCGGTGAAGATGATCGCGAGCATGTCGCCGCGTGCCAGCGCATCGACGATATTCGCCGGGACGATGTTGAGCAGCTGATCGGCGGGCGAGACGGGGGTGCCCAATGCATGTGGCGCGACTCCCGCCAGCGTGATCCCCGCGCCGGGGCGGATCACCAGCCCCACCGCCATGCCGATGACGACCGAGACCAGCGTGGTCAGCGCGAACAGCCCGAGGGTACGTCCGCCGATCGGCCCGAGCCGGCGTGGATCGCCGAGCGCGGCGATCCCCGCCGCGATCGTCACCAGTACGACCGGCACGACGAGCATCTTGATCAGCCGGACGAACAGATCACCGACCAATTTGATCGCCGCCGCGCCGTCCGGCGACAAGGCGCCGAGCAACGCTCCGAGCACCAGCCCGGCCACGACCCGTTTCCATAACGGCACCGCGAACCAGCCGCGGAGCAGCCTCACGCGCGGGCGCCCCAGAAGCCCGGATGCAGCGGCAACAGCACCCCGCCTTCGTCACGCACCCCGCCGGGACGATCTTCGGCGAGCCACAACGGCCCGTCGAGGTCGGCAAAATCCGCCTCCCCCGCGAGCAGCATCGCCGGCGCAATGCCGAGCGACGAACAGAGCATGCATCCAATCATCAGGCCAAAGCCCCTTCCCCGCGCTGCATCGGCGAGCGCAAGGGCCTCGGTCAAGCCGCCGGCCTTGTCGAGCTTGATATTAACATGCGTGTAAAGACCGACGAGCGCATCGAGGTCGGCACGGGTATGCAGCGATTCATCGGCGCAGATCGGGATGCGCGATGCGATCCCGGCCAGCCCCGCATCTGCCGCCGCCGGCACCGGCTGCTCGAGCAGATCGACGCGTTGCTCGACCAGGAAACCCTGCCATGCAACGACATCGGCGACCGTCCAGCTTTCATTGGGATCGACAATCAGCCGGGGCTTCGGGGCGACGCGGCGCACTGCGGCGATCTGCGCCTGCGCTTCCGCGCGCGCGACCTTCACCTTGAGCAACGGCACGTCGGCGATGCGCGCCGCGACGAGCGCCATCGCCTCGGGCGTGTCGATACCGATCGTGATCGCCGAGGCGAGCGGCGCCGGTTCGGGGCGGCCGGCGAGCGCCGCGACGCTGGTGCCGGCAAGCCGCGCTTCGAGATCCCACAAGGCGTCGTCGACCGCATTGCGCGCCGCGCCCGCGGGCATCAGCGTCGCGAGATCGGCGCGTGTCGCCCCCGCCTCGATCGCCGGCGCGATCCCGGCGATCGCCGCCAGCGCTCCTTCGACCGTTTCGCCATAGCGCGGATAGGGCACGCCCTCGCCGCGTCCGACGAATCCGTCCTGCGCGACGGTGACGGTGATGACCTCCGCAACGGTCCGCACCCCGCGCGAGATGCGGAACGGCGTCTTCAGTGCGAAACGGTCATGGGTGGCTTGGAGGGTTCGAAGCATTGCAGCATCCAGTCAGCGATCGGATCGGCGCCGAAGCGATAAGGGTCGGTGCACGGCAGGCCCAGCGCGTCCGCGGTCGCCGCGCACAGCCGCCGCGCCTCGGCATCGTCGAGCTTGGCAGTGTTGAGTGCGACGCCCACCGCGCGCACATCGGGGCTGGTCAGCCGCGCGACGCGGAGGTTTTCCTCCAGACAGGTGGCGAGATCGGGCAATTGGTAGTGCGGCAGCCCGCGCATATGCGCCCGCGACGGATCGTGGCACAACAGCAGCGCGCGCGGCTGCGCGCCGTGGAGCAGCCCGGTCGAGACCCCGGCGAACGAGGGGTGGAACAGCGATCCCTGCCCTTCGATCAGATCCCAGCCGTCGTCGTCGCGCGCGGGGCTCAGCGTTTCGATCGCACCGGAGATGAAATCCGCCACCACCGCATCGAGCGGGACGCCCTCGCCGGCGATCAGGATACCGGTCTGCCCGGTTGCGCGGAAATCGGCGGTGACGCCGCGCGCGCGGAGCGCCTGTTGCAGCAGCAGGGTGGCGTACATCTTGCCGACCGAACAATCAGTGCCGACGGTGAGCAGGCGATTGCCCGCGCGCCGCTTGCCGGTGCCGACCGGCAGATGCGCCGGCGGATCGCGCACGTCGAACAGGGTCACCCCCGTCTCGGCCGCGGCGCGCACCAGCCGCGGCTCGTCGCGCAGCCGCTGGTGGAGCCCCGAGACGACGTTCATCCCCGTCGCGATCGCCGCCAGCGCGTCCTCGATCAGCGCCTCGCCAAGCCGGCCGCCGGCATTGGCGATGCCGAGCACCAACGTCTGCGCTCCGGCGGCACGCGCCTCGGCCGCATTCATCCGCGGCAGGCCGAGCGTCAACGGGCTGCCGTCGTGGCGCCATTCGCCGACGCAATCCTGCGGGCGGAAGATCGCAAGACCGCGCGAGGTCTTGATGCCGACCTCGTCATCCGAATGGCCGAGATAGAGAAGAAAGGGTGCCGGAATCATCGCTCACCTAGCGGAAAAGACTGATGCTTTCCTTGGGCCGCGGCGCGCGGCTGCGCCAATCGCGCTTGCGCCGCGACCTATAACGCCCGGCTATGCGCACGGCGCCGGGCGCGGGCGCAGCAGGGCGCGGCCGGGCGCGGCGCCGGTCGTCGCGCCATTTTCCAGCACGACCTGGCCGTTGACCAGCAGCGCGACGACCCCGACGCTCGGCACCCGCGGGTTCACATAGGTCGCGCGCGGCGCGTAACCGACCGGATCGAACACCACGACATCGGCGAAATAGGACGGGCGCAGATAGCCGCGCCGGTCGAGCCGGTAGAGATCGGCGGTCAGCCCGGTCGAACGGCGGATGAAATCGCCGAGCGAGATCACCTTACGCTCGCGGACATAGACCTGATATTTCTGCGGGAAGGTGGCATATTGCCGCGGATGCCCGTCGGACCCGTCGGAGCTCGTCACCACCCATTTCTGCTGCATGATCAGATCGACGTCGCGATCGGCCATGTTGAAGCTCGCCACCCCGGCGCCGGCCGGCTCGGTGCCCTTGGCATCGGCGACGCGCAGGATGCGGATCGCGGCATCGATCGGATCGACCTGCCATTCGGCCGCGACCGCGCCGAGCGTCTTGCCGGTCCACGGCTGATCCGCGCTGGTCAACAGGATCGAGTCCTTGCCCCCGCGCCGGCGCAGATTGTCACGCATCTCGGCCTTGATCCGCGCCAAGGTCGCGGCATCGTCGAACCGCGCGATCATCTTGGCATAGCCGCCGTCGACCGCCCAGCGCGGGACGAGCGAGGCGTCGAGGCTCGTCCCCGAGGCGAGCCAGGGATATTGATCCGCGGTCACCTGCTGGCCCGCGGCGCGCGCGGCCTCGATCGTCGCGATCAGCTGCGGCGCCTGGCCCTGGAGGTCCACGCCCAGCGCCTTGAGGTGCGCGAAATGCACCGGCATCCCGGCGGCACGGCCGATCTCGATCGCCTCGCGGGTCGAGGCGAGGAGGCCGATCGTATAGCTCGATTCATCGCGCTGGTGGGTGTCGTACATCCCGCCGCGACGCCCAGCCTCGCGCGCGACCGCGATCACCTCTTCGGTCTTGGCATAGCTTTGCGGCGCGTAGAACAAGCCGGTCGAAAGGCCATAAGCCCCTTCGCACATCGCCTTTGCGGCGAGCGCTTTCTCCTGCTCCAGCTCGGCCGCGGTCGGCGCGCGATCGTCCGCGCCGAGCACGCGCGCGCGGATCGCGCCGAAGCCGACGAACGGCACGACATTGGTGCCGATCCGGCTCGCCTCCAGCTTGTGCGCGTCCGCCGCGACATCGGGGGTGCCCCCGCCGTCGACCCCGGTGACGATCGTCGACACGCCCTGCGCGAGCCACGGCAGGTTGAGACGCGCGGTCGCATCGGGCGAACGGATGTAGGTGTCGGGGTGGGTATGCGCGTCGATGAAGCCGGGGGCGACGATCTTGCCCGTGGCGTCGATCACCCGGGCGGCGGTGGTGCCTCTCGCCGGCCCGACATAGACGATGCGATCGCCCGCGATCTCGACATCGCCGGTGATCGGCGGCGCATCCGCACCCGAATAGATCGTCCCGCCGCGGATCACCACGTCCGCGCGCTGCGCCCCCGCCGGCGCGGCGAGCGCGACCAGCGCGGTGAACAAGGCGATCGACCGGACCTTCATGCGGATTTCCCCTTCGGATTGAGCATCGTACGGCTGACGGCATGTTTGTCGACCGCGGCGCGGCTGAACAGCATCGGCTGCATCGCGCCGGCGATCCACGGCCGGTAGAAGTCTCGATAATGCGGCGAGCGCGGGTCGTTCGACTGGCCGGGAAGGTTGAGCATCACCGAATTGTCCCGCGCGCCGACGTCGATCACCTGCAGATAGCTCGCCCCGCCGCTGACCTGCCAGCCCGCGTTGCCGTGGAGCCAGCGCGCCATCACGGTATAGGAATCGCCACCCGACCCTTCGCCCTCGATCGGCGGGAAGGCCTTGGCGATCGCGGGGATGCGCGACAGCGGATGCGCGAGCCGAACCTGGTGCAAGGTTGCCCACCGCCACGCCGCCGGATCAGGGCCGAGCTTCTCGCGCGCCCCATTCCAGGCGGCGGCGAGCGCGGCGTCGAACAATGCGTCGCGCGCCGCCTTTGGATCGGGGCCGAGCCGCGCGTCGGGGTCGGCGAGCAGCCCGAGCAGCACCGAGGGCGCGATCTCGGTGACCAGCGCGCGCGCCCTTTCCGGGACGATCAGCGCGAGCATCCGGTTGCCGAGCTCGCGCCACAACAGCTCGAACAGCGCCGCCGCGCCGCTTTCGGCATCGACGCGCGCATCCCAGCCGCGCAACATCACCAGCGCGGGCGCCGCCCCGGCCGAGCCGCGCGCCGGGAGCAGCGCGAGCAATTGCCGCGCCGGGGTCGACAGGGTGTCGTGCTGGAGCGCGATGCTGTCGGCGAGGCTGTGCTTGCGCTGCCCCGACAGAACGTCGGCGATCCGCTCGTAGCGATAGGGATCCTTGAACGAAAAGGCCGGGATGCGATCGCGCGGCCAATCGCGGGGCAGATTATTCTGGTTGGCCGAGGCGAACCAGCCCTTGGCCGGGTTATATTCGCTCGGCAGCGCGCGGAAATCGCGCCGGCCGGTCCAGTCGTAACGCCCATCGCCCGGCACCGGCAGCAACCCGTCGCCCTTGCGCCGCACGGGGACGAAGCCGATCACCTGCCAGCCGTGGTTGCCCTCGATATCGGCATAATGGAAATTGGTCGGCGAGGGGTGGAGCGGGAAAGCGTTGCGCAGATCCGCCCAGTCGCGCGCGAGGTTGATCGCGATCATCGCGAACGCGTCACTTCCCCCCGGCTGCAGGTCGATCACCGCGAGCGCGGTGGCGCGGCGCCGCGCCGGATCATGCGCGATCACCGGCCCCTGCGCGGCGAAGCGCAAGGTGAACGGCGCCGGCGCCCCGCCCTTCACCGGGATATGGATATCGACGCGGTCGAACTTCTTCCATTTCCCCTCGTGGCGATAGAGCTCGGGGTCGTCGGGGTTGAGCTCCAGCACGAACAGATCCTGCTGGTCGATGTGGAAATTGGTGCGGCCGAAGGCGAAGCGATCGGTGTGCCCCTGCATGATCCCCGGCTGCCCCGGCGACCCGCCGCCAATCACATCGAGCCCCGGCGCCGAAAGATGCGCGACATGCCGCGGATCGAACCCGCCGATCCCGAGATGCGGATCGTTGGCGAGGATCGCGCGGCCGGTCGTCGTCCGCGACGGCGCGACCGTCCAGGCGTTGCTGCCGCCGTTGGCGCGCTCGCCGACCGGATCGGGATCGTTCGGCTCCTGCGGAAGCACCATTGCCCCGAACGGCAGCGCGCCGAGCCGGAACACCCCGAGATCGGCGTCGGACACCGCCGCGACGTCGAGCCCCTCGGGAACGGTCATCTTCCACGCCGGGCGCAGCGGCGCGATCACCGCGTCGAGATCGAGCAACCCCAGTGCCGCGAGCCGCGCGCGGCGCACCTCCTCATCGGCGCTGTTGATCCGCTCGCCGCGCGCCAGCACGAGATCGCGGATATCCCATTTGAGTGGGCGGACCCCGAGAATGGCATATTCCAGCGGCAGCAGCGAGCGATCGGCCAGCACTTCGTCGATCCGCGCGTTGATCCCGGCGACATAGGCGCGCGCGCAGGCGAGCACCTTCTCCGGCACCGCGGCGAGCTCGGCATCGAGATCGCCGCGATAGTGGAACAGCCGCGCGCGTGCGTCATGCGCGGCGAAGTCGCGCCCGAACGCCTCGGCCATCAGCCCCATTTCGCGGCGGTGCGAGAAATCGATCTGGAACAGCCGGTCGCGCGCGACGACATAGCCCTGCCCGAAATAGGCATCGGGGATCGAGGCGGCGCGAATATGCGGCACGCCATAAGGATCGTCGATGATCTCGATCGGTGCAGTCAGCCCGGACACATCCACCCTCCCCGTCCGCGCGGCCGCGACAGGCACCAGCGCCAGCATCGCGGTCGAGCCGAGCAGAAACGAACGGCGATTCAACATCGGCATATCCCCCGGGCGTACCTGTCGGCACAGGCTAATGCCGTGTTGTTCGAAGGACATATGGCAAGCGCTTGGCGAGCCATAGGCGCAATCTATAGCCAGGCCATAGACGCAGATTATGGGCGCGCGAACAAAAGGAACCGCGCGCGCTCTTGACGCTGCTCGGCGGTGCCCGGCACCCTCACGCTTGATTATAGGGGTAATCCGCCACCGAAGATGGCGCCCCCCGATAATGACGAACATTTCGCGGAAGGCCGGCAGGGAAGCGGCCTTCGATCCGGGAAACCGGCAGGGACATAAAGGGGGGATATATGACATTCGGACGGACGCTGGGCCAATTCAGGGCCGGATTCGCCGCCTTTTCGAGCCTCACCGCGCTGGCCATCGCCGGCACGGCGGCGGCGCAGACCGCACCCCCCGATGAAGCCGCCTCGGATGTCGTCGTCACCGGCTCGCGCATCATCCGCGACGGTTTCCAGGCGCCGACCCCGCTGACGGTGATGACGCTGGAGGATATCCAGAATTCCTCGCCGTCGAACAATGTCGCCGATTTCGTCAACCAATTGCCGTCGCTCGCCGGATCGACCCGCCCGGCCAATTCGCGGCTCAACCTGAGCAGCGGCCAGGCCGGGATCAACGCGCTCAACCTGCGCAATCTGGGCGAGATGCGCACGCTGGTGCTGCTCGACGGGCGCCGTTCGGTCGCCTCGACGATCAACGGGCTGGTCGACGTCAACACGATCCCGCAATCCCTGATCGAGCGGGTCGATGTCGTCACCGGCGGCGCCTCCGCGGCCTATGGCTCGGACGCGGTCGCGGGCGTGGTCAATTTCGTCCTCAACAAGAAGTTCCAGGGGCTCAAGGTCGCGGCGGATTCGGGCATCACCGGGCACGGCGACGGCGGCAATTATTCGATCAACGTCACCGGCGGCACCTCCTTCGCCGGCGGGCGCGGGCATATCATCCTCAACGGAGAGGTCGCGCATGCCGACGGCATCTTCAACGTCGATCGCGACTGGAACGCGACCGGCTATGTCCGCATCCAGGACCCCAATTGGACCACGAACAGCACCACCCCGCGCTATCTGATCCGCACCCAGGTCGGCGCGGCCAATTCGACCCCCGGGGGGCTGATCACCGGTTCGAGCGGCGGCGTCGCCAACCGGCTGCGCGGGATCTATTTCGGCCAAGGCGGGTCGGTGAACCATTATCAATATGGCGCGCTGACCTTCCCCTCGCCGGGCGGATCGTCACCGCCGACGCTGACGCAGGGCGGCGACTGGCAGGTCAACGATTCGGGCCGCCGCATCGGCCTTGCCCCGCGTGACAATCGCTGGGGCGTGTTCGGGCGGCTGAGCTATGAGATCGCGCCACGCGTCGAATTGTTCTTCGAAGGATCGTACAACCGGCAGGAAGTCTATTTCAACGCCGGCCCCAACCTGTCGACCGGGATCACGCTGCAGGCGAACAACGCCTTTCTGATCAACGCGCTCGGCGCCAGCCAATTGGCCGGCATCAACACCGTGACGCTGGCGACCACCGCCGCCGACCTGCCGTTCCGCGCGGTCGACAACAAGCGCGAGGTGCAGCGCTACGTGATCGGGGCGGAGGGCGAGTTCGAGGCGTTCGGGCGCAAGGCGCATTGGGACGTCTACGGCCAGTACGGCCGCGCCGATCTGCGCGAGCAATTGCGCAACATCATGAACATCGGCCGGATGAACAATGCCACCAACGCGGTCTTCGCGCAGGCGGGCAACCCCGGCGGCTATGCCCCCGGCACGATCGTCTGCTCGGTCAACGTCGACACCAATCCGGCCAATGACGATCGCGCCTGCGTGCCGCTCAACCGGCTCGGCATCGGGGTCGCCAATCCGGCGGCGATCTCCTACGTCCTCGGCAATCCCTATCGCGACGAGGTGATCGAGGAGAAGGTGGCGGGCGCCAACCTCGCGCTGGCGCCGTTCGCGACCTGGGCCGGCGACGTCAGCGTGTCGATCGGCGGCGAATATCGCGAGGAAAGCATCCGCGGCTCCGTCCCGACACAATATCAGCCGATCGTCAGCACCACCGGGACGACCAATCTGTGGTCGGTGGGCAATTATCTGCCCACCACCGGCAAATACAACGTCAAGGAAGCCTATCTCGAGACGGTCGTGCCGCTCGGGCTGGGGCTCGAATTCAACGGCGCGGTGCGCGCGACCGATTATTCGACTTCGGGCTACGTCACCACCTGGAAGGCGGGCGCGACCTGGCAACCGATCCCCGACATCCGGCTGCGCGTGACGCGATCGCGCGATATCCGCGCGCCCAACCTCTCCGAGCTCTATTCGGCCGGCACCGCGAACACCGATGCGGTCAACAATCCCTTCTACGACAAGAACGATTCATCGAAGGGGCCGGCGCGCTATTCCTATTCGGCGACCGTCGTCGGCAACCTCAACCTCAAGCCCGAAAAGGCCGATACGTTGAATATCGGCGCGGTCTTCTCGCCGCGCTTCGTGCCGGGCTTCAGCATCTCGGTCGATTATTTCCGCATCAAGATGAAGGATGCGATCGGGACGCTCAGCGCGCAGGAGATCATCAATCGCTGCTTCGACGGGCGGCAGGAATATTGCGCCGCTTATTCGGTCGCGCCACCGCCGCTGTCGCAGCCGGGCACGCCCTATCTGCTGTTCCGCGCGCAGCCGTTCAATTTCACCAGCCAGCTGGTGCGCGGGATCGATATAGACGCTTCTTATCGCGTGCCGATCGGCAAGGGCGAAAGCTTCACGCTGCGCGGGATCGCGACGCGCTATATCGACAATATCATCGATCAGGGGATCCCCGGCACCGTGCCGCTCAACAGCGTCGGGGTGAACGGCACCCAGACTGGCACGCCGAAATGGATCTACCGCGTCAACGCGACCTATGACGCCTCGCTGTTCTCGATCACCGCGGTCGGGCGTGGGGTAAGCGCGGGACGCTACGATATCGGCGGGATCGAGTGCCAGGCCAATTGCCCGCTCTCGACCACGCAATTCCCCACCTATGACAACAATCGCGTCAAGGGGACGTTCTACGTCGATCTCAACCTGACCGCGAAGATCGCGATCCGGGAACCGGGCGACGGCGAAGTGTTCTTCAACATCACCAATCTGTTCGATGCCGGGCCGATGCTCCTTCCCGAAACCGGGCTGGCCGCCAATTCGACCTATAGCGACCTGCTCGGGCGCACCTTCCGCGTCGGCTTCCGCGTGCGGACCCGGTGAAGCGCGGTTCGACCGGGATCCTTCCCGGTCGGCGGTGACCGAAAGTTCGCCCTGCGCGCCGGACCATGTGGCGCGCAGGGCGACGAAGAAGCGGGGTTTCCGCTTAGAATTTGAACCCGGCGCTGACCCGGAAGTACCGCCCCATGATCGCGTCATAATAGCGGGACTGCCCGTAGTCCCCCAGAGAATAGGGGAACGGCACCGATCGATTCATGACGTTATTGACCATGAACCGGATATTGAACTGCTTATTGATGTCATAGCCGATCGAGGTGTTGAACAGGAAATAGCTCTTCAGCACGGGATATTGGTAATTCGTATCCGGCAGGTTCACGTTGATATGGGCGGGGCCATAATAAATGGTCTGCCACATGAAATTGAAGCCGCCATTGTCGTAATTCAAATTGGCGGTGAAGTTATCTCGAGGCTCCTGGATGCTCCCGACGGTATATTGGATATCGCCGCTGCCGATCCGATAATAATGCTGAAGCGTATGAAGATAATTGACGGCGAGCGAGACGGTGCCTGCAGACTCCGACGCCCCCAGACGTGAAAGCGGCAGGTTGTAGTTGAACGCCACCTGGACGCCCTCGAACCGCTCGATACCGATATTATAGTATCCAGTGAAGAAGTTGGTGACCTGTCCGGCCGAATTGCGGGTAAAGCTCGCGCAATAGGGATTGTTGGGATAGTTCGACGAATCGTAGCAAGCGTTCATCACGTCGGTGAGCGAGAGCTGGGCGATCTCGTTCTTGACGTCGATATGCACATAGTCGGCCGACAATTGCAGGCCGGGGATGAACGTCGGCTGGAAGATACCGCCCGCCGTCCAGCTATTGGCGATTTCGTTCTGCAGGTTCTTGTTGCCGCCGCTCGCGCCGGGCGCCGTATAGTCGACGACGTTGGAAACGAAATTGGCGGGCAGGCCAGCGGCCGAGCAATTGGCCGCACGACGCGACGGGTCCGGGCCGCCGGTGATGTAGCGGGAATCGCACGGATCGTTGGCGGTATTGTAAACCTGGCCGACCGGCGCGAACAATTCGGTGATCGCCGGCGCCCGGAACGAACGGGTATAATTGCCGCGCAAAGTCAGGCCACGGACCGGCGCATATTTGCCGCCCCCGGTATAAGCCCAGAAACCGCCGGTCATGCTGTTCTTGACGTAGCGCCCGGCCCCCTGGAATTCGAGGCTGTGGACGAACGGCACATCCATGTCGGCCGACACGACCGGGATGTTCAACTCCCCGAAGACTTCGTTGGTGTGATACGAGCCGGCAACCGGGGTGATCGGGATCGAATTGCCGTATTGCGTGTAGGTGCCGTCGCCATTCGCCTCGCCACGATAGAAAGCGCCCGGCCGGAAATTGGTCGATTCGTAGCGATGCTCATAACCGAGCACGAACTTCACCTCGCCCGCCGGCAACTTGGCGATCGAGCCCTTGATATCTGCCACTGCATCGAACTGGATGTTGCGCTGCTTCGGATTGGCGATCGCGGTGATATAGTCGAGCGCCGCGCGGCTCGCCTGCCCGTTGCCGAAGACGTTGAGCGGCGCGCAGGTCGAGCTGACGGTCTGGATCGTGGCGTTGGTATAGCCGGGCGCGCAGACGATATTCCCGCTGCCGTCGGTCACCGCATTGAGCGCGTTGAAGAAGTTCTGGGTAACGACCTCACGCGTGGTGGTCGACGTGTCCGAGCGGCCGTAAATCGCTTTGGCTTCCCAGGTGAACTTGCGATCGCCGACGTTGAAATCGCCGTCGAACCCGCCCACGACCCGATAAAGATCGGTCTTGGTCCGGAAGCTGCCCGTCGACAGATCGGTATTGGCGCGCGCGAGCAGGAAGCTGCTCGTATCCATCCCGTTTGCGGCGAGGTTGTTGATGATCGTCTGACGATCCGCCGCGCTGAGGAACGGGTTGGCCGTGCTCATGATGAGATTGCCGTTGGTTTCGCCCGCCGCGCCGAACAAGGCGGTGTTGTAGAACGGCTGGGCGCGAAGGTTGGTCGCGATCACGCGGCCATACCAGGCCTCGCCCGAGAAGCGGATGCGATCGCTGAAATCGTAGTGGAACAGCGCCGTCGCCGAGAAGCGGCTGCTGTCGGTCAGGAAATTATCGTAATCGCGGATGCGGAAACCGTCTCCGCCTGCCTGGAGAAGCGCGTTCGCGGTCTGCTGGCCCGGGTTGAACGGCGTCAGGCGGCCGCTCGGGCTGAAGATCAGCGGGCGGCCCTGCGCGTCGGTAATCGCCGCAGCGGCGGCACCGCCGTAGATCGGCACGTCATCGGCGAACATCGGCATGCCGGTGTTGGTGAACACCTCATAGCGCTGCCCGCCGTAATAGAGCTGCTGGCGATAGGCCGAGCCCTTTGGCGCGGTGGTGAAGAAGGGGCCGTCGGCGCTGGTGTAGAGGCGATTGGAGGTCGGAATGCCGTTCTGCTTGTCGTATTGGACGCTCAGCGTGATGTTGCCGCGCCCTTCCGAGAAATTCTTACCCGCCAGCAGCGAAAGGTTATAGTTTCCGCCGTCGCCCTTCTGCGAGATGCCATTCTGCGCGTTGAACGCCAGCCCCTCGAAATTCTTCTTGAGGATGACGTTGACGGTGCCGGCGATCGCGTCCGAGCCGTAGATCGGCGCACCGCCGACGGAAACCGTTTCGATGCGGTCGACGAGATTGACCGGCAGCGCGGCGAAGTCGACCGGGCTGCCCGCGACGACGCCGAAAATCGACGACGTCGCCGAGGTGACGAAGCGGTTGCCGTTGACCAGCGTGAGGGTCCGCTGGGACCCGAGATTGTACATATTGACGAAGGTCTGCCCCGCGCCGAACGATCCCTGACTGCCGACCGGGCTGTTGCTGGGCGTGCTGAAAACGGGGAGTTCCTGCAGCGCGGTGCCGAGATTGGTGTAGCCGCGCTTGGAAATTTCCGATGCGGTGATCGCCTCGGTCGGCTGCGCGGCGATCGGCGAGCGCGAAATACGCGATGCGGTGACGATAACGTCGTCCGGCGACGGCGCGTTGTCGGCGAGCTGCGATGCGTCCGACTGAGCATTTTGCGTGGTCTGCGCAACGGCGGTGCTTGCCGCAACCATGCTTCCCGCCGCAATTCCCGCCAGCAGGAGGTGGCGCGCGGCGACGCTGCGCTCGAAAGATACGAACCCCATAACACGGTCCCCTTTTTTCTGCTGCGCGATGCTATGAGAGTCGAAGAAGCGCATGGTCAATCAAGTGCCGCAGGGGACGGATGATTTCGTCGCGCGACTGTGGTGTTTTCGCAACTAATTCAGGAGAATAGCGGCGTAGGCCGCCGCTACACCGCCCTCATCCACAGTTCACGCCACGCGCGCTTGCTTGAAGCCGAGCGCGACTTCGCCCGTATCCATCGGGCGGACCAGCATGATGAACGCGCTCCATTGATGATGCTCGAACCGCGCCTTGCGATCTTGCTCGGCGATGCGGTGAATGTCGCGGCGGAGATCTTCGAACAGGGCGTGGACCCGCGCGCGCGCCGCCTCGGTCAGCTTGACGACATCGGAAACATAACGCGCGTCGGGAGCGCTGAAGTCCATCGACAGGTAAAGCTGCTTGATATTGTTCTCGAACGCCGCCGCGAGCGGCCCGCCGCGGCGCCAGCGCACCGCGCGCGCGGTCAAGGCGCGCGCCCGGCCGCTCGCGCTGACGTCGACCAGCCCGAGCCGGACGAGCCGCGCCAGATGCGCCTCGACGCGCGCCGCGGGCAGGCCGAATTCGCGCATGAAATCCTCCTTCTGCCACCCGTTGAGGATCGAGAAGAACAGAAAGGCGAGCGCGCGATCGGCGGCGAGGATCCGTTCCTGCCGCAGCGTGAACTGCGCGGCGAGTTCCGCCTCGGCCGCCCCGATCAGATCGCGAATGTCGATCCCGGCAATGCCGCATAGCTGATCGAGCCGATCGAGCGTCAGCCCCTGCCCGTTGAGCCAGCGCCGCGCCGTCGCCTCCCCGACGCCGGCGCTTTTGGCCAACGCCGCGGCGCCGATCCGCTGGCGACGCAACGCGATCCGCAATTGTTCGAGCAGCGCGACCGCGCCGGGGCGGCGCCGAGCAGATGCAGATTGGTTATCGATCACCTGGTGAGCGCTTTCCTATCATTTGACGATCGGTCTCCGAATATCATCATTGCCGTTGCCGATGAAGCGGCCCAGTTACGCCTCAGCCAGAACGACGGAGAGGATGACCGTGGCAACGACCAAAGACTATCGGCTCGGCGAATTCACCTTCCCGCGCGGCTGGTTCATGGCCGCCACCACCGCGGAAATATCGCGCGCGCCGCGCGCGTTGCGCCTGCTCGGGCGGGATCTGGTCGCCTATCGCGGCGAATCCGGGCGCGCGATCGTGCTCGACGCTTATTGCCCGCACATGGGCGCGCATCTCGCCGCCGAGCAGAGCTCGGGCGAGGGCGCGCGGCGCGTCGAGGGCGATTCGATCCGCTGCCCCTATCATGCGTGGCGCTTCGGCCCAGACGGCCGCTGCAATCACGTGCCTTATTTCGACGGCCCGATCCCCGCCGCGGCCAAATTGCGCGCCTTTCCGGTCGAGGAACGCTATGGCTGCGTCTTCATCTGGCACGACCCGGAGGAAGGCGCGCCCGATTATGCGCTGCCCGATCTTCCCGAATGGGACGATCCGCATTGGGTGCAATGCGATTATGACGATCTCGGCACGATCGACGTCCATCCGCAGGAGGTGGTCGACAATATCGCCGACACCCGCCATTTCGGCCCGATCCACGGGATGAAGCTCGCTTATTTCGACGATACGTTCGACGGCGTCGTCGCGCGCCAGCGCTCGGGCGGCGGGCATGAGACGATGACCAGCGCCGACGAGCTGCTCGAAAGCGATGCGGTCTATACCGGCCCCGGCATCCTCGTCGCGCGCTTCGGCGGCGAGACCGATGCGGTGCAGATCATCCTCCACACCCCGATCGAGGACGGGCGCACGCACATCTGGCACGGGATCATCACCCGCGGCCAGGCCACCCCGCCGTCCGAGGCGGACCGCGCGATGCACGCGGCCTATCACGCGACCGGGCTGGCCGCCTTCTCGCAGGATTTCGCGATCTGGCGCACCAAGGCGCCCGCGATTGACATCCTGCGGCTGCCGACCGACGGGCCGTTCCACCGCGCACGCGCCTGGTATCGGCAATTCTACAATCCGCGCGCCGAGGCCGCGGTGTATCAGCAACGCGCCAACGGCTTTTATCCGACCAAGGGGATGCCGGCGCATATCACCGACGAAGCGGCGGAATGAGCGGACGCCGCCAGCGCCACGGCCCTATCGGGTCGCGGACGGCCGCTCCTGCGTCATCCTGTAATAGAAGCGGCTGAAATAGGAGGGGTCAGCGAAGCCGAGTTGCTCCGCGACCCCGGCGACCGTGTGGTTGCCGTAGATCAGCAGGCGCCGCGCCTCGAGCACCAGCCGGCGGTGGATATAATGCATCGGCGCGCAGCCGAAATGCGCGCGGACGAAGCGCGTCAGGCTCCGCTCGGTCATGCCCAGGCTGGCGGCATAGAAAGCGATCGTGCGATGATCGCGGAAATGATCGTCGACGAGCGTCCGGAAGCGCCGCGCGCGATCATCGTTCCCGCTCAACGGCAGCGCCGAATCGCGGACCGCACGGGTCAGTTGCACCAATAGCAGGCCGACGAGCCACCCCGCGGCGGTGATCCGCCCCAGGTCGTGCCCCGAGCATTCCCGATAGAGTTCGCCGACCAAAGGACCGAAGCGTTCGGCCTGCGCGCGCGTCAGGCATTGCGCAACCGGGCGATCCGCGACGATCGCCAACCCCGATTGCCCCGCCGCGAGCAATGCGCGCAGATCGGTCGAAAAGGTGATGACCGCGCCGTCGACGTCCTCGTCGAATAAGAAGCCGTGGATCATCCCGGCGGGGACATGGATCACCACCGGGGCGTCGAACGACCTTTTCACCCCTTCGAAGGTGACCGCCACCGCGCCGGCCGCGATCACCAGCAGCTGATCGAGCGTATCGTGGCGGTGCGCACCGATCTCCCACCCGGTCAGGCGGCTGCGGCTCTCGATCGTTTCGATATGGACGAAGCCGGGGTCGGCGAAGCTCCCGCCCTCACCGTAAAGCTGGAAATGCGGCACGTCGGCGATCGTCATGTCTGGATAGTACCAGATATTTGACCGCTCCGTTACTGGAACCGCCGCCCGGCGCGTCGGATAAGTTCCTTGCGATAGCATCGTGCGCCAAATCGATCTGCCCTCAACCCCGGCGAAGGCCGGGGTGGATCATGATTCCAGGCGCGATGCTCTAAAAGGAGAGGCTGGATGCGTGCCACCACCAAGGTCGCGATCATCGGCGCCGGCCCGGCCGGGCTATTGCTCGGTCATCTGCTGCGCGCCGAAGGGATCGATTGCCTGATCCTCGAACGCCAGACCCGCGCGCATGTCGAAAGCCGTATCCGTGCCGGGGTGCTCGAGACGGTGACCACCGATCTGCTCCACCGGCTCGGGATCGATGCGGGCCTCAACGCCCACGGGCTGAAGGAGGAAGGCTTCAACCTCGCCGACGGCGATCGCATCATCCGCATCGACCTCGCGCGGCTGATCGGGTGCCACGTCACGGTCTACGGCCAGACCGAGGTGACCCGCGACCTGATCGAGGCGGCGCCGGCGCGCGGGCTCGATATCGTGTTCGAGGCCAAGGATGTCGCGCTGCACGATATCGGCGCGTCACGCGCCCGCGTCACCTTCGGCAAAGACGGACGCGATCATTGCGTCGAGGCCGATTTCATCGCTGGCTGCGACGGCTTCCACGGCGTCGCGCGCCGGGCCATCCCGGCCGGGGTGCAGCGCGACTATGTGCATGAATATCCGTTCGGCTGGCTCGGCATCCTCGCCGACGTGCCGCCGTGCCACCCCGAGCTGATCTACGCCCGCACCCCTGCCGGTTTTGCGCTGGCCTCGATGCGATCGCCGACGCGCAGCCGTTATTATGTCCAGGTCCCGCGGGACGAGCGCGTCGAGAACTGGCCCGAGGCGCGGCTATGGGATGAACTCGCCCGCCGCTTCGACCCGCTGTCCGCCCACGGCGTGACGCGCGGGCCGGCGCTGGAAATGTCGATCGCCCCGCTGCGCTCCTTCGTGTCGGAGCCGATGGGCCACGGCCGGTTGTTCCTCGCCGGGGACGCCGCGCATATCGTCCCGCCGACCGGCGCCAAGGGCCTCAACCTGGCGGCGTCCGACGTCGCCTATCTCTCCGATGCGCTGATCGGCTATTATCGGCGCAGCGACGAAACCGGTTTGCAGAACTACGCCGCCAAAGCGGTGGCGCGGGTGTGGAAGGCGGAGCGGTTCAGCTGGTATCTGACCAAGCTGATGCACCATTTCCCCGAGGACGGCGCGTTCGCCCACCACATGCAAAGCAGCGAGCTTGATTATGTGGCGCAATCCGAGGCGATGCAGACCGCGATCGCGGAGAATTACGTCGGCCTGCCGCTCTGAGCGCACGGGGTCGCGGATGGCATAAATTCTCATTTGCGAATTTTTCATCTATACGAATCAAGCCGCGGCTTCTAATCCCCTCGCCAAACAGCGCCGACGCGCGTTTCGTGAGAGGACCGCTTATGACCGTTCCCGTCATCCACCCGGCCTGGTCTCGCGCGCCGCTGTCGATGACCGACGGTTACTCGCTCGAAATGACGGCGAAGGATCGCGCTGCGCTCGCCGAAGCGGCGCCGCTGATCGCGCCCGAGACCCCGGTGGCGATCACCTTCCTCCCCGGAGAGGCGATCGACGCGCGGATCGACGCCGCGCGCGACGTCCGCGCGCTCGGGTTCGAGCCGATGCCGCACCTTTCGGCGCGACGGATCGCGAGCCACGACGAGCTGGAACAGATCGTCCGCCGCACCGTCGCGGAGGCAGGCGCGAAACGCATGTTCCTCGTCGCGGGCGACCCGCCAATTCCCGCCGGCCCTTTCGCCGATACGATGGCGCTGCTCGCGACCGGGCTGTTCGAGGCGAACGGCATCACCGCGATCGGCATCGCCGGCCACCCCGAAGGCCATCCCGCGATGGACGAGGCGCAATGCTGGGCGGTGCTGGAGGAGAAACGCGCCGAGATCACGCAGCGCGGCATGGCGACGCTGATCGTCACCCAATTCGGCTTCGACGCCGATCCGTTCATTCGCTGGCTGGAGCAACTGCGCGCGCGCGGGATCGATTGCCCGGTGCGGATCGGCGTCCCCGGGCCGGCCGGGATCAAGACCTTGTTGCGCTTCGCCGCGCATTGCGGGGTCGGTGCGTCGGCGGCGGTGATGACCAAATACGGCGTATCGCTGACCAAATTGCTCGGCACCGCCGGCCCCGACAAATTGGTCGATCGGCTCGCGGCGCGGCTGACCCCGGCGCACGGGCCGGTGCGGCTTCATTTCTACCCCTTCGGCGGCCTCGCCCGCACCGTCGAATGGATCAACGCTTACGAGGCGCGTCTATGACCGACAGCTATATCCTTCGCCTGTCCTGCGACGACCGGCCCGGCCTGGTGGCGCGGGTCGCCGGCTTCCTGGCCGAACAGGGCGGCAATATCACCGATGCGCAGCAATTCGACGACCGGCTCACCGGCCGCTTCTTCATGCGCGTCGTGTTCGAGCTGGAACGCGCCGACGCCGCCGACGCGCTGCGCGCCGCATTCGCCCCAATCGCGGGCGAGATGGGCGCCGAATGGACGCTGCGCGCGCCGGGCGAGCGGCTCAAGGTGCTGATGCTGGTCTCCAAATTCGATCATTGCCTCGGCGACCTGCTCTACCGCCAGCGTATCGGCGAAATGCCGATGGACGTGGTGGGGATCGTCTCCAACCACCCGCGCAGCGCGCTCAACATCTCGCTGATCGGCGACCTGCCCTTCTACCATCTGCCGATCACGCGCGACACCAAGCCGCAGCAGGAAGCGCAGATCCGCGCTTTGGTCGAAGAGACCGGCGCCGATCTGGTCGTGCTGGCGCGCTACATGCAGATCTTGTCGGACGAGATGGCGGCGTTCCTGTCGGGCCGCTGCATCAACATCCACCACAGCTTCCTGCCCGGCTTCAAGGGCGCCAAGCCCTATCATCAGGCCTATGACCGCGGGGTGAAGATGATCGGCGCGACCGCGCATTACGTCACCGCCGATCTCGACGAAGGCCCGATCATCGCGCAGGATGTCGAGCCGATCAGCCACGCCGACACGCCCGACGATCTGGTGCGCAAGGGCCGCGACATCGAGCGCCGCGTGCTCGCGGCAGCGGTGCGGTGGCATCTGCAGGATCGCGTGCTGCTCAACGGCCACCGCACGATCGTCTTCCGCTGACCGGCATGACACCGATCGACGGACGCGCGATGGCGCGCGCGCTGACCGACCGTATCGCCGCCGACGTCGCCGCGCTGGTCGGCGACGGAATCCGCCCCGGGCTGGCGGTGGTGCTGATCGGCAATCACGCGCCGAGCGAGGTCTATGTCGCGCGCAAGATCGCCGAGGCGGCGCGCGCCGGCATCGCCTCGTTCGAACATCGCCTGCCCGCCGATACCGACGAGGCCGCGCTGCTCGCGCTGATCGCGCGGCTCAATGCCGATCGCGCGGTCCATGGCATCCTCGTGCAATTGCCGCTGCCGCCGCAGATCGACGCCGCGCGCGTGCTCGATGCGATCGCGCCGGCGAAGGACGTCGACGGCTTCCACCCGGTCAATGTCGGGCGCCTCTCCACCGGCACCGGCGGGCTCGTCCCCTGCACCCCGCTCGGCTGCATGATGCTGCTCGACAGCGTGATCGACGATTATCGCGGCTTGAACGCGGTGGTGATCGGCAAGTCGAATATCGTCGGCAAGCCGGTCGCGATGCTGTTGCTCGAACGCGAATGCACGGTGACCGTCACGCATATCGCGACGCGCGGGCTGCCCGAGATCGTCCGCGCGGCGGATATCGTCGTGGCGGCGGCGGGCGCGCCGCGGCTGGTGCGCGGCGATTGGGTCAAGCCCGGCGCGGTGGTGATCGACGTCGGCATCACCCGCGTGACCGATACCGCGGGCAAGGCGCGGCTGGTCGGCGACACCGCGTTCGACGAGCTCGGCCACGCGCGCGCCGCGACCCCGGTGCCCGGCGGGGTGGGGCCGATGACGATCGCCTGTCTGCTCGCCAATACCGTGCGCGCGGCGGAGGCGGCGGGCCGTGGCTGACGCGCGCACCGTCACCGAGGTGCGCGTCGACGCGCTCACGCTCGACGCCGACATCGGGGTGCATGCGCATGAAATCGGCGCGCGGCAGCCGCTGGTGGTGAGTGTCGCGCTCACGCTGGGGGCGCCGCGCGTCGCGACGCTCGGGGAAACGGTCGATTATCGCCATATCGTCGCCGAGGCGACCGACCTCGCCGCGCGGCATGTGCCGCTGATCGAAAGCTTCGCGCAGATGCTCGCCGAACGCTGCCTCGCGCTCGGTGCGGTCACCAGGGCCGAGGTGACAGTCGCGAAGCCGCGCGCGCTCGCCGCCGGGCTGGCCAGCGTCCGCGTCGTCGCGCAATGACCGCGCCGCGCCCCCACCTCTCGCTCGTCGCGGCCGTCGAAAGTCCCGCGCACGCGCATCGCCTGCGCCGCTTCGCCTTCCGCGAGCCGCTCCCGCTCGGCGCGCAACAGGCACTCGTCCGGCTGCATCTCGATCTCCAGCGCCAGTTACGCGGCCTGGTGCGCTGCGCCGCGGGGTTCGACCCCGCGACCGGGGAATGGGTCGATCATAGCGTGTGGATCGCCGGCCACGCGCCGCCCGGCGAGAACGTCTCGGCCGAAACGAGCGAGGCGACGATGCGGCGGCTGCGCCACCGCGTCTGACGCAAACCGTCACCCGCCCAAGCCCGACCGAATACGCGCATCCGCGCCGCTGGACAGTGCCTCGATTGTATGCCAATGATACATATATCAGATCGCACGGAGGAGAGGTCATGAGCGAGAAGCAGGTCGTTACGTTTCGGGTCGAGGACCGCATCGCCTGGGTGAATTTCGCGCGCCCGGAAAAACGCAACGCGATGAGCCCCACGCTCAACCGCCGCATGATGGAGGTGCTCGACGAGCTCGAATATCGTGACGACGTGGGCGTGCTGGTGCTGGGCGGCGAAGGCGCGGCCTGGTCGGCCGGCATGGATCTCAAGGAATATTTCCGCGAGACCGAGGCGCAGGGGCTGCGCGGCGTGCGCAAGTCGCAGCGCGAGAGCTATGGCTGGTTCCGCCGGCTGCGCTGGTATCAGAAGCCGACGATCGCCATGGTCAACGGCTGGTGCTTCGGCGGCGGCTTCGGTCCCTTGTTCTCCTGCGATCTGGCGATCTGCGCCGACGAAGCGAAATTCGGCCTGTCGGAAATCAACTGGGGCATCCTCCCCGGCGGCGGGGTGACCAAGGTGGTGGTCGACCTGCTGCCGATGCGCGACGCGATGTGGCTGACATTGACCGGCGAGCTGATCGACGGCCAGCAGGCGGCGGCGATGCGTCTCGTCAACGAGAGCGTGCCGCTCGAACGGCTCGAAGCGCGCGTGCGCGAGGTCGCGGCGATCCTGCTCCAGAAGAATCCGGTCGCGCTCAAATTCGCCAAGGATGCGGTGCGCCGCGTCGGCGCGATGACCTATGACGAAGCCGAGGATTATCTCGTGCGGATGCAGGAAGCGGCCAATTTCCACGACCCGTCGGAGGGCCGCAAGGAAGGCATCCGCCAGTTCATCGACGAAAAGAGCTACAAGCCCGGTCTCGGCGCCTACGACCAGTCGAAGGTCAGCGCCTGATTGCAGCGCCCGCGTGCCGTCATGCCGATCAGATCCGGCATGACGGCCTATGCTAACCAGGGCGAACGGATCATTTTTTACCCAGCGATCGCCACGATCACCACCGCGGATGCGGCGGCGATCGCGATCCCGGCGAGCATCTCCATATGAAAGGCGCGCCGGCACGACGCGCAGTGGCACGGCAGCGAGCCGCCCCCCGAAACATTGTCGTACCAGCAACTGCGCGCGCGATCGCAACGGCAAGCCGGGGCCGCGGGCGCGCCGCTTTCCGGCTGCCGCGTCATAGCGAGATCAGCGCGTCGAGCGCGATCGCGCCCTCGCCCTTAGGATAGACCACCACCGGGTTCAGATCGACTTCGCGGATCGCCGGATTGGCGTCGAGGACCGCGCCGAGCGCCGCAACGATCCGCGCCACCGCCGCAATGTCCGCCACCGGTGCGCCGCGAAACCCGTCGAGCAGCGGGGCAAGCTTCAGCCCGCGGATTTCCGCCGCGATCGCTTCCTCGGACAGCCCGGTCGGCACCAGCCGCGCGTCGTGCAGCAATTCCGCCGCCACCCCGCCCGAACCGATCAGGATCACCGGCCCCCAGGCGGGATCGTTCCGCCCGCCGACGATCAATTCCACCCCGCGCGGCGCCATCGGTTCGACCACCACGCCTTCCAGCACCACAGCGGGCCGCGCCGCGCCGACCTGCGCAAGCAGCCGATCCCAGCCGGCCGCGACCGCCGCGGCATCGGCCAGCCCGACGATCACCCCGCCGGCGTCGCTCTTGTGCGGCAACGCGGCGGCCTGCGCCTTGAGCACCACCGGATAACCCAGCCGCTCGGCCGCGGCGACCGCGCTGTCCTTGTCATGCGCCAGCGTGAAGGTCGGGAAGGCGATGCCGCGCGCGCCGAGCAATTGCTTGGCGCGATATTCGGGAATCGTCGCGCCGGCGGCGGGCAGATCGTCGAACGGCGCAGTCGTTTGCGCCTGTCCCGCCCGCGCCGCGCCCGCCGCATTGGTGAGCCGCGCCAATGCGCGCAATGCACGCTCGGCGGTGGGGAGATAGGTGACGCCCAGCGCGTGCAATGCGGCGATATCGCTCGGCTGCACCCCGCCGCCCTCGTCCACCCCGGCGACCACCACCGGCTTGACCCCGCCGCGCGCGGCAAGCGCCTCGGCCACCGCGGCGAACTTTACCGACGAGGTGCGGATATCGGTCTGGATCAGCGTGACGACGATCGTGTCGATCCGCGCATCCTCGGCGAGCGCGGCGATCACCCGACCGTACATCCCCGGATCGACGAGCCCCTGCGCGGTGACGTCGAGCGGGTTGGAGACGGGCACGAATGGCGGCAAGGCCGCGCGCAACGCCGGGCTGTCGGCGTCGCCGAGCGGCGGCAGGTTCAGCCCCACCTCCTCGGCGAGATCGAGCATCATCGCCTTGAACGCGCCCGATTCGGCGACGACGCCCGTCGCGCCGCCGGGCAACGCCGGGCAGCGCGTGGCGATCTCCACCACGTCGCCCAGCTCCTCCAGCGATTCGACCAGGATCACCCCGGCATGTTCGACATGGGTGCGCATCACGGCATGATCGCCGGCCATCGCCCCGGTATGCGTCGCCGCGCTCGCCGCGCCCGCCGCGCTGCGGCCGGGGTGGAGCAGGACGACCGGCTTGCCCGCCGACCGCGCGGCGCGCGCCGCCGCGAGGAATGCACCCGGCCGCCGGAAATGCTCGACGATCATCACGATCACCGCGATATCGGGATCGTCGACCAGCCGCGCGACGAAATCCTCGACCCCGGTCGCCGCCTCGTTCCCGGTCGAGACATAACAGCCCAGCGGCACCTCGCGCGCGATCATCGTCGTCGCGAGCACCGCCGCCATCGCGCCGGATTGCGAGACGATGCCGACCCGCCGCGCGCCTTCCGCGCGCGCCTCGGGCATATCGATGAAGGTCAGCGGCAATTTGTCGCGGAAATTGACGAGGCCGAGACAATTGGGGCCTTCGACCACCATATCGGCCGCCGCGGCGATCCGCGCGATCTCGCGCTGATCAGCAAGCCCCTGCGCGCCATCCTCCGCGAAGCCGGCGGAAAAGATCACCGCCGCGCCGACGCCGCGCTCGGCCAGCCCGCGCATCGCATCGAGCACCCCGGCGCGCGGAATCGCCAGCACCGCGGCGTCGATCCCGCGCGGCAGATCGGCGACCGAGGCGACGCACGGACGGCCGCCGATCTCGGCGCGGTTGGGATTGACGAGATGGATCGCGCCATCGAACCCGGCGCGGTCAAGATTGGCGAGCACCGACGCGCCGAGCGCCCCCGGCCGATCCGATGCACCGACGATCGCCACCGAGCGCGCACGAAGCAGCCGGTCGAGCCGATCGCGAGATGGGGAAGCATCGGATTTGCGTTCGTCGATCAGGGCGGTGCTCATCGCCGGCCTGCCTGCATCTTGCGTTCCTCTCCATCCGAATCGGCCGCATTCAACGGCTCGGGATGCGTATATTGTATCCCTGGCAAACGTTTTGCAAGGCAATGTCGCCCACGGAATCCGCTTGCCAAGATTGTATCCGTAGCACACAATATCCGGCAAATGCCGCGTGTCTTCCGCGCGGCGGGATTTTCGAGGAGAGCGATGATGAACCGCGATTTCCGCCTGCTGATCGATGGCGAAGCCATTGCCGGCGCTTCGACCTTCGATGTGGTCAATCCTGCGACCGGGGCGGCCTTTGCACAATGCCCCAAGGCCGATGCGGCGCTGGTTGATCGCGCGGTGGCGGCGGCGAAGCGCGCCTTCCCCGGCTGGGCCGCCACCCCGATCGAGGAGCGAGCCGCGCTGGTCGCCAAGATCGCCGACGCGCTGGAGGCGCGCGCGGGCGAATTCGCCAGCCTGCTCACCGCCGAGCAGGGCAAGCCGCTCGACCAGGCGATGTATGAGGTGATGGGCAGCGTCTTCACGCTACGCGCCTTCGCCGAGATGCGGATCGAGCCGAAGACGCTGCGCGACACCGGCGGCAATGTGGTGATCGAGCACCGCACCCCGCTGGGGGTCGTCGCCGCGATCACGCCGTGGAACTTCCCGGTCATCCTGGTGATGAACAAGCTCGGCCCGGCGCTCGTCACCGGCAATACGATCGTGATCAAGCCGGCGCCGACCACCCCGCTCACCACCTTGCTGCTCGGCGAGATCTGCCGCGAACTGCTGCCGCCGGGCGTGGTCAATGTGATCTGCGACCAGAACGATCTCGGCGCGCGGCTGACCGGCCACCCCGATGTCGCCAAGGTCGCCTTCACCGGATCGACCGCGACCGGCAAGAAGGTGATGGCCGCCGCCGCCGAGGGCGTGAAGCGCGTGACGCTCGAGCTTGGCGGCAACGACGCCGCGATCGTGCTCGACGATGTGAACCCGCGCCAGGTGGCGCAGAAGGTCTATGGCGGCGCGATGGCCAATGCCGGCCAGATCTGCGTCGCGATCAAGCGCGCCTATGTGCCCGAGGCGATGTACGACGAATTCTGCGACGAGCTCGCGCGGCTCGCCAAGGAGGCGGTGGTCGACGACGGATCGAAGCAGGGCACCACCGTCGGCCCGCTGCAGAACCGGATGCAGTTCGAGAAGGTCAAGGCGCTGCTGGAGGATGCCAAGGCGCGCGGGACGGTGCTCGCCGGCGGCGAGCCGCTGGACCGGCCCGGCTATTTCATCCCGCCGACGATCGTGCGCGATCTCGACGACGACGCCCCGCTGGTGCGCGAGGAGCAGTTCGGCCCGGTGCTGCCGGTGCTCAAATATGCCGATATCGACGATGTCATCCGCCGCGCCAACGACACCGACATGGGGCTCGGCGGCACGGTGTGGGGCAAGGATCTGACCCGCGCGACCGAGGTCGCGAAGAAGATCGATACCGGCACCGTCTGGGTGAACCAATATCTCGCGATCGACGCCAACATCCCGTTCCGCGGCGCCAAGCAATCGGGGCTGGGCGGCGAATTGGGCGAGTCCGGGCTGCACGAATATACCCAGCCGCACATCATCAACGCGGTTGCGCTCGAAGAGGCGTAAGCGCGTCCAATAGCCCTCCCCTTCAGGGGAGGGGCTAAGTAGAAACGAAAGGCTTCCGATGACGATCGCGACCACCCACGTCGGCAGCTTGCCGCGCGGCGACCGGCTGACCCCGCTGCTGCTCGCGCGCGATCACGGCGAGCCCTATGACGCGGCCGCGTTCGACACCGAGGTTCAGGCGGCGGTCGACGATGCGGTGGCGCGGCAGGTGGCGGCGGGCGTGTCGATCGTCAGCGACGGCGAACTCGGCAAGGTCGGCTATTCGACCTATATGATCGAGCGCTTGTCGGGGTTCGGCGGGCATACCGATCGCACCCCCGCGCTCGATCTCGCGCCGCTGCCCGATCTGCGTGTCAAGCTCGCGCATATCATGGGGTCGCAGGAATTCACCCGCGCCTCGTGCATCGATACCGTGCGGCTCGTCACGCTGGCGCCGCTCCACGACGATATCCGCCGTTTCCGCAGCGCACTCGATCGCCACGGCGAGGGCACCCGCGCGTTCATGAACGCGGCATCGCCCGGGCTGATCACCGCCTTCCAGAAAAACGCTTTCTACCCCAGTCACGAAGCCTATCTCGCCGATCTCGTCGCGGCGATGCGCCCGGAATATGAGGCGATCGTCGCCGCCGGCTTCGACCTGCAGCTCGATTGCCCCGATCTCGCGATGTCGCGCCACACCGGCTATCAGGAAATGGACGAGGCGACGTTTCTGCGGACGATCGCCGCCAATGTCGAAGCGCTCAACGCCGCCACCGCCAATATCCCGCCGGAACGGATGCGGATGCACGTCTGCTGGGGCAATTACGAAGGGCCGCACGATCATGATATCGAACTCAATCGGATCATCCATATCGTGCTCGGCGCGCGCCCGGCGACAATCCTGTTCGAGGCCGCCAATCCGCGCCACGAGCATGAATGGATCGTGTGGCGCGACGCGCGCGTGCCGCAGGATAAATTGCTCGCGCCGGGGCTGATCGACACCTGCTCCAACTATCTCGAACATCCCGAGCTGATCGCGCAGCGGATCGAGCGGTTCGCCGCGATCGTCGGCAAGGACCGCGTGATCGCGAGCACCGATTGCGGATTCGGCACCTTCGCCGGCTATGGCAAGATCGACCCTGCGGTCACCTGGGCCAAGCTCGCCAATCTGCGCGCCGGCGCGGATCTCGCCGACGCGCGGCTATAGCCTAGCTCTCCCCCCGCGCCGCCGCGCGCGCCTCGGCATAGCGCTCGCGCCTGAACTTCTCGAACCCGGTGCGCTGCTGGAAGCCGGGGTCTTCGGGATAGTCGCGGAAGGCGGCCAATATATCGTCGAAAACTTCGCGCAATTCGTCGCGGAACTCGGGGTGCGAGAAGATATAATAACGATTGGCGCGGATCGCCTCGACCACCCGCGCCGCGATCACATCGGGTTCCATGCCGAATTCGTGGACTTCGCGCAGCCGCTCGACGCCCGCGCTGTCGACCGGCCGGGCGCCCGCCTTCAATTCGTCGGGGCGTATCTCGTCGCTGGCGTAGATATGGCTTTTGACCAGCCCCGGGCACAAGACCGACACCCCGATGCCGTGCGGCGCCAGGCTGTAGCGCAGCGATTCGCTCAAGCCCCGCACCGCGAATTTCGCGGTATTGTAGATCCCCGGCGCCGGCCCGCACAGAAAGCTCGCCATCGACGCGGTATTGACGACATGCCCGCCCGCGCCGCGCGCCTTCATCCGCGGCACGAACGTCATCACCCCGTTGATCACCCCGTTGAGGTTGACCCCCATTACCCAGTCCCAATCGTCGTAGGACGATTCGTCGATCGTCTGGAACAGGTTGATCCCGGCATTGTTGAACAGCAGGCTGACCGGGCCGAGCCGCGCCTCCACCTCGTCCGCCGCCGCCGCAAACCCCGCGCGCGACGCGACATCCAGCGGCACGCCGATCACGTCCTGATTGTCGAGCGTCTTAAGCGCGGCAGCGATCGAATCCTCGCGGATATCGGCGATCGCGACCTTGCATCCCTCGGCGAGCAATGCCCGCGCCAGCCCCAGCCCGATGCCGTTCGCCCCACCGGTGACGAACGCGGTGCGCCCCGCCAGATCTTTCATATCGCTCTCCGATTCTGTTTTTTCGGTTGCGCATAATTGTATTCAACGCATACAATTTGCCAAGCGCAAAACATGGCGCATTAGCGAGAGGATGACGGATGGCGATCGCCCCTGCGACTGCGACCGTGGAGATCGTGGCAGATGCCCCGCCGCGCGCCGACACGCGCGACTGGCCCTCCCCCGGCGCGGCTTATTGGGCGCTCGCGGTGATCGTGCTGGCGACCTTCCTCACCTTCTTCGACCAGGTCGTGTTCGGGATGCTGGCGCAGCGCATCAAGGCCGATTTCGGGCTGACCGACGCGCAACTGGGCTTCCTTGCCGGGCCGGCGAGCATCATCTGCTATCTGTTCGTCGGTATCCCGCTGGCGCGGCTGGCGGACATCTATCCGCGTAAATATGTGCTCGCGGCGGGCGTCTCGGTGATCGGGGTGATCACCGCGCTCGGCGGGCTGGCGCAAAGCTTCGCGCAATTCGTCGGGACGCGCGTGTTCCTCGCCGCGGGCGGATCGGCACATGCGCCGTCATCCTATTCGCTGCTGGCCGATGCCTTTCCACCGCGCACGCTGACCCGCGCCTTCGCGCTGCTGCAATTCGGCTTCATCGGCGGGACGACACTCGGCCCGATCGTCGGCGGGATGCTGATCGGGATGACCGCGCATTGGGCGCCGAGCGAAATCGGCCCGCTGCGCATCTTCGGCTGGCAATGGATCATGATCTGGACCGGGCTGCCCGGGCTGCTGATCGCGCTGCTGTTCCTGACCGTGAAGGAGCCGCCCCGGCTCGCGCCCGCGCCCGATGCGCCGCAGCCGCCGCGCGACGCATCGCTCGGCCGCCGCATCCTCACCGCCACCGGGCTCGATGCGGCGCGCGCGATCCACGCGCAGCGCCGAGTCTATTATCCGTTGTTCGCCGGGCTGGCGCTGAGCGCGATCGAGACGTTCGGGCTGCAATTCTGGCGCGTGCCGTTCATGATCCGCAGCTACGGGTGGGACGAAGCACAGATCGGCGCGGTGATGGGGGGGATGATCCTTGTCGCCTCGCTCGCCGGGCTGGCGCTGGGCGGCGCGTTCGTCGAGTGGCTGGCAAAGCGCCATAAGGACGCCAATGTCCGCGCCGCGGCGATCCTGTTCGGCTGCGTCACCTGCTGCGCGATCGCGGCGCCGCTGATGCCCAACGGCCATGCCTCGCTTGCGGTGATGAGCCTTGGCGCGATGTTCGGCATCGCCGGCGCGGTGCCGCAAAATGCCGCGATCCAGCGCGTCGCGCCCAATGCGATGCGCGGGCAGGTGACGGCGATCTATCTGTTCATGTTCACCTTCTTCGGCGCGATGGGCAGCTTCGTCGTCGGGCTGGTGCAGGATTTCGTGATCGGGGTGGAAAAGGATCTGTGGAAGGCTTTGGTCTTCACCGCCGCCGTGCTGCTGCCGCTCGCCACCTTGTGCATGGTGCGCGCGATTCGCCCCTACCGCGAGGAAGTCGAGCGGCTCGAAGCGCTCGGCCGTTGACTCCGCCGCGAGGTCAGCGCAAATTGTACGTAAAGCATACGATCAGGAGAGTGAAGATGGCCGATGTCGCCCCCCGTGTCGCCGCGCTGGAACAGGCCGTTGCGGATCTGTCCCGCCGCCTCGCCCGGCGTGAAGACGAGCTCGATATCCGCAAGCTCCAGCACCTTTACGGCTATCTCATCGACAAATGCCTTTATCGCGAGACGGTCGACCTGTTCACCGACGATGGCGAGGTGCGCTTCTTCGGCGGGGTGTGGAAGGGCAAGGAAGGCATTCGCCGGCTCTATGTCGAGCGCTTCCAGAAGCGCTTCACCCACGGCACCAACGGTCCGATCGACGGCTTCCTGCTCGATCACCCGCAGCTGCAGGACATCATCACCGTCGCCCCGGGCGGCGAGATCGCGCATGGCCGCGCGCGCTCGATGATGCAAGCCGGGCGGCACAAGGATTATGCCGATCCCGCCAATCCGATGCTCGGCGCGCGCCAATGGTGGGAAGGCGGCATCTACGAGAACACCTATCGCAAGGTCGACGGCGTGTGGCGCATCGCCGTGCTCAATTATATGCCGCAATGGCATGCCGATTTCGACGCGGGCTGGGCCAATACGCCGCCCGAATATGTCCCCTTCCCGCGCCAGACCTTCCCCGAGGACCCGACCGGGCCGGACGAGCTGATCGCCGATCACTGGCTGTGGCCGACGCATAAATTGGTGCCCTTCCACCTGAAGCATCCGGTCACCGGCGAGGAGATTGTCGCCGAACGCTGGGAGGGCGATGTCGCCCGCGAAAAGGCGAAGGCCGCGCAGTGAGCTACCCCGACCTTCACCTCGTCATCGGCGGGGAGCGGATCGCTGGCGCCGGACGGCGCACGAGCGCGGTGGTCAATCCCGCGACGGGCGAGCCGATCGCCGAGCTGCCGCTCGCGGACCCGGCCGATCTGGACCGCGCGCTCGATACCGCCGCGCGCGGCTTCCGGTCGTGGCGCGAGTCGACCCCGCAGCAGCGCGCCGCCGTCCTCAACGGCGCGGCGCGGCTGTTGCGCGAGCGGGCCGACGATCTCGCCCGCGTCGCGACGCTCGAACAAGGCAAGACGCTCGCCGAAGCGAAGGTCGAGGTGGCGATGAATGCCGCCTTGTTCGAATTCTATGCCGGCGAAGCCTTTCGCCTCTACGGGCGGACGTTGGTCCGCCCCGCCGGACAGCGTTCGACCGTCAGCCACGAGCCGGTCGGCCCGGTCGCCGCCTTCGCACCGTGGAATTTCCCGCTCGGCAATCCGGGGCGCAAGCTCGGCGCGCCGATCGCGGCGGGCTGTTCGGTGATATTGAAGGCGGCGGAAGAAACCCCGGCCTCCGCGCTCGGCGTGCTGCAATGCCTGCTCGACGCGGGCCTTCCGCCCGATGTCGCGCAAGCGGTGTTCGGCGTGCCCGACGAGGTATCGCGCCATCTGCTCGCCTCGCCGGTAATCCGCAAATTGAGCTTCACCGGCTCCACTACCGTCGGCCGGCATCTCGCCCGGCTCGCGGCGGAGGATATGAAGCGCACCACGATGGAGCTCGGCGGCCACGGCCCGGTGCTGGTGTTCGACGATGCCGATATCGACCGCGCGCTCGATACGATGGCGGCCTCCAAATATCGCAACGCGGGGCAGGTCTGCGTCTCGCCGACGCGGTTCATCGTCCACGAGGCGGTGTTCGCGCGCTTCCGCGACGGCTTTGCCGAGCGCGCCGGGCGGATCGTCGTCGGTGACGGGCTCGATCCGGCGACCGGGATGGGGCCGATGGCCAACCCGCGCCGCCCCGAAGCGATGGAGCGATTGATCGCCGATGCCACCGCGCGCGGCGCGCGGCTGTGCACCGGAGGCAAGCGGATCGGCAACCGCGGCTACTTCTACCGGCCTACCGTCCTCGCCGACGTTCCGCTCGACGCCGCGGTGATGAACGAGGAGCCGTTCGGCCCGATCGCGCTGATCAACCCCTATCGCGACGAGGAAGCGATGATCGCCGAGGCGAACCGCCTGCCTTATGGCCTCGCCGCTTATGCCTGGACGCAGGACGCGCAGCGCCAGCGCCGCGTCTCGCGTGCGATCGAGAGCGGGATGGTCGGCATCAACACGACGATGATCGGCGGCGCGGATTCGCCGTTCGGCGGCGTCAAATGGTCCGGCCACGGCGCGGAAGACGGTCCCGAAGGCGTTACCGCCTGCCTCGTCACCAAGGCGGTGCACGAGGGCTGAGCCTCGCGGAGACCGGCGCCTGTCGCATTGCCCCATCCCGACCCCTCCCCTGAGCGGGAGCGACCAAGAAGTTCGAGGAACCTCGCATTATGACCCACCAGCTCAACACCGGCGGCGATCGTGGTTATCGCCGCATCGCGACCGAAGAAGCCTTCGCCACCCGCGAGCAGATCGACGCCTTTCTGCGCATGGTACGCGACGGCACCGCCGACAAGGGCATGACCTCGCTCTGGGGCTTCTACGCGCAATCGCCGTCGGAGCGCGCGATGCAGATCATCGAGCGGCTGCTCGATCTGGACGAGCGGCGGATCGCCGATATGGACGCCACCGGGATCGACGTCGCGATCCTCTCGCTCACCTCGCCGGGTGTCCAGCCGCTCTTCGACGCGGACGAGGCGAAGGCGATGGTCACGCGCGCCAACGACTATCTCGCCGAGCGTTGCGCGGCCCACCCCACCCGCTTCGTCGGCATGACCTCGATCGCGCCGCAGGATCCCGAATGGTCGGCAGCCGAGATCCGCCGCGGCGCGCGCGACCTCGGCTTCCGCGGGGTGATGGTCAACAGCCACACCCACGGCCATTATCTCGACGAACCGCAATTCGATCCGATCTTCCGCGCGCTCGCCGACACCGGCCAGCCGCTCTATATCCACCCCCAGACCTTGCCCGACGCGATGATCGGCGGGCTGGTGGAGGCCGGGCTCGACGGCGCGATCTTCGGCTTCGGGGTCGAAACCGGGATGCATCTGCTGCGGCTCATCACCACCGGTATCTTCGATCGCTACCCCGATCTCCAGATCGCGGTCGGCCACGGCGGCGAGGCGATCCCTTATTGGCTCTACCGCATCGATTTCATGCACAAGGCCGGGGTGCGATCGAACCGCTACGAACGGCTGAAGCCGCTCAAGAAGGATGTCGTCACCTGCCTGCGCGAGAATGTGCTCGCCACGACGAGCGGGCTGCCCTTCCCGCCCGCGATCCGGCTGATGCTCGAGGTGATGGGGGAAGATCGCGTGATGTATGCGATGGACTATCCCTATCAATATGTCCCCGACGAGGTGCGCGCGCACGATCTGCTCGACATCCCCGACGGCGCCAAGCGCAAGCTGATGCAGACCAACGCCGAGCGCGTGTTTCGGCTGTGACCGACGCGGCGAGGGCAAAGGCGCTGCCCGGCGCGGGCTATGCGTTGGCGCTGGTCGCCGCGACGCAATTGGTCAGCCTGCTCGATCGCAACATCCTCGCAATCCTCGCTCCCGCGATCAAACGCGATCTCCATATCGGCGACGCCGAGATGGGGTTGCTCTACGGCACGGTCTTCGCATTGTTCTACGCCTTGTTCTCGCTCCCCCTGGGGCGGCTGGCGGACGGCTGGCTGCGCACGCGCCTCTTGGCGATCACGATCTTCTTCTGGTCGGTCGCGACCGGCTTTGCGGCGTTCGCCAACGGCTTTGCGTTGCTTGCATTGAGCCGGCTCGGTGTCGGCATCGGCGAGGCTGCGTCGCAGCCCGCGGGCACCAGCCTCGTCTACGATTATTTCCCGCGCCACCGGCGCGGAATGGTGATGGCGGTGCTGGCGGCGGCGATCGCGCTCGGGCTCGGCGGGTCGCTGATGATCGGCGGCGGCGCGGCGGACTGGTGGAACGCGCATCATGCCGGCGGCCGTCCGCCGCTCGGCCTCGCCGGCTGGCAGTTCGCCTTTCTCGTCGCCGCCGCGCCGGGCTTCGTCATCGCCGCGCTGATGTGGCGGCTGCACGAGCCGGTGCGCGGCGCAATCGATGGCGTCGACACGCCGCCCGATCCCGCGCCGTTCCGCGCCAGCCTCAACGTGTTCGGCGCGATCCTGCCGGGGACCAACTGGATCGCGCTCGGCCGGCGTCGCGCGGCGCCGCGCGACTGGCTGATCAACCTCGTCGCGTTGGCGCTGATCGTCGCCGGGGCGATCACCGCGATCCGCTGGACCGAAACATTGTCGCCGCGCCCGCCGCTGGTGCTCGGCGGCGTGACCGTCAGCGCGCATATGCTGCAATGGAGCGTGATCGGCTTCGGCTTGTTCGTCCTCGTCAACCTGGCGCAGGCGCTGCGCCGCGACGATCCGCCGACCTTCGCCGCTTTCTCGTCCCCGTCGCTGCTTCTGTGCATCGCGATCGGCTCGCTCCAGGGGGTGATCAATTACGGGGTGATGGGCTTCACGCCCTCGTTCCTGATGAAATCCTATGGCCTGTCGCCCGCGATGACCGGGCTCCAGTTCGGGCTGCTCAGCGCCGCGATCGGGGTCGCCGGGCCGCTGATATCGGGTCCTTTGTCGGATCGGCTGAGCGGCGGGCGGCCCGCGCGGCGGGTGTGGGTGACCTTGTTCTCGCTCGGCCTGTCGCCGCTCATTGCGCTCTGGGTCTATCGCGCGCCCGATGCCGCCACCTTCTACCTGCGCTTCACGCTGTACAGCGTCGTGCTGACGATGTGGCTGCCGCCGCTCTATGCGGTGATGTTCGAACAGGTGCTGCCGCGGATGCGCGGGATCACCTCCAGCACCTATATCGTCGTGTCGACGATCACCGGGCTCGGAATCGGGCCTTATGCGGTGGGGCTGATCAGCGACGCGAACCACGGCGATCTCGGCGCCGCGATCCTCTCGATCAACTGGGTCGCGCCGGCGATCGTCGCGATGCTGATCGCGCTCGGGTGGCGCGTCGCGCGCGATCAGGCGCGGCTGCTGGAACGGACCCGCGCCGCGGGCGAGCCGGTTTAGACCCCTAGGGTCGATCGACGTCAGTTATTTCGGGTAGAACACCGCCAACCTCCCCCGTCACCCCCGCCCTGGGCCGGGGGTGACGGATTGCGAGGCCCGAACGGCTGAATGTTGTCCGCCCTAGCCGGTCACCCCGATCTCTGCGGCATCGGCCCAATTGCCGTGCAGCCCGAAGCGCAGCCGGATCGGGATATGGATTTCGGCGATCGGCCCCTTTTCGATATCAAGCGCGTCGAACAGCAGCAGATCGGATCGGTGCTCCTCCAGCCGGTTGCACACCTGGACGATCCAGCCGTCGCCCTCCGCCGCATCCTTGTGGCGCGGGATGAAGCATGGCTCCTGCAACGACGACGACGCGCCGCACCACCATTTCTGCTCGCGCCCCGTTTCGTGATCGATCAGCCCCAGCGTGTTCATCACCATCCCGGCCGCGCTGCCGCCCTTGAGCTCGACCGGCTTGGCGGGGTCGATCACCAGCATCCAGCCGTAGCGGTAGGAAAGCCCGGTGCGGCGATCGTCGATCCGCGGGAATTCGCCGATCATATCGGTCAGCCGCTCGACCTTTTCGAACGCGTCGCCGTTCGACGCCATGTCCACCGTCCAGCGCGTAAGATAGCTCGCCGCCTCCATCGGCTTGAACGGCGCGCCGTGGATGTCCGGGAAGAACGGGAACATGTTGTTCTTCGCCTCGGGGGTGTCGAAGTGGATCTTTGTCCCCTCCTGAAACGCGTTCATCACATGGCTGGCGAAGCAATTATCGCGCTTGAACCAGCGTATGTCGGCGGCGGTCGTACCCGGCCGGCGCGGCAGGACGCCGAGATAGACCGGCAGCGTCGTGTCGAAGCCGAAATGCGGCAGCCCCTTTTCCAGCCGCTCCCAGTTCGAGGTCGACGGCACGACATGGAACAGCGCGTAATCGGGGGTGATCGCAAAATCGTGCATCATCGCGTAATAAGGCGGCTCGAACCATAGCTCCTGCTTCAATTCGCCCTCGGGCGAGACGACATAATAGGTCATCTCGCGCGTCAGCACGCCCTTCGCCGCGTAGCCGAAGGCGATCATGTCGCCCGTCTCAGGATCGATCTTGGGATGCGCGGTGAAGGTCTGGCCGGTCATCGCGCCGTTGAACCAGGTATATCCCTCGGTCTCCAGCGTTGCCGGGTCCATCACCAGCGCGGGCGAATCCTCCTTCAACGCATATAATTTGCCGCCGTAGATGAAGGCATTGGTGTTGGCGGTGCCGCGGATACGGCCTTTCACCCGCGCGTCGTCGGTCAGCGGATTGCGATAGGCGCCGAACAGCCCCTCGCCGGCGTCATGCTCCAGCTTCCACTTGTCGGTCCGCGCCCAGCGCTGGCGGAAATCGACGCGGCCGTGCCTGAAGCGAAACATCGTGATCATGCCGTCGCCGTTGAAAGCGATATCGTCCCCCAGCCGCGGCGGGAACTGCGGATCGGGCTGGACGCGATAAAAGGCCCCGTCGAGCTCGGGCGGGATCGCGCCCGTCACGTCGAGATCGGCGATATCCGCCTCGATCCGCGACGGCGTGTTGAATCCGGTGAACGACGGCGTGTCCGGGAAATGCGCCACGGCCGATCCTCTCCATTACTGTTGTCCACGGCATTGTATGCAAGACAAACATTTTTTCAACCGCGCCGATTGACCGTGCCCCGGTGCAAGCCCATCCTGTTAGGATGAATCACCTGGTTGGGACGGAGAGTGGCGCGCTGGGGGAAATCGACGAGATCGTCGGATTCCATATCCGGCTGGCTCATGGCGCAGTCTATCGGCACTTCACCGAAACCTTCGGCGATCTGGGGCTGACGCAGAAGCAGGTTTCGGCGCTGTGGCTGATCGACGACAATCCCGATATCGCGCAGGCGGATATCGGCCGCCGGCTGCAGATGGACCGCGCGACGGTGATGGCGATCATCAATCGGCTGCAAAAACGCGGCTTCGTCGAGCGCGGCGGGGCGCAGGGCGACCGGCGGCGGCTGCAGCTGCATCTCACCGATGCGGGCCGCGATGCGCTGCTCGCCGCGCGCAACTGCATCCTCGAGCATGAAGCGTGGTTGAAAGCGCGCTTCACGAAGGAAGAAACCGCAACGCTCGTGCGGTTGCTGCGCCTGATCCACGAATAGCGACGCCGCCGGCGCTCCTCAGATATCGTTATCGCACGGTAGGGATTCCTGTCGCGGTCGACGCACGCCCGCTTGACAAGCGCCGCCGCAACGGTCACGTCAATTATAACGACCGTTACTGTTAGCGAGAGGATCGACCGTGGAGCTCAAGCTCCCTCCCCATCTGACGCCCGCGCAGTTCCAGACCGCGCTGAAGGATTTCGCCTCGGTGGTCGGCCCCGGCTGGGTGCTGTCCAGCGACGAGGATCGCGACGCTTATTCGGACGTCTATGCGCCCGGCGACGCCGCGCAATGGCCGCCCTCCGCCGCAATATCCCCGGCGAGCGTGGAGGAAGTGCGCGCGATCGTTCGCCTCGCCAACCGCTACAAGACGCCGCTATGGCCGGTCAGCCGCGGCAAGAACCTCGGCTATGGCACCGCCGCGCCGCGCCTGCCCGGATCGATCGTGCTCGATCTGGGCCGGATGAACCGCATCCTCGAGGTGGATGCCGCGCTCGGCTATGCCGTGCTCGAGCCGGGGGTCGGCTTCTTCGACCTGTACGAGCATCTCCAGCGCACCAAAACCCCGCTCTGGATGTCGGTGCCCGGCAACGCCTGGGGCTCGGTGATCGGCAATGCGCTGGATCACGGGATCGGCTACACCCCTTATGGCCTCAACGCCCGCAATCTGTGCGGGATAGAGGCAGTGTTGCCCGACGGCGATCTCGTCCGCACCGGGCTCGGCGCAATGGCCAACAACAAGGCGTGGCACGTCTTCCCCTTCGGCTATGGCCCGACCTGGGATCTGATGTTCTCGCAATCCAATATGGGGATCGTCACCAAGGCCGGCGTGTGGCTGATGCCCGCGCCGGAAACCTCGCTGGAACTGATCTGGGACATTCCCGAGGAAGGCGATATCGGCTGGGTGATCGATACGCTCGCGCCGCTCAAGATCGCCGGCGTGGTCGATCAGTCGATCTTCATCCCCTCATGGCTGGGCAAGATCGTGCTCAAGGGGCAGCGCCGCGATTTCTGGGACAAGCCCGGTGCGATCCCCGAATGGCGCGTCAAGGAACTGCTGACGCAATATAAGCTCGGTTACTGGCAGGTCGCGTTGCGGCTCTACGGCGACGAGGGCATCGTCAAGGCGCGCGCCGATGTGGTGAAAGCGGCGATGGCGCGCCACCTCAAGACGCCGCCGGTCGAAAATTGGTGGCGCCAGGGCGATCCGGTCAACGCGATGGACATCACGATGGGGGTGCCCTCCGCGGTGCCGCTGCAGATGAGCGACTGGATCGGCGGGCGCGGCGCGCATCTCGGCTTCTCCCCGGTCGTCCCGGCGACCGGGGCGGCGGTGACCGATCAGTTGAAGCGCAGCCGGAAGATCATCGGCGACGCCGATGTGGATTTCTACGCAAGCTTCACGATCGGCGGGCGTTTCGCCAACAACGTCAACATGCTGATGTACGATCGCGACGATGCGGCGGGGATCGCGAAGATGCGTCGGCTGTTCGACGTGCTGATCAGCGAGACGGCGAAGGCAGGCTATGCCGAATATCGCACGCATCTCGGCTGGATGGACAAGGTCAACGCCACCTTCGACTTCAACGACCACGCGATGCGCCGGCTCAACGAGCGGGTGAAGACCGCGCTGGATCCCAACGGCATCCTCGCGCCGGGCAAGCAGGGCGTGTGGCCCGCCGCCTATCGCGATCTTTCGGGGGGAGGAAAGGCATGAGGAACGGCGCGATCGCGCTGGTCATCGCGGTGGCCGGCTTCGGCGCCGCACTGGCGCAGGGCGGCCCGCATGACGCGGGCCCGCCGACCTATCAGATGCGCGCGCCGGAAAGCGGCGGGGACAGGTTCGCCGCGTCGCAGGATGCGGCGGCAATTTTCTCGCACCGTTGCGGCTATTGCCATCTACCGGCGGGAATGGGCACCAATTTGCTGACCAAGCAGCAGGTTCTGGCAGGCAATCCGCCGGCGATGGGGTTGCTCACCAATCGCAACGATCTGGCGGTGGATTATGTGATCGCGGTGGCGCGCAACGGCAAAGGCGCGATGCCGCCGCAGACGCGCGTCGACATCACCGATGCCGAACTCAAGGCGGTCGCCGCCTATCTCGCCAAAGGGAAAGCACGGTGATCGTCGACCGTCGGCAGGCGCTCACCGGGTTGATCGCGGGGGCGGCGCTGAGCGGTGCGCCCGCGGCGCGGGCGGCTGTGCGCGATGCACAGACGGTGATCGTGGCAGATCTGCGCTTGCCTGCAGTACGGCGGCTGACCGCCGGATATCGCCCCGCCCGCCTGATCGACCTGTCCGCCGCGCATGCCGATCTCTGGCGCGAGATGCGCGGCTTCGTCCCCGGCGGCGCGCGCGTCATCGGGGTGACGCGGTGGAGCGACTGGATCGCGGTGCGTGGCCTGTTGATCGAACGCGGGCTCAGGGTCCGCGCCGAACGCCCGCTCGCCGTGGTGCGCGCGTTTTTCTGGGAAATGTCCTGAGTTGGAGTATCGCCGCATGATCCGCCTGTCCCCGCTCATTTTTGCCCTTGCCGCGCTCGCTGCCGCGCCGGCGGCGGCGAAGGAATATGTCGTCCACATGAAGAACAGCGGCGCGGCGGGGATGATGGCGTTCGAGCC
The DNA here is from genome assembly GCA_017849555.1 of Sphingomonas sp. GTDB lineage: Bacteria > Pseudomonadota > Alphaproteobacteria > Sphingomonadales > Sphingomonadaceae > Sphingomonas > Sphingomonas lycopersici. Next base: position 35,558 of record JAFIGU010000004.1, on the reverse strand, counting down.
GATGGTGGTGAATGCGAAACCCGGCGACACCGTGCGCTTCGTCCCGACCGACGCCTCGCACAATGCCGAGACGATCCCCGCGATCTGGCCCGCCGGCGCGCCGCCGATCAAGGGCGCGATCAACAAGGAGGTGACGCTTTCGGTCACCAAGGCCGGCATCTACGGCATCAAATGCCAGCCGCATTATGCGATGGGGATGGTCGCGCTCGTCATCGCCGGGAACGCCAATCGCGCGGCGGCACAAGCCGCCACGCTGCCGCCGCTCGCCGCGAAGCGGTTGAAGCCCGCGCTGGCGGCGATCCGATAGGCGCTACGCCGCTTTCTCGTCCGCGAAGCGCAGCTTGAGCGCGCCGAGCGCGATCGCCGCGATCAGTGATCCGGCGGCGAGCGCGATCGCCACGCCGGCGAGCGGCAGGCCGGCGCTGAACAGCACGCCGGCGAGGATCGGCGACAGCGCCGCTCCGCCCCGCCCGATGCCGATCGCAAAGCCGGTGCCGGTCGCGCGCACATGTGCGGGGAAGGCGCGCGCGAAGATCGTATAGAGCCCGACGACCGCGCTGTTGGTGAACAGCCCGGAGATGCACGCCAGCGCCGCGAGCCCGCCGAGCGAGCGCACCCCCGCCGCGCCGAACAAGGCGACCATCACGGTAGACAATATCAGCGCAACGATCGTCATCGGCTTCAACGCGAAGCGCTGTGCGAGCAACCCGAAAATCGCCCCGCCCACCGCGCCGCCGACATTGGCCCACACCAGCACCCCCGCGGCCTGCGCCGGCGGATAGCCCAGATCGACGACGATCTTCGGCGACCATTTGAGGATGAAGTAGAAACTGACGATATGCGCGAAATAGGCGAGCGTGACGAGCAATGTGGTGCCGAGCAGCCCGGGGCGCAGGATATCGGCGACCGAGGCGCGCGCCGCGCCCGTCTCCACCGGCGGCAGCGCATCGACCGGCGCATGGCCGAAACGCGCCAGCGTGCGGTTCACTCTTTCCAGCGCGTTTTCCGGTCGCCTGGCGAGCAGGAATTGCACCGGCTCCGGGACGAAGAACCACACCAGCGGGATGAAACAGGCGGTGACGATCGCGCCGAATTCGAACACCGCGCGCCAATCCCCGCCCTTGAGCAGCAGCGCGGCGATCAACCCGCCGAGTACCGCGCCGATCGGATAGCCGATCACCATGATCGCCAGCGCAAGATTGCGCCGGCGCACGCTGGCAAACTCCGCCGCCGCGGCATTGATCGCCGCGAGCATCCCGCCGATCCCCAGCCCGGTGAGCAGCCGCCAGACGGAGAGCGTGGTGACGTCATGCGCGGTCGTCACCATCGCCATGCCGATCGCCATGGCGACGAGACAGCCCAGGATCGTGCGCCGCCGACCGATGCGATCGGCGACCCCGCCGAGCAGCACCGAGCCGACCGCCATGCCGATCAATTCCATCGACAGCACGATCCCCAGCACCTTGCGGTCGATGCCCCATTCGGCGGCGATGCCCGGCGCGGCGAAGCTGATCGACAGCACGTCGAAGCCGTCGAGCGCGTTGAGCCCGACGGTGATCGCCACCGCCGCGATCTGCAGCCAGCTCATCGGCGCCTCGTCGACGATCGCGCGCGGATCACGGTTCATCTCTGATTTCCTCCCCTTGGATACAGGCGCCGGCTAGCGTCGCACGTCCGATGCGAGAATCTTGCCGAAGCGCGGATGCGCGAAATGCATCGGCACGTCCTGACGATACGGCCAGGTCCGCCGGTGGTGGCTCGCCGGGAGCAGCCGGTCCGGGCCGATCGGGTCTTCCGGAAAGGTGCGCGCGGCGGGTTGGAGATGCGCGGTGGTGTGCGCCCAGCCCGCCTCATAATCCGCCTGCCATTGCATCATATAATCGAGGCGGCTGATCTTCCACACGCCATCCTCGCGCACATAGTCATTCTCGTAAATGCCCGCTTCCATGAACTGCTGCGGCATGCCTTCCTCGCGTGTGTCCTGGAAATCATCATGCCAGCCGCCGAACAGCATCCCGCGGAACCGGCCCTTGGCGGTGCGCCGATCGGGCGCGACGGTGATCACGTCCTGCATCTGAAAATGATCGAGCAGCAGCCCGTCGACCGGCCCCGGCCGGCCGCCGGTGAAACGCTGCTGAATCCAGTCGCCGTACAGCCGCCGGATACCGGCATGGCCGACATATTCGCCCGACAGGAACACCACCACGCCATCATCGGCGAACAGCTCCGCCACCTGATCGGGCAGGTTGAAATCGATATAATAGCCATAGGCCCAGTGCAGCCGGCGAATCGCGTTGATGTCCTCCAGTTCGCCGATGCGATGCTCCAGCGCATCGAGCCGCTGCGCGAGCGCGGCGATATCCGTCTCTGGCATGATCCTCTCCCTCGCGGTATTTGTATGCAAGACTAACGAATAATCGTGGATTGGCGAGAGGAAATCGGCATGGGCGAAACGCAGGACTGGCGCGGCAAGGTGGCGTTCGTGACGGGCGGGGTATCGGGAATCGGCTTCGGCATCGCGCGCGCCTTTTCGGACGCCGGGATGCGGCTGGTGCTGAGCTATCGCGACGAGGAACGGCGCGCGGCGGCGGCGCGCTGGTTCGCCGAGCGCGGGCGCGAAGCTCCATTATTCGTGCCGCTCGACGTGACCGACCGCGCGCGCTTCGCCGCGGTGGCGCAGGAGATCGACGCCGCGTTCGGGCGGCTCGACGTGCTGGTCAACAACGCCGGGGTCAGCGTGTTCGGGCCGACCGACGAAGCGAGCCACGCCGATTACGACTGGATCATGGGGGTCAATTTCGGCGGGGTGGCCAACGGGCTGGTCGCGCTGCTGCCGCTGGTGAAGCGCACCGGCGCCGGCGGGCATGTCGTCAACGTCGCGTCGATGGCCGCCTATCTCTCCGGCCCGCAGGCGGGAATCTACACCGCGAGCAAATTCGCGGTGCGCGGGCTGACCGAGAGCCTGCGCTACAGTCTCGCGCCTTACGGCATCAATTGCGCGCTGGTCTGCCCGGCGTTGACCCGTACCGACGCCTGGGGCAGCGCGCTCAAGCGGCCCGATGTTTTCGGCGAAAGCGGCTTTGCCCCGGCCGATCGCGCGACGCTCGAACAATTCGGCACCGCGTTCGAGGCGGGGATGGATCCGCTCGAGGTCGGTGAGAAGGTCTTGGCAGGAATGTCACGCCGCGACGCGCTGATCCTGACCCATCCGGAATTCGCGGAGGATTTTCGCGAGATCTACGAAACCAGCATCGCCGCGCTGCCCGACGAGCCGGCACCCGAGGCGCGGCTGGCGATCGAGCGTCTCCGCCGCGAGGCCGCGCGCGCCGCGCTCGCCGGCAAGACGATCGGGCTGGAGAATCTCACCTGACCCTAAAACCAATAGGCGATCGCGCGCATCTCGATCGACGCGCGCGGCGGCGCTTCGGCGGGGCAGTCGGGGTTGTCGAACGCGACATGCGGCACGCAATGCGCATGGCCGGCGTCGCTGTCGTTGGTCTTGAACACGATCGCCTCGTCGCGGGTGAGATCGGAGAACCAATGCCAGCGATGCGCCGGCGAATGCGCCGCGAGCAGCCCCTCGAACGACCAGAGGTCGGCGCCGTCGCGATCGAATATCGCGTCCGCCGGCAACAGATCGCCCGCCGCCACCGTCCGCGCGTCGCATAAAGCGAGCGGCACGTCCTGCGGCGCGGGGGAGATCGCACGCCAGACATTGTAATGCGCGGTCCGGCGCGGCGCGGCGCGATCCGCCGGGCGCGCGCGATCGGCGAATTGCGCGGCGGCGACATCCGACACGTCGACATGCGCGAACCGTGCGGGTCGCGAATTGTCCAGCGCGCCGGACTGCGCCGAACGCTCCGCGAAACGCAGCACCCCCGCGCCCGTCACCACCACTGCGTCGGCGCCGGCGAGCTCGGCGATCAACCGCTCGATCTCCGCGGGATAGACGCGCGCCACCGCCTCACTATCGGCGAAATCCGCTACCGCGCTGCAATGCTTCACGAGCGCGAAGCCCTCGCGGTCCAGCCCTGTCGCCAACCCGCGCGAATCGGTAATCGCCATCACCTCCGGCGCCAGCACAACGGTGTCGCGCCGGGAATCGTTGGCGAAATAGCGCATCCGCCCCTGCCCGCGCGCCACATAATTGATCGCCGCCCGCATCGCCGCGTCTCCCAAATCAATTGTTTGTTTTGCTTACTATTGTGCGGGGTGAAGGCGCAGCACGCAAGCGCGTCCGCACAGGCTGTCAGCGGTTATGGTGGTAGTTCGCCTACTCCTTGTCACCCACGAAACTGTATGCCTAACTCACAAACGAAGCACGCAACGTCACGCGTCTTCGGGGGAAGGGCCGGCCGTGGAGCTTGGGTCCGCCCCGCATCAGGAGAGGAACTGCGATGCACCATCTCACCCACAAGCGTCTGACGGCGGGGCTGCGCGCCTCGGCCTCGACCGCCGCCCTTCTGTCCACGCTGGCGATCGCGGCGCCCGCCTTCGCGCAGGACGCCGGCACCGCGCCGGCGGCTCCCGCCGCAGCGGAAGCCCCGGCGACCGGCCAGCAGGACATCGTCGTCACCGCGCAATTCCGCAACCAGCGCCTGCAGGACGTGCCGCTGGCGATCACCGCCGTGGACAGCATGATGCTGGACGCGCGCAGCCAGAACAACATCACCCAGGTCGCGAAACAGGCCCCCAGCGTGGTCGTCGTCCCCGCCGGCGGCGCATTCGGCCCGTCGATCGGCGCCTCGATCCGCGGCGTCGGGCAGTTCGACTTCAACCCGGCGTACGAGCCCGGCGTCGGGCTTTACATCGACGACGTTTATTATGCGACGCTGACCGGCGGGGTGTTCGACCTGCTCGATCTCGACCGCGTCGAAATCCTGCGCGGGCCGCAGGGCACGCTCGCCGGGCGCAATTCCGAAGGCGGCGCGATCAAGCTCTATTCCAAGCGGCCCGACGCCAATGAGGGCGGCTATGTCGAGGCCGGCTATGGCGCGCGCAACGCGATCAACCTGCGCGGCAGCGCCGATTTCAAGATCACCGACACCTTGTTCGGCCGCGTCGCGGGCGTCTTCAAGCGGCAGGACGGCTTCGTCGATCTGGTCGACTACGGCTGTGCCCGGCCGGGCAATCCGGAGAATATCGCGGCCACCCGCGCCGCCGGGACCTGCACCGTCGATAAGCTGGGCGAGACCGATTATAAAGGCCTGCGCGGCCAGTTGCGCTGGAACCCCAGCGACGCGGTGGATATCACCTTGTCGGGCGACTATACCTACCAGAACCAGACCAACGCGCCCGAAGTCACCACTTATTCGACCAATCCCAATTATCTCTGCGGGCGTTACTGCACTTTCGCGGACTTCAGCACCAAGGGCTATAATTTCCAGCACACCAATCAGTTCAAGGGCGGTGGCGGATCGCTGAACGCGGTGTTCAAGCTCGCCGACGATCTGTCGCTCAACTCGATCACCGCCTATCGCGCCTATACCGCGACCTTCGGCACCGATGACGATTTCTCGCCGGGCGTCGAATCGACCCCGGGCGACCCCAATACGCGCAAGGAAGCCGGCGGCTTCAACCGGCTGCGCCACCATTTCTTCAGCCAGGAAGTCCGGCTCAACGGCGCCTTCCTCGATCGCGCGGTGGAATGGACGATCGGCGGCTATTATTCGTCGCAGAAGACGACCTATTACACGCTGCAGAACATCGGCTATATCGTGCCGGGCGCGTATCTTACCTTCATGGGCAACGATCCGGTCAACGCGAACAGCAAGGCCGCCTTCGCCACCGCGATCATCCACCCGGGGATCGAGGGGCTGACGCTGACCGGCGGCATCCGCTACACGAAGGAACACAAGGATTATACGTTCGTCCGCGTCAACCCGGATGGCTCGCCGCTGAGCGGTCTTGCCGCCGCGTTCGGGCTCGGCGCGCTCAACGGCCTGACCGCGAAGTTCGACGGCGACCGCGTGGATTATCGCGCCTCGGTCGACTATCGCTTCTCCCCGGCGGTGCTGCTCTACGGAACGATCTCAACCGGCTTCAAGGGCGGCGGCACCAGCGCGCGGCCGTTCACCGCGCAACAGGCGCTGCAGGGCACGTTCAAGCCCGAGACGCTGACCAATTACGAGATCGGCATCAAGACCGACCTGTTCGATCGCCGGCTGCGCCTCAATCTTTCCGCCTATATCGACGAATATAAGGACATCCAGCTCCCGCTGCGCGACTGCACCGCCTATGGCGGCGGCCCTTGCGGCGTGGTCGCCAATGCCGGCAATGCGCGCAACAAGGGCGTCGAGCTCGAGATCAGCGCCACCCCCACCCCGGGGCTGAACATCGACGGGTCGATGAGCTACATCCACTCGCGATTGACCACGGTATCCGCGGCGCTGGGCAGCGACTATCGCATCGGCGATCCGGCGACCTTCTCCCCCGCGTGGCAGGCGAGCGCCGGGATCCAGTATAAGGCGCAACTCGGCGGCAATGCCGGCAGCATCACTCCGCGCGTCGATTATACGTATAACGACCGGCAGTTCACCGGCCGCGCGCTCGGCTTTGCTTATTATCTGCCGGCCTATTCGCTGGTCAATGCGCGGCTGACGTGGCGCAATAGCAAGGAAGACCTGGAGTTCTCGGCCTCGGTCACCAATCTGTTCGACAAATATTACTATAATTCGATGTTCGCCTCGGTCTACTCCTTCTCCGGCACCGCCTATCAGCAGATCGGCCGGCCGCGCGAATGGATGCTGACGGTGAAGAAGACGTTCTGATCCGGCCCGCGCGGGGCGCACCACGCGCCCCGCCGGAACCGGCCACCGCAGCTTTTCGGGATCATGCAATGAGCGCAACCAGCGGCGTCACATTATACCATTGGGAACCCAATGCGAATTCGGGCAAGCCGATGCTCGCCCTGTTCGAGAAGGGCGTCGCTTTCGACAGTCATTATCTCGATCTGCTCAATTTCGACCAGCACCGCCCCGACTATCTGGCGATCAACCCCGCGGGCACGATCCCGGCGATGACCCACGGCGATCTCGTACTGACCGAATCCACCGCGATCATGGAATATGTCGACGAGGCGTTTCCCGGTCCGCGGCTGATGCCGGCCGATGCGAAAGATGCGTGGCGCGTGCGCTGGTGGATGAAGTTCATGGACCAGTGGCTCGCGCCCAGCTTCTCGATGATCGGGTGGAGCGTGTTCGTCGGCCCGTCGGTCAGGAGCCGCGATCCGGCGGAGCTCGAGCAAGCGATCGAGCGCATCCCGATGCCCGAGCGGCGCGTCGCGTGGCGCAAGGCGATCTCGGGTGCGTTTCCGCCCGAGGAAATGGCCGAATCGCAGCGCCGCGTCGCGCTGGGCATCGGCTATCTGGAGGAGGCGCTAGGGCAGCGCGAATGGCTCGCCTCCGATCACTACAGCCTCGCCGACATCAACGGCTTCAACCTCGCTTATGCGCTGCCGCTGTCGCAGCCCGCGCTGTCGAACGACACGCTGACCCCCAACATCATGCGCTGGCTGCGCGCGATCTACGCCCGCCCGGCGACCAAGGCGTGCTGGGCATTGGGCCGCACCGACATGGCGCGGCGCGTCACCATCCTGGAGAGCGAACCGGCATGAGCGCGATTCTCTATCATGGCGAGCCCAACGGCCCGTCGCTCACCGTTCTCGCCGCCGCCTTCGAGAAGGAGGCGGATGTGGCGCTGGCGCGCATCGATCTCGCCGCCGGGGAGCGCCACGGCGATCGCGTGCCGCACGCCTTCGAGGTCGCGCAATCGATCGAGGGCGAAGGCCCCGTGCTGGTGGCGGACGGCGTGGCGATGGCCGACAGCGTGTTCCTCGCCTGCTATCTCGACGATACCGGCACCGGCCCGGCATTGCGCCCGGCCGATCCCTATGCGCGGTGGCAGATGATGGCGTGGTGCCGCTATGTGATCGAGCGCGTGGCGCCCGCCGCTGCCTATCTCGGCCTTGCCGCCGGCCCGCCGCAAACGGTACCCGCGGGGATCGCCAGCGCCGATCTCGCCGAACGCTGGCGCGACGCGACGGCGGGGCGGTTCGATCCGGCGAAGCTTGCCGACAGCCGCACCAAGATCACGCTCGCGGTGGAGAAGATCGAAGCGCAGCTCGCCGATGGGCGGGACTGGCTGATGGGCGATTTCAGCATCGCCGATCTCGAAAGCTACGCCTGGCTCGCCGGGATGCCCGCGCTGGTGCCGGATGCCTTTGCCGGCAAGCCGCTGACCGAGGCGTGGCTTGCCCGGGTAAGAGCACGGCCCGCGGTCGCGCGGGCGCTCGCGCTCGCCACGGTCGCCGCGCCGGAAACAATGTGGGCGCCGGGCCCTGAAATCAACCGCTGGGGCTGACATGCGCTCGATCGACTATTTCGACCGCGGGCATGACCGCGCGCCCGGCCGCGCGGCGCTGATCGACGCAGCGACCGGCGAACGCTTCACCTTCGCCGAGGTCAAGGCGCGGACCGAGCGGATCGCGGTGGCGATGCATGCCGCGGGTTTCTCCAGCCAGCAGCCCGCCGCGCTCTATGGTCCGAACAGCGCGGCGATCATGATCGCGCTGCTCGCGATCTGGCGCGCCAACGGCCAATGGGTGCCGGTCAACACGCGCAACGCGATCGATGCCAATGCCGCCTATCTCAACTATGTCCGCTGCGGCTGGCTGTTCTACCACTCAAGCATGGCGGCGGACGTCGCGCTGCTGCGCGCGCGCGTGCCGAGCCTCACGCAGTGCATCTGCCTCGATCGCGCGATGGACGGCGACGCCTCGCTCGACGATCTGGTCGCGGGTGCGCCCGACGCCGACCTGCCCGATTTCTCCGATCCGTTCGGCGCGCCGCACGACGTCGTCGGGCTGTTCCCCACCGGCGGGACGACCGGGCCGTCGAAGGGCGTCGTCGTCACCAACCTCGGCTGGGGGACGATGCTGGAGACGCTCGGCGCGGCGGTCGACGGACGCACCGACGCCCCCGTCTCGCTGGTGGTCGCGCCGATCACCCACGCCGCCGGACCGGTGGCGTTGGGCACGCTGGCGCTCGGCGCGACGCAGGTGATCCTGCCCGGGTTCGACGCGCCGGCGGTGCTGCGCGCGATCGCCGAGCATCGCGTGACGCATATGTACCTCCCGCCGACCGCGCTCTACGGGCTGCTCGATGCGGCGGAACAGGCCTTGCCCGACGTCTCCTCGCTGCGCGTCTTCATCCTCGTCGGCTCCCCCGTCTCGCCGGAGAAATTGCGCCGTGCGGTCGAGGTGTTCGGCCCGTGCATGTGCCAGGCCTATGGCCAGGTCGAATCGCCGATGATCACCACCTGGCTACCGCCCGAAACGGTCGCGGCCGCGGCGGCAGGCGATCATCCCGAGCGGCTGGCGAGCTGCGGCCGGCCGACCCGTTCGGTGCAGGTCGCGATCATGGACGACGACGGCCGGCTGCTCCCCGACGGGCAGCGCGGCGAGATCGTCGTGCGCGGGGTGCTCGTCTCGAAGGAATATTTCGAGCTGCCCGCCGCAACTGCCGAGGCGCGCCAGTTCGGCTGGCACCATACCGGCGACGTCGCCTATCGCGATGCGGACGGCTATTATTATATCGTCGACCGCAAGAAGGACATGGTCGTCACCGGCGGCTTCAACGTCTTCACCGCCGAGGTGGAGGCGGCGATCACCGAGCTCGCCGCGGTCCGCGAATGCGCCGTGATCGGCATCCCGCACGACAAATGGGGCGAGCAGGTCCACGCTATCGTCGTCGCCGAGGGGACCGACGAACAGGCGGTGATCGCCCACGCCAAGGCCCGGCTCGGCGGGGTGAAAGCCCCCAAGAGCCTCTCCTTCGTCGATGCGATACCGCGCACCGCCGCCGGCAAGATGGACAAGAACGCGCTGCGCGCCGGCTATTGGCGTGATGGCGCGCGAATGGTGAACTGAGTGGAGGCGAAAGAGGCATGATCCGGTCGTCTGGATTATTTCTGGCGGGCGCTGCGCTGCTGGCGCTTGCCGGCTGCGGCGCGAACGGCGGCGGCGGCGCGACCGGAACCGGCGGCGTCGACGGCGCGCGGATCGCCGCGGCGACGCCGGGGGAATGGCTGTCGACCGGCCGTACCTATGACGAGCAGCGGTTCAGCCCGCTCGGCGCGATCAACCCGGGCAACATCGGCCAGCTCGGCCTCGCCTGGTCCGCCGATCTGGATACTGCGCGCGGGCAGGAAGCGACCCCGCTGATGATCGACGGCGCGCTCTATGTCTCGACCGCGTGGAGCATGGTGAAGGCCTATGACGCGGCGACCGGCAAGCCGCTCTGGTCCTATGATCCGGAGGTACCGCGCGAAACCCTGGTCAAGGCGTGCTGCGACGCGGTGAACCGCGGCGTCGCGGCCTGGGGCGACCGCCTCTTCGTCGGCACGCTCGACGGCCGCCTGATCGCGCTCGATCGCAAGACCGGGAAACCCGCATGGACCGTCATGACGATCGATCCGAAGAGCAACCAGACGATCACCGGCGCGCCGCGCGTGGTGAACGGCATGGTGCTGATCGGCAATGGCGGGGCGGAATTCGGCGCGCGCGGTTATGTCACCGCTTATGATGCGCAGACCGGCAAGCAGGTGTGGCGTTTCTACACCGTCCCCGCCCAGCCGGGCACCGAGCGCGAGCCGGAATATCTGAAAAAGGCCGCCGCGACCTGGCACGGCCAATGGTGGAAACAGGGCGGCGGCGGCACCGTGTGGGACGCGATGGCCTATGATCCCGCGCTCGATCTGCTCTACATCGGCGTCGGTAACGGCAGCCCGTGGAACCAGCTCTACCGCTCCGAGGGGAAAGGCGACAATCTCTATCTGTCCTCGATCGTCGCGATCCACGCCAAGACCGGCGAATATGCCTGGCATTATCAGACCACGCCGGGCGAAAGCTGGGATTTCACCGCCACCCAGCACATCATCCTGGCCGATGTGACGATCGACGGAAAGCCCAGGAAGGTGCTGATGCAGGCACCCAAGAACGGCTTCTTCTACGTGCTCGACCGCACCGACGGGAAACTGATCTCGGCGCGCAATTTCGTCCCGGTGAACTGGGCCAGCGGCATCGACATGCGGACGGGGCGCCCGATCGAGAATCCCGCGGCGCGCTATTACAAGACGGGCAAGCCGTTCATTGGCTCCCCCGGCGCGACCGGCGCGCATAGCTGGCAGCCGATGGCGTTCGATCCCAAGACCGGGCTGGTCTTCATCCCCGCCAATCTCGCCGCTTTCCCCTATATCCCCGATCCGGCGTGGAAACCGGCGAAGCTGGGGTTCAACGTCGGGGTCGATATGGGCAAGGCGGCGATGCCGGCCGATGCCGCCGCGCGCAAGGCCGCGCTCGCCGCGACGACCGGCGCGCTCATCGCCTGGGATCCCGTGGCGCAGAAGGAGCGCTGGCGCGTCTCGTTCAAGGGGCCGTGGAACGGCGGGGTGCTCGCCACCGCCGGCGGCCTCGTCTTCCAGGGCAATGCCGCCGGCGAATTCGCTGCCTATGCCGCGGCGGACGGGAAGAAATTATGGTCGTTCCCGGCGCAGACCGGGATCGTTGCGCCGCCGATGAGCTATGAGCTCAATGGCCAGCAATATGTCGCGGTGCTCGCCGGCTGGGGCGGCGTCTGGGCGCTCGCGCCGGGCGTGCTGATCGACAAGAGCGGGCCGGTGCGCAACATCAGCCGCCTGTTGGTGTTCAAGGTCGGCGGCAAGGCGCAGCTTCCCGCTCCGCCCGCGCTGGAGAAAGCGCCGCTCGATCCTCCCGCCTCGACCGCCGCGCCCGATGTGATCGCGGCGGGCGGCGAACACTTCGGCCGCTTCTGCGGCGTATGCCACGGCGATGCCGCGGTCGGCGGCGCGCTGGTGCCCGATCTCAGGCGCAGCGGGGTGCTCAACGACGCGACGACCTGGCAGCAGATCGTCCACGACGGGCTGCTGAAGGACAATGGCATGGTCAGCTTTGCCGGCGTAATGTCCGCCCCGGAGATCGAGACGATCCGCCAATATGTCATCAAGCGTGCCAATGAGGACAAGGCGCTGGAGCGCGCGTCCGCGCCCAAGACGCGCTGAAACCACGAAGGAATATCCAATGCCCATCGATCCCGCCAAGGTCGCCGCGATCGACGTCCACGTCCACGCCGAAGTCTCATGCCACGATCCGGAAGACCCGGTGATGGCCGAATTCTTCGACGCGGCCTCGACCTATTTCAAGGCCGACCGCAAGCGCCCGACGATCCCCGAGACGATCGCTTATTACCGCGAGAAGAACATCGCCTTCTGCCTGTTCACGGTCGATGCCGAATGCGGCATGGGGGCCAAGCGGATCAGCAATTACGAAGTCGCGGAAATCGCCGCGCAGCACGACGATATCGTCATCCCCTTTGCCTCGATCGATCCGCACAAAGGCAAATATGGCGCGCGCGAGGCGCGCGACCTGATCGAGAATTATGGGGTCAAGGGCTTCAAGTTCCACGGCATCGCGCAGAATGCGCACCCCGCCGATCGCATCGCCTATCCGATCTATGAGGTGATCGCCGAATATGGCCTGCCCGCGATCTTCCACACCGGGCATTCGGGGATGGGCACCGGGATGCCGGCGGGCGGCGGGCTGCGGCTCAAATATGGCCAGCCGATGCTGATCGACGACGTTGCGGTCGATTTCCCGACGATCAAATTCATTCTCGCGCACCCGAGCTGGCCGTGGACCGACGAAAGCCTGTCGATGGCGCTGCACAAGGACAATGTATTTATCGACTTGTCCGGCTGGTCGCCGAAATATTTCCCCAAGCAGGTGATCCAATATGCCAACACCCAGCTCAAACATAAGATGATGTTCGGATCGGACTGGCCGCTGATCCGCCCGGAAAAATGGATCGACGCCGCGCGTGAGGCCGGCTTCCGCGACGAGGTGCTGCCGCTGATCATGAAGGATAATGCCGCGCGGGTACTGGGGCTCGGCTGAGATGGCGCCGTTCGATTGGCAGCGGCGATGAACGATCTCGCCGGCCGTCACATCCTCGTCACCGGCGCCTCCTCGGGGATCGGGCGCGCGACCGCGCTGCTGCTGGCGGAACGCGGTGCGCGCGTATCGCTGATCGCGCGCCGCGCCGCCGCGCTGGCGGCGGTGCGCGCGGCGATCGAAGGCGAGAGCTTCGCCGCGCCCGCCGATGTCGGCGACCCCGCGGCGTTGCTTGCCGCGATCGATGCGGCGGAACGCGCGCTCGGCCCGGTCGACGGGTTGTTCGCGAATGCCGGCACCGGGGGCGCCTTCGCTCCCTTCGCCGATTATGACGATGCGGCCTTCGAGGAGGTGCTGCGCATCAACCTGCTCGCCCCGTTCCGCGCGATGAAGCGCGTGCTGCCGGGGATGATCGCACGGCGGTGCGGCGCGATCCTCGTCACCGGCAGCCTGGCGAGCGTGCGCGGCATGGCGCATAATCCCGGCTATGTCGCGGCCAAGCACGGGCTGCTCGGGCTCGCCCGCGCCGCCGCGCTGGAAGCCGCGCCGCACGGGGTGCGCGTCAATTGCATCATCCCCGGCTTCATCGAAACCGAGATGCTCGCGAACCTCGGCCCTGACGCGCACGACGCGATGCGCGCGCGCACCCCGCAAGGCCGCACCGGCACTGCGGCGGAATTGGCCGAGGTCGCCGCCTTCCTCCTCTCCGACGCGGCGAGCCACGTCACCGGGCAGAGCTGGGCGGTCGACGGCGGCATTCTCGATACGCTGACGCTTTAGGGATCGGCTGCTTTACTTCAGCGCCACCCGGTCTCGCACCGGGGCGCCGGGCCGCGCCCGCCACGATCAGCCGCGCGCGAATCGTTTGCGTTACATACTAATTCGATTATGGTCCGCCGGGTGGGAACCGGCCCCGGCCAGCGTGCGGGGGCCTCGCAGGAGAGGATTTGATGGCCAGGAATCTCGAAGACGTGCTCAACGCGGCGGGCAATACCGTCGACATGCTGCGCAACTCGCAGCTCGGCGCCTATGTCTATCCCGTCGTCGCCCCGGAGTTTCACAACTGGCGCTCCGAACAATGGGCGTGGCAGCATTCGGCGGTGCTGTTCGATCAGTCGCACCATATGGTGAACCTGTATCTGCGCGGCCGCGATGCGCTGAAATTGCTTACCGATACGATGATCAACTCGCCCAAGGGGTGGGAACTCAACAAGGCCAAGCAATATGTGCCGACGACGCCTTACGGCCATGTCATCGGCGACGGCATCATCTTCTGGCAGGAGCCGGAGGAATTCTGCTACGTCGGCCGCGCGCCAGCCTCGAACTGGCTGCGCTATCATGCCGAGACGGGCGGCTATGACGTCGCGGTCGAGCTCGACGACCGCTCGCCGATGCGGCCGATGGGCAAGCCGGTCAGCCGCTCGGTGTGGCGCTTCCAGATTCAGGGGCCGAACGCCTGGGCGATCATCGAGAAGCTCAACGGCGGCCCGCTCGAAAAGCTCAAATTCTTCAACATGAGCACGATGAACATCGCCGGCCACACCGTGCGCACGCTGCGCCACGGCATGTCGGGCGCGCCGGGGCTCGAGATCTGGGGCCCCTATGCCGAGCAGGAGGAGATCCGCGCCGCGATCCTCGAGGCAGGGCGTGAATTCGGCATCGTGCCGTGCGGCAGCCGCGCCTATCCGTCGAACACGCTGGAATCGGGCTGGATCCCCTCCCCGCTCCCGGCGATCTACACCGGCGACAAGCTGAAGGGCTATCGCGAGTGGCTCGGCGCCGACAGCTATGAGGCGACCGGGTCGATCGGCGGCAGCTTCGTCTCCGACAATATCGAGGATTATTATCTCAACCCGTGGGAATTGGGCTATGGCCCGTTCGTCAAGTTCGACCATGATTTTCACGGCCGCGAGGCGCTGGAGAAGCTTGATCCGGCGGCGCAGCGCACCAAGGTGACGCTCGCCTGGCACCCCGAGGACATGGCGAAGATCATGGCCTCGCTGTTCGATCCCGATGGCGAGCAATATAAGTTCTTCGACGTGCCGCTCGCCAATTACGCCTCGTCGAACTACGATCGCGTGATCGATGCGAGCGGACGGACGGTCGGCGTGTCGATGTTTACCGGCTACAGCTACAACGAGAAGCAAGCCCTGAGCCTCGCGACGATCGATCCGACGATCCCGGTCGGCACCGAGCTTCGCGTCGTGTGGGGCGAAGAGAACGGCGGCACACGCAAGACCACGGTCGAACCGCACAAGCAGATCGAGGTACGCGCGATCGTCAGCCCGGTGCCCTATTCGCGCGTCGCGCGCGAGACCTATCATCAGGGCTGGCGCACCGCCGCCGAGGCGTGAGGTGACCGATTACGTTCTGGTCCACGGCGCGTGGGGCGGCGGCTGGAGTTACGACCGGCTGGCCGCCGACCTGCGCGGCGCGGGCCATCGCGTTCTCGTCGCCGCGCTGACCGGGCTCGGTACGCGTGCCGATGAGCTGACGCCGGCGATCGACTTGTCCCGCCACATCGGCGATGTAGTGGAGCAAGTCGAGGCGGCGGGGTTCGACCGGTTCGTGCTCGCCGCGCACAGCTATGGCGGGATGGTGGCGACCGGCGTCGCCACCCGGCTCGGCGCGCGGATCGATGCCTTGGTCTATATCGACGCCTTCCTGCCGGGAGACGGCCAGTCGCTGTGGGACATCACCGGCGACTGGGAGCATAAACAGTATATCGACGGCCAGCGCGATCGGCCAGGATGCGTCGCGCCGCTGCCGGGGCTGGAGCGCGACGCGCGGCTCGGGCGGCACCCGCTGCTCACCTTGCTCGAGCCGGTGCGCTTCACGGGCGCGGAGGCGGCGGTGAAGCGGCGCCTCTATGTGTTCGCCGAAAGCTGGTCCCCGACGCCCTTCGTGCGCTTCCACGATATGGTGGCCGCCGATCCTGGCTGGGAAGTCCATCGCGCCGATGCGGGGCACGACGTCATGGCCGATCAGCCGGCGCAATTGCTGCGGATCATGCTGGGCGCGGGCGAGCCGTCGTAAACCGACGGGTGACCGGTTCGTCCTTCGATAAGCTCAAGGCGAACCGGTCATGTTTGCGCGCGACGCGCTATCCCCGCTCCGCTCCATGCTGCGCCAGCTGCTCATCGAACACCGGATTGCCGAGCAGGAAGCCGATCGCTTCCGCGCGCGCTGCATTGACCGGTTCGTCGGGCATCGAGGCGAGGATCGCGTCGAAACGGGTGCGCATACCGGGGGCGAATTCGGGATGGGTGAGGATATAAAGATCGTTGCGGCGGATGCCGGCGAGCACGCGCTCCCCCACTTCGTCCGCGCTCATCCACAAGGGCGAGACCTCGCGCTTCCCGAGCTGCTGCTCGCGCGCGATATAGCCGCTGTCGTGCCGGTAACGATCCGGGCGCAGCTCGCCCGAGGCGGCGATATTGCTCTGCACCGGACCGGGCAGGAAGGCGGAGACGCCGATATTGTCCGGCGCCAGCTCCCCGCGGATCGCCTCCGACAAGCCGAGCACCGCGGCCTTGGCCGCGGTATAGGTCGCGGAGAAGGAGATCGGGATCAGCGCCGATTGCGAAGAGGTGGTGACGATCTGCCCGCCCTCGCCATGCGCGCGGATGCGCGGCAGGATCGTGACGAGACCGTTGACCACGCCCCCGAAATTGACCCCCATCGCCCAATCCCAGTCGTCATATTTGGTCTCGGTGATCGGCCCCATGACGCCGACGCCGGCATTGCCGATCAGCATGTGGATAGCGCCGAAACGCGCCTCGGCGCGGTCCGCGGCGCGCGCATAACCCTCGCGATCGGTGACATCGAGCTGGACGGTCTCCACCTGCGCATCCGCGCCGAGCGAGGCGCGCGCCTCGTCCAGCGCGCTTTCGCGAATGTCGGCGATCACCACATTCGCGCCCGCGGTCACCAGCGCGCGGGCGATGCCCAGCCCGATGCCGTTCGCGCCGCCGGTGATGAACGCCGTCCGCCCGCGCACCTCCGCCATCGGCGCGCGCTTTGCCTCAGCCTCTCCAGTCATTCGCTTCCTCTCCGTTTTTTCTCAGTGTTTCAGCCCGAGCATCGCCCGCGTCTCCCCGACGCTCGCGACATCGCCGCCCAGCCGCTCGATCAGTTCGACCGCCCAGCGCACCTGCGCGGCATTGTCCTCGGCGAGCCGCCCGCGCCGCAGATAGATCGTATCCTCGAACCCGACGCGGACATTGCCGCCGAGAAGCACCGCCTGCGCCGCCATCGGGAAGGAGTGGCGGCTGACCCCGAACCCCGTCCAGCGCGCGCCGCGCGGAATCTGGTTGCGGGCATAGACCATCGCCTCGGTAGTCGCAGGAAGGCCGTATTTGGTGCCGAGCACGAAGGAATAAGGCGCATGCGCCGGCAGCGCGCGCTTCGCCATCAGATCGTCGGCGAAGACGAAATCGCCCGCCTCGAAACATTCGATCTCGGGCAGCACGCCGGCATCCTGGATCATCTGCCCCATGCGGGTGATCATCGGATCGAGGTTAATCGCCACCCCGCCCCACAGGTTCATCGTGCAGATATCGAGCGTACACATATCGGGCTTGAGATCGAGGATATGCTCCAGTCGGCGCTCGGCGGTGAACATCAGCGTCCCCGGCCCGCACACCGCCGGATCGTCCGGGCTCTGCATCCAGGTGCAGCCGGGGCCGGTGGTGACGTTGAGGATCACCGCGTCGTTGCCGGCGCGGATCAGCCCGACCACCTCGCGATAATCGTCGAGCGACTGGCTCGGCGCGCCCGTCTCGCGATCGCGCACATGCAGGTGGATGATCGACGCCCCCGCCTCCGCCGCCGCCAGCGCCTCCGCCGCGACATGATCGGGGCGGAACGGGAAATTGGGATGATCGGGCAAGGGCGAGCTGCCGGTGACGGCACAGGTGATGAAGGTCTTCTCGGCCAAAAACGCTCTCCTGTCGAACCGCCGTTTCGCGGGGAGTCGCAGAAGCCGGCGGATGCGACTAGACGGTTCCATCTGCCATCATTGGAAGTAACGGGATAAGCATGGCGCATAGGGAGGAATTATCGCGGTTCCTGAAGGCGGCGCGGTCGCGCCTGTCGCCGGGCGACGTCGGGCTGCCGGCGGGCGAGCGACGGCGGACCAAGGGGCTGCGCCGTGAGGAAGTCGCCGCGCTCGCCGGGATGAGCGTCACCTGGTACACCTGGTTCGAGCAGGGCCGCGACGTCCAGCTATCGGTGCCGATGCTCGAACGGCTCGGCCGCACGCTGCGGCTCGACACCAACGAGCGCGAATTCCTGTTCGCGCTGGCGCAGCATCGCCCGCCACCGCTGGAAACCCAGATCGACGAGGAGATCCGCCCGGCGACCCAGCATATGATGGACAGCCTGTCGATCCCGGCGCTGGTGATCGTCGAGGATTGGACGGTGATCGGCTGGAACCAGCTGATCGCGCGCGCCTTCCGCGATTACGGTCCGTTGCCGCGCGCGGAGCGCAATCTGTTCAAGATCCTGCTGCTCGACGAGCGCTACCGCACCGACGCCGATCATTTTCGCGAAATGGCGCGTCGGCTCGTCGCGCGGTTCAAATGGGATTACAGCCGCACCTCCAAACCGGAGATATTCGACGAGATCATCGCCGAGATGATGGAAGGCTCCGCCCTGTTCCGCGAATATTGGCAGGAGTCCGAAATCCTGCCCTATTTCGAGCATGTCAACATCGCGATGATGCCCGAGGTGGGGGACATCACCTTCTGGCATTCATCCTATGCGGTGGAAGGCGCGCCGGGGCAGCGGCTGATCCTGTTCGCCCCGCGCGATCCGGCCAGCGCGGCGCGGCTGGCGCGGCTCGCGGAGAGCGTGCGGCGGTGAACCCCGTCCCCAACGGGGATCATCGGAAATAGGCGATCGCGCGGAATTCGTAGCTTTCGCGGGTCACGGCGTCGGGCCGCGTGGTATCGTGAAAAGCGGTGTGCGGCGCGCGCCATGCGCGGCCGTGATCGCTGTCGTGGAACTTGATGAAAATCACCTCGTCTGCAGTCATGTCGGGGAAATACCACCAGCGATGCGCGGGATTGTGGTGGAAGATCGTCGCCGCGCTCATCGCCTCCTCGCCCTCGATCGGGGCGTAGAGCGCGTCCCCCTCGGGTGTCTCGTCGACATCGACCTTGACGTTGGCGACCGCATCCTCGTCCCCGACGCTGCGGCAATCACATAGCGCGAGCGGCCAATCCTGCGGCGGCGGGGAGAAGGTGCGCCACAGGCTGAAGCAGATGAAGCGGCTGTAGCCGGCGCCGCCGGGCACGGCGCGGTCATAGAGCGCGCGCGCCACGCGGTGCGCGGTCGCGGTGTTGAAATCGACATGCGCCTCGGCGGCGGGCGGCTGGACGCTCGCGCCGCTGATGACGGGAGAGCGCAATTGTCCGCCCATCGGCAGCACCAGATCGCAGCCGGTGAGCGCCTTCGCCACCGCCGCCACTTCGTCGGGATAATCGCGCACCGCCGCCGCATCGCGAAAATCGCGGACCGCGCTGCGATGCCGCGCGATCGCGAAGCCGTGGGTGTCGAGCGTGAACGGTTCCGGTGCGAGCCGCGCGTTGCGGATCGTGACCGGATAGGGGGCATAGACCCCGGTATTCACCTCCCGCCCCGGCGCCCAGAACCGCCGGTTGATGCGCGACGTCGGGACCAGATAGTCGATCACGGTCTCGATCGCGTCGCCCGCGCGGCTCCGGTCGGTGATCACGCCAGGATATTCCGGCCCTGTTTCACCGTTTTCGCCTCCATCTCCTCGGGCTTGGGCGGTTCGGGGACGTTGAGCCCGCGCTGGACCGCGGGACGCGCCGCGATCGTATCGCGCCAGCGTTGCAGATGATCGAGGCCGTCGATCGGTATCTGTGCCCAGTCCGCCCCGCGCACCCAGGGGAAACAGGCGATGTCGGCGATCGAATATTCCCCCGCGAGATAGTCGCGGGTGGCGAGCCGCGCATCCATCACCTCCAGCAACCGCCGGCTCTCGCGCACATAGCGATCGATCACCGCCGGCAGCTTTTCCTCGAAATAGCGGTTGAAGACGGTCGCCTGCCCCATCATCGGCCCGAGCCCGGCCATCTGCCACATCACCCATTGGATGACGGTGCTGCGTCCTTGCGCGTCGGCGGGCAGGAAGCGGCCGAACTTTTCCGCCAGATAGATCAGGATCGCCCCGGATTCGAACACCGCGAAGCCGCCCGCATCGTGATCGACCAGGGTCGGGATGCGTCCGTTGGGATTGAGCGCGACATACCAATCCTCTTTCTGCACGCGATCGGTGAGCGAGATCGGCGTCACCTTATAAGGCACGCCGAGCTCCTCCAGCATGATCGCGGCCTTCCAGCCGTTCGGCGTTTCCGAGGTCAGCAGTTCGAGCATGTTTCTCTCCGTAAGTCGTCACGATGAAGCATCCCCCCAGGGCCCGGGCAAGCGCAGCGGATATGCTGTCATTGGGGCTGATAGTATCGCCACATGACTTGCGGCACGCGCGCCTGCCCGCCACCCCGGTGCCGATAATTGGAGAGGAACAAGCGCCGATGTTGACGCTCTACAGCTTCGGGCCGGCGGCCAATTCGTTGAAGCCGCTGCTCGCGCTCTACGAGAAGGGGCTGGCATTCACGCCGCGCTTCATCGATCCGCGCCGGTTCGAGCATCACGAGGATTGGTTCAAGCGGATCAACCCGCGCGGGCAGGTGCCGGCGCTCGATCACGACGGCCATATCGTCACCGAATCGACCGTGATCTGCGAATATCTGGAAGACGCCTTCCCCGATGCGCCGCGGCTGCGCCCGACCGACCCGCTGGCGATCGCCGAGATGCGCGTGTGGACCAAATGGGTCGACGAATATTTCTGCTGGTGCGTCTCGACGATCGGCTGGGAACGGATGATCGGCCCGATGGCGCGCGCCTTGTCCGACGAGGAATTCGAGGAGAAGGTGAAGCGCATCCCCGTCGTCGAGCAGCAGGTGAAATGGCGCAACGCGCGCGCCGGTTTTCCCAAAGAGGTGCTCGACGAGGAAATGCGCAAGATCCGCTTCTCGATCGACCGGCTGGAGAAGCGCCTGTCAGAAAGCGAATGGCTGGCGGGCGACCAATATACGCTCGCCGATATCTGCAATTTCGCGGTCGCCAACGGGATGCAGCACGGCTATGCCGATATCGTCAACCGCGAGGCGACGCCGCATCTGGTGGCGTGGATCGAGCGGATCAACGCGCGCCCTGCCGCGCGCGAGATGTTCGCCCGCTCGCAGACCGAAATGCCCGATCGCCGGCCGGCGCCCGCGCCTGCTGCCTGAGGAGCGACGATGGCCTGGAACGACGAACCCGCGACCGGCGCGCTGCGCATGTATCACATCCCCGGCTGCCCCTTTTCCGAGCGGGTCGAGCTGCTGCTCGATCTCAAGGGGCTGGGCGACGTGATGGCCGATCACGAGATCGACATCTCCCGCCCGCGCCCCGACTGGCTGCTGCGCCGCACGCGCGGCACCACCGCGCTGCCCGCGCTCGAGCTGGAGAATGGCGAGACGCTGAAGGAAAGCATGGTCATCATGCGCTATATCGAGGATCGCTTCCCCGAGCGCCCGGTGGCGCGGCGCGATCCCTTCGAACATGCCGTCGAGGCGATGCTGTGCGCGACCGACGGGCAATTCACCGGCGCGGGCTATCGCATGATCCTCAACCGCGATGCGGCGAAGCGCGCCGAGCATCGCGCCGAGGTGGATGCGCAATATGCCCGGCTGGACGATTTCCTCCGCCATTATGCCCCCGATCGCGATTTCCTGTTCGATCGCTTCGGCTGGGCCGAGGTGGCGTTCACGCCGATGTTCAAGCGGCTGTGGTTCCTGGAATATTATGAGGAATACGCGGTCCCCGCACAGTTGACGCGCGTCCTGCGCTGGCGCGAGGCGTGTCTTTCGCATCCCGCGGCGCAGCGGCACCACAGCCACCGCGAGTTGATGACGCTCTATTATGATTACACCCAGGGTTGCGGCAACGGCCGCATCCCCGAAGGCCGCACGCTATCGAGCTTCACGCTCGATCCGGCGTGGGACACGCGCCCGATGCCGCCGCGCGACAAATGGGGCCCGCCCGCCACCGACGCCGAGCTTGGCCTGCTCCCGGCCTGATCCCTTTTCTTTTCGAGGACCATGACATGAAGAGCTATCCGCAGCTTTATATCGACGGCCGCTGGACCGACAGCAAGGGCGGGCGCCGCCACATCGTCATCAACCCCGCGACCGAGCAGCCTGCGAGCGAGATCGTGCTCGGCACCGCGGCCGATGTCGACGATGCGGTCGTCGCCGCGCGCCGCGCCTTCGACAGCTTCAGCCAGACGAGCAAGGCCGATCGCATCGCGCTGCTCCAGCGGGTGATCGAGGAATATCAGAAGCGCATCCCCGACATCGCCGAGGCGATCGCGATCGAGATGGGATGCCCGATCAGCGTGGCGCGGACGGCGCAGGCCGGCTCGGGGCTGGGGCATCTCGCCAATGCGCTCAAGGCGCTCGAGGAATATGACTTCGCCGAGGCGATCGGCGACAATCTGGTGGTGCGCGAGCCGATCGGGGTGGTGGCGCTGATCACGCCGTGGAACTGGCCGATGAACCAGATCGTCGCCAAGGTCGGCCCGGCGCTCGCCGCCGGCTGCACGATGATCCTCAAGCCCTCCGAGGAAGCCCCCAGCTCCGCCGCGATCTTCGCCGAGGTGATCGACGCGGCGGGGGTGCCGGCGGGCATCTTCAACCTGGTGCAGGGCGACGGCGAGGGTGTCGGCACCGCACTGGCGCGGCATCCCGATATCGATATGGTGAGCTTCACCGGCTCGACCCGCGCCGGAATCGCGGTGGCCAAGAACGCCGCCGACACGGTGAAGCGCGTCGCGCAGGAGCTGGGCGGCAAATCCCCCAATATCATCCTCGAAGGCGCGCCGCTCGATCAGGCGCTGCCCGGCGGCGCGGGCGGGGTGCTGCTCAATTCGGGGCAAAGCTGCGTCGCGCCGACGCGGATGCTGGTCCACCGCTCGCAGCATGACGAGGCGGCGCGGATCGTGGGCGAGATATTCGCCGCCAAGCCGGTCGGCGATCCGCTGGCCGAGGGCGACCATATCGGCCCGGTGGTCAACCAGCGCCAATGGGAACGCATCCAGCGCCTGATCCAGCAGGGCATCGACGAGGGCGCGACCGTCGCGGCCGGCGGCCCCGGCCGGCCCGACGGGCACGACATCGGCTATTATGTGAAGCCCACCGTCTTCGCCAATGTCACCCCCGAGATGACCGTCGCGCGCGAGGAGATTTTCGGCCCGGTGCTGGTGATCATGCCCTATGAGGACGAGGCCGACGCGATCCGCATCGCCAACGATACGCCTTACGGGCTCGGCGCCTATATCGCGGGCGATCCGGCGAAGGCGAAGACGATCGTCGGCAAGCTGCGCGCCGGCGCGGTGTTCGTCAACGCGGGCGGGCTCGCCTTCGACATGCCGTTCGGCGGGTATAAGCAATCGGGCAACGGGCGCGAATTCGGCAAATTCGGGCTGGAGGAATTCCTCGAGGTGAAATCGGTGATCGGGAAACTGCCGGCGTAAAGGCGGCTAGAGCCCCTCCCCTTCAGGGGAGGGGTTGGGGTGGGGGAGTCACGAGTCACGAGCGGACGGTCTCGGTGAGACCCCTACCCCACCCCCCGCCCCTCCCCTGAAGGGGAGGGGTTTTTCCTTTCGACTCAATAATTCGACAGGATCGCGAGGCTGCGGCTGTCGAGCGGTTTGCCGGCGCGTTTCAGCGCGAGTTCGCGTATGCGGGTCTTGGCCTGCATCTCTTTGAGATAGGCGTGGACGGCGGCGGCGTCCGCCTTCGTCAGCACGTCGTCCCAGCGTGGCATCCCGGCGTCCTTGAGCGCGCCTTCCAGCACGATGCGGTCGAACATCGCATGCACTGCGCCGTCCAGCCGCCGCAGATCGGGGGCGGTGGAGCGCGGCTGGTTGGAATGGCAGATCGCGCAATTCTGGAAGAATATTTGCTGCCCGTGCGCGATCACCGCCGCGGTGGTGCCGGCGGCCTGCGGCGGCGGCGCGGGCGCGACCTCCAGCGGCGGTAAGGGCGCAGGCTTGGGCACCGCCCCGCCGCCGAGCTTGAAGACGATCAGCCGGTTGGCATTGCCGTAGCGATAGGCCGCCGAATAATCCGGCACATAGGGCCAGCCCCCGCCACCGAAGC
The DNA here is from genome assembly GCA_017849555.1 of Sphingomonas sp. Taxonomy (GTDB): domain Bacteria; phylum Pseudomonadota; class Alphaproteobacteria; order Sphingomonadales; family Sphingomonadaceae; genus Sphingomonas; species Sphingomonas lycopersici. Next base: position 11,357 of record JAFIGU010000004.1, on the reverse strand, counting down.
CGGTCGCGACCGCGATATATTGCACCCCCTTTACGCGATAGGTCATCGGCGCGGCCATGATCGAGCTGCCGGTGTCGATCGCCTTCAGCGCCCGCCCGGTGCCGGCATCGCGCGCGACCAGCCGGCCATCGAGCATGCCGTGGAACACCAGCCCGCTCGCGGTGGCAAGCACGCCGCCGCGATCCTGCCACCCGCCGGTGGGCACCGCCCAGCGTGTCTTGCCGGTGAGCGGGTCGATCGCGCGGATTTCAGCCGAATAGGGCTTTTCGCGCACCCATTTCATCTCCGGCAATGCCTCCACCGCGGCGCGCACCGGCGGCGGCAGCGTGGGGAGCGCCTCGACGAGATCGGGGGTGAAGATCAGCGCCGCGCCGGTGTTGAGCGCCTTCGCGCGGCGCGGCGGCGCGCCGCTGACCGTCGGGAAGATCAGATTGCCCATGTCGAGCACCGAGGCGAAATACAGCCCGCGCGCCGGATCCCACGCCCCCGGCATCCAGTTGCGCGCACCGGGCGAGCCGGGGAAGACGATCTTCGGCCCCTGCCAATAGGCCGATCCCGCCGGGGTCAGCCGCGGCCGCCCGGTCTTGAGGTCATAGCCCGACGCCCAGCTCGTCCGCACCAGCGCAGTGGCCGCCAGCGGCTTTCCCGTCTCGCGATCGATCACATAGAGGAAGCCGTTCTTCGGCGCGTGGATGATCACCGGGCGGCGGCGCCCGTCCACCGCCAGCTCGGTGAGGATCATCGGCTGGGTCGCGGTATAATCCCAGCTATCGCCGGGCGTTTCCTGATAATGCCATTTCAGCCGCCCGCTTTTGCGGTCGAGCGCGACGATCGAGGAGAGATAGAGATTGTCCCCGCCCTTCGGCGACCGTTCGGCGATCGAATAAGGCCCGCCGTTGCCGACGCCGACATAGAGCGTGTCAGCCGCCGCATCATAAGCGATCGCATCCCAGGCGGTGCCGCCGCCGCCGATATCCCAGCGGCTCGCCGGATCCCATGTCTTGAGCGCGGCATCCAGCGCGGGGCTTTCCTGCGGCCCCTGTTTCGGATCATGCGGGACGGTGAAGAAGCGCCACGCCGCCTTGCCGTCGGCGATGCGATAGGCGGTGACATAGCCGCGAGTATCATATTCCGCGCCGGCATTGCCGATCACCACCAGATCGCCGGCCACTTCGGGCGCGCCGGTGATCGTATAGCCGCGCGTACGATCGGTGATCGTATCGACCTTCCACGCGACCTTCCCCGTCTTGGCGTCGAGCGCATAGAGCCAGCCGTCGAGCGCCCCGACGATCACCTTGCCCGCCGCCACCGCGACCCCGCGATTGACCATGTCGCAACACGCGGCGCGCGCCGCCTGCATGTCGAGATCGGGGGTGAAGCTCCACAATTCGCGCCCGCTCGCTGCGTCGAGCGCATAGACGCGCCCGGCCTGGCCGCTGGTATACATCACCCCGTCGATCACCACCGGGGTCGCTTCCTGCCCACGCCCGGTGCCGAGATCATAGGCCCAGGCGAAGCCGAGCGTGCCGACGTTCGCCGGGGTGATCTCGCCGAGGCGGGAGAAATGCGTCTTCCCCGCATCCCCGCCCGGCGTGGGCCAGTCGTCCCCCGCCCCGGCGGCGGTGTCGCTGCCGCTCCGCGCGCAGCCGGCGAGGCCGATCAGCGCCAGCGCGACGATCCACCCCCGCCTCATGCCGGCCAGCTCGTGCGCTGCGCCAGCATCACCTCACGCAGCGTCTTGGGCGTGCGGCCGGTGATCCGCGCGACATGATCGGTCACGCGATCGAAGAAGCCCTCGCGGATCGACTGGCCGAACGTCACCATATCGTCGCTGCTCCACGGGATCGGGCCGTCGGGTATAATGTCCGACGCATGGCGCGGCACGCCGAGCGAATCGAAATAGGCGAACATCCCCTGGTCGTCGGTCGGCGCCACCGCCAGCGGCCGCCCGGCAATCTCGCCCGCCAGCGCCAGCGCCTCGGGAATCGTGAACAGCTCGGGGCCGGTGAGATCATAGGCGCGGTTCTCGTGGCCGTCCTGCGTCAGCACGCCGACCGCGGTGGCGACGCAATCGTCACGCGACACGAACGCCACCCGTCCCGCCCCGCAATTGTCCGGCTTGGGCTGGCCCGACAGCAGCACGGGGATCACCATCGGCCCCGCGACCGCCTCGGCATATTGGCTGTCGCGCAGGAAGGTCCATGTCGCGCCGGATGCCTCGATGATCTCCTCGGTCGCGCGGTGATCGTTCTTGACGATCGCCGGATTGTCGGGCGCGTCGGCCCCGAGGAGCGAGGTATAGACGATATGCCGCACGCCGGCCGCGACCGCCGCCGCGACCGCGTTGCGATGCTGGCCGACGCGGCTACCGACCCGCGCGGTGCTAATCAGCAGCATCCGTTCCGCCCCGGCGAAAGCGGCGGGCAAAGTCGCCGGATCGTCGAAATCGGCGTGCCGCACCGATGCACCGCGCGCCGCGAAATCCGCCAGTCGCGCCGGGGTGCGCGACAGCAGGATCAGATCGCCCGGTGCGATCCGTTCCAGCAGCATTGCCGCCGCCGCCCCGCCAAAGGCGCCGGACGCGCCGGTGACCACGATCTTCACGCTATCCCCTCCTGCCACTCTTGCCGATGATACTAACGATTGTTATTGTTGTGGCAAGGGAGAGGATGATGGCCGACGTGGCATTGGAAGACCGTATCGCGCTGCAGGATCTGATCGCCGCCTATAGCTGGGCGCTCGATACCGGCGATGTCGAAGGACTGGTCGCCTGCTTCACCGCCGATGCGCGGATGGTGGAGGAAGTGTTCGAGGACCCCGACGTGTGGGAGGGGCATGACGGCATCCGCGCGCTCGCCGCGCATTATTTCAACGCCCCCGGCTTTCCCGGCCGCCAGCATCATGTGACGCAGGTGCAATATCTGCCGCAGGACGACGGCAGCGTGCGGCTGCGCGCCTTCGCCTTCGTCACCGAATGCGACGGCGAGCCGCCCTATCTGCTGCGCTTCACCGGCTGGTATCAGGATCATGCGGTGAAGGGCGCCGACGGCCGCTGGCGCTTCCGCAGCCGCATCGTACGGCTGTGGGACGGTGAGGTGCTGAAGAACTTCCCCGGCCGGGGCGAGTGGACTCCGCGCAAGCGCCCCGAATCGCTGCGGATCAGACAGCAGCAGCCCGCCAACTGACACGCATTACCCGATCCCACGGAGACAGCATGGCCAACACCCAGCCCGACGGCGTCCGCCTCGCCCACCCCGACCGCCTGTTCATCGACGGCGAATGGATCGCGCCGGCCGCGGGCGGGACGATCGCGATCGTCTCCCCGCATAACGAGCAGCTCGCCGCGATCGTCGCCGAGGCGCGCGAGGCCGATATGGATGCGGCGGTCGACGCGGCGCGTCACGCGTTCGACGCCGGGCCGTGGCCGCGGATGCCGGTCGCCGAGCGCGCCGCCGTTCTGCGCCGGATGGCCGACCATTTGCGCGGCCGGCAGGCCGAGCTCGCCGCCGCCTTCGTCGCGCAGATCGGCGCGCTCGCCTCGTTCGCGCCGGTCGCCGCCGCACAGGGGACCGAGACGCTGGCCGGCTATGCCGATATCGGCGAGCGTTACGAATGGGAGACGCGCCGCCCCTCTACGCTCCCGGGCAATCTGTCGGTGCTGGTGCGCGAACCGGTCGGCGTGGTCGCGGCGATCGCGCCGTGGAACATGCCCTATTCGATCATGATCCAGAAGATCGCCCCGGCGCTGATCTGCGGCTGCACCGTCATCATGAAGCCCGCGCCAGAAACCCCGCTCGAAGCCTATCTGATCGCCGAGGCGGCGGCAGCGGCGAGACTGCCGCCGGGCGTACTCAATCTCGTGCCGGCGCATCGCGACGCGGCGGATCACCTCGTGCGGCATCGCGGCGTCGACAAGATCAGCTTCACCGGCTCGACCGTCGCGGGCCGCCGCATCGCCAGCGTCGCGGGGGAACGGATCGCGCGCGTCACGCTGGAACTGGGCGGGAAATCCCCCGCGATCGTGCTCGACGACATGCCCGCCGAGGCCGCGGGCGCGATCCTGGCGCGGACGATCACCGTGCTTTCCGGCCAGGTCTGCGCGATGCTGAGCCGCGCGATCGTCCCGGCGCATCGCGTCGACGCCATCGCGGCGGCGATCGCGGCGGAGATGCAGCGGGTGCGGATCGGCTCCCCGCTCGACCCGGCGACCGAAATGGGGCCGATCGCGATGAAGCGCCAGCTCGAACGGATCGAACATTATGTCGAAACCGGCAAGCGCGAGGGTGCGCGGCTGGTGACCGGCGGCGGGCGACCCGCGCATCTTTCCACCGGCTATTATTTCGAGCCGACGCTGTTCGCCGAGGTCGACAATCAGATGACGATTGCGCGGGAAGAGATTTTCGGCCCCGTCCTCACGCTGATCGCTGCGCGCGACGCCGACCATGCGATCGAGATCGCCAACGACAGCGATTATGGCCTCAATTCCGCGGTGCTCACCAATGATCGCGACGCGGTCTATCGCATCGGCCGGCGGCTGCGCGCGGGCAATGTCGGGCACAACGGCATGAAGGCCGATTTCAGCCTGCCGTTCGGCGGATTCAAGCAGTCTGGCGTCGGTCGCGAGGGCGGCGTCGAAGGATTGATGCCGTATCTGGAGACGAAGGTGATGCAGATCGAGAGCGAGGCGGCGGCTTAGCGGCGTCGCGGCTTAAATCGAAATCCCCCCTCCCCGTTCGCCCTGAGCCTGTCGAAGGGCGGCCCCAACGCTCGAACGGCAGGACGCCCTTCGACAAGCTCAGGGCGAACGGCTTGTATGTTGCGCGACGACGGCGCGGATTTCGATATCAGGGGCGATCCCCCTCCGCCGGCCGAGTACGCTCCATGAACAGCGAGCGGCCCTTTTCGTCGGTCGCCTCCAGCGTGTCGATCAGCGTATCGAGAAAGCGGTCGAGCGCCATCACTTCGTCGGGGCGCAGCGCGGACAGCAGATAATCGCCGACCAGATCGCTTTGCGGCCGCATGATCGCATAGAGCCGCTCGCCCTCCTCGGTCAGCCGCAGCGTCTTGCGCCGGCGGTTGGCGGGATCGCGCGTCACGGTGATCCGCCCGTGCCGCTCGAGCGCGGAGACGGCGCGCGAGACGCTCATGATGTTCACCCCGGTCATCGCCGCAAGCTCGTGGCCCGCGGCGCTGCCATAGCGGCCGATCATCATCAGCAGCCGGAATTCGTTGATGCTGATGCGATATTGCCGCTCCAGATTGGCCGAGAAGGGCGCCATCAGCTTGTTCGACAGCTTGAGGATACGGTGCAGCGTATCGGCCGAGTCGATGCCATATTGCGCGAGCGTGGGCGCGGGACGATCGCGCGGGGCGGTAGGATCAGCCATAAGCACACTCTAACGCATGTGACGACGCGGGCGTCAACCACTCCTGGCGGCTCCAAAGCATCTTGGCGCGAATTATAACGAGTGTTATCGTTCGGCGGAGATTAGGAGAGCCAGATGGGCGCGTTCCCGACGACGATTCACTTCACCGGACTCAACACCCCCGTCCGCACCGAATGCGCGATCCGCGATCTGGAGGTGATCGGCACGATCCCGCCCGAAATATCCGGCGCATTCTTCCGCGCGGTGCCCGATCCCGCGCATCCGCCGATGTTCGCGGACGATATCGTGCTGTCGGGCGACGGGATGATCTCGCGCTTCCTGATCGCCGACGGGTATGTCGATTACGACATCCGCTACGTCCGCACCGAGCGCTATATGCTGGAGCGGGAGGCGAGGCGCGCATTGTTCGGCCGGTATCGCAACCCTTTCACCGACGATCCCGCGGTCGCCGGGCGCGACCGCACCGTCGCCAATACGACCCCGGTGTGGCACGCCGGGCGGCTGTTCATGACCAAGGAAGACGGGCTCGCCTATGAGATCGATCCGGTCTCGCTGGAGACGATCGGCCGCTGGGATTATTATGGCGCGCTGCGTTCCGAAACCTTCACCGCGCATCCGCGGGTCGATCCGGCGACGGGGGAGATGTTCTTCTTCGGCTATGAAGCGGGCGGGCTCTGTTCGCGCGACATCGCTTATTGCATCGCCGATCGCGACGGAAAGCTCGTCTCCGAACAATGGTTCGAGGCACCCTATTGCGCCAGCGTGCACGATTTCGCGATCACCGAGACGCGCGCGGTCTTCCCGATCTTCCCCACCACCGCCGATCTCGATCGGCTCAAGGCGGGTGGGCCGCACTGGGCGCATCAGCAGGAGCTGGAAAGCTGGATCGGGATCATGCCGCGTTACGGCAAGACCGATGAGATGCGCTGGTTCCGCGGGCCGAAGGGGGTTTCCGCCTTCCACCTCGTCAACGCGTTCGACGAAGGCGATCTGGTCCATCTCGATCTGTGCCTCACCGATACCAATGCCTTCGCCTTCATGCGCGAGGCGGGCGGCATCCACCGTATGCCGTGGGAGGTCAACGGCGCGCTGACGCGTTGGACCTTCGATCTTTCCAGCGCCGGAGAGACGTTCGAAGAGCGCCCGATCGGCCCGCCGGGCGATCTGCCGCGGCTACGCGATGCCGATCAGGGGCGGCCGTATCGCTACGCTTTCTATTGCAGCATGAACCCGGCGGGCGGCCCGCCGCTGCCGGGCGGGCCGGGCGGCGCGGCGTTCAATGCGCTGGTGCGGATCGAGCCGGGCAACGGCCGCGTCGAGATGATGACGCTGGCGCCCGATATGGCGGTCAGCGAACCTGTCCACATCCCTTCTGCGCGTAACGGCCATGACGGCTGGCTGCTGGCGGTGGTCGATCGTCGCACCGGCGAGGAGGCGTTCGACTCCGAACTATGGGTGATCGACGCCGCCGATATCGCCGCCGGGGCGGTGGCCCGCATCCCCGTGCCGGTGCGGATGCGCGCGCAGGTGCACGGCGCCTGGGTATCCGCGGCACAGCTTTCGCAGCGCAAGGCCCCTTGACCAGATAATAACGATCGTTATTGTTGCTCAAGGATACAGACCGGCTTTGCGGGCGCGCGCAACGATCGCGATCGCCCCGACATCGCCGGCGAACAATGGAGGGGGCCGATGCTTTTCACTCGCAAGCTGCTGACCGGCGCCGGGACCGCCGCGCTGTGCCTCGCCACGCCGGGGCTGGCGCAAACCGCCGAGCCGGCGCCGGCGGGCCAGGCGGATCAGGCGGTGAACGACATCGTGGTCACCGCCCAGTTCCGCGCGCAGCGGCTGCAGGATACGCCGATCGCGATCACCGCCACCACCGGCGCGGCGCTGGAAGCGCGCAGCCTGACCAGCGTCACCGATCTCACCGCCACCGCACCCAATGTGAACCTGTCCAGCGCGAGCGGGCTGAACGGCAGCGCGGTCAACGCCTATATCCGCGGCATCGGGCAGAATGATTCGAGCTTCGCGCTCGAACCCGGCGTCGGCATCTATATCGACGACGTCTATTACGGCACGACCTTCGGCGCGATCCTCGATCTCAATGATCTCGACCGGGTGGAGGTGCTGCGCGGGCCGCAGGGCACGCTGGCGGGCAAGAATTCGATCGGCGGCTCGGTCAAACTATTCTCGAAAAAACCCGACGCGGACGGCGGCGGGTTCGTCGAGGCGACATTGGGGCGTTTCAACCGCGTCGATTTCCGCGGCAGCGCCGATTTCACGATCGCCGACGGGCTTTATGCGCGGCTCTCCGGCGTCTCGAAACATACCGACGGCTTCATGACCTTGCTCGATTTCGGCTGCGTCAATCCGGGGCAAGGCATTCCGGCGCAGCGCAGCGGCAATTGCCGGACGGGCAGCGAAGGCGGAATCGACGTGAAGGGCGTGCGCGGCGCGTTGCGCTACGCGCCCGACGGCAGCCGGCTCGAACTCAATCTCAGCGGCGATTTCTCGCAGAACGATTCGGAGCAGGTCGCGACCAAATTGCTCTACGCCAACAATCCCAATGTGCGCAGCTATGTCGCGGGCGATCCGTTCGCCGGGGTGCCGCTGGACAGCCGCTTCCTCACCGGCGCGCGCAGCTACACCTCCTATGCCACCTATGACACCGGCGGCAACTACACCACGCCGTTCTGCGCGCCGGGTGGCGGCTGCGTGCCCTATCAGGTGGCGCCGGGCGGCTTTCGCTCCAGCCCGAAAAGCACCGCGCGGAGCTGGGGGGTTTCGGGAACGATCGATTACGCGCTGAGCGATACGCTGAGCCTCAAATCGATCACCGCCTATCGCGCGGCATCCGGCACGGCGGGGATCGATCTCGACGGATCGCCGCTCGCCGTGCTGCTCCAGCAATTCGATTATCGCCACCGCCAGTTCACCCAGGAACTTCGCCTGTCGGGCAAGATCGGCGCGATCGCCGATTTCACCCTGGGCGGTTTCCTCTACGACGCGCGCGACTGGCTGGGCGGGCGCAGCCAGATCCCCAATGTGCAGTTCGATTTCCTGCCCGACGATCCGGTGACCAACAACAGCAAGTCGCTATTCGCGCACGTCGAGTTGCATCCCTTCGCCAATTTCAACATCGTCGCCGGGCTGCGCTACACGCACGACCGCAAGACCTATCTGTTCCACCGCCGCAACCCCGACGGCACGCTGCCCAGCGGCATCCCCTTTACCACCAATTGGCTGCTCGTCGGTCTCGACGGCCGCATCGGCACGTTCGAGGGCGACCGCGTCGATTACCGGATCGGCGCCAATTACCGCTTCAGCGACACGCTGATGGCCTATGCCCAGGTATCGACCGGCTATAAGGGCGGCGGCGTCAACCCGCGCCCCTATGTCCCCGATCAGATCGTCGCCTTCGCGCCGGAGACGCTGACCGCCTATGAGGCGGGCTTCAAATCCGATCTGTTCGGCCGCCGGCTCCGTGCAAACGGTGCGATATTCTACAACGATTACAAGGATATCCAGATCAATCGCTATGTCTGCCCGGAAAGCGCGAGCCGGACCTGTTCCGAACCCGCCAATGCCGGCGACGCGCATGTCTGGGGCGTGGAGGGCGAGCTTTCGGCGCAACCGGTCGACGGGCTGACGCTCGACGGCGGCTTCGGCTATCTCCATTTCAAATATACCCGCGTCGACCCCACCACGCTGGTAACCTTGGCGGACAAGGCACCGTTCAACCCCGCGTGGCAGGCCAATGCCGGAATCCAATATCGCGCCGAGCTCGGCGATATCGGCAGCGTGACGCCGCGGCTCGACTGGAACTACCAATCGAGCTTCTTCTTCAACTCCACCAACAATGCCGGGAACGAGGTGCCGGGGCGCAGCCTGTTCAACCTGCGCGTCACTTATGCCTCGCCCGACGACGGGTGGCAGATCAGCGCCGCGGTCACCAACCTGTTCGACAAATTCTACTTCGTCGGGAAAAGCGAAAATATCGCCAATTACGGCGTCAATTCGGGCATCCTCGGCCGGCCGCGCGAATGGTCGGTCACGGTGCGGCGGAGATTCTAGGCGACGAGGCCGTCGACCAATAGCGGCAAGCCTTTCTCATAGCTTGCGTCGAGGTCGAACATCCGCAGCAGGTGCTCGGCCATCGCGGCATTTTCGCGATACAGCGCCCAGCCCAGCGTCAGCGACAGCACCGCCGCCTGCGCCTCCAGCGCCCGCGCCACGCTGAAGCCGAAGACGCCGAGCGGCGCGGCCATTCTCTCGGCGAGCGCCGCGTCGGCGTGGGTCAGCGGGCGGGCGATCGCCAGCAGGCGCCCCGCGTCGCGGTGCCCGGTCAGCACGCGGCGCAAGCCCTGCCCCAGCGCGAGCAGCCATGATCGCGCATCGGCGCTGCCGCGGCATTCCTCGCGCCCGCGCAAATAGAGATCCTGCGCCATCATCGCGATCAGCTCGGCCTTGTCCTTCACATGCCAGTAGAGCGCGGGCGCCTGCACCGACAGCCGCGCGGCGAGCGCGCGCATCGTGATCCCGTCCAGCCCGGTCTCGTCGAGCAGCCCGAAGGCCGCGCGCAGGATCGTCTCCCGATCGATCGAAATGTCGCGCAGCCGGGCCATGTCGTGCGGGTTTGACAATTTAACGCCGTTAAGTAAAGTCGCATCGAGACGGAGGAGAGGGTCATGCTGCACGTCCGCAACGCCTGGCATGTCGCCTGCTGGTCGATGGACCTCGCCGCGAAGGCTCCGTTCGCGATCACCGTCGCGGGCGATCCGATCGTCATCTTCCGCTCGGAAAGCGGCATGCTGGCGGCGCTGGAGGATCGCTGCGTCCACCGGCTCGCCCCGCTTTCGTTGGGGCGCTGCGAAGGCGAGACGCTGCGCTGCATGTACCACGGGCTGCGTTTCGCGGCAGACGGCGCCTGCGTCGAAATTCCGGGACAGGAGACGATCCCCGCGACCGCGCGCGTCCGCGCCTATCCGGTGGTGGAGCGTCACTCGTGGATCTGGGTGTGGCCGGGCGATCCGGCGAAGGCCGATCCGGCGCTGATCCCGCCGGCGGTCGGCTTCGACGATCCGGACTATATCCTGGGGCGCGGCCAGCTCGACTATCAGGCCAATGCGCAATTGATCCACGACAATCTGTGCGATTTCACGCATCTGTCGTTCGTCCATCCGGCGAGCTTCGGCGCGGATGCGGAATGGGCGAACACCCGCCCGAAGGTGACGCCATTGCCGCGCGGCATCAGGTTCGAGCGCTGGGTCCGCGCGCAATCGGGCGGGCGATCGCGCGGCGGGCCGGTGGATGTCTGGTCGAGCTATGAATATCATGTGCCGGGCGTGCTGCTGATGCCGACCGCCTCCTTCCCGGTCGGGACCGCGGATCGGCTCGGCGACGCTCCGCCGCCCCCCGACCTGCCGCGCACCGGGGTGACCTTCACCAGCCAGGCGGTAACCGCGCTGACCGATCGAACGAGCCGCTATTTCTTCAGCTGGGGGCCGCACCGCGATCACGGCGACGAAGCGTTGCGCGATGTGCTGATGGGGCTCGCCGACAAGGCCTTCGCCGAGGACAAGACGATGATCGAGGCGCAGCAGCGGGTGATCGATCTCGATCCCGCGCGGCGCGCGATGCCGGCGACGTTCGACAAGGGCGTGGTGCTCTACCAGCGGCTGGTCGAACGGCTCGCGCGCGAGGAGCAGCCGGGGCGCGTGCGTTAGGGCCTAAACTCAATTGCAACGGCGTCGTGATCGCCCGGAGAAGCCCGCCGGCAAGGAGCGCAGCGCAGACGCGTAGCTGAAGCGACGCGCAAGCAAGCGACGCCGTCCGGCGGGCTTCTCCGGGCGACCCCGCGGGCTGGCGGCCTTTGGAGCCCCGCGGCGGCGCGCGCCGCGCACGAGGCACAACGCCCCGCGCTCCCCCTGCTCCCTGCCTGGCGCCCAAATCCGCCCCGTCACCGCGCCC